>JANQJB010000165.1 GCA_028281865.1 Marinagarivorans sp.
GAAACGGATAGCGAGTTAGGCTTAACGCTAGATTATTTTCCCAATGAGCCCGGGTGCTTCTTGCGGGAACATGGAGTGGGTGAGCTCTGTGATTACAACCTTATCATGCCCGATTTAATTCCCGATCAAGTAGTCTATGTCGGCGATGATACCTCACTTATTTTAAGTAAAGGGTTTGCGACATTATACCGCTGGTCAATTTCGCAAACACAATACTTGCGACCAATCATGCTGAATAAGCGTTCAGGAATTACGCATCAAGCGCCAAACAAAATTGAGTTTGTAGCTGAGCATAATCGCTTGTATTTGCATTATCGTAACGAAATACATTTTATCGATCTTACCAAAAATCAAAATACAGAATTTTTCGCGCGTGTCAGCTATGAAATTACAGACATTACTTCTGTGGGAAGTTTTCTGTTAGTTCAGGCTGAAAATGATCTCAGAAGTTATGACGCAACCTACGATGTCAATGCAACGCAGCTTGATCAGTCTTATCGAACGGGTAGATCAATAAACCACCTTTGGGTCCCAAGTACAGGGCTGCTATACAGTGATTTCGAAGAAAGTGAGAATATTTATGTCGACGAGATTGACCAGTTTTCTGGAAAAATTAACAGTATTAAGGTGCTCAATCTCAGAACTATACGCCCGCGACAGCTTATCAGTGTTTCTTTTGATGGAAGCCGAATATTAACCGATAAAGGTGAAATATTTGACGTTTCCAATGGGGTTAGCAAGCTGCATGATCTCGATTTTGAATTTTTAAAATCTTACTGGCAAGCGGATGGCAGTTTAATTACCATAGAAAATATTCTTGCAACGGGTACTTTACTGCGATTTGATGATCAGTTTGAAATTTTTGACCGACAAGATTTTTTTGCCAATTTTGTTGACTTAGTCAAAATTGCAGATCAAAGCTTTATTGCTATCTTTAAAACGGAAAGTGGTATTCGCTATGAAACTATTAGCTTAACTGATGATAGCGATGGCGATGGTGTCAACAATAGTGAAGACGCCTTTCCTGTGGACGCTGCTGCCTCCCTAGATTCAGATGGTGATGGTTATCCCGATAAATGGAATGAGGGTAAAACGGAAAGTGATAGCAATACTGGGCTTAAACTCGATCATTTTCCTCTTGATAGCGCCTGTTTCTTACCTGATCACGGCCGCGATGGTATGTGTCGCACCGACGCATTTGAGCCAGAGTTTTATCCGGATAAAGTTATTTCTGGCGTGCAAGGAATACTGTATTTGCTCGATAGAACTCAGGGGCTTATCTATCGTTATTCTGTGTTAGAGAATAAATATTTAAGCCCCATTGATGCAAAATTTAAAATTGGTTTGGAAGAATTTATTGCTGATGATTTAATATTTTCCAAGGTACACAATCGAATTTATCTCAACTACGGGAAAAACATCACTTACATAGATTTAGACGATATAAGCGTGCAACATAAATTTTCGCAAACCGAAGTATCGATTGACGGTTTAATAGATGCTGATAATTTTATTGTAGCTTATGAAGACGATGGAAATGAAGAATACTTCTATGTCTTTAATCAGCAAGGAGAGATTCTTGATAAAAGTGAAGTCATGTTTTCCTTGAATTCGGCTACTTGGAGTTCCATAGATAGTACCGTGTACTATTTAAGTAGTACTATAAACAAAGTTGAAGTGAATCAAGATACCGGTAGAGTAGGGTCTGCACAAGCAATATTTGTTGGACGTATATTAAATGAAGATACACTTATCAGGATTTCGCGTGATGCAGAAAAATTACTTTTAAGTCCCGGTGAGGTTTATCGCAATGAGCCCACTAATGTACTTTTACAGGATAATTTTTTACAAAATGTTGCACAAAACTTTGTAGATGCCACATGGTTGGATAATAGTGAGCTAGTACTTATTGAAAATAACAATAACGCCTCTATGCTACGCCGATTGGATAGCTCTTACTCAACAGTAGAACAGCTTGAGTACTCGCAACCGGCTACTGCCTTACTCGAAATTGAAAATGGGAAATATGTCATCGTTTTTAATAATAACAATCGGATAGATTTTGCCCTCTATGAACCCAGTAATGATATAGATGGCGACGGTGTCATCAATATGCTTGACGCATTTCCACTCGATCCAGCGGCGTCGGTCGACAATGATCTTGACGGCTATCCTGATGAATGGAACGAAGGAAAATCGGAGCAAGACAGTACGAGTGGCTTAACGTTGGATCATTACCCCGATAATGCAGCTTGTTTTTTAGAATCGCATGGTAATGCACAAGAGTGTAATACAGACGAACTTATTCCTCCATTTTTTCCAAATCAAGCGGTTTTTGATGGAGAAAATATTGTGTATTTTCTCAGCCAAGCAAACAAACGCGTTTATCGCTGGTCAACTAGCCAAGAAAAATACATTGGCCCTATAATTGCTGAGGGGGACAGCCATACCGAAACGCAGACGCCAGGAAATATTGAATATTCTCGCAGCCACGAACGGCTCTATATTAATTATGGTTCTTCAGTATATTTTGTTGATAGAAAAAGCAGTTTTTCTCATCAAAAATTCGTTGAGTTAGATCTGACTGTTAGCGAGATGCTTGAAGTAGGTGAATTTTTATTAATTCGTGATAGCGACGACATGAATTATATTTATGACCGTGCCGGTATGCTGTTGGATACGAAAGAATTTTCTCCGCAGCAGGATAGTTTACGCTGGAGCCAGAGTGAAAATAAGCTGTATTTTATTGACGATACTAGCGGAAATAAATTGCAGGTTGAAAACATTGATCAGCAAACTGGGCAATTTTCGGGTGGAAAACTATATTCATTGATGTTGGACTTTGATAGTGATGATTCTGTACGCCTATATGACAATGAAGAAAGAATACTACTGTCGAATGGTTCGGTGTATAGAAAGGGGCAGACGATCGAGTTTGAAAAAACGATTAAACCCGGTATTTTTGGGGCGGACTGGCTGGATAATGGCGCGCTTGTCGCTTTGCATATAGCTCCTGACACTGGAGACACGATTGTTAAGCAGCTAGACAATAAGCTCAATACACTATCATGGAACGAGTTTCAGGGAGTTCCATTTTATTTATTTCAAGTTTCTGACTCGGCTGAATTTATCGTTGTCAGCTATTTAGGTGGTGAGCTTTCTTTTTATAAATTTAAACATAGTGATGATACAGATAACGACGGTGTAAATAATAATCTCGACCAATTTCCTACAAATCCTGCGGCGTCGTTGGATAGGGATTATGATGGCCACCCGGATGAGTGGAATGAAGGGAAGAGTCAGATGGACAGTACAGAGCGTTTATGGCTTGACTTTTACCCGAACAATGCCGGGTGTTTTTTAGAGGATGACGGGGATGGAGCCGATTGCAGATACGGCTTTAATTTTCCAAAAGATACGCCAGATTATGCTGTAAGTGACGGCAAGGACATTATTTACTTAGCTTACGAAAATAGTAATGCTGTATATCGCTACTCGGTCTCGCAGCATAGATATTTAAGTCCAATCAAACTCAACCTAAATGATGCTATTGCACTTCCGCGTCCAATTATTTTATTTAACCGCATACAAGGCTTAGCTTTTTCTGAAAATAACAACCGGCTCTATATCAGCTATGAAGGGATGGTAGTCGTTATCGAACCAAGTAGCGATTTAAAGCCGAATTTGGCCATGTACAAGCGTGGGCCAGTGAATCTTATTTCGTCTGATAATGGTGATTATTTATTTGATGTGCTTAATTCTAGACATCGCGGCAGCGAGCTAAGGTTATTTAACTCCACAGGAACCCTAACTGGCCAACAGTTGTTTGAGGATGGCTCCTCACATCCGATTTGGCACCCTGCAAGTTCACGCTTATATACTGCAACAAATAAGCACTTGTATTATTTTAATATCGATACATTTAATGGTGTTGTGGGGGAAAAGCAGTTAATAGGTGATACTAACGGGGATGAGCCACTAGCGCTCTTTCGTTTTTCGGAAGGCGGTTCGAAGATTCTTTCCTTAAATGGCGATGTTTATGGAACTGATGGTGGGCTCAGTAAATTGGGTTCTGTCGGCGGTCGTTACGATGATGCAGTATGGCTGTCGGATGAAAGCATCGTTACCGTTGCCATAAATGGACTTGAACACAATTCAACTTTAAGGTGGGTAAGTTCTGCTTTTGAATTGCTTGATGAACAAACTTACGAAGGCAAGGTTATTGCGCTTGCAAAGGTTGAGGAAGGCCATGTTGTTGTATTAGATAAAAGCTCCGGTGTAGGTTATCAATTATTTATTCCTTCGCTTGATGCGGGCAATGGTGGAACTAATAATATTGAAGACGCTTTCCTTGTGAATTAGGTGTTTAGGTATCCATGTATTTTTTACAAAAGATATTGGCAGACAAAGCTGACTAATAAAACAGCACTTATTATTCCGAATTACGTTACTTTGGCGGTGTAAGACCTGGGGAGGTAAGGCCAGATTTTCACTGCTTTTGATTTAATCATATCTTTTATTCCGCGAAGTTAAGCAAACATAATCAAATCCTCTGCGCAAACTTCTCGGCATTTGACAGATGACAGACACTTTGCCGTAAAAATAAGTGCTATTTAGTGCACGTTTATCTTGATCTTTAAAAACACCTTTCAAACACTTTCTCCAATTTAAAATATATTTTTACGGTTTATCTGCGCTGGTTTGTCTTAGCTATAAATCTGAACGGATTTAGCTAGTTTATGTGTAATTAAAATGTGATTACTACGCGAGATTTAGAACAAGTTAGGTGAAGTAGTGGGTTTCATGTTGTGGGTCAGAATGCTGGCAGGGCGCGATTTGGGCGTACCCTTCAAAAATGCCGGTTGGTTATCTGCTTGTGGGTAGATTAGGCTTTTATAAAAGAGATTGGTTGACTATGACTTTCAATGTTATAAATAGTTGATTTTCTATACGATATATCGTCGAAAATCCCAGTCAAGGAATCATCAATCCATAATTATTTAAAATTGGTAAAGGAGAGAAATAAATGAAGAGAGTAATACAAATTTTATGCGTTATAATTTGTGCTTTTAACGGAACTGCTTTTGCAGGCAATGGGCATGTCAAAGGTAAAATAGAATATATTAGAACTCATGATCCTGCAAATCAAAGTTGGCAGCCTCCTAGATTTTGGTTTACTTTAAAAGGTGTAACCTCCGCAGGCGGATGTCAAACATGGTCTAGTGGAACTGTTCTTTTTGTAGCTGAAACTAATGAAATGTTCAGTACAGTAATGGCTAATTACATGGCAAATAAAGAAATTTCACTGCATTACAATACTGCTTCAGATACTTTAGGTGAGGGAGGATATTGTCGTGCACTATATATCACTATGGGCAATCCACCTATCAACAACTAAATTTCTCATTATTTTTGTAGAAATATAATCATAACAAAATGCGGTAGCGCTAGGCTTTAGTGCGACAAGCGAAGCTTGGAGTACCTTGCAGGATGGAAGTTCTTGACGGGCAAGGGCTAGCCCTCCAACCGTACTGAGTTTTGCGCATTATGCGGAGCTTTAAATTAGGATTATTTGAGTCGCTGGAAGCGCGAACGAACGATTAACGTGAAGCGTAGACAGAGAAACAAATAGGGAGTCTGCTCTCCTGAATTGTTGGTATTACTTTGAAAATAGCGAGTCCCAGTTGACGAAGCTTATAACGCAGTCGAAGCCCATGCAATTTATATTTATCTTTGCTGGCGTTACTCAATCCAATGCGAATAAAAATCCTGCCCTTGCTTGCCTATTCAAAAGCTCTCCCCAATTAATTTCTCCAATTGAATAATATATTTTTACGGTTATTCGACGCTGACTTGTCTTAACTATAAATCTGAACGGAACCAGCCGTTTTTATTTGCGGCTGCCAAATTGTAGATCAGGATGTTGATAGAGGATGATTGCCCCTTTACTGGGTAGTTTACGTGATTTGTTAAAGACATGCTCTTTAGCGGTCGTGCTTGTTCATTTTTTAATTTTATTGGTTGCTTTTGTGCTTGCGTGATAACTGGTACTACGTGAGTTATTGGAAAGATTGAAGAGTTGATATGAGATTGGGGTATGTCGTGAGAAAAAAAATAAATCAAGTTTGGGGTCGGTTTTCTCTAAATGTTTTAATCATATTGGTGTCGTTGCTGTCAGCTCAAATAGTGTACAGCTGTACTCCTCCCCCGGAGTTGGATGCTTTTGTAGTTGGTGACAGTGGTATTGAAATCAACTGGGTACCGTCTATTGATTGTTCCGCGTTTAATCCGGATGAATTTTGGATCGAGTGCACAAGTTTTACTGCGAAAATTGAAAATATAACCCTTGGTTATTTTAGTTCTGCGTCTACCTCTTCGTGTTCAGATGATAGTCTTTCGTTAACGAACCAACTTCCTGGCGAGTATCAAATTTCAATTGCTACTAATTATACCGAGAGATGGAGAGATATTACTGACACATCAAATCCAGATTGGTCCTCACCCGCTGACGAAATTAGTGATTATTCACCGCCTGTAAGTGTAATAATAACTACAGGTGAGGGTGATGAAGGAAATTTAGGTTCTCTAGACCCGTCGGAGAAGATTGACTTTGACAAATATGACATTTATTACGGTGACTTCAACGGGGACGGTGTTGAAGGAGATATTTATTTTCATGGGCGCGATATATTTGTCCTTATTGGGATAGATATTAGCATACCAATTTTTATTGAAGGCCCAACGAGCTTTGTTTTATACAAATTCTCCTCAAGCGACACTGGCTATTCCTTTCCAGCAATACTCGATCTTGATGATTCATTATTAGACCCAGGTTCAAAATTGCACTTAGGAGTGGACTTCATCAAAGGCGAAATTAACGGTGATGGCTTGTATGACTTGCTAATCAGGGGTGAAGCGACTAACGACCCCTCAGTCGTATTGTTTCAAAAAAGCGTTGGTGCCCCGGAATTGAGACGAGTTTCTTCCACATTTAACGTTTCTGATCGTAGCAATAATGTTAACTTGATCGACAAGAATAACGATGGCCGAGCTGATTTGGTTTTACTCGATAACAGCGGTGAATTTACGCTTGATGTTGTATATACGAATGACAATTCAGAATTTGATGTGGATTATTATGTTGCCTCGAATGTTAGCACAATGTTCGATAT
>JANQJB010000077.1 GCA_028281865.1 Marinagarivorans sp.
GGTGTTCCATTTGTCGATTGCCAATATATGGTTAACGATACGGCGATTGCAATCCAGGTGCCTTACGAGACTGACGATCAAGCGATAACGTCGACAACCGTTGCGACTGCACAAAAATCGGGTTGGATTTGGGATATTGGCCTCTACAATCGACGTGGAACAGGTTATGTTTATTCCAGTGCGCACTGTGGTAATGACGAAGCGGAAATAATTTTAAGAAAGTATTTGGCTTCGACTGCAACGACGTTGGAGGTTGAGAAATTAGAGTCTAGAAAAATAAATATTCGTTCAGGGCATCGCAGAGTATTTTGGCAAAACAATTGTGTTGCTGTGGGAATGGCTGCAGGTTTTATCGAACCTTTGGAAGCCTCGGCGCTCGCTATGATTGAGATGTCTGCCAATATGATTGCAGATGAAATTCCGGCAATTAAAACGGCAATGCATATTTGCGCAAAAAAATATAATCAAAGGTTTCAATATCGCTGGGACCGAATTATCGATTTTTTAAAGTTGCATTACGTAATATCAAAAAGAACTGACTCTGATTACTGGCAAGACGTAACCGATAATAAAAATACACCAGAGAGTTTGCAGGAGTTGCTTGAATTGTGGCGATTTAGGCCGCCTTATTACAATGATTTGATACAAAATCAGGAAGTGTTTCCATCTGCTAGCTATCAATTTGTACTTTATGGAATGGGCTTTGACACCAGCTCCGACTACCGGTCTGCATTTGAGGACGTTGATGCTGGTGTCGCTCATAAACTATTTGAAGACGTTCGCTTAACGTCGCACAAACTGGTGAGTACCTTGCCCTCGAATCGGGAGTATCTGAGACTTGTTCACGAGAGAGTAAAAATTTAAATGGATCATTTGTATTGTGACTTTTCTCTCAAATTCGAAAAAAAAATATACTGCAATAGGTAAATTGTCTCGCGATTAAGACGCTTCAATGGACTTATTTATTACTTGCTGCGATTCTTTGGCTAACTATCCCAACAGTGCATAAATAGAATAATACGCTGATGGTTGATAATAGAATAAGTAAAGTAAGTAGTTATTAGTGGTTAATAAAATACTAGGTTAATTAGATACTAATAGTTAATTTAATCTTATGTGTCGGCGATTCTTCGCTACACATCGATTAAAAATCCAAAGTCGTGTAGTGGTTTCGTAAGTTTGCGTGTTAGCCGAAGCGCTAGCTTTGCTAAAGGACGTTTGCTGATAACCATGCCGCTGGCAATTATTTAATAATTAATCATTTCATAATTAATAATAGTGTGGCCTATGCAAAATACGCATTTAGAACTCAATTACAAATCCGCTCCAAGACGAACTGCTTGTGGGCTTAGAAGTGTTTTATTGGCAGCGTGCATGCTGCTCCTGAGCAGTGTATTGAATGCTGCAGATAATCCACTTCCACCCGATGGCGATCCGTTACCGACAACCCGTGACGATAAACATGAAGCTTATGGTTGCCCAGGTGACGATTATATTCGCGTTTCCGAGTTGCCCATTTCGGTGACTCAGAGTTGCCTCGGCACGCTTAACTATCAAGTGCTCTCCCGCCCTGAGGGCGATATTTGTGGTCGCAAAGGCCGTAAGCAATTTAGGGACTGCATACGCAGGAAAGTCAGCCAATGCATCGAAATGAGCGTGATGCAAGAGCGTCGTGTACCCATGAACTACTGCAGAAAGAAATAGGGAGGAGGCTAGAGTGATCAATATTAATTGCAGTCTCAGTAAATTTGCGGGAGTTGTTCTGCTTGCTTATAGCTTGAGTGCTTGTGTCTCAGAAGAGGCGCCAGTCGATGGGTCGACTTCATCAAGCTCCTCGTCTTCTAGCAGTGCTGCTTCGAGCAGCAGTGCATCGAGTTCTTCATCAAGTAGCAGTTCTTCTTCAAGCTCATCTTCGTCAAGTTCCTCGTCGAGTAGTAGCTCTTCTTCAAGCAGCAGTTCCTCTAATGGCAGCCCCGGTCCAGACAATACTAATTCGGCTCCGGACGTGCTCTCGCAAAAGGCCAGTGGCAATGCTCGGAAGTTGGGTTGCTCAGAAGTACAGGGCACGAGTTTGGTTGGTTCAAACCCTGATTGGAAAGTTGTTGCCGAATCGCCCAAAGATCGCTTTACCGGTGATCAAACTAGCCACTTTTTTGAGGCGGCATGGTTAGATGAACAACTCTGGCTGTCGGAAAGGTTGGCGGATGGCGAGTCGCGCATTCTGCGTTATACCGCTGCGAACGGCGAGCTGGAGCCGCATGTTGGAAGTGGGGAGTGGAGCGAAATCAACATTGCATCAATGACCGCTAGTGCTGCCGGTGAACTTCTTGTCGCTAATGCGGGCTCTAACCGTAATATTGGTATAGGACGATTGAAGCGAAATGAATTTGTTTACCGTGTTCCCGATTTATTTGTGATACCGCCTTTTGTCATGTTAGTTGCCAACCACGAATTTGCCGGAGTTGGTCGAGTCGATATGAAAGCACCGCTCTCTTTGATTCGCCACAGCAGTGGGCAGGTTTGGGCTTATGATGGAGAGATGATTCATAAAAGTTCTGGTAATAAAGCTGAAGGTACAGAGGCAGTCAATCAGGTTGGTAGCGATATGCTGCTAAACCTAGATGAGAATAATATTTGGATTACCGGTGCGGCGGGTACTTATGTGCAAACGCTAGCTAACGGGGATGTGACTGAGGTTGATTATTCGACGCCCGGTGACGCACTCGCGCGCACCTGCAGTGGGGAGATACTTGTGTTATCGAGTGATCTTGCGCGTATTACAGTATACGATGGCTCAAGCACAGAGCCGCGCGGTACCTTCACGTTACCCCAGGCAGATGCGGGAGAGAAATTTACTCATTTGAGTTTTGGTGGTGGAAACGGGCAAACCCTCTATGTGCTTTCAGGAGGAAGCAAAAGCCGAATTTTTGAATCAAGCCTAGTGGTCGAGGGTGTCAAAGACTAGAATTAATAGTTAAAACTTTTATTTAAAAACAAAGCCCTGGCTAGAGATAATCAGGGCTTTGTTTTAATCTCATTAATCTATCTTAGAGGGAAGACTTGTTTGTCGTGGTGGGTTTGGCTGGGGGGGGATTCCCAATAATAAAACCAAAGGATAAACAAAAAATTGGTAGGATTAAAAACTACTGCCGTCAGAGAGAACATACGCCAATAAGTTTTTTTGTGCTTGAATTGACCCCACTAGCCGTTGCATATCTCACTTCGTTCAAGACTTCCATCACCCCTTATTACTATTTGTACTGGGCGTTATAACAGATAAATTGAAACATGAACTCTGTCAAAGTTAAGTCCCAGTTCTATTGCTAAACTTTCCTTAATATTTAAGGAATGCTAAAGGTGCGTTTGCGATACAGCCAAATTCATATAAAAAGCTGTTGATCGAAGAAGTCAAAAAGCCCTGTAATTCGGCTATTGAGCGCTTTCAAGAGTCGCAAGTAACCTAATATAAAATAATAAATTTAATAAAATTGACATGTAGCGAAAACTGCACAGAGTAATGAGACTGATTCTCATTAATTTTATTGTGAGGCGTTTTGCTCTTCATCTTTCTTTCAATAGGTAAGTGCAAATTATAAAAATATAAGTGTGTGCCTTCCGCTGTAGGATTGATTTTGGGTGACTTTTGGACTGTTTTGATTAGAGATGGGCTTCTAAATTTCACAGCTTGCAGTCAAATAAATAAAAGTGTTTTTCAGTTCTTTAATTTTGGGATATTGATGATGATGAAAAAACTAATCGCAGTGCTTAGTATTGGCGCTATGCTTGTTGCATGTGGCGGTCAAACAGACCCGGACGGTGGGTCTGGCAACCCCAACAACCCACCGCAAACTTCAAAAGGTGACGAAGCTCTGGGTCTTCAAGAGTATCAGGCCCGCTGTACCAACTGCCACGATGTTGACGGCACCTCTAAACTTAACAAAAACCAAAGCCCGATCGTTTCCGCTAAAACAACTTACACCGGCGGTCGCTCACTTGAGGATTATATCGCTCAAGAGATGCCACCGAGTGGCACAAAGTGTGAGGGCGATTGTGCTAAAAACATTGCCGCGTATATCCAGGCGCAAGGCTGGGTTGCTGATGTAGGCGGTGCCAAATTAGAACCGATTGTTTATGCCAGCGCACCGGGTACTAATATTGATGTCCCCAGTACCGCGTGTAATGAATTGCCCGCAACTCCTGGCACAATGTTGATTCGCGATCAGTTCAAAAACGTTATTTCAGACGTCTTTTCTCCCATCGTATTCGATAATCTTGATGAGCTCGTCGCTCAAATTCCTGACTTAGAGAAAAATGCGCAGATGGATGACATTCTCCTATTTCGCCTTTTGGCTGTTGGAGAGGAACTTGGCGCTCAGGTCGCGGATAATTTTGCTAGCCTAAATCTCCAGTGCAACGGTGGTAACAATAGCCGCAATTGTGCAGGGGCGTTTATTGAAAAGCACGGTAGCCTCGCACTGTCGAAAATAATCGACGAGCAAGATAAAAACGACATGTTGCTCAACTTGTTCGATGACGAAAGTGACTTTAAATCCGGCATTAAGCAGTTAGTGAAGGCAATGCTGGTTTCTTCTGATTTTCTCTACAGAATAGAAACGGGTCTTGAAGCCAATAATGGCAGCGTAGTACTAACTACTGGCGAAAAGGCGAGCAAGCTGAGTTGGCTGCTGTGGAATAGTGTACCTGACATGGCCTTACTGGAAGCTGCTGCGCAGGGTGGCCTTAATACCAAGGCGGGCTTTCATGCGGAAGTAGACAGAATGATTGCTGATCCGAAATTTAATCGCTCACTTTCGTTTTTTAAAGATTTCTGGATCTATTTAGACCCTAAAGATACAGGTGACCGTGACTTACTGGCTGACTCCGTTCACGAACTCGGCCTGATATTGCAGTCCGCGTTTGCAAAGGGCGAGAGTTTTGGCGACCTTATGACCACGCAGCGCGCATTCGTGAATGATCGTCTTGCCGATATTTATGGTGTTTCAAAACAATTGGGTCCGAACACTTTTGAAGAAGTTAACCTGACCAACCGACCTGGCGTTATGACTCGCGCCGCTATTTTAGCGGGTACTTCTGATGGCTCAACTTCCCCCACTAAGCGCGGCGATATCGTCTCCGAATCCATGCTCTGCATAGAAGTGGATGACCCTCCTGCTGATATCCAGGATCGATTCCCTACATTGCCAGCTAGAATGGGCCGCTCGACCCGAACCGTTGTTGAGGAGGTAACCTCTTCAGAAGATGTTTGCGCGACTTGTCACTACAACATGGACACCTATGGCTTCGCACTTGAGCACTTTGATCACGAGGGTCGCTTCCGTGAATTTGAAGATGGCACGATTGCTATCGACGACTTTGTAGGCAGCTCACTTTTGGGCGAAATTAATGGGTTTAGTGGGCTGGCGAACAACGTTGCTAACTCGGATATCGCTCAAGCATGTTTTGCGCACAATTGGTTTTTGTATGCATTTAACCGATATACGAAAGAAGACAACTGTGCTGCGATAGATATGGAACAGCGTTTTGTCGAAGCGAATGGCGATTTGCGAGAGCTTATTCGCATACTCATTGATAGCCCAGCCATGCACTACCGAAGCCTTTAAGAGAGGAGCTACACGATGTTAATTAAAAAAGTCCTAACGCGAAGACAGATTCTTTCCCGCTTGGGTGGTGTTGGCGCCGTGCATGCATTAACGCCTTTTGTTCCCATGATAGAAGCCGCAGAAGGTGATGGCACTAAGAAGCGATTTGCCTATTGGCACGAGTTTGTAATGCCACAGGCCAGCCTTGTTGACCCCAATTATCAAACAGAATATGGCCCCCTTGATTTCAAGAATGGCTATGCTTCGCTCAATAGCATTAAAGATAAGCTAATTTTCATTCGCAAGATGGCTCGTCCGCAAGGGCAGGGTAAAAATGGTGGCCCTCACCCGGCGGGTTCTCACGCTATCTCCGGCTGGCGTTATGGAGGCCGAACGGGCAATAAAATATCGATTGTTAACCCGAACGCTCACTCTATGGATCAGTTTCTATCAGAAAAGCTGGAGGGTGTTACCCCCTACGGTGACTTGCGAGCGGGAACCGGTAATAACGGTAAGAATGGCGTTATTGATCGCGGTACTTCAATTAAGAAGGGCCAGGTTCAGACGCGGTACCAGTCACCGACGGCGATGTACAACGAAATATTTAAAGGCGCTGCCGGTGCCTCCTCGGGTAATAATGCTGCGGCTGAAGCCTTGCTTAGACGTAATAAAAGTGTATTGGACTTTATGCGGGGCGATATTGAACGCGTAAAGAATAAGGTTTCACAAATGGATAGGCAGCGCATCGATTCGCATGTTGAGGCTATCCGCAGAACTGAGACCAAGTTGGAAGCGCAGGCCAATAACACTTGTGAAGCGAAAGCTGTAGGCGGCGGAGGTGGACTAGACGGCGTATATTCCGCGTATGGGGAATTAATGACCCAGGCGTTAACGTGTGATTTGACTCGCGTTATTGGTGCGGCGTTTGGCTCAGCTACAAATACGCTTAGCTATGGGTTTTTACCACGATCTAACAATTTCCATCAGGCAACACACGGTAAAGGTGGTGGCCCAGATTTTATTAGAGCTGTTTTAAAATTCCGCGCTGAAGAAGTTACCAAGTACCTTAAACTTCTAGATTCCGTTGTTGAACCCGATGGTAACACCTTACTGGATAATACACTGTTTAGCTGGTTCACCGATGTTTCTCGTAACCATGATACAACTGGCGATATCCATTGTATTTTGGCTGGAGGAAAGGGCCGGTTTAAGGGCCACGGGCAGATGGTGGAAGCGGGACCCAATGAAAAATATAACCAGCTGCTGGGGTCAATGGCCCATTATATGGGTTATGAAGTTGAGGGTTATGGAGATCCCGAATATGGTGGTACGGGAATACTGAGTACGAACTTATTCGAGTAATTATCTTTCTGCGGCTGGTTGGAGCTACCTTGCCAACCAGCCCTATTTACCTCCCTTTTTTTACCAAGCTTTTTAACGGCAAACCGAAATATTTTGCCTTCGCAAAAATCCCAATCATATACTCATCCGTAAGCATCCTTAAAATTTCCAACTTCTCAAGCTCAATCGGGTGTGTGATATGCAAGCAATCTGGAATAGCAAAGTCATTGCCGCAAGTGACGAAACGGTTGTTGTCGAAAACAACCATTATTTTCCGCGAGATTCGCTTAACGACGAATTTTTTATTGAAAGCAGCCATACCAGTGAATGTGCCTGGAAAGGTGCAGCGTCTTATTATTCAATAAGTGTCGATGGAGAAGTCAATCAAGATGCAGCCTGGTATTATCCAAATCCCAAGCCGGAGGCTTCACACATTAAAGATCGGGTAGCTTTTTGGCGTGGGGTTCAGGTTTCGGAATGAGCTTGATGGCCTTTCAAATTTTTTTTGAATTATATTGAGCGCCATGAAAAAGTCTATGTGCAAGTTTTGACTATCGAGTCATGGTTAAAAAATCTATTTTTATTTTTTTAAACTATGCAGATGCTGAATTTGCTCTGGGATATAGGAATTCGCCCAGCGTGCAACATCGTTTCGCTCGAATTGCAAAGTGTGAAACTCATCGGGCAGTTTGAACCCTTTTTCAGCTAAGCGACAAAGTGCAGAAATAGCAAAGGCGTTTTGTAAATAATCAATTTTTTTGTCTGTCGCAACACTAAGCAAGACATCGTAAGCTTTGAGACGCTCTTGCTTTATCGGTGTGCTTTTCGCAAGATATTCAGCAGCAACAATTTTAAGTGAAATATTGGAGTCGCCAATGGCATGCCTCAATATTTTTTGAGATCTTATATAGCCTACATGTTTATTATGTATGCGAATTAATATCCAGTAGCGCTCGGCTTCTGATGCTTCAAGATATTCTTCAAAATTTAATTGGGCGCGGTAGCTGGGTGAAATTAATTTAGTTGATGGCCAAGTGGGATTGTTGGCAGCGCTTTGCTTGCGATAATATTCTAGCGGTGAACTTCCTTCCAAAGCGATATTGCGTGTTAGGTATTCCGGCCAAAATAATAAATCTTTACTTGAATCCAAACGATCGTGTAAGCGCTCACGCATTTTGTTCAATAATTGTCGATGATTTTGACTATTGGCGAGATTGTTTATTTCATAGGGATCGTCTACTAAGTCGTAAAGCTCTTCTGGTACTTTCTCTTTGAAAAATGCAGACTGGACTGAATTGAGCTTTCCTTGGCGAAACAGCGAGCGCCAAACACGCGTTGTAGGCGTTTGCATTTGATAAGCAATATATTGGCCGTGGGGTAAATAAGGTATAAAGTTGCGAATGTAGATGTAGCGTCCATCCATAATCGTACGGGACTCGTCGGCGACGCTATCCATTCTCGATCGAATACCGTAAAGATCGGTTGGCGGGCTAGATATATTTTCACCCATAAATGCTCGGCCTTGATAATATTGCGGAATTTCGATACCTGCGATAGATAACATTGTCGGTGCAAAATCGATAAAGCTCACTAGCTCTTTACTAGAACCGCCCGGTAAATAATTTGTCGGCGCTAGATGCTTAAATTTTTCTGGTACATATACAATTAATGGAATATTTAAACCAGACCATCCGGCATAACGTTTTGAGCGTGGCATACCAGAGCCGTGATCCCCCCAAAAAAATATTATGGTATTTTCCATATGCCCGGCTTTTTTGAGTGCGTTAATGTGTTCTTCAAAAAACTTGTCGAGCAAAGTAATACGGTCGTAATACTGTGCCCAATCTTTCCGCACTTCCGGTGTATCAGGGTGATAAGGCGGTATTGCGATATCGCTTGGATCGTGTTTTGGGTTTACATTTTTATTGCGAATTTGGCTCTCATGAGTTCCTGTAAAATTAAATACAGCAAAAAATGGCTTGCCGGCTGGTGCTGATCGCCAGTGCGCTGTGCGAGAGGATTCATTCCAGCCTTGAGAGCGCTTGCCGAGGTCTAAGTTGTAGTCGGTTTTCCAATTATTAGTCGTGTAGTAACCGGCTTTTTGAAGATAGTACGGGAAAAAATTGAGCCATTTCGGTGCTGGAACTTTTGAGCGCATATGCTGTGCGCCTGTTGAAGTAGCGTACATGCCGGATATCAAAGTTGTGCGCGCTACAGCGCAAACGGGGGCATTAGAGCTCGCATTCGTGAATATCATGGCTTCTCGAGCGAACTGATCGATATTCGGTGCGGTATTTGACATAAGTGCGTATCTATCGCCAAAAGCACCGATATGCGGATTAATATCTTCAGTTGAAATCCATACGATATTAGGTTTCTCTGCGTTTGCGCAATGCGTGAAAAAGCTAAGAAATATTAAGAGTGATGTTGTTTTGATGGTCATAGTGTTTTGAGTAAAACAAGTAAAAAAACGTACGTATAAAAGTAGAACTCACTGACTAATTGCAAGCTACTGAGACAATTGAGGTTAAGATACACACGGTATTGCGCGTATAATGCCGCTAAGTGAAATATTAGACAAGCTATAAAATGTTATTAGGATATGCTTAGCTAGTTTTATTGCGTACAATGGTTTTTACTTCACTGATATTTCGCTTTCTCTTTAGTGGTTAGACAATACGAAACCAAAACTAAAACCACAACTTAAGTTTTTATTGGTACAGAGTGCTAAGATGAACATTGCAAAACTTCTCTATATTTCTTGTTTATTCGCTATCGTCGCTTGCTCTTCTCCTATTTATAGGAAAACAGAAAATAAATACACACCGGAAAGTAGCCAAACTGATGTCCGTCCTAATATTATTTTAATTATTGCCGACGACGTTTCGTGGGATGATATTGGTGCCTATGGTCACCCGAGTATTAAAACACCCAATCTAGATCGGTTGGCAAGGGAAGGCATGCGTTTTGATAATGCTTTTTTGACGACGAGTTCATGCAGCCCCAGCCGCTCAAGTATTATCACCGGCAAATATCCGCATATGACTGATGCTGAACAGCTACATTGGCCCTTGCCGGGTTACAATGTTACCTTTGTTGAAAAGCTTCGCGAAGCTGGCTATTGGACAGCGCAAGCGGGTAAATGGCATCTAGGCGATGAGGTCAAAGAGCGCTTCGATCTAATTATTCCCGAAGGTGCAAATGGCTTTGTCTATAAAACTGGAGGACAGGAATCAGGATTTAAAAAAGATACTGAATTGAGCGATGGTAGTGGTGCACAAAATTGGATTCCTGCATTAAATGCTCGCCCGCAAGGAAAACCCTTTTTTCTCTGGCTTGCGGCCGTTGATCCTCATCGCCCTTACTTCGAAGGTGCAATCACAAAACCTCATAAACTGTCTGACGTCAAATTGCCTCCGTATTTTCCCGATAATGAAGAAGTGAGAAAGGATTTCGCGCTTTATTATGATGAGGTGTCGCGAATGGATGCTTATATTGGTCAGTTAGATTCTGCTTTAAAAGAACAACGAATTTCTGAAAATACCTTAATTTTGTTTATCACCGATAATGGTCGTCCGTTCCCACGTGATAAAACTACACTGTATGATGGCGGTATAAAAACTCCTTGGATAGTCAAATGGCCGGCAAAAGTCAGGGTAGGTGGTGTAAGTCGTTCACTTGTAAGTTCGATAGATATTGCAACGACGTTTCTGTCGCTAGCCGAGGTCGCTGCCAGCTCAAATTTTTTGGGTAAAGACTTTAGCCCTATTTTGTTTGATCCCAATGCGGAAATTAGAGACTTTGTTTTTGCCGAGGATCACTGGCATGATTTTGCTGATTATTCGCGAGCAGTGCGAAATAAACAGTTTAAGTATATTAGGAATTATTATCCCGATCTGCCTAATACGCC
Source organism: Marinagarivorans sp. (assembly GCA_028281865.1). Lineage (GTDB taxonomy): Bacteria > Pseudomonadota > Gammaproteobacteria > Pseudomonadales > Cellvibrionaceae > JANQJB01. Next base: position 10,852 of record JANQJB010000077.1, read on the forward strand.
AAGTGCCGATGCATTGCGGGCAGGAGCATACCAATCGATGATGAGATTAGAACGCGAAGGTAAGCTGACAGCAGCTCAGCGTCGTTGTTTCGTGTCTCCACGTGATGAGGAAGAATTATATGACACTTTAGAGGACCCACACGAGTTAAATAATTTGGCGAAAGACTCGTTGTATAGAAATCAATTGTTAACAATGCGCGATGAGCTTGAACGAATTAGAAAGGCGACAAATGATGTTTTACCAATAAATCGTACGCCGGATGAATTTGATCGCGCGAGTGGAAAACCCAATCGATATCGGATTCGACCGCGGCCTTCGAAGGAAGAGATGAAAAGGATGGGGCGTGCAGGATAGCTGCAATTGGTTTTTTGAAGATGGCGAAGCGAGATTTATTAATATAATCGTGATTAAATAGGCGAATTTATTTTTTGCGCTTTTACAGCTTCAACACTTATCGACTCACCTACGCCGATATTTTTATGCGAACCCTCAACGGCAGCTAAGGCACCTTTTTCGATTGTAGTGAGTTGCTCTTGTATATCATTTATTTGGCTAAGTTGTTGACTTGCTTTTTCTTTGGCAATTTCCACATGGCTGTTCAAACCGCTGATTAGTTGTTCGATAGAACTTGTCAACGTACTCAAGCCCTCATTACTTTCTGCTGCAGTATCGAGAGTCTGTGATATTTTTTTACTAAAAATATCGGCCTCTACACGAATTTCTTCTTCGAGCTGCGTAATAAAGTCAATTTGCTGTGTAATTTGTGAAGCATTTTCATTTGAGTTTTGTGCTAGTTTTTTTACTTCGTCGGCAACTACTGCAAATCCTCTTCCCATTTCTCCAGCCCGAGCAGCTTCAATTGCAGCATTTAATGCAAGCAAACTGGTATTTGCAGAAATCGTTGAAATCGTATCGGCTATATCGTTGATTTTTTTAAATTCTTGGTTAAATTGCTCGGTTCTATTGACCAACTCCAAGCTCCAGTCTTTAGCTGCACTCATATTTTTTAGAAGGTCCGTCTGATGCTGAACCATCTGCTGGTAAATGCTATTGAGCTCGTCAATAACTGCTGCGATATCTGAGGCGTGAATTTCTATCTCATGTGCCTCATCACTAATTTGTTGAGCTTTCTGACGTGACTCTGAAACTTTTGCTGCACGTTCTTTGGAAACCGCATTTACTGTGTGCGCTGTTTTTTTAACACTATCGCCAAGCTCCTTTAAACGGTATAGGTGTGTTTTTAGTTGGTCGCTGTTATTGGAATTTTGCTCTAATAAAGAGTTTGAGCTGTTGGATTTTTTGTTCTCATCGCTTTTTTGAATAAGGCCCCATTGATAGACACAAAATGGCACAATGTAAGTTAGGAGAAAAGGCCCTAATGAGATGGGGGCCTCTCCAAAAATTGCTGAGCCTTGATTGATAAGGTTTAGGGCGCTCCCCACCACCAGTGACGTCACAAACCCGCGTTGAAGGTCCATTTTTTTTAAGTAGCTTTTCACTATTATCGTTGTCAGTGCAAAAGAGAGTGTCTATTTAATGCAAAAGAGAGTGTCTATTTAAAAAGTTTAGTTCGCCGTGTGTTAACGCGCAAAAAGGGGGAAGGTAGGTGAGGGTTGTAACCGGAATAGCGATATACCGCCATTGCCAGAATGGCAACGCAAACCACTGAAATGCAAGAACATTCTCAGGTTTTTGTTAGTGTCACGAGGGTATGCAATCAAATAGACCGTCCTATCTATTTGATTGCCGTTTAATGGGCTGCTTTCAAGGTGTGGTTAATTATGCTTCCAGAGCGGCTGCGTAGTTTGGTTCGTCGGCGGTTTCGGCAACCTGCTCGGTATAAACCACTTGCCCATTCTCATCGAGCACGACAATGCAGCGAGAATATAGACCGGTGAGCGGGCCGTTAGAAAAGGTTAAGCCGTAGTCCTGACCAAAAGTCGAGCGAAATCCTGATGCGGTAACAATGTTGTCGATTCCTTCGGCACCACAAAAACGCCCGAGCGCAAAGGGCAAATCCATTGAAACGCAAACAACTTGAGTGTTTTCAAGTTCTGCCGCTTCTTTGTTAAAGGTCCGAGTGGACATTGCACATGTACCTGTGTCGATCGACGGAAAAATATTGAGGATAAGCTTTTTACCACTAAAATCTGCGAGCGAAATCTCAGATAAGTCGTGTTTGACCAACGTGAAATCTGGGGCTTTTGAACCCACTTGTGGCAGGCTGCCAACGGTTTCGAACGGATTGCCTTTTAATGTTACTGTCGCCATGTTTTTCTCCCAGAGAGTTTTGTAAGGTTGCGAAATAGTAGCATTTAATTAAACCAACTTTTAATGTCTGTTTTGGTTGTGGAAAAACCCCTACTTTTGGCGCCAGTATTCCACTTTCCTGGTAATGTTATAAATTCGTGACTTTTTTGGGATATTTCGATTACTTTTGCTCAATAGCATGAAGCCTCTTGCGGAATTAAATAAACGTAACATTGGAGGCACTCATGTCATTCGCTAACTTCACTCTGAAAACATTCGCTAAGTCCTTATTCTTTTCGGCCCTGATGAGCCCGGCTTTTGCGGCAACACTTGATGTAAAACTGACTAATTTAACCAATAGCATCTATTTTACGCCGGTCATTTTGGTAGGTCACGACGACAGTATTAAATTGTTCGAAGTCGGGACGATGGCCTCTGACGCGTTAGAAAAAATGGCCGAAGGCGGTGACATTGCTGACTTATCAGCGGCTGCAACCGCAGCGGGTGGAAGTGTGGGTACCTTAGCTGGGGACGATGGTAACGGTGGTGCTACGCCGTTTGGTCCGGGAACCACAGTAATGGTAAGTGATTGGGACACAGGTGCTAATACCTACCTTTCGCTGGCGGGTATGTTGCTGCCAACTAACGATGGTTTCGTTGGTTTAAACTCTTGGCCAATTCCAACTGAGCCGGGTACCTATACCGTTACCTTGTTAGGTTATGACGCGGGCACGGAGGAGAATAACGAACTGATCTTGGCTGGTAGTGGAGCGCCTGATGTGCTTGGAATTCCCGCGGACCCAAGCGGCAATTCAGGTACTGGTGGTACCGGTGTTGTTGCCGAGGGGTCAAGCGAAAATGCCTACGTTCATGTGCACCGCGGTGTGCTTGGTGATATGGATGCCACAGGCGGAAAAAGTGACTTGAGCAGTGCCTATCATCGCTGGCTAAATCCTGTGGCTCGACTTGTCGTAACAGTTAAATAGGGGGCCGGCATGTTTTCGATAAAAAATATCGCGGGGCTAGCCCTGCTCAGTTTAGGTTTGGTGGCATGTGGGAGTGATAATAACTCGCAGGCTGTCATATCGAGTTCGTCCTCGGGCTCCTCTAGCACGTCGTCAAGTTCTTCGTCGAGTTCTTCGTCAAGCTCATCAAGTAGCAGCTCTAGCGGAATGGTAGCGACAGCTGAATATAAAATTAACGTGCTAAATGCCACTAACGGCCAACCTCTGTCGCCGGTGGGCATCATTCTTCACACAGACGGCTATTATGGATGGCAGGCTGGTATGCCCGCGTCTGTCGCTTTGGAAAAACTCGCAGAAGGGGGAGATGCCTCAGAGTTTATTACGCAAGCCATGGACAACGAAGTGGCCACGGGATTGGGCACGGGTCCAATACCTCCCGGTATGTCGGAAGACATCACAATAAGTGACGTGATGTGGAGCGAGGATCTGCAAATTACGCTTGCCACGATGTTGGTCAATACCAATGACGCGTTTAGCGGTGTAACGGGCGTTGGGCTCAGTGACCTCGAAGTCGGTGAATATAAAAAATATTATTTAAATATTTACGACTCTGGAACGGAAGCAAATTCGGAGGTTGCGGCAACAATTCCTGGTCCTGTTGGTGCGGGAGAAAACCGTGGCTATCTTCCTGAAAGGGATGATAGTGATAGCGTATTAATTCACATGGGCGTCATTTCACAAGATGATGGATTGCCCTCTTCTGTCCTAACTGAGCAGCATCGGTTTTTGAGCGGTTCGGTGATGCTGACGATCACACGAATGAATTAACACGTAATAAAAAATATTCTAAGCGAAGTCTAAGGTAAAACCTATTTCAAATGGTCGTACCAAGGGCTTCGCTTAGTGAGTAAATATAATAGGCGAAATAAATTGTATAAGTTCGTTGGCAATTTAGGATTTGTTACCGGTCTGCTTGCTTTTTCGCTTTAGTCTTCGTGGCCTGTCGAGTAGTAGTGGTTTTTCTTTTTGCGGCAGCAATGCTCTAAACTTTTTAATTAGCGCGGCGTTTTCCGGTTTGCTGGCTAAGTTATACCATTCATAAGGGTCGATCTCTTCGTTGTATAGCTCTTCGCTACCATTTTTATAGTGAATATAACGCCATTTTCGCGTGCGGATACTGTGATTGCCTTGTAGGTAAGTAGACATTGCATAGTGCTGCGTATTCTTTTCCGGTTGAGCTAATAATGTTCGTATGCTCTCGCCTTCGACATGTTCCGGTGTTGGGACGCTGATTAGGTCACATAACGTTGGAAAAATAGTCATAAAATCCACGGTGTTAGTACTGATTTTGCCTTTAGGTGTGACTCCCGGAACAGACCAGATCATCGGTGCGCGCGTTGCCTCCTCCCACAATACGCGTTTTGCCGCGAGTTGTTTTTCTCCGAGGTGGTAGCCGTGGTCACTCCAAAGGATCACCAGTGTGTTGTCTTTATGAGCACTGTTATCGAGGGCTTTGATAATACGACCGACTTGCGCATCAGCATACGAAACCGCTGCCATATACGCGCGTACCATTTTCTTTAAATCTGTTTCAGACGCCTTGTTGGTTATCACTTCTGGCCCGGAAATTAACTTATACGCTGCTTGTTTATCGAGGTCGTCCAAATCGTCGGCCTTGCTTAATGGCAGCTCGATAGAGTTTAGCGGATAAAGATCGTAGTATTTTTTGGGGATATGCCAAGACAAATGGGGTTTGTAAAGGCCGGCGATAAGAAAAAATGGCTGAGAAAATTGTTGCTGTAACTTCTCTTCGATATACCGTACAGTTTTTTCGTCTTCAGCGGCCTCGTCATTACCGTCGAGTATTGACCACGATTGTGCCGCCGTTCTACCGGAATCTAGCTTGGTAGCTTTTTTAATCGCACCCCTTTGTTGATACTCGTCTATCTGGGCATATTCGCCGTCAATGCCTTCGTGCACCTTCCCGGCTGCAGCGACATAATAACCTTGTTCGCGCAAGTAGTTGGCTAAAAAATCTTTGCGTTTTACTCGGTTTGTCAGGCTAGAGCCATTAGCATAAACGCCAGTATTAAATGGTCGTTTGCCGGTAAATACAGCAATCCGTGAGGGCAAGCATTGCGGCGCTGCGGTGTAAGCGTTAGCGAAGGATACTCCCCGGCCAGCGAGTTCATCAATATTTGGCGTTTTGATATCCGCATTACGTCCCAAATGAGCAATCCAATGATTGAGGTCATCGACAATAATCATCAAAATATTTTGTCTATCAGCTAGACAGTTATGACAGATAAAAAGTAAAAAAAACGTAAAAATAGTGTGTTTCATTGTTGATTATAAAAATTTTTAAAATGTGTTTAGGTTGGTCGAATTAATAATCGTGATCATAGTATCCGCAAAGCAATGCGCACGTATTAGAATTTTCCCACAAATTAAGTTTCCAATTATAAGTTAAAAAGTATTGCACGGTAACGAGTGTATTTGGAAGTTGCAACCAATCTTCATGTTAGTCGGGATTCAATCTTTTGGTTTTGTTGCAAGCAATTAGCATGGCTAGAGTGTCGAGTAGGCATATGTTAGGATCTTGAGCCGTGTTGGGAACTGGGGCGGGCATCATCTTAAATTCTGTTGGCAAGGGTAGACACTTTGCTACTCGGTGACGTTGTAAATTATTGAAATATTCAAAAAAATTGAAAATTACTCGTTGTTTTCTTGGATGCTCTGCTTTTTGGATAAGAATCTTTTGGAGCATGTAAATTGTGAGTTACTGAGAATTCTAAAAAACAAAATGACATCAAATACATTTTCGATCGCTCGGTTTTCGCGCTCATTGTCTTTTGGGGCCATGCTACTCGGGTTTTTCCTGTCTCTCCAAGTGTCAGTTTCATTCTCGGCGACTGTTCTGCCTTTTACACCTAAGAAAGTCGATGCTATCAGTGAGTCTTGGATGTGGACTGAGATTCGCGAGCTAAATGATCTCGGTTATCGCTGCCTCACGCAAGGTCCCCGCGATTCTGTATTTTTTGGAACCGAAAATGGTATATATCACTACGATGGCCACACCTTGGTTCGCTATGGCTCTGAACATGGCTTAGATGAGTCTCCGATCGCAGCTATGTACACCAGTCGCAGAGGAGAGGTTTATGCGGCGTCAAAAGAGTCACTGTATTTTTTCAATGACGGACACTGGCAGCTGTTGTTGGATGTTCCGACCGATGACTACGTCCACGGAGGGTTTAGGGAGGATTCGCAAGGAAATGTGTGGGCGCGTTCGGTGGAAGGTGTTGTGCGTATAAATGCTGATAAAGCTGTCATTGCGCAACCGTTTGAGTTACCTGTCATCGCAATAGAGGTCGACTCCGATGACCATCTTTGGTTGAGTTTGGATGGCGTCATCTATATGTATGAATGTGCTATTGACTCAGGGGAAATCGACATTGCTCAATGTGAACAGCATGTTCCAGATCCCATCGCAGACAGAAATTCTATTCGGCTTTATCCTTTTGCTGATTCTCGCGGCGACATCTGGGTGTTTAATCAGCAAACCCATCTGGGCTTATTGCGCTATCGCAAAGCTCAGCGCGTTTGGGAACATTTTCCGTTTGCCGAAAAAGACAGTGACGGAAAAGAGATTTGGGATCGCAGACACTCTACTATGCTCGAGACGAGTGATGGGAAATTAGTCCTGGCATCAAGAACCGTTTTATCTGTTTACGAGAATAATATTTGGACAAAGATCGAGCCGGAAAAACTGAGGAATAATGCGACGAATTCTATCAGTTTATTTGAATCTAGCGATAGGAAGTTATGGGTCGGTATGACTTCCAGAACAGTTTTTAACATTGATCGTTCGGAAAGACATTTTTCTATTTATGAAGACTTAATTTTTCAGGATGACGAAAAGTCTGGAGTTCAGTGGTTTATTGGTAAAAATAATGAACTCGTTACCTACGATCCGCGGGCAAGGAGTTGGCAACGATATGTCGATTCTGATCAGTTGATAGACACACCCATTCATATTGATGTGGCGAACGACGGGCGTATTATCGTCGCTGGTAGTGATGATATAAATGCGGCGATTTCAATTTACAATGGGCAGCGCTGGCACAAGCAAATACTTGCCAACTTTTCACCATCTATCCATCATTTTGGGCTAATAGAAACAGCAAGCGGCGTATATTATCTTGGCGCAGCATTTTACAGCAAAGATACAGTGCGCTTCCCGGGTGGCGTATTGAGCTTAACGCCTTTAGCTAATAAAACCGAGTTCGCGGTTGAACGGGTAAGTCCCGACAAAGTAAAAGCGACCGTTCCAACACTTATGGAAACGTCCGATGGCAAAATTTGGTTCGGTGGTGATCAGTTAAGACAGTTTCACAATAGCGAAATTAAAAACTTGCAGTTTCCCGGTACTCATCTTGATAAAAAAGGAATGATTTATGCAGCTGCAGATAGCGAAGGTAAAATTTGGTTGTCGAAATTTGGCTACGGTGTTTATTCATCTCTCGACGCAAAGACCTGGGCCTACTATCCAGGTGGCGAGAATATTGGGACAAACTCAATAACCTACATTTTACCTCACAGAGGTAAGCTCTATGCTGCTTCTTTTAACGGCGTAGCTTTTTTTGATGGACTGGATTGGAATCGTCATTATTTACCAGAAGCACTAAAAATGGCGCAGGGGAGCGGATCACTCAAAATTGATGGGGAGCAAGCGCTTTGGGTAAATATCACATCACATTTTTGGTTTCGGCGATCTAAGGGGATCTGGGGAACAGGAAAAGAAGAATTTCCGCCAATGCGCACAATTCGTTATCAGGCGGAACAAGACCCTCCCATAGTAGAGCTTGCGGCAAGTACAGATACAGTGCCCTCTGGTGCTAGGCAGTTTATTACTTGGAGCGGCAGTGACCGCTGGAATTATACTTTAAATGATGAGTTGCGTTATTCGTGGCGTCTGGATGATATGCCTTGGTCTGAATTTTCAAAAGAAACACATATATCCCTCGAAAAATTAAAACGCGGTGACTACACCTTCGAGTTACGTGCAAAGGATAAAACGGGTAATATTTCTAAAAATGCGACTTTTAATTTTGTTGTACTAGCGCCTATATGGCAGCGTGGCTGGTTTATAGCACTCGTCGGTGGTTTTGGCACGGCAATTATTACGCTGATAATTTCGATAATACGCTTGAGAGAAAAGCAGATAATCGCGCTTGAAAAAGTTCGCCTTGAATTTTATACACATATTACCCATGAGTTGCGCACACCGTTAACCGCAATTCTTGGTCCTTTAAGTAAATTAAAAAAAGACATTGTCGATGTGGAGCATTCTAAATTAATTAGTCTGGCGTATAAAAACTCGCAAAGATTAAGGCAACTTGTCGACCAGGTTCTCGATATTCGCAAAATCGACAGTGGTAAGGAAGCCATAAAATTGGATGAATTAGACCCGGTAGTTTTTTTAAGAGAAACTGCGGCTGTTTATCTGCCGCTGACAAGTGAGAATAAAATTCAATTAAAGCTTGAAATGCCAGAACGTTCAGAACAAACGTTGCTTGATCAGGATAAGTTGCTAAAAATTGTCGATAATCTGCTTACAAACGCCGTTAAGTTTACGCCGGAAAGCGGATCAATTATTATTCGCGTAGCTTTGCAAATCGATGCGAAAGATAAACAGATGTGCTTGCTTAAACTTGAGGTTGAAGACAACGGAATTGGTATTTCACCGGAGGTAAAAAAACATATTTTTGACACCTATTATCGTGGGCATGACCAACAATATGAAGGATTTGGTATTGGTTTATCCTATGTTAAACGTCTGGTGGATATGTGTAATGGCGTTATTGATGTTGTTAGCCCGGTGCATACAGTAGGTAATCCGGGGACGCGCTTTATTGTCGAAATACCGCTGGAGCGAGTAAGTGCTGTGGAGCAGGTAGATGCGCAGGATTCAGTTGCCAATGACGATTCGTTGCTCGATGAAGAGAGTGATGGGCCTGAGAGTGTTAAACCGCAATTATTGATTATCGAAGACAATTCAGATATTCGAAGTTATCTTATTATTGAGCTCGGTGAATATTACAGCATAATCGAAGCGTCAAATGGTCTTGAAGGTTTGCAAAAAGCACGAGAAATGTTGCCGGACGTTATTATTTCAGATGTGATGATGCCAGAAATGGATGGCCTTGAGTGTTGCAAGATGCTAAAAACTGATGAAAAAACGAGCCACATTCCAATTATCGTATTTTCGGCTCGCCGGGCTAAGGAGCATGAAATAGAAGGTTTGGAAACCGGTGCGGATGACTATATTGCTAAGCCGATAGATATTACATTACTGCGCACGCGACTCCACAATTTAATTGAAAGCCGCAAAATGTTGCGTACACGATATAGTAACAATCCTGCAACTGAGCTTGAGAATTTTGCAGTTAATAATACGGATAAAAATTTTATTAAACGTCTTACATCTATAGTAGAAGAAAATTATCCTAGACCTGATTTTGGCACCAACGAACTTGCTGAACATCTGTGTTTTTCGCGAACGACACTGTATCGTAAAATGAAAGCCGTGTTTGACCAAAGTCCATCACAATTTATCCGCTCGGTTCGCCTGCAAAAAGCGGCTGAATTCTTAAAAAGTGAAAACGCGAGTGTATCGGCAGTGATGTATCAAGTTGGGTTTCAAGATTTTAGTTATTTTAGTAAGTGTTTTAAAGCGCAATATGGAGTGCCGCCATCGCAGTTCGGTCAAGAGCAGAATACTTCACTGAGTTAACGTTGGGAAATGTTCTCCAAATTGATATAGCGACTATGGTTTTTTTATTCTGATATTAAAACTAAAGTTGCTTTATTAATAGTAATAAATATTTGGTTTGCGAAGCATAGTTTAGCGACATTACTTTCCTACAAAAGCTGAGAGGCATAGATTGGGGGCTGTTTTCAAGGCCGTCGCGCGCGGGATTCGCGCGATCGAGCCTACAGGGATGTATGAAGGGGGGGCGCCTAGCCCGTGTCTTGAAAACAGCCCCCAATTTATGTCTCGGTGGTGGTAAGCGAGACATACTCGCTTTTTCCTTTTGATATTTCTATTAATCCGCAATTAACCTAAGGGATTGCAACGGGGTTAGCGATTAGTTTTTTTAATAATTTTCTTAATAAATTTTACTTCTTTCTTCGAGTAAGGTTTTCCATTAGCTCTGAAAATATCATGGTGCCATTCTTTTGGTTCTTCGGTGAAAGGTTTTTCCCATGTCACCCACGGATACTTTGTTTGAGACTTTCCGTCAACCAATCCCCAGTTGTAAGCAGCCACTTTGTGCTCGGCAAAAATAGGCATAATGTTTTCGAATTTTGAATCTTCTCCGCGAGCCATATATTCTGTGCATAACAAGGGGCGGCCGTATAGACTGAGGTCATCAACCATTTTTTGCGTGATTTCCGGTCCGTAGTATGAGTGAAAAGAAATAACATCGGAATAAAATAAGCTAATTCTATCAATTTCTTTCAAGGTTTCAGGCCAAGTGGGTTTGCCCCAGAGACCAGCAGTAATTGGCTGTGAAGGGTTGACTTCTCTCGCCCAAGCAAAAGCACGACGAAGCAGCTCGGTCGTCTGTTTCATTTTTTCTTGTTTGGGCATTTCGATTTTTCGGTTCTTTTCACCCCATGAACCGGCATTGTCATTTTCGGGCTCGTTAAATAAGTCCCAGATTAAAACGCGATAATCGTTTTTATAACGCGTTAGCACCGACTGGACATACGGCTTTAACTCGTCGAACCTACTGGTATCGCTCAGTATCTCTTTCCCTGGGCTTTGTACCCAGGCAGAATTGTGTAAGTGCGGCGTTGGTTCAGGTTGTTTACCCGCCTTTGGTACGGGGTGCCAGACGCCATCAAAAAATACGAACATTGTCTTGATGCCGTATTGGTCTGCTATTTTCAAATATTCATCGATGCGCTTAAAAAAGCCCTCTTTATCTTCATTCCACAAAATATCGTGTAGGAAGACACGCATGGTGTTCATACCAAGCTCTGATGCCCAGCCGAGTTCGCGTTTGATTGTTTCTGGATCAAAAGTGTCCTCTTGCCACATTTCAATTTGATTAACCGCTGTGCTTGGGACGAAGTTAGTGCCCACCAACCAAGGTTGATTGCGATACCATTTGTTGGCCTTCTCTATTGGCCAGCGACCGGGACCGTCTGATGCTGACGCCGCTAGACTCGCCAGTAAGAAGTAGCAGGCAAAAAGAGTTTTGAGGAATTTCATGTTTTTCTCCTGGGCTTGTTTCAGAATATGCTGATTGAGCCTAATGAGGCTGAATTTTCTAATCGAAGAGAAATTAGGCTGCAAGCATAGGGTATTTTGCCCGCAATTGGTATCGAATGCACATTGAGTAGTCAAATTCCAAAAGTGGGTCATCATGAGAAGCTGAAAATGTAGAAAAAACATCAAATACAATTTGAGAAATTCAAATGGTTGTTTAGACTATTTTGAGATTTGTTTTATATGGCTAATTGGCGTATATGTGTTCTATGCGAAACTTCGTGACTTGCCTAAAGTGTCATCGACAGGCTTTGCCTGAAAGTTTGACTATGTCGCCTAAGAGTTTGAGTATGCCAAGTATTGAACTTTCATCTTGCGCGGTTAACTAAAATTTGCTGTTCACTGCCTATCGTTCATTGTTTTCGATAAAAATTAAGGGGTTATTTAAAATGGGCTTTATCGCTTGTCGGATTAAACGATTGATGTTGATGGAGGCGGTTGTTATCGCCGTTATTTTTTTATCATCGAACGCTTTCGCGTTAAAAGGCGTTACAAAAGTCACTGAATTAGAAGGCATCAGTGAGTACACCTTAAAAAATGGCTTGCAAGTATTGTTATTCCCGGACCCTACAAAGGAAACCGTAACGGTTAACATAACTTATCACGTAGGTTCAAAGCATGAAAACTACGGCGAAACAGGAATGGCGCATTTGTTAGAGCATTTGCTGTTTAAAGGCAGCAAAAAGCATCGGGATATCCCAAAAGAATTAGCTGATCGTGGCGCAAAACCGAACGGGACAACTTGGGTAGATCGTACGAATTATTTTGAGACCTTTAATGCGACTGATGACAATATTAACTGGGCATTGAGCTTAGAGTCTGATCGGATGGTGAATTCTTTTGTTGCGCAAGAAGATTTGGACAGTGAAATGACGGTAGTGCGCAACGAACTCGAAATTGGAGAGAATAGCCCGTTTCGCTCTTTAATGTCGCAAATGCTCTCCAGTGCTTACACGTGGCACAATTACAGCAAGTCGACTATTGGTGCTCGCTCAGATGTCGAAAATGTCGATATCCAAAATCTTAAAGATTTTTATAAGAAATACTATCAGCCTGATAACGCGACGTTAATTATTGCTGGGCGTTTTGAAGAACAGAAAATGCTAGCGTTGGTAAAAAAATATTTTGGCAAGATTAAAAAACCTAAACGCCAGTTGCCTCCATTGTACACAGTTGAGCCACCTCAAGTGGGAGAACGCTCCGTTACTGTAAGGCGCGTGGGTGACGCACAATTATTAGCTAATCTATATCATGTGCCATCGGGAACTCACGAAGATTCTGCGGCGCTTAGTGTACTAGAAATACTAATGGGAGATACACCAAGCGGGCGTTTATATAAAAACATGGTTGAGCAAAAAATTGCCAGCCGAGTTTTTGGTTTTGGGTTCCCCTGGGAGGACCCCGGCATTAAAATTTTTATTGCGATGTTGGATAAGGATACGGATATTGACCAGTCGCAGGCTGTTATGCTCAATACGATCGAAAACCTCACCAGTCAACCATTGACAGAACAGGAGGTAGAAAGAGCGAAACGTAAAATATTAAAAGGCTTTGAGTTATCGTTTAACTCATCGGAAACAATCGCAACTGAATTGAGCGAATGGGTAGCTATGGGCGACTGGCGTTTAATGTTTTTAAATCGCGATCGTGTAGAGAAAGTTAAAGTTGAGGATGTGCAAGGTGTTGCAGAAAAATATTTTATTCGTAACAACCGTACAACAGGTAAATTTATCCCCGCTACAGAAGCACAAAAAGTTGAGATTCCCATTGTCAAAGATGTGGCCGGTCTTTTTAAAGGTTATAAAGGAAGGGAAAAGGTGGCGCAGGGTGAGGTATTTGATCCGTCTTGGGAAAATATCAATAAGCGGACAAAAATCCTACACTTAAAAAATGGAATTGAAGTTGCTTTGTTGCCGAAGAAAACACGCGGTGAAAAGGTTGTTGCAAAGATACAATTTCAGTATGGAGATTTGCAAGGCCTAACCAATAAACGTTTTATAGCGTCGGCTACAAAGTCAATGCTGCTTAAAGGCACGCAACGATTTTCTCGTGAACAATTGCAAGACCAGTTGGATAAGATAAAAACTGAGTTGTCCGTAAGAGGTGGAGTTAATTGGGTATCTGCTAATTTATTAACAGATAAAGAAAACCTGTCGGAAGCGTTTAGCCTGGCTGCAGAGGCTTTGACTAAAGCTAAATTTCCTGGTGACGAGTTTGAGCTTTATAAAAATACAGCTAAGGTTGATTTAGAGTACGGTATACAAGATCCACGAGCGATTGCATTTCGAGAGTACTCTCGTCATCAGTTTCCATTTCCCGCTGGGCATCCAATGCATGTGCCGTCGGCGCAAGAGGAGCTGAAAATGATAGAAAACTTAAAACTTTCAGATATCGAACAGTTTTATAGAGAGTTTTATAGCGCTGATAGCATGCAGATAGCGGTAATTGGAGACTTTGATGAACAGATTGTGACTCGCGAGTTGGAAAAATTATTTGGTGCTTGGCGTGGCAAGCACGCTTACAAACGAATTGCTTATCCCCACCAAAAACTCCCCGTAATTACGCCTTTTTTTAATACACCGGACAAAGAAAACGCTGTTGTTGTTATGTCAAATTCTATACCGGTCGGCGAGCTTGACGAAGATTATGCCGCGATGGTGCTCGGAAATTATATATTTGGTGGCGGTTTTATTAATAGTCGCCTTGCCAAGCGCTTACGCCAAAACGATGGGCTAAGTTATTCTGTTGGATCTTTTATGGAATTCAGTCCCCTCGATAGCCGTTCTAGTTTTGGCGCTTATGCATTTGCCGCACCGCAAAATGTTGAAAGGGTGATTAAAGGCTTTAACGAAGAATTGCAACGCGTATTAAACGACGGTTTTACTTCTGAGGAAATCGATGCAGCGAAATCCGGTATATTACAGAGAAATAAGTTGAGTCGTTCAGAGGATGGTTCTCTTGTATCCGCGCTAACTCGTAACTTACTCTATGATCGAGATATTTTGAGAGGAAAACAATTAGAAGAAAAGCTCGCATCACTTAGTGCAGAGGACGTGCACACTGTGATGAAGAAATATTTACGCATTGAGGATTTTACGATTATTACTGCGTATGACAAATCTAAAAAAGAGCAAAATTAATTTCTGTAAGTTTATTCCGAGAAGGTTATTTTCAATCAAGAAATAGCTTAAACTCGGTAATAGCTTAAACTCGGTAATAGTTTTAACCCATTTGCTAAGGTTAAATGAATCAATAATAGGGCATGGGTTTAGTAGTACCTTATTATTGATTCAATTATTCCGAGACGCCTTAGCTTAGGATTCGTGTAAAGCTTTGGACGGTGATATTTTTGACGATTGCCACGCAGGCAATATCATCGCTACGAATGCTGCTGCAACGACTAGAATGATCGCAAATACATAAGGGTGTAAACCTAACGCGATGTTAGATTCTTCTATCGCATTTTTAAGGATGTTGATGACAAAGTGACCTGCGGACAAGCCTATCGCTAAGCCACCAATAACTTGCATCCAGCTCTTTTTCATAATATTTAAAATTAAATTGATCGGCTTTGCTCCGAGTGCAAGGCGAATGGCATTGTCGCGTCGCTGCGACTGAGAGTAGTAAGTCATTACAGCGTACAAACCGGCAAAAGCTTTAAATAGCGAGACGGCTCCCATTGTGGCAAATAAAATAATTAATAAATTGAGCAGAGCGTATTCTTCTCTGATCCTTTCGTCGAGCGGAATAATATCCGTAGGTGCGACAAGCGGAGCATATTTGTGTAAGGCCTTGCGTAAAGGTTTGGCCCATTGACTTGGGTCACCCTCTCCTCGCACCAGCATATACACAAAACGGAATGAACGTTGTTCGTAGGGCACAAAAATTTGTGCGTGGTCTTTAATATCTTCGTGAGGTAACGGAGCTTGACGAGTTTCTTCGATGACACCAATAATCCGGTAAACAGGTTTGTCGCGAAAAGCATAGTAAGCACCACCAAATTCGGATTCTTGTATCTGAATAAATTTATCGATTGGGTCCTTGCCATTCATATAAGCATCGACAAAGTATTTGTTTACAACGCAGACGGGTTCTGACGTTTTTTTATCATTTTCGTTAAAAAAGCGGCCGCGCAATGTCGAGAGGCCAAAAACCTGATTAAAACTGGGAGTGACAGCACTAAAATAGACGTTGGGATAAGAGTCGTTACCATATTCTTCGCCTACAAACGCAAATTCTTGTAATAGTCCTCGATCAGTGACGCCATCGTCGACGCTGTAAGCAACAGAGTGGATTCCCGGTAGGGCTACCAGTTCCTGTTCTACATTTTTCATAAATTGCCAGACTTGCGCATCGTCTGTAAACCCGGCTGCTCGGTTCATCGGAATAAAAGTTGATAATACTTCGCTCGTATCCTGAGGGAAGGGCCTTGAAATATATTGATTTTGGATATTCATCATTGCGGCACATACCATTAACAAAACGCTGGACAGTGCAATTTGAACGCCGACTAAAGTTGCAGATACTCGGCCAACGTAGGTCCCAGAGACCGAGCGTGTCCCGTCTTTAAGCATGTCTAGTACGCCGATTCTTGAGGCGCGTAGCGCGGGGATTAAACTCGATATTAATGCTGTAAAGATCGTTAGCCCAAACACAAAAATGACAATATTTGTGTCGACCCGCATGTGCCACCAATAAGGCGTGCCGCTTGTTTGTTGAAAAGCGGGCCAGATAAGCTTGGATGCCCATAGAGAAAATAGAAAACCTAGGCTAGCACTAACGGTTGATAATATAAATCCGTCGACTAGAACCAGCGAAATAATCTTTTGTCGGCTAGCACCAAGTGCATTGCGAATTGCAAGTTCTCCGCTGCGTTTAATCGTGCGCGATAAGATCATATTCGATACGTTGACGGCCGCGACAAATACGACAAGGATTGAGCAAAATAACAATCCGTATAAAATTTTTCTCATTGAATCGCCCAAAAAGCCTTCGCTAAAACTTCGTAGTTCTACGCGTAACAGCTGTTTATTGGTGTCGGGAAATTCTTTTGCGAGCTGCGCGGCGATGTTGGCAAGTTCCGTTTCAGCTGCTTTCTTGTCTACGCCCTTTTCTAAAACCCCTATTGATCTGAGTTTCCAAACCGCTTTACGCGTTTTGCCGGGTGGTGGAGCGAAAGAATCTGCGATCCAAAACTCCGCTTGATAGGGAAATAAAAAACCCTCTGGCATCACGCCAATGATTAGGAGTCGCCGACCGCTTAAAACAATTTCCTTTCCGATCACCTCTTGGTCACCAGCATATAATTCTTGCCATACACGATAGGATATGACCATGCGATTGTTATTTTCCGCAGAGACGTCTTCCTCAATAAATGTTCGACCGAGAAAGGGCGTAGCTCCGATTACGTCGAAAAAGTTAAAGGTTGTGCGGATGCCCTGGTAATTATCGGTATAGGTTTCGCTATTGGGTACGCTTAACGAACGCTCGTAATGAAATGCGTAACCCGCGATGTTTTCAAAACTTTTATTGCGTTGCCTAAAGGCTTCTAGGTCGGCAGCACGAATATTGCGATTGTTCATGATATCGTTGCGCACCCACTGCAATGAGACAAGACGATCGCGCGTAGCGCTGTCGACACTGCTCCACAATATACCGTTTACTAAAGTAAACATTGAAAGTGAAATTCCAACACCTAGGGAGAGTACCAGTAACGAGAGTAGGGTTGTTCCAGGAGTTTTAAAAAATAATTGATAGGAAAATCTTATATCGCCAGTCGAAATCATAAGTAGTTTTAATTTATTTTTGAGACTTACTTTGGTTGGTTAAATGCTTAGGTATGACATCAATAGTGTGATATCAATTTATAGTCGTTTCGTATATCGCCATAGTGTCTAATTTACGTTTCAACTAGGGAAGGAAAGCGAGTGCACTAAGCGGAAACTTATTTTGCCTGCAAGTCCAATACCAATTTAAGCGTATCCGTGTGCGACTGTATTTGAAGCGAATTAGGCTTCTGCTTTGCTTGCTTTGATAGCGTTACATCCCAATTTTGGGACCGAGTCATTTCGAAACTGGGATTATCTATCACCTAAACTTGAAGTCCGGTCCGTTACGGCGGCCGTTTGAATTCGGGTTATGCAAATATTGGGGGGTAGGTTTAGATCAGTGGCCCGGCATTCTGTTTCTTCAAAGCTAGCATAAGTGGTATTCCCACGGACGATAAACGGTCGATTATGCTGAATGAACGTTATTTGCTAGACACCAAAACAACGCAGGTAGATCAAGGGTCTCGTTATTGTAAGACTATATTCTTGCCCCGATGCGAGATTGGTTTATATGATTAGGCATTTAGTATCGTGAAGAAAGTGGTTTACCTGTCGGAATCTCGGGGTATTTTGTCTCAGGTTTGAAGTTGTGATCTTCACATATTGGAACGGCTGTTTATACTGGAGCGCAGTAGTTTATGGATAAACTACAAAAATTATTCAAATAAAAATTCTTATACTTACTATTCAGCCAGACGTATCTTCGAGCAATTTGAAACGTTAGCAGCTAGAGGGTTTTAAAGCTGCAGTATAGAACATATCTCAAAATAGTGAGCAATGCGGGAACAAGGCCTCAGATTTATTAGGATTAATTAGAGGTTCCCTAGGTAGATGGGCCATAGGTGTGCGTTTAACATATATGTAAGCGCGGTGATTTTGAGACAAGTTTTTATTCGTTAATATTAAATCGAAAATATGCAGTCTATTGAGCACAGAATTTTCAACTGCCAAAATAAAAAATCGTGTAGATACATGCGCTTTGAAAATGGCTTAAGAGCTTTGAATTTTCTCGCAATCGATTTGAGCATAGCGTATTTTTATTCAGCTACTTTCCTGAAAATAAAATACTCCCTTTTTAGCTTGTTCCTGAAATTTTTTCTCAGCATAAATTTTTTATTTTTAGTGGTTCCGCAGAGTTGGTCAGTTGACCACAATTTGTCATTTACCCGTATTAATACCAGCGGGGTAAACTCCTTAAGTTCAATAGTTGCAATAGTACAAGATAAACAAGGTTTTATTTGGTTTGGCGGTAAAAATGGCCTTGCGCGCTACGATGGATATGAAACATTACTTTTTCGCTATGACCCTGATGATCCCTTCAGTATCGGCAGTAACGATATCAGTGATTTGTTTCTCGATAATCGAGGCACGTTATGGGTCGCCACCTTATCGGGTGGTGGATTAAATCGCTATGATGCGGAGCAGCAACGGTTTATTCGCTACAAGCATGATCCGGACGACTCCAATACTCTGGGGAGTAACTCTGTCTACGCTATTACCGAAGACCTTGAAGGTCAGCTTTGGCTTGGAACGCACGGTGGAGGCCTAAACAAATTCGACCCTATTGCAGGAAAGTTTAAGCGAATAGTATCTGATAAAACTCGCAACTCAATCGCTGATAATATCATTCGGGATTTATCATTTGATAGCAACGGAGAGCTATGGCTGGCCACAGGTGCAAACGGCTTGGATCAATACAACCCACATACCGGTGTATTTAAGCATTATCGGCACCACAGCAAAGACGCCAGCACGATTCACACTAACGAATTAAATAAGGTTTTTGTCGATTCTCAAAATCGTGTTTGGATTGGGAGTTTTGAAGACGGTATCAGCGTATTGGATCTTGGTTCGAATAAGATGGAATATTATCGCGCGCTGCCTTCTCAAATGCGTTCTTTGGGTTCCGGTGTAGTTTGGGATATTGCCGAAGATTATCGTGGTAATATTTGGATAGCGACGGGTAACGGAGAGCTCAATTTATTTAATGAAACATCGAAAGACTTTTACCGCTTTCGTCATCGCCCGAATGACCTGCATAGCTTGTCAGGTATCGTTACAAGCGTCTTTTTTGATAATGCCAATGGGATGTGGCTAGGTTCATATTTTTCATCGGTCGATTATACAAACCTTGAATCGAATCAGTTTGCTGCATTGAATCTATCACAGGTTAAAGATGCCAACGATTGGCCACGTAATGTGTCAGCTTTGGCTGCCGATCAAGAAGATAATTTGTGGTTAGCGACAGACAAGGGAATTGCACATTACGATTTTTCGACACATGACCTCATATATCTTGGAGACGTTATCGGAGATGAAAGCCGTATATTTAATTATTCAGTAAAAGCACTGCATGTCGATGGGAAAAACAATTTGTGGATGGGCTCTATTGGCGGTGGGCTAGCAGTGTACGACACGAAAGCTAATGTTGTGCGTTATTACAATCGCGACGAACCGCGATTGGCTACGAAGATTTGGTCTATACACGAAGATACACATGGAGAGATTTGGATTGGCTCTCAGAATGCCGGATTAGCGCGTCTGAATCCTCAGACAGGTGAGTTTACGTTTTACCCCGTGACGCCGACTGGCGGAGAGGGAACTAGCAATCCTTTTGTCTGGGATATAACACATGATCAACAGGGGAATATCTGGGTTGCTACTCAGGAAGGCCTGGATAAATTGGAGCCGAGTACGGGTAAATTTACTCATTTTAAATCTTGGATTGCTAATCGATCAGGGCTGAGCAGTAATTCCGTGCGCACGATAGCGGAGGATCGTGAAGGCAACCTTTGGATCGGTACTGACTCCGGGTTGAATCGCTACGATATTAATTCAGGCGAATTCGAAGTATTTCGTGTTAAGGAGGGAATGGCTGATGATCATGTTTCTGCCGTTTTACTGGATAAGAATGACGATGTTTGGATGGCGACGCAAAGGGGGCTCTCGCGCTATGATAAAAAAGGCAAGACGTTCCATCATTTTGACAGTCGTTATGGTGTTGTT
The DNA here is from genome assembly GCA_028281865.1 of Marinagarivorans sp. GTDB lineage: Bacteria > Pseudomonadota > Gammaproteobacteria > Pseudomonadales > Cellvibrionaceae > JANQJB01. The sequence continues at coordinate 31,240 of JANQJB010000077.1, forward strand.
GGTAATTCCTTTCCGCGTCAATCTTTTACGATAAACTCCAAAGGGCGACTGTTTTTTGGTAATGCTGAGGGTGTTACGTCGGTTGACCCTCTTGCAAGTTTTAAAAACGATTTTACTCCCCCGATTGTGATCACCGATTTTACAATTGATAGCAAGAAGTTAGAAAATGGTAATAATTCCTCCGTGAGTGAGAATATTGCTTTAACTAATAAGATTATCTTTGACACGAATTATTCTTATTTTTCGATAGAATTTTCTGCATTGAGCTTTTATATTCCGAGTGAAAATAGATACGCTTACAAACTCGAAGGATACGATAAAGATTGGCATTACGTAAGCAGCGAAAATCGTCGAGCTGTTTACACTAATTTGGATCCGGGGCGTTACGTATTTAATGTGCGAGGCTCTAACAATGATGGTATTTGGAACAATCGGGCGAAGCAGTTAGAAATTATTATTACACCGCCTTGGTGGATGACCTGGTGGGCCAGAAGTTTGGCTGCCGTAATATTTGTTTTTTTGACCTACGCATTTATAGCGTGGCGACTGCGTTTAAATCGCTATCGGCAGATGTTGTTAAAGCGCATGGTGCATGAAAAAACGCGTGAACTTGCATCGGCAAACGAAGCCATTAAACAGCTGAACTCAGAACTTGAGGAACGGGTCGAACGCCGGACTAATGAGCTTTCAGTTGAAATTGAAGAGCGTCGTCATGCGGAAGAAAAACTTTTTCATATGGCTTTTCATGACGCTTTGACTGGGCTACCCAATCGCTATTGGCTGGTACAAGAGTTAAAAACACGTATTGAAAAACTTAAAAATAGTTCCGGGTTTAAATTCGCGCTAATGTTTCTCGATGGAGATCGATTTAAACAAATTAACGACACACATGGACATTTGCTTGGTGATCGATTGTTAGTGGCTGCGGCCAAACGACTCAAACATGCGTTGCCAGAGAATTTTCAAGTTGTTCGTCTAGGTGGCGATGAATTTACTGTATTGTTAGATCTAGATAACGGCAGTGGAAATCCGCAAAAAACAGCTCAGGTAGTGATTGACGCCTTTGACGAGCCCTTTTTTTTGGATGAAAACAAAATATTTTTTAAGGTCAGTATCGGTATGGTGATTTGTGAGGAATTTTATTCAAAGCCTGAACAGATATTGCGCGACGCCGATATCGCTCTTTACCGTGCAAAGGACAAAGGAAAAGGTGTATTTCAAGTATTTGATAGTAAAATGCGTGAGGAAGCGCTCGAAGTGTCGGAACTCGAAAACGATTTGCACTCAGCAATTAATAATGACGAGTTTTACTTGGTGTTCCAACCGATTGTAAATCTCAATAGCGGAAAATTAACCGGTTTTGAAGCATTGTTGCGCTGGGCACATCCGCGCAAAGGTGTAGTCCGGCCCGATCGATTTATTCCCGTGGCAGAAGAGTGTGGGTTAATTTCGAAAGTTGGTCTTTTAGCATTGGAGAAAGCCTGCCGTCAGCTAGCGAAATGGATAGAAAAATTTGAGCTTGAAAAACCGATGGTAATGTCTGTCAATATGTCTTCATTACAAGTGAACCAGCCCGATTTAATTGAACGTATCGATAGTATTATTGATTCTACGGGTATTGATAGCAGCTGGTTAAAACTTGAAATCACCGAATCAGCTCTGATGGAACAAAATGCCACTGTTAACGCGCTGCTTGAAAATTTTCGTGATCGGGGTATGGAACTGGCCATCGATGATTTTGGTACAGGATATTCGTCACTTCAATATCTTGATCAGCTTCCGGTGCAAGTGTTAAAAATTGATCGCTCTTTTGTTAGCGGTATCTCAATGGCGCACGGGGATGGAGGTGGAGCAATGGAAATTGTAAGAGCTACTATTTCCTTGGCGCACAGTTTACGAATGTATGTGGTGGCCGAGGGAATAGAAAGTGAGGAGCAACTAAGAATACTACTTGCGGCGGGGTGTGATTTTGGTCAGGGGTTCTGGATTGCCAAGCCTTTGGATGCTGAAAAAGCGACCGCTGTGATTGCCGATGCGCGCGAAAACAACGATGTTTTTGGAACAATGCGTTTACGAGAGAGTTTATTTAGGAAAAAATACGGCATTGAACAACGAAGCTTGCGTCGTACCTGATCTCTCGCAGCTAATCTCATAATTAAAATTTTCGACATCGAATTCATCGTTACTTTTCTCCACTACGTCAGTCAATTTTGCTATATTCCTGCTCGGTTTTTCATTGAAAAGTACTCTGGGATGCGAAATGAGCGTTGTTCTAGAAATAATCACGCCGGTATTAATATTAACAATGTTGGGCTTTGGGGCTGTCAAGCTCGGCCTTTTCCCCAAGCAGGCGGCTGACGGCTTAGCGAAGTTTGTCTTCGATTTCGCCGTGCCAATATTGCTAATCCGTACGTTTGCTACAACTGATTTACCCGAGCAATTTCCCTGGCAGTTATTCTTGAGCTTTTATTTGCCTGCGGCTTTCGTTTATTTTAGCGGTTTCATTGTTGGCCGTTATATATTTAAGCAGGACTATATGGATCAAATTCTTAATGGGTTTTCTTGGTCATTTGGCAATAATGTACTCATAGGGCTGCCCGTTATTATTCTCACTTTTGGCGAGAAAGGCACCTTACCCTTTTTAATTTTATTATCAATTCACGGCTTACTTTATTTCACGTTTTCAAGTATTTTTTTGGAAATTGGGCGTCAATCGGGCTCGGGGTTTTCATTGCGTCAAATGCTAAAAGGTTTGATAACTAATCCGGTGATTTTTGGAATTTCAGTTGGATGGTTGTTGAATATTTTAAGCATTCCTATTCCAGCTTTTATTGATGTTGTGGCATCGCATATGCAAGCGGCCGTAACACCCTGCGCTCTTTTTTCACTCGGTGTGGCACTGACCAACTATGGTGTATTTGGCAAAGCTACGGAAACGATTACGACTGTGGTATTTAAAAATATACTTTTTCCAGTCTTGGTCTGGGTTGTGTCGGTTTTCGTATTTAAATTACCGATCCTCTGGGCGATGGTGACTACACTGATGGCGGCCCAGCCGACCGGTATCAATGTGTATTTGTTGGCGTCGCGTTACAAGCACGGGCAATCAGCAGTTGCTTCCAATATTTTTGTGTCTACCAGTTTTGCGCTGTTTTCATTAGCGTTTTTCTTATATTGGTTTCAAAAGCAAGGATATCTAAATGGGCAATAGCGCCTTGGCGGCGCTATTGCGGGGCGGGTGCTACTAGTTAACTATTATTTACTGCTCAAGAGTGGGTTATATTCGACGCGCGCGCGCGAGCCCCATCAAACCCAATGCGACTAACCAAAAAGTTGCAGGCGCGGGAACATCAACAGTGTTACCAGTGAAAAGAATATTATCAACAAAGATATTTTCGCTGGAAGCATTAGTATCTGAACCAACAACGAGACTAATGCTCGATGCGTCCAGTCCGTGATTCGCTACCGCTGCGTCAAGGTCGAAATCTACAGAAACCCAATCACCGCCATTGCCTTCAAGTTCACTTTCACCCCATGTGAGTAGATCGATCGATTGGCTAGTGTCTTCAAGTGAAATAGTAAATGCATCGGTTGATTCAAAGCCTGTGCTGTTTACCCAAACATCTAGCGAGAGTTCGCGTGTATTGAACCCGCTTATGTCGAGTGCTTCGAAGGTCAAGGCTAACTTTCCATCTGCGTCATTAAACTCAAAGTTGTGCTCCACACCTGCGGCAACCGGGGTTCCATTGGCAGAGACTGACGGGGCATTAAATCCGGAGAAACTGTTTACGCCGACAAAATCGCTAGTGTCGCTAGAACTTAAAACGGGGCCCGTACCGAGCGAGCGCGTATCGAACCAGTATGTTTGGAAGTCTAGCCCTGGGCCTCCAACATTCATGCTCGCGGCATTAGTGAGGGCACTGCCGTCTGCGAGAGAGTCGAAAGTCTGAGTTGCTGAGCTATCTAAAGCGTTAAAGTTTTGTTCGCCGATAATAGCGGCGTTTGCTGCTGTGCCGGCAAATGCCAATACTAGTAGGCCTAGTGTTTGAATTTTCATCGTTTCCTCCCACTGGGTTTATTTAAAATTGGGGCGCGGTTTTTTGGTTACTGCCGCGAAAGCAGCGTTCAAAGTATATTTGGCACCATCCTCCACACGCAGGGTAACCATCGAGTTTGACAAATTCATGGCGGATTTTTGAAAGAATTGCGACGCTGAATGAGTTCGATAAGGCTAATCGATAATTAGCGTGGTAGAACAAAGGGTTGTTCGCAGGCGTGCGCGTATAGTGGTATACCGAGGTTTTATGCGCGGTATGAGGTAGGCTCTTATGAGCTACGTTCTAGTGAGTTTGATCTGGGTCGATGGAAAAGATATCGTATTTTTTCTCGATTGGATTGCAAACACGCGCAAGTTTTGCACTAACCGCAGCGTTGACCGCGCAGTAGACTTTCGCTACCTCATCAAAAGTGTGGCATAAAACGACCCGTGGGTCGGATGCGACTCCGGCTTCACGAATTTTGTTAGCCATGTAGGTTTTTACCGGTTCGGTGCTTACCAGCCCAGCCGGCAGCTTATTCAAGCCTGCCTGCACCTTATTGCAAATTTCGGTAAGCTCTTTGTTAAGGCGCTCGATCACCGTAACGTAACCCTCTTGCTTCATTTCTTTATGCATGGAAACTGAGAATTTGAGTAATTCAGTTTTCATTAGCCCTTGGTTTAATGAAGGTTCTAATTGTTTAAGTAATTGGACTATTGTTAAAAGCTTCAAATTGTAATTTTGGTTTTTTCCGTCTACCAGGAAGCATGCTGCGGCTGCACGATGACCCATGTTTTTATTTAAGCTCGTTATCACCTGCTGGCATTTTTTGTATTGGTTCAGCATATCGGATTTTTTCTCTTCCAATTTAGTTTTTTCAGCCTCGTTGGTAAATCCGAATTCATTCATCCAGCCATCGCAGTAACTTCTGACGACTTGCATGCCTAGCGATTTTTCATTGGTAAAAGCAGAATTATTTTGTTCGAGTGATTTACGCAGGCCGATCACGGATTTCGTAATATGTGCTTTCTTTTTATTTTGTGTCAGTGGTTTTAATTCCTGCAAATTCGGTACTTGCCAACAGTAGTTAGCTGCAAACCAATTATTGGTGTAGCATGAAAGTATATCTTTGTCTTTTAATACAGCGCTGTTTATTGAAGAGTTTGATTCTGTATTTGTTGGCATAAATCTTTTCTCACGCAATTCTTGTCGTAATTCTGGCTAAGTCTATTTATCTATCCGTGCAAGCCTTTAATTTATTGAGGCCTTAGGTGTATTTGCCTACCACAATTAGTGGCTAATTTAAAAAACAAACTCGAAATCATGACTGAGTGTCCAGGCTGAAATCAAATTTTGTGTTGGGTATATAGGCACTAACTTTCTATGCTAGAAAGAAGGCTGGGTCACAGTTATCAACTGCTTTTGCGGAACTGGTTTGCTCACTAGCCTGGTCGCTCGTTCAGGTTGAATCCGTTCTTACAGCTCCTTAACCACAGTATAGCCCTCTAGCATTGGCATCGATGTTAAATTTTCTTATGAGCATTTGAGGGATTCCTTCGAATAGTTATAGATCGGCCAAGCGTTACCATCGCATGTCGACATTCTAATTCTCTGTTTCGACGTTCTCAGCAGCGGGGATTTCATGTAGAATCTGCGCCTTTTAGCCGTCATTTCTGCCGCATCTAAACAATGGTAGCAGTACAAACTGGGGCAGCAGATACAAACTAGGACAGCAAATACACTGGATATTGAAATGTCACTTGAAGTAAATCCGTTATTAAGCATGTTGGCTGATATGCATACCCGCACTGATATTCTCAGGGGGTATCTTTGAATACGAAAACAAAAAAGAGCGACTGGCCGAAGTTGAGCTTGAGTTAGGCGAACCGGATATCTGGAATGACCCGGAGCGCGCGCAAGATCTGGGGCGTGAACGTGCTTCGTTGCAACAAGTCGTCGAAACTATCGAAAGCTTGGATCAGGGTGTGTCGGATTGTCGCGATCTTATTGAAATGGCGGTTGAAGAAAACGATGCTGCGAGCATAGTAGAAATCGAAGGGGAAATTGGCGCCCTCGATGCTTTGCTAGCCAAGCTTGAATTTCGGCGTATGTTTTCCGGTGAGATGGACCCTAATAATGCCTATCTCGATATTCAAGCCGGGTCAGGCGGCACGGAAGCGCAAGACTGGGCGGAGATGTTGCTGCGTATGTACTTGCGTTGGGGTGAAGATAAAGGTTTTAAAACCACGTTGGAAGAAGTTTCTCCCGGCGATGTTGCAGGTATTAAAAGTGCTACGATTCGCTACGAAGGTGAATATGCTTTCGGTTGGTTGCGAACGGAAACAGGGGTTCACCGCCTGGTTCGCAAGTCACCGTTTGATTCAGGAAATCGTCGCCACACTTCATTTGCTTCGGTCTTTCTTGCGCCAGAGATTTCAGACGATATTGAAATCGATATTAACCCAGCTGATTTGCGTACCGACACTTATCGGGCCAGTGGCGCTGGTGGTCAGCACGTCAATAAAACAGACTCCGCAGTGCGTATCACGCATGAACCGAGTGGGATAGTAGTGCAGTGCCAGAGCGAGCGATCACAGCATCAAAATCGAGATAAAGCGATGAAAATGCTGCGCGCACGTTTGTACGAACAAGAAGTATTAAAACGCAGTGCCGAAAAACAAGCGATGGAAGATAATAAAGCTGATATCGGCTGGGGAAGTCAGATTCGCTCTTATGTGCTGGACGATTCACGTATCAAAGATTTGCGCACCGGAGTACAGACCTCTAACTGCCAAGCCGTATTGGATGGTGACTTAGATGATTTTATTGAAGCGAGCTTAAAAGCCGGCTTATAAAATTAATATGATTTGAAAAACTAAAACTCTCAGCGATCAAAACAAATATGAGCGATCAAAACAATAAAGTTGAAGAAAGTAAGCAAGAAGAAAACAAACTCATTGCGGAAAGACGCGGTAAATTAACGCAAATTCGCGAAAAAGGTGTTGCGTTCCCCAATGATTTTCGCCGTGATCATTATGCGCAGGATTTGCAAAATGAGCATAGTGAAAAAAGCAAAGAAGAATTAGAAAAGCTTGCTTACCAAGTAGCGGTTGCTGGGCGAGTGATGGCCAAGCGCGGTCCATTTATGGTTCTGCAAGACATGAGCGGACAAGTTCAATTGTATGCCGATAAAAGTGTGCAAAAGGACATCAAAGCACGTTGGGGGCAGTGGGATATTGGAGATATTGTTGGCGTGCAAGGCGCATTGCATAAATCAGGCAAAGGCGATTTGTATGTCAACCTGGAACAGTATTCATTATTGACAAAGTCGTTGCGGCCACTACCAGATAAATATCACGGCCTTGCCGATCAAGAGTTACGTTATCGCCAGCGTTATGTTGATTTGATCGTCAACCCCGAAATTCGCGACGTTTTTATTATTCGTTCTAAAGTCATCGACTATATCCGAAACTTTTTAAACCAGCGACAATTTACTGAAGCTGAAACCCCGATGCTGCAAGTGATTCCCGGAGGTGCTACTGCTCGCCCTTTTATCACGCATCACAACGCGCTCGATATCGATATGTATTTGCGTATCGCACCGGAATTATATTTGAAGCGCTTAGTTGTTGGTGGCTTCGAGCGAGTGTATGAAATTAACCGTAATTTCCGTAACGAAGGACTCAGTACCCGCCACAACCCAGAATTCACAATGCTTGAATTTTATCAGGCCTATGCTGATTACCGGGATTTGATGAACCTGACTGAGGAGTTGTTAAAAGGTATTGCACGGGACGTTATCGGAAAAACTCAAATTATTAATACTTTGCCCGATACAGGCGACTCAAACCCTAAGCAAATTATCTACGATTTCGCTAAGCCCTTTGCGCGAATGACGGTGTTTGATGCGATATTAAAATATAATCCCGATTTACGAGCCTCTGACATCGATACTGTGGATGCTGCGCTTGCTGTTGCCAAAAAGCTCGATATTCCCACTAAGGAAAGCTGGGGTCTTGGAAAAATTCAAATAGAAATTTTTGAAAAAACGGTCGAATACCGGCTTGAACAACCCACCTTTATTACAGAATACCCAACCGAAGTATCACCGTTGGCACGGCGGAATGACAACAATCCATTTGTTACGGACCGCTTTGAATTTTTTGTTGGCGGGCGAGAAATAGCTAATGGATTCTCTGAGTTAAACGATGCCGAAGATCAAGCAGAACGTTTTCAGATGCAGGTGCAGGAGAAAGATGCTGGTGATGATGAGGCCATGCACTATGATGCCGATTATATTCGTGCTTTGGAATATGGCTTGCCACCGACGGCAGGCGAGGGAATTGGCATTGATCGCTTAGTGATGTTTTTAACTGACTCGCCATCAATTCGAGATGTTTTGTTATTTCCACATATGCGACCGGAATTAAATTTGGCGGAAGAAAAATTAAGCGTAGACGATTAGGGCATTATTTGTAGATGCCTTGGTTAAATTATTTTGTGAGCTAAATGTTATGACTAAGAGAGAAATACAATTAGACCCGTCGTGGTTACAATACTTGCAAAGCGAATTTGACCAAGAATATATGCAAAGCTTGCGCGCCTTTTTGCAGGCGGAAAAACAGCTGGGTAAAACGATATATCCAAAAGGTGAATTGATATTCAATGCGTTAAATACAACTCACTTCGACACCGTTAAGGTTGTAATACTCGGTCAGGACCCTTATCACGGCCCTGGCCAGGCTCACGGCTTGTGTTTTTCTGTATTACCAGGTGTTCAGTTTCCACCATCTCTGCTCAATATTTTTAAAGAAATTGAGCGGGATATTGGCATCGCAGTTCCTCGGAGTGGTTGCCTGCAATCTTGGGCTGAGCAAGGCGTGTTGTTACTCAATGCGACCTTGACCGTCGAGCGCGCTCGCGCGGGCTCTCACCAGGGTAAAGGTTGGGAAACGTTTACCGATAAAATTATTGCTTTGTTAAATGAAAAGCGAGACGGTTTGGTTTTTTTACTCTGGGGAAGTTATGCGCAAAAAAAAGGTGCGCTTATAGATCAATCACGGCACTGTGTATTGAAGTCGCCGCATCCCTCTCCACTGTCAGCGCATCGTGGTTTTTTGGGAAATGCGCATTTTTCTCAAGCCAATAATTGGTTAACTCAGCAGGGTCAAACGCCAATAGATTGGTCAGTACAGTAAAGTATTTTTGATGGGTTCTAGTGACTTTTTGCCAGTGAAATATTTTATTGGTGAAACGTTTTATTAGTGAAGCATCTTCATCGCTTCGAGCATTTCTTCGCTTAAGTCTTCTGCTTCTGCCGTTTCAATATCTGGGTCTAGTCCCAAGCGATCAAACGATTTCACTTTTTGTAAATCGATGCCATCAAAGACGTTGCCCGAGGCTGTCTGGCTTTGAATCATTGCCACCGTGACGATGTCTGCGTAATCGGCTTTGGGTATATCGCGATTGAAATTTAAATAATCTTCCGGAACATTGTGGATGTCGACCGGAAATTCCCAAGCTTTTAAAATACGCGCGCCAATTTTGGGGTGAACTTCCTCTGTAATTTTGTCGAGGGTCATTCCGTCCTGTAGCAGTTTCGGATGATCCTCTGCAAATGATAGAACAGGCAGTATTCCAATTTGATGAACAAGGCCAGCCAGTGTCGCTTGATCGGGGCGAAGATTGGTTTTGTGCTTGCATAACAAGTTACATATTCCGGCAATTTCGCTCGACTCTGACCAGACCTTGCGCAGGCGTCTGTCTACCATATCGGTAGTTGCTTGGAACATTTGCTCCATGGCTAAGCCGATGGCCAACGAGCTAGTGGTCGCCATACCCAAGCGCATAAGCGCCATATTTAAATCTTCAATTTCAGTGGTGCCGCGATAAATGGGGCTATTGGATACCTTAATAATACGCGCAGTTAAAGCTGCGTCACTTGCGATAACTTTACCGAGGTCTTTAATACTGGAAGAGTCCTCGTTGACAACTTCTTTCACTCTAACGGCCATTTCAGGCATCGTGGGCAATACTAATTTGTCTGCATCGATAGCTTTGTTTATTGCTTCATAAACTTTGGCGGAAAGAGGCGTCATAGTTGTATTCCGATTACCTTCTATTACTGTGTTCGCTTGCATTGTTCACGAGCTCTTAATATTGCGTTGTTCGCTTGCACAAATATGGAGCGCGATCATGACCTCTCGTGGGTACTTCTGAGTAAAAAATGTACACAAAAACGCGCGAAATCTAAATTTGCCTGACTATTAAGTTATAGCATAGGGAAGGGAGTGCCATTGGAGTTTTATTGGCTCCGACGAGCCAAAATTGAGTGGCATTTCCGTGTTGGCGTATTCATCATTCAATACGACTAGCATTTCGAAACTTGTTTTATTTTTACTTGTGAGAATCACTTGCCCGATAGCCTGTTTGGTCTGGCTATCGATGATCTCTACGCCAGGTTCTGGCAGCTGGGAAAAAACGTCCGTACTGATACGATAGAGATGTTTTTTGGGACGGCCCTTGTAGCGTAGGCGCGCAACAATTTCTTGGCCGGTGAAGCAACCTTTGTCAAAACTAATTCCACCCGCGAGATCAAAATTCAAAACTTGCGGCACGAGTCTGTCCTCGTTACCGATTCGAATTTCTGCAATGCCGGCACTGATATTGGCGAAATCCCATATTTCAGCAGTACCGACACCCAGGGTTTGGGTGAGCGGTTGCCAAAGTTCAGATGCAAAATCCGTCGTTATCCACAGCTCATATTGTGACTCGCGATGACGAATAATCGTGTAATTCTTATTTCGAATGAAGCCGAGGTCTGCCTGAGGTAAATCTATAATCTTTTCAACCTGAGGTTTGCGATCGGAGTTTACAAACAGCCCAAAGCAAAGCCAGTTTTCGTCAATCTCGATTTTTGCTTTGGCAAAGACTATGTATTTCTTAAACTGTGCGAGCGCATAGTCACTAATGCTTGTGTGCACGCGTAAGCCGATGTGCTCAGGGTCTATATGCGCCATGAAAAAACTGCTGAGCATTCTTCCCTTTGCTGAACAGTGTCCGCCGAGCAAAGCCGTCATTTCATTGAGCTTGCGTAGATCGCAGGTGCATTGACCCTGCAAAAATTGTTGCGCATCTGGACCACTCGCCACGAGCAAATCGTAATGCGGCAACGGACAAATTAGATTGTCTTCGCTAGTGTAGGAAGAGCGCTGCTCGTTGCCTTCGAGCGCTAATAAGCCTTGCGATGCCAAAAAGTTTTGCCAATTCGGGTTTTTCATTTGAATTTAAAGTATGTATGGGTGTGAGGGAATTGCTTAGTGTAATTTAACCCAAATAAATCAGTTGAATCTACTGCGAACGCCTAATTTACTGAAGATGATGTACCTCGGACGACCTGACGAGGGTTCAACCGATTAATTTAAGTTTAAAGAACTTTTTACGCGCTAGTGAGAGCACAGACCTATTTGGTGTTTGCATTAGGTCGAAGCTGTTGTTAACTTTGCTGCATTAACGTTTGAGTATGGAGCTAAGCATTTGAACACCTCGATAGTCGATGTCACAGAAGAAAACGCACAAGCGGTTTTGATAGACGAGTCTTTTAAGCGCCCGGTCCTTGTCGATTTTTGGGCTGATTGGTGTGGTCCATGTAAGACATTGGCTCCCATTCTGGTAAAACTCGCTCATGAATACAACGGCGACTTCCTGCTGGCAAAAGTTGATGCTGATGCGCTAGGGCCGTTAGCTTCTCAATTTGGTGTGCAAAGTTTGCCTACCTTAATTGTCATGATTGAGGGTCGTCCCGTCGATATGCTGGTCGGAGCGCAAGCCGAGACCGCGATTCGTGAGATGTTGAGAAAGCATTTGCCCGAGCCTTGGCAAAAAGACCTTGCTGAGGCTCAAGCACTTGTGCAAGCAGGTAAACTGGAAGAAGCGTTAACGCTTTTGCGACAGGCTTACAAAGATTCCAATGAAACGATTGCGATAAACTTCGCTTTGACAAGCGTGTTGATAGAACTTAAGCGCTATGACGAAGCTGAAAAGCTGCTGGGTACCGTCCGTTTGAAGGATCAAAATCACGATTACGAGCAGTTAAAAGCGCGACTTGATTTGGCGCAAAATGCGGAAAAAGCTCCGGAGATAACGGCGCTAGAAGAACAGCTCGCGCAAAGCCCCGACGATCTAAACCTAGTGATACAACTCGCTGCCAAGTACACCCAAAACCAACATCAAAAAGACGCGTTAGAGCTTTTGTTTAAGGTAATGCAAAAGGACATCAACGCGAAAGACGGTGAGATTAAAAAAGAGTTTTTGGAAATTCTTGCCGTGCTTGGCGCGAGTGATCCGTTGACGAAAAGCTATCGCGGTAGACTTTATTCACTATTGTATTAGCGTTAAATAGATCGAGACTGGCCCCAAGCAATAGCAAAATATCACGCGTTTACCTCATCTTTTTGATTTCCCTGCATTTCAGCGTTAACGCTGGAAATTTCAAGTTTCGCTGGCATAATGGTCGACCTTTTTGGCAGAGCCTCTGACGTGGATGCTCTGCCGCTAGATGTCGATTAATTGTTGAGGATGTCCATGCAGCCAACCGTCTTTCCCGAAAACCCTAATTTCTCTTCTGGTCCCTGCAGTAAACGCCCTGGCTACGCTTTGGAAAAGCTTGATACTGCGGTTTTGGGGCGCTCGCATCGCTCTGCTTTGGGCAAAGACATGCTTGGTCGTGCGTGTACTTATACTGCCGAGATACTCGGTCTACCCGAGGGCTATAGAGTGGGTATAGTGCCTGGCTCAGATACCGGTGCGGTTGAAATGGCGATGTGGTCGATGCTCGGCGCGCGAGGCCTTGACATTCTTGCCTGGGAGTCCTTTGGCAGTGGTTGGGTAACGGATGTGACAAAGCAGCTCAAGCTTGAAAATACTCGTGTTTTCGAGGCCGATTACGGCCAGCTACCTGATCTTAGCCTCGTCAATTTTAGTCACGACGTTGTGTTTACCTGGAACGGTACAACCTCGGGGGTAAAGGTTCCGCATGGTGATTGGATTCCCTCAGACCGAGAAGGCTTAACGATTTGCGACGCAACCTCCGCAGTTTTTGCGATGGAGCTGCCGTGGGAAAAGCTCGATGTGATTACTTTTTCTTGGCAAAAAGTGCTCGGTGGTGAGGGCGCCCATGGGGTTTTGATTTTAAGTCCACGCGCAGTTGAACGTTTGGAGTCCTACACACCCCCATGGCCATTACCCAAAATCTTTCGCCTGACGAAAGGCGGTAAATTAATTGACGGCATCTTCAAAGGCGCAACGATCAATACACCCTCAATGCTCTGCGTTGCTGACTATATAGACGCGCTTGACTGGGTGTCTGCACTCGGTGGCTCGCAAGCTACCATCGAGAAGTCAAACGCAAACTTGGCCGTCATCGAAAACTTTGTTGCGCAAAATGCCTGGATTAGTTTTTTGGCCGAGAGCGAAGCTACACGCTCGAACACGAGTGTTTGTTTAACATTGAACGCAGAGCCGGAGCAGGTTAAGCAAATAGTCAAACTGCTTGCAGATAAAGGAGTGGCCTATGATATCGGCGCGTATCGCGATGCTCCCCCAGGGATTCGGATTTGGGCTGGTGCAACAATTGAGCAGGCGGATTTGGAAGCATTGATGCCCTGGCTGGCCTGGGCATTTAATGAGGTCGTAAGCGCTTAAGTTTTGAATATCAATTGAGTTCCAGCGAAATGAGCAAGCCTAGCTTGAACGGGACTTTGCTTGAACTTTTCAAAAAAACAAAGAATCGGTAAAACCGAGAACTGAAAAAATGAGGGGCCAAAAAAAAACGCCCCGGAAGTCCGGGGCCGAATCGAAGAAACAAGGATTTACCAGGTTAGTCGCATTAGATGCTCATAAGCTGGCAAGACTTACATATGAAAAAAGCGTGCCAGTATAAAATAGCCTGTAAAATCAGGGCTTTTAAGCCTGCAGAGGTATGTGCTGTCAAATAGTTCGACGTTACGGGCCGTCAGTACAATAGTTGAAGAGGAAGGCGGGCAAAATCAGTACAAAGTCTGTACAAATTAAACTTAAGTGCTACAGAAAAGAAGCAAATGAGTTAAAAAATGAACAGGTGCGACGAAAAAATTCCGACATTTTTATTATTAATTGCTAATTGAGGCTGAAATGTTTCATATAAAAACTTACAACAAAATATCGCCTAAAGGTCTGACACTTTTCCCGCAAGAGTCTTATGCAGTGGGGCCGGAAGTGGCTGAGCCTGTGGCTTATGTTTTGCGTAGTCATAAATTACACAACGAAGAAGTACCGGCGAGCTTGCAAGCTGTCGCGCGCGCGGGAGCAGGTGTCAACAATCTTCCGGTAAATGACTACACAAAAATGGGAATCGTTGCTTTTAACACGCCAGGTGCAAACGCCAACGCTGTAAAAGAGTTGGTTCTGGCGGGCTTATTGTTAAGTTCGCGCGACATACTTGGCGGAAAGACGTTTGTTGAAACCCTGGGCGATATGGATGACGCAGGGAAAATGTCCAAACTGCTTGAAACCGAGAAAAAGCGCTTTGCCGGCAATGAACTGAAGGGTAAAACCCTCGGTGTTGTTGGTTTGGGAGCGATAGGGTCCATGGTTGCTGAGATGGCCTTGGCACTCGGGATGGAAGTGAAAGGTTTCGACCCTGCGCTATCGGTAGAGGCTGCGTGGCGTTTACCAAGCCAGGTGCAGCGCATGGAAGCACTGCCGCAACTGCTTGCTGCATCAGACTATATAAGCCTCCACGTGCCCGCGCTGGACGCTACGCGGCATTTGATAAATGCAGAGTCACTTAAAAATTTAAAGTCGTCGGCAGCAATTTTAAACTTCGCCCGCGATGCAATTGTCGACAGTGCAGCAGTTGTCGCCGCGCTTGATGCCGGTGAATTGCGTCAATATGTTTGCGATTTTCCCGAACCTGGATTAATTGATCGCAAGGATATTATCGCGCTTCCGCATATTGGGGCTAGCACGGCCGAAGCTGAAGAAAATTGCGCGGAGATGGCCGTGCGCCAGCTGCGAGATTTTTTGGAAAATGGCAATATCACGCATTCTGTCAACTATCCGCAAATTGCCATGGCAAGAACTGAAGGCGGGTGCCGAATAACGTTTAGCAACGAGAACGTTTCTGGTGTTTTGGGTAATGTTTTGTCAGTCTTTACCGAGAATGAAGTGAATGTCTTGGACATGGTCAACAAAAGCCGGGGAGATGTGGCTTACAATATTATCGACATTGCCGGTAAGCCGTCAAAGGCCGTTATCGACGCTATCGCTGCCGTTGAAAATGTTATTCGCGTGCGGGTGTTGGATTAGCCGAAACTTATTAACTCGACATTCGAATAAATTGGGAAGATATATTTGAATGCAGAGTTGATGCTTACTTGCTAAGTCGTTTTTCTGCTTGCAAAGGCAGGTAAAAAAGGGATAATGCCCGGCTCCGCTCGGCTTCCGCGCGGTTAATGGTAGTCCTAACTGGTCCCTTCGCAACAATTCGCTGTGAACCCCGCCAGGCCCGGAAGGGAGCAACGGTAGCAGTACAATTGTGTGCCGGAGTGTGGCTGGTTAGGGCTCCTCCAGCGTTCGCCTCTCACGTTCCGCGGATTGTCGGTTATAATCCTCGCTTAATAAACTGTTTCCCAGAGATACGCGATTGAGCTACCAGGTATTAGCCCGAAAGTGGCGGCCTCGTAATTTTCACGAGTTAGTTGGCCAAGAGCATGTGATGAAAGCGCTTATCAACGCGCTGGATCACAATCGCCTGCATCACGCGTATTTGTTTACCGGCACACGCGGCGTTGGCAAAACCACCATCGCTAGAATATTTGCTAAATGCCTTAACTGTGAGCAGGGAATTACCTCTAATCCCTGCGGCGAATGCAGCGCGTGTGTAGAAATTAGTCAGGGGCGCTTTGTAGATTTAATCGAGGTCGATGCCGCATCGCGTACCAAAGTTGAGGATACACGCGAGATTCTCGACAATGTTCAGTATGCACCTGCACGCGGGCGCTTTAAAATCTACTTAATTGACGAAGTTCATATGCTTTCTAACCACAGTTTCAACGCGTTGTTGAAAACTTTGGAAGAACCACCTGAGCACGTTAAATTTCTCTTAGCCACAACGGACCCGCAAAAATTACCCGTTACGATTCTCTCGCGCTGCCTGCAATTTAACTTAAAAAATATGAGCCCTGAGCGCATCGTTGAGCACTTGAAGAATGTGTTGACCGGTGAAAAAGTCCCGTTTGAAGAGGCTGCGCTTTGGCATATTGCACGTTCAGCGAGCGGTAGCATGCGCGACAGCCTCAGTTTGACAGATCAGGCTATTGCCTTTGGTGACGGGAAAATTGCCGAGCATGATGTAGCGAGCATGCTTGGGACCATCGATCAGCACTTAATTGTAAAGTTGCTGGAAGCACTCTTGGTCGCCGATGGGCAAGCGTTGTTGCAGGCGGTTGCAGACTTTTCCGAATTTTCGCCAGACTACGATGCTGCTCTTGCGGAGCTTGCGACATTGTTGCACCGCATAGCGATAGCGCAAGCAGTGCCGGACGCGGTTGATAATAGCTTTGGTGACCGCCATGAGATTCTCGAATTTGCGCATCGTGCC
>JANQJB010000079.1 GCA_028281865.1 Marinagarivorans sp.
ATAATTCTGCCTGTGTGGGACATCGGGGTTCTCCATTAAATTGATCGTCGCAAAATCAGTTTAATGAATGCCGCTGTCCCCCGTTTATGATGATGAGCCTTTTTAATCAGGCTTTTTTATTGCACAATGAACGCTCCCCTTACCTGTTAATCATTGGCGAAACACATGGTTTCGCCTAGTTCGAGCCCAGCAGGCGGAGCCAAATTAATAAAGCCCGGTCACTTAGATCGTAAGCGTCTCGCAAACCGCGCCTATTTATTGGCGGGATTACAATTGGAAGTCTAGGTGTGAATTGCTAGACGGTTAGGTTACGGACTGCCAAAGCGTCTGTTTTGGTATTAGTTGTTTACTCATGGTCAACGCCTCATTACTAAATTAATGGAGGCTGTATTTTGGCAGACGCAACTGCGAGGGGAAGGTTGTCGTAGATTGAGCGCTTACACTATATCTGCAAAGCACACTCAAAGAAAACTACACAAGTAATTCAGCGAGCTCTGAATTAGGCTTTGGCAAGGTAGGGAAAATACGCCATAAAAATCCATTTTTCCCTGGGAAAACGACCACCCAAGCGGTCAGAATTACAACCAAAATATATAACGTTATGCTTTTATTTTCGACAAACCAAATTTCCAATTCTCCCTTGTATTTGCCTATCACGTCCCGATGAAACTCTACAGCATCATTCCGAGCGCCTAAGATCGATTCTTCATCTCTAAATAGTATCGATCCAATACCAGTTAAGCCAGGCTTAACATGCTCTAGCGCGCCCTTAACTGAATCGGGGTAAGAGTCATAAGCATGCTTAACAAGGGGGCGTGGACCAACGACACTCATATGACCCATTAAAATGTTGAAGAGCTGAGGCAGTTCATTAATTTTCGTCTTTCTTAAAAATCGTCCTACTGGCAATACCCGTGGATCATTCTTCAATGTGACAGTACCAGTCCCAATTGAGGGGCTCGCTTTTAACATCGTCGCAAATTTCAATAATCCGAATGGCTTCCCACTTAAACCCATTCTTTCTTGAACATAAAATATTTCACGCTCTCCTGTAAACGACAATATAACCACAACCGCCAATAGTAATGGGGACAGAATTAATATGGCAAACAAAGAGAAAAATATATCGAGCAATCGAATTAACATCACATTTTACCATCCAGATACTTGCCGGTTTCTTTATGCGTAAATCCTGGAATCAAGTCATTAAACAGGCCTAAAAGATCTCTTTTTTCCCAATTACCGCTAGAGAGAAATTGCCCAATTTCTTTTTCAAAATCACCCAATTTGGTAACGTCAAATTCTAACGATGATTTAATCACTCCAATGTTTTTGAACGATTGCCAATCAACATCTTCGCCTTCCATGTAAAACTCTTCAAATGATTTTTCTCCGGTTGTATCTGACTCAAAAAAATACACTGGCCAACACTTCTTTTGCTTCAGACTATCAACACTCTTCCGCGCAACTTCTTCAGATTCACACCGATAAGCCGTGTAGCCACGAGCCTCCAAGTATTTGATAGCGATGTCATTAAACCTGACTAAATTTAGCTCTTCACTCAGTCGAGGAAAGAAAATATTCCTGTCCTCACCAAGCAAACAGGAAATAAGGCAGAGCTCCCCGGCCTCTTTTGGAGTCACAAAATACCTTCTGACATCCATTGGCGCTGATATAGGCTGATTTTTTAATATACGCTGATTAAAGCCGTGCAAAAGGCTACCATCAGAAAACGCTACATTGGCAAATCGCGCAGACGAAAAAGGAACCTGGCCACTCTCGCGCATTAAAAACATTTCCATAATTCTTTTACTTGCGCCCATCATATTTGCCGGATTAGCTGCTTTGTCTGTTGACACGCAGAAGTACTTTTTGACGTTGAGCTCTTTGAGTCTTTGATAGAGCTTCAATGTAAACATGATATTGACCTGGATCAACCTCATTAGAGTGTACGGATCTTTTTCGCTTCGAACATGTTTTAGCGCCGAAAGATTTAATACATAATCATATTCACCTTCGTTTCGAAGCAATGACTCAAACTCGGCACTACCAAAATCAACAGCAAATGTTCTAAAGTCTCCAGAGATATAACCCAGACTGCTTCTAATGTCTCTAACTAACTCAACAAGATTATTTTCGCTAATATCAACAACATGTAACTTTTGAGGATTTCTCGCAAAAAGCTCCTTTACAACGGCCTGACCGATTGACCCTGCGCCACCAATAACGAGAAACGAACCTCCGTTTACCATAGACTCGATTTTCGTGCCATAACGGTTCAAATCTTCAGAAAAAAGCGCTTTAGATCGACCGATTAAATTAAGTATGTTCAATTTAATGAGCCCTTTTCTTGCTTAAATAACTTAATTCGCTGACTCAACATTTTCATAATGCCCTAGGGATATCCTGACTGCCTCAGAAAATGAATATGGCGGAGTCCATTGCAGCTCGGCCTTAGTATCTCGAATATCTAAAACCAGAGAATCGCAGGTTTTTTTGAATAGTTCGGACTTATTGCACAATTTCGCCATCATCTGGAGCATTGTGCGGTTGATTCCAAATAATTTGGGCCTAATATTCAGAGCATTAGCGATCTCCTGAATTAGCTCCAGTGTAGACACATCATAATCGTCGCTAACATTATAAGTCTTTCCCTTCGATTCTTCGATGTCTATGCAAGATTCCAGCATATCCACTAAATTACCAACATAAACAAAGCTTCGCTTATTACTTATATTCAAAAAAGGTAGCGGAATCCCCCGCGAAACAGCCGACGCTAGGGCTTTAAAATTTCCGGGAGCATTCGGCCCATAAACCATAGGAGGCCTCACGATGACCACTGTCAACTCAGATTTCGCCTCTATGGCCCTCAGCCCGTTTTCAGCTTCTAATTTAGACTGAGCGTACACTTCACAGGGAGTCAAAGCGCTATCAGGACTTAATTTTCCAGCTCTCGACGAACCATAGACGCCGACTGAACTGATAAAAATAAATTTACTTACACCAGCCTCCACTGCTTGTTTTGCTAAATTTGTGGTTCCTCGTGCGTTTACTTCCATGAACTGACTTGCAATATTGGCGCCTCTACTCGAAACATGAGCTAAACCGGCAATATGAACAATAGTATCAATACCCTCCAATGCATCGTGCCAATTAGTAGTACTGGATATGTCGCCGATGGCGAGCCGCCGTACATTTAAATCGATCTTGCCCCCAGACTGATGATCAAAAGCGCTTAATTTCCTGTAGGCCAATATCAGCTCTAAATCGGTCCGTTCCATCAATATTTTGATTAATTTTAAGCCAATGTAACCACTACAACCCGTTATGAGGACCTTTGATTTATTCATTAACTTATCTTTATCGATGCCCGAATACCACTACACCTTAAAAAAACTCAAAATTTTAAACGGTAATTTCATGAGCATAAAAGGCGCATAGGACTTTATGCCATTTTCTCTACATGCACGAGCAATCTCAATATTTTGATGCACACGCCAAATAAGAGCTCCAGAACTGATCCCCCCTTCTCTCATGGCGACAACAACTCGATCAATTCTTTTGAAACGCACTCCTGCGACAAAGAATCGAGCCATTAGCTCAAAATCTGCTGCAACACGATAACCCAAACGATACTTACCGTATTTCTGAAAACACTCTTTCCTCGCATAAAAAGTAGGATGAGGTACCATAAAACCGAATCTCATTTTCCACAATCGAAAACCCTTTGACGAATAGAGTCTCGTTGGCTTTTTCAGATCGTTGCGATCAACATAAATAAGATCTGCAAAAACAGCATCAACTTCGGATGTAAACGCAGAAATCAAATCTTTTAAAGCTTCTGTATTTTCGAAAATATCATCCGAGTTTAATATACCGATGACATCCCCCGTTGATGCATCAATCCCTCGATTCATTGCATCATAGATTCCTTTATCAGGCTTGCTGATAACTGTCGCTATGCGTTCTGAATACTCACCGACAATCGAAAGCGTCGCATCGCATGAACCGCCATCAACTACTATATACTCAATATTCTTATACGATTGACTTAAAACAGACTCAATCGTATCCTTAATTGTATCAGCACTATTATAACACACAGTTATTAGCGAAACTTTTAGGTCACTTTCGCTCAATTTATCAAGTCCTAAACAATACAACTAAGTTTTTTCTAAATACCATTGATATGTTGTTCTCAAACATCTTCTAGTGTAATTTCTGGCGACCAGTCTAGCTGTTGAATTTTAGAAGTATCTAATAATTTTCTAGGGGGTCCATCAAGCTTCGAAGTGTCGAACAAAATTTGACCTTCGCATCCGGCCACTTGAGCTATTAAATTAGCCACTTCACTTATTGCGTCAAACTAATGCCCGCTTCATCGAGGCAGTGCCGAATTGACCCCAAAGCAAACCCGGCCCAATGTTTGATACGGCGAAAACGTTCTTCCTCAACTGTAGTGACAAGCTGCCTGCCCTTCAATAAACAAGACGATGAATCATCCCGATAGGTGTTTGCTCCAATATGTACATCTAACCTACTCCTAGGTTCCAAATCTATTGCATGAGGACAGCGTTATATGCCGCAATGTGACGCTCTGCACAATGAGAAATGTCAAGTTCTTTCACAGCGACATTTCGGCTTCTTTTACCAAACTCTTCCCGCATTGAATTATCAGCTAATAGAAGGCTTAAGTTCTTAGCCATTGCATCTGAATCCCCAACATTCACAATGAATCCGTTTTCTCCATTCTGGACATATCTGGGAACATCTCCCACATCAGTTGAAACCACGGGCTTGGCCATCGCCATAGCTTCCCATACCGAGATTGGAGATGATTCCGCATTGGAACTACATACATAAATATCAAAACGATTAAGGAGTGGGCGAACATCAGCACGAGAACCAACAAATTCAATGTTCGGCACTTGTAGTTCACTACATAACTCAAGCAAAAATTTATAATAGCGATTTTGCGAAGGATAGATCGCACCGATAACAACAAATACTACATTATTCAATGACTTATTCAGTAATGCTGCTGCTTGAATATAGGTTTCGAGCCCCTTTAAAGGATTTACATTGGCGACCGTGCCAATAACGAAACTAGTATCAAACATTTTCAATAATTCATCATCACCTCTAAAAGTCAACATCGGGTCAAATCGCTTGGTTACTACCGGTGCTTGGATCAAGAATTCGTCTTTACAAGATCTAATCAACGGTCTGTAATATGCCTTGCTTCGCTCCGAAGCAAAAATAAATCCATCAGCAAATCGACAGACAAGAGAAAATAAAAACCGAATAAAGCCCGGCATTGAAGTATCGTTCAAATGCCACAACACTTTTTTTCTTGCTAGCTTACCAGCTATCACGCCCTTGTATTGCCAGCTTCCGCCACTGACATGCACTAAATCAAATTTCTCTCTTTTCAAAAAGCGCGTAATAGATGCAATTTCAATCGGCCAATACAGCAAATATCGCACAGCGATTTTCCAATCACGGGTGATGCGAGTTATTGGGAGCATTTTGTATTTCACCGCAACTGCATTGCACCGATCCTTAAACACATCTGAGTCCTCAACGGGCATAATAACAGTTGTTAGGATGTCGGATTTCAGCGCAACGGCTGTGTCGACGATCCGTGCCTGTGGACCGCCATATCGTCCGTCCTCAATAATGTTAGCCACTTTTATCAATTCAAACTGACCTCGGAAAAATACACGCCATTCTAATTAAACACAGTAGTTGGAAAGTCATCGAGCATTAACCTCGCCTGCGTAAAGCTCAAGGTTTTCGACATTGCAAACACAAACCATGTGCAAATTGATGTTCGCGCTCAGGCCGGTTGAACATTTCGTCTAAGGACTTACCCTTTTCAAATTCTACAATCTCGACAAAGCCATGTTCCAACAGCTTTTTAGTTAAACCCGCTTGATCCCACATCCACAAATGCCTACTACCACCAAAGGCATCGGACAATCGACTACGTAAGGTTCTACGAGATCGGTGCACCCCCAAACCCGACTTCTTGCAGAAATCAAAGCAAGCAGACTCACGAACACCTTGATCCTCAGAAGCGTTCGCGTTTACATAGTTGGTGATGAAGAACACTAGATCCGGTACGATAATTCGATACAACCCTCCGGGTTTGAGGTAACGAAATGAGTTTTCTAGTGCACTCTCGAAATCTTGATAAGAAAGGTGTTCTAGCACATGAGCACAGAATAGCCCGTCAACGGAGTTCTCAGCGAGAGGAAGGCCGCGCACAATATCACCGAATTTAATAGCATCATCAAATTTGCAGTTCAACTTTGGTGCAATTAAAGACCCCAACACAGGTATACGCTGTAACCGTAAGGTCGGTGAGGCATCAAAATTCAACCATCCGGGAATGGCTTCATTGCCAGACCCAAATTGAACATAAAGTTTCGTATCAGTCATGTTGTTAATAACGCGGAAATAATTAGTACTTTATCATATGAACGGAACGATCAAGCATTGTAGTTCTTACTTTTACTCCAGCAGTTAATCGTTGCAGCGATGTGACGCCCTAAGAATTATGACTCAAAGCCCCCTCAAGTTCGTAGGCCACTTCAGTCTCGGCAGCCACCATCGAAATAAATTGATTCAGTGAGCGCTCTTCTGAAATAGACTGTTGCGCAATTCGATAAGAATTTTCCGCCATTGCAGAGAGCCGTTCCGGCTGTGCCATAAACTCTTCCATAACCATCAAAAACTGATCAGGCTCAAAGGTATCACCAAAACAAATGTAACTCTCGCCATGAACCAATCCAATATCGGTATACACCTGGCTGGACGTACCCACAATTAAGCAACCACACTTCATGGCTTCGTACATCCCCAAGGCAGGCATATCGTTGATTTCCTCACCATAGATGACGAATTGATATTGGTTCATCAATTCGACAAGGTCCGCCTTGTAATAATCGAAATCATTACCCTGTGGCGGGTCGTCTTTATTTTTTAGACAATGATCTCGTCCTGCAAAGGGTGTGACGTAGACGTCAACTAGAGAACTCACCTTGCGCCAATTGTCAAACAAAGCCTTGCGCACTGGATGATATGTTGGAGAGTCGAAGTACTTTTTCACATCTTGGATGGCAGCTTCATTATCACAAAAGCAAGAAACAGATCCCAAACCGGCACATTTTACGCGTCGTTTATCAAATGGTGTAATCCGCCTAAAACGTGAACTTGGCACATAAGGCACAAACCAAACCGGCTGCCCAGAGCCATAGAAATGTTGAAAAAAAGCACTCGAATCTAATTTTGATTCAGCCCAAAATCTATCTACGCCAATTTTTTTAACCAAATCACCGCGCTCACTAGCCCTAGTCATAAAATGATTGGTATTGAGAATCTTTACTGCATCGAGCTGAGCTAACACATCTACTGTTTTAGAAGTGACATTTTTGATACTGAAGATTAACCTATCCGTAGGCAATAACTTATTGGAAGGTATCACTCTGACTTTCTGTGCAGGAATTTTATGTACAAGACACCAAATCAAAAACTCCAATCGCGTTAACCAACGCCATTTTAACATTCGCGGCACTGAACTTTCCGAAGAATCTAGGTAGACATTAATTCCACCATTGGCAATTAAGTAGGATAAAACATAACCTAACTTATCCGTAGCAGGATATTTAATCAAGACTTTATAAACTGAAAGACGGTACAACCCATGCACATGTGGATTGAACAAAACGACCCGACTCATTCCCAGAATACCGCACCGTCATTGATATTACTGAGAATATCCTGCTTGATTTCATCGTTATAAACACCAGCCTTCAAAATTACCACAGGATGCTCAACTTGTTCGAGAATCCTTGGTGAAGCGACCTGTAAATCGGTGCCGTACAACCTTCTACCCTGCTTATTTGGATCATTATCCAATAGACACTCGATGCGCTGGGTATTAAGCCCAAACCCAATAAGGTATTGCGCAAACACGTGAGCACCAAACAGATACAACTTTTGATTATCATTTAAATCTTTAATCTTAGAGTTCAGATCATCAATCAACTGTTCGTGATAACTCACATAATTCAGATAAATTTGCTTATTATGATCATATAAGCCCGACGGCAATAGAGTTGGCTGAACATTCGAGTCGCGAACACAGGCGTAAAATATACTATGATCATCCAAAAAGTATTCCTTTTTTTCAATACGAAACCCATGTTGTTGCAACAGATATTCAATGTATGGCTCTGTTATAAATATTGTATGCTCGAAATTAATACAATTTGTGTATTTTCTTTGAAGCATCTCTTCCATGTTAGGCAAAGAAAAAATCAAATATTTTCCTTCAGAGAGAAAATTTGCAATGTGTCCAAGAAAAACTTGAGGTTCGTAAACATGCTCAAACACATGCGAATGAACAATAGCATCGATCGGTTTATTTAACTTAAACTGATCATCAAAAAAACCTTTGACAAAATGGGCATTCACCCCTTCGGCAGGTATTGGATTGGGCTCAATGATAGTCCAGTCACAATCTGATTCTAGTGCATGATAGTTACGACTAAGAATTCCATGCGCACCACCAATTTCTAAAACCGAGTGAGGGCGAAAACCATGCAAAAAATCAGCAAAGGCTTGATGATGCTGCATCCACGTACTACCAATAGCACCTGCATGGTTTTCCGGATACAAGACATCCAGAGGAATAAGATTTTTTAACTGCAAGAAACCATTTGTTGGAGAAATGTGCCAAACCATATCGGCATGTAAATCATCATCCGCTGAGTGACTGACACATCCCATATAAACAGGAAATTTCACTAACCCGCCCAAGTCTTCCATTTTATTCCCGTCAATAACATCACTTTTTCTTTCGATCAGCTTCATATTCGCTCCAATTCTTGTTTTAACATACGTTTACCTAGCGCATATAACATTAAACTGTAAGGATGATGGTGCAGCGCGGCGATATTTAGATAAATCAGTGCACACATCAACCGTGTCTTGCGAACACTGAAACCATGCAGTGACAACCAACGCATAAGATGCTGTTCACATTCGACCAACACTTGTCGGCGATGTAATTCAAAATGAATATCTGTTTCAGTCCAACTCACATCAAAATGATTATTATTAATCAAGGCATGATTCACAATCAGCCCATGTAACAGTTTACCAAAGTCATAATAAATATCGCCGGTGCTCAACGAACCTCCGAAATCCTGACGCCAATCCAAATAGACAAAGCGCTTTTCATCAGCCGACCATAAAATATTTTCAAAATGAAAATCACCATGAAACCGAACCGGCACACCTGCACAAATGTCGTCCCAGTTCACTCGTTCAATCAAATCAGACATCAACGGCATTGGCTCACCATTGATGTGCTGTGTACCGTCACAAAGACCAAAGTTATCATAAAAGAGCTTGATGCGATCCTTCGTTTTATCATGATAAAATTTACGGCATTGAGCGACGAATTCTTGAGATTGCTCTGATGATAACTTTTGGCATTGCCAAAATGCCTGACAATTTTCCAAAAACTGAGAAAATAATGGCAAGGTGACTAGGTTTGATAGCACATCCCCTTCAACTTTTCGATACATATACATATTGACACCCT
Source organism: Marinagarivorans sp. (assembly GCA_028281865.1). Lineage (GTDB taxonomy): Bacteria > Pseudomonadota > Gammaproteobacteria > Pseudomonadales > Cellvibrionaceae > JANQJB01. The sequence continues at coordinate 9,617 of JANQJB010000079.1, forward strand.
GCCCCAACAATGTAGGGACAAACTCGGCCAGTTGTTTAACTCGTTCTACTCGATTAGCGATAAACTTTGGGTCGTTAGAAAATTTGATGACTTTATCATCGACAAACCAAATCGCTTCATCAGCTTTTTCAAGAATATTCGGTTCATTTGCTTGTCTATAGGCTTCTCGAGTTACTTTGAGCGCAGCCTGAGTACCAGTATCAAACCAAGTAAAACCATAAGCCTTCATGTCTTCGCCGGTTAATGCTCGCAAACCAAATGATTCACCCTGAGCAATGGCCATATCAGCTCCTTGCTCCATTCGTTGCCAAAATGTCCTGTAGTCACAAACACCGGAAAGACCAATGTAAGCTTTGAGATCACTACCAATAACATGCTTTTCACAAATTTCATTTACGGTTTCATTCACAACGCGGAGTGTACGGTAATGACTCAGGTCCTCAACCTCTGCATAGCCCATCCAATCATGGTCTGGTGCAGGGATGGGGTTTCTAACCAATGTATCGCAGGAAATAAAAATAAAAGGTTCTTGCAAGTACTCCTTACAGCAGAGCAAACTCAACCCTAAACCTGAGCCCTCTCCTTCGAACGGATCGACAGTGCTAAACAAAAATACGCGTTCTGGATAGGCCAAAGTTAAGAACTCTTTAACCAAGTGACCTTTGTGTCCGAGCGCAATCACAAACTCAACATCATCCGGAAACTGCTCAATGATATGACATATAGTGGGGCGATTAGCAATGGCGACGAGAGATTTATTAACATATTTAGTAAGTTCACCCAAACGTGAACCTGTGCCCGCAGTAGGAATACAAACGCGATAACTCATTTAGGAGCTCGCTCGTAATCATCGACTAACCGGACAACATCCTCCATTTCCGGAGTGCTGGCCTCCAAATAAACCGCATCGGTTTCGCCTTCCATGCGGTGAATAACACCCGGTGCTAAAGTAATAAAGTCGCCAGCTTCGTAAACTGTCGACACCAATGATTCCTGGCTTTCACCAGTATAAATACGCAATTTACCGGCCAACACATAAATCGTTTCTTGCTTAATTTCATGATACTGTAAACTGCAACGATGACCTTGCCACATAGTTAATTTCTTAACCATATAACGATCGTTAATCTCTACCACCTCTTCTTTGCCCCATGGCTTTTCGATAACTCGCTTAATATCATTCATACAAATCTCTCTATTTTTAATTCAAAATTTTTTGGGTGCCCAAGTTGACCGATGATAAATCATGAGATGAGTTTGGCTAACTTTTGTTGTTTAACTTTTAACGTATCTTATCCTTGTTTGATGACTCATTGGGAATTATAAAAATAGAAAAATCTACAACATGAGAGCATCTATCATATTTTATAACGTTCATACTCTGGAAAATAATTAAAAAATTGATTATAGAAGGTCTTTACGTACATTTGCATAGACCAATGGCTATTAAACCCGTATTTGCGTCGCATCCACTCTTTTCCTTCAGTCAAATAAAGCTTCATATTTTCTTCATAAGACTCTGTTTTGATCTGATCCGCCCGGTTCAATAAATAAGATTCGTTTTCTTCAACCCAGACTTTTGTTGTAATCGCAGCGGCCCAATCATTTGCATAAGCTTTTGCTATCAACTCACTCTCCGTACCATAACCACGGAAATTAGTGCCATCGAATAACATATTCATATAATCAGGAGATTCATGCTCCATCACATCTTCAATAAACTTCCGATTGATCAAGTATGCAGTATTGTGGATGTACCAAAAGAACTTGGTCTGTTCCTGCTGTAATAATAATCGCTCACCCCAGCGTCGAGAACAAGGTGACAAAATTCCTATACGCTTGATGCTTTGCATAATGTCAAACAACGGTTTAACGGAAGGTTTAGTTTCAAACTCGGTATCATTAGTCAACAACAAGAACGCTTCGTACTGCTTAAATTTATCTTCTCTTACTAATTGACTCAGACCATAATTCATCCCTCGCTGGTAGCGCAAACCATGCTGCACCGCCTCCGGCCAATTGGCATGCCAGGTACAATGCTTAGCTAACTTCGAGTCATCTGAACCAGATTCGACAACATAAATATCGGTTACATCACCATCATAGTGTGCGAGGTGTTCATACAGGTTATCTGTCGCTTCCGGTAAGTTGCGATTCAAAATAATAGTAGCTACAGGTTTCATATCACCATTTCCTCACTAAACGAAATGCTTCCATATAGCGAAGTATGCTGACTTTTACAGCATCTTTCAGATAACGATCCAACTCTATATCGGCTAGCCGAAAATCAACCTCTTCCTTGATAGCTTTACAACTGTCAGTAGCAAATACATAGTGGCCCGCGATCATTGATCGTTCCCGATCTCCAGCTTTAGTGTCTTTCAACATCCACTTGCGCCACTTATTAGAATCATAGGCAAGTTGCAGAAAGCGTTCGGATAAGTCTTTCATTTCGTTCTGCTCCATAATATCCAACAAGGCAACCGTTTCCGCAACACCGAATTCGGGCGCTACGTTTGATGCATGGATACCGAGCCGCGGATGCCACTGAAGCGCCTCCGTCGAGAGGTAATCGGTATTATGCTCTTTAATGAAGATGCCATATTTATTGCATATCTCTATCATTTGGGGCACTTGGATTTCAGCAGGTAACTCGTTGGCTACCCGAAGTGGTTTGTCAAATGAGCCAACATTTTGCATTTCCTTTACTTTGGTACCCGTTTGTATGACCACAAAGGAAGGGAAAGGGTAGTTGTTGCGAGCACAATACTGCTTCATACTCTCCAGAGTATATTCTAACTCTTCCTGGGTGTTGGTGCTGCCGCTTTGCTCTTCCGTACCTATTTCAAAAATAACATCACGCCCCACTTGCTGGGCGTAGCTCCAGCAATATTCGTAAAGCTCATAGATACGATCAAGTACTTCATCTACATCAGGCCGCGCATGAATATCTACACTCGGGTCAATATGTAGCATCTGAAAACCAGCATCAATATCCGCTTTAAATGAGCGCTTTGCTGATTCCATTGCTCTTCTCAAACTCAGATTTTTATCAACCTCCTTAGTACTTTGCCATGGACCGCCATGGTCTCGGGCTAAAATGATTTTACCCTGCACATCTTTATCGATGACATAATTAGCGAAATCCCATGTATTCCAATTATTAACGTAACCACCGCCAAACTCCTCCGCATCAATTTGTCTTCGGCTCGCAATGAGCATTAGGGGAACTGCATATTCGTTAGCAAGTTCGATCGCTGCGTCAACACAGTTGAGGCTCATCGGCCCCACCCCAAGCAAAGTGGCCTTGCGTTGCGCCATATAGTTGGTAAGCCGTTGGTGTATCATACTGTCCACTCCCCTGAAAGCACTAGTTGTTCTGATGGCAAGCGATCAGGATCAAAAGGTTCAAAAAATTTCTCTAGTAGATGTAAACAAGCTTCCGCTACAGCCCGATCTCCACCAGAACGCTCCGTCACAAAGTGAGCATGCCGCTTTGCTATTGGATGAGCATTAGCTGGAGCAATCGCATACGCTACCTCTCGCATTACATAATGATCAAAGATTCCATCACCCATGTACGCAACAGTCTTAGGATCATAACGTTCCTTTATCCAATCAATCCGTTTGATGGTGCTGACAATATCCATTTCAAATTTCATATCATCAACAATTCGTTTCTTTGAGATGGGAAAACCGCGTTTATCCCCTGTAATAAAGCGAATTGCGGCATATTGTCGCAGTAGGCTCAGCCCATCATTATCATCTGGACCAAATACTTTCATGACCTTGCCTTGCTCAGAATACAAAAATTGCCCGGTAGTCATGACCCCATCAACATCGAATATAACGGTTTTAATCACGGTCCAGTCCTCCTACGACTTTACATCAATGCTCAAGTCGCGATAATAAGTGTTTTGATATGCAGGAAAATTGGCTTTTATGTGCGGCCAATCTCCCTGTCCTACTACTTGTCCGTTCTCCATTACTACTATGTCGTGCGCATATTTTAAACTGCTTATTTTATGCGCTGACATCACAATAAATGGAATATTTGAATGGTGTGCCAACCAGTCGATAATATGCGTTTCGAGCTTTGAATCGAGAGCACTGGTTGCCTCATCCATAACTAAGACATCGGGAGCAAAGTAAAGCGCGCGCGCAATAGCCAATCGCTGCCCTTGGCCACCACTTAACAATCCTGCGTGTTCTCCAATATACTCGTCTTCTTGCTTCGGAAGAGTTTTCACCAAATCAGTTAACTTCACAACATCTAAAACAGCTTTAACTCGATTTTGATCGATAGCTTCAGGCGCAATTCCTAACGCAATATTTTCCTTAATGCTACCATCAAAGATATGAGGCTTTTGTGCGACGTATGAGATCTTAATTTTCTGCGGATTGAATGGTTCCCTTTGCACATAAAAACCAACACTACCATTTTGAGGCGCAGACACTCCGATTATGATGTCAAGCAATGTTGATTTGCCAGCGCCGCTGCCCCCTACCAACCCAGTTATTCCTGGTGTCAAACAAAGATTTAGCCCTTCAAAGATCGGCGAGCTACTATTGGGGTAACTAAATCGAACATCACGAACAATTATTTCGGTTAACGTAAGCTCATCATCTATGCTATCGCCCGCCGCAGAGGATGTTTGCATACGCCCTCGCTCGTAACGACTTACCTCTCCGTTTAACAACTCCGCAATTTCATCCAATACACTTACACCAAAATGCAAGGCGTTGGTGAGGCTAACCACTCTACTGATACTTGGGTAAACGCGTATCAACACGACGCCGAACAACATCAAATCTGTTATCTTGAGACCCGTCGTCTGTGCAGACGCTAACATCACTAACAACAACGTTATAATCCCAAATTCGAGCAACAACTTAGGCATGTTGTTCACGCCAAAAAATAACGCTTGATGATGGGAGTTAATATGAACATCCTGGTCGAACTTTCTGGTATACCAATCAACCGCCTTGTAGAGACGTAACTCCCGCGCACCCTCAATGTTTTCCTTCGCGATTTTAATTACATTGCCATAGGATTCGTTAACTCGCTTACCCCAACGTTTTATATAATTTCTTGCCAGCCAAATTAACCCAGCCGTCAATACACCACCCACCAGCATTTGCATAATAAATATGACTGGCAGCATATAGAACGCGTAACACAGAAGCAGAGTCATAATGGCATACTCAGACAACAGCTGAATGCTCGACACCATTACCACACGTGCAATGCGATCTGCGTTTTCACCTATATTCTTTATTTTAATAGAGTTGTGCTCAAGCAATGCTTCTGCACGTGTCGTATTCACATACATCTGATGCAATCGGTGCCTTATTTCCGCCACTTGACCATAAGCAAACCGATAAAGTGTCATATAAGTTGTAGCCAAAAAAATATTTTTAACCAAAAACAATCCGCCGACCAATACAAACAACTGCATCCTCGATATTCCAAGCCAATCAACGATGGCTTGTGCTTGTGATACTTCTTCGGCAAGAAGCGAAAATAGGGGAATTATCAACGCCACTCCAAGCAGCTCTAACAATCCGGTGATCAACACCATCAACATAAGAAGATAAAATTTCCGTTTTGCCGCAGGATTAAGTAGAGCTAATATTTTTTGATATATAGAAATCAATTACTCCAGCCTATAAATTACTTATATCAGAATCATTTTTTAATTAACGAAAACACCATTAAAAATTTTACAATCAAGAACGACTTAGCGCACAACCTAAGTCGCTTGCTCAAACAGTAAAAATCCGATTTTTGAGTATCGACAAAAAGATTTTTTGCGAAAACTGCTGGCCAGATTAATATTTCCATAACATTTTCTTAAGCAGAGAAGAATACGTAGTCGTTCAGCAATCTAAAAAGGTAGATAAGGCACATACGAATTCAGCCAGAAAGAGTGGATGTAATCACATCTAAATATGACTCACCCATTTTCTCGATCGAGAAATTGGTAAGCGCGCGTCGCCGGGCATTTTTAGAATATTGGGAGTAATTGAGTGCCACGGTATTCACAGCCTCCACCAGTGCGGCCGTATTGACCGGCCTATCAACAACAAACGGATCACCACTATACTTGATAAGCACACCAGCATCATCACCCACTAACTCGCGCAGTGAACCAGTGTCGAGTCCAACAATAGGAACACCGTTAGCCAAAGATTCAATCACCGAGTTGGGGCAAGGAGGATTGAATTCCAGACACAAGTGGATAGCGCCAGGGCGCTGATACGCTGTCACCTCTTCTCGCCTTATCCGTCCGAGCACTTTGACCATTGGAAATTCTCGCATTGCTTTTTTAAGCCTGTGTTTAACACCCCCGAGAAGATAAAAATTGGATATCTTAGACTCTCTAATAAGTCCCCTGATAATATCAGCAAGCATACTCACGGTAGCAACATCATCCTGAATATTGCCTTCAACGCAAATCAAAGATAGTTTACAGGAGTTCTCAATAAGGCCGTCCGTATCAGAAATTTGTTCTGGAATTGGCGCCCCATTGTATATAACGGATTGGCTTGTACAAACCTTACCGTATTTTCGAATCCACCAATCCTCAACAAATTCGCTTTGATATACGACATGATCTGCAAGGTACTTTCTAATAAACCACATAAGACGGTTAACAAGAAGTGCTCGTAAATAAAGCTTTAAGGAGTCTGAACGGCTCAAAGAAAAGTAATGGAGCCCATCCAGGCGATGAAGAATTTTTCGACCACGAATTTTCTCTAAAAGCAGACGAAATACCTTCCCCGTTGCCGCAACCACAATAATACAATCAGGCTTTTCTGCATCGTGGAAATTACTTGTCTTAATTCCGTTTTGCTCGAGGTAGCTCCTTAAACGCAACTGAAAACTACCTGGACCTCCTGCACTTAACGGCACAGTAGCAAATGTGATCTCTCGAATATTTTTATTCATATGATTGTTACATTGTCGACACAGCATTGGACAAAATCAAAGAAAACCGACCAAATTTTTAAGTTAACGAAAAACTCCACAAGAAATAATTTCTTTATACTTTTAGATTGCCTATAGTTTCATCTTAAAAATTTTTTCAGTCAATCCAGCTTATCAATCAATTTCATTCCTAAATATTCCGCGCCATATTTAGTCAAGTGGCCGCCATCGAAGGTCTTAAGAAATCCCTCTTCATCAAAAATCTTGCATTTTTCTTCTGAAGAATCGCAAATTAATTCTTGTATATCTATAAAAATTTCTACAGGAACCTCTTGTTTCATTTTTTTGTTGACTACTAATTGCTCGGCGGGAATAAAGCTCTTTTTCTCCCGAAACTCTTCACGGGACAAGTTAAGATAAGATCTCAACTTAAGATCTCCAAAATTTTTCCTCCCAAAAATCCTCAACCTCCCATTATTTATGGCGTTAAGGTTATATATGCTTTCCTGTAAAAACGGCAGGTGCCACTCCAACCACGAGCTCGCAAGCCAAACCTCATCAGCGTGAGCTATTTTTTTTCTGAGCCATTCGTCCTCATAAATACCTTTGCCTCCGCAATAAAATTTATCTTTATCATTACTCACACTTTCCATTAGTTTTTTCTGCTCAACAAAAAGATTGCCACATCTTTTGCTGATATGGCGCGTCACGATTTGATATTTCTTATCGAGATCCGCCTCATAAATAGCATTGACCAGGTCTTGAGCATAACTATCGCCAATTAGAATGATTTTTTTTCGATTGTCATCAATCCATTCTTTTAGTTTTAACTCTTCAAACCTGTCGATGACATACGTGCTATTGTCAATCAACGTAACGGACAAAAACCTTTTGTCTTGAGGTGAGTACCTATTTAGAAAACCATTCGAATAAATACCGATCAAACCGAAACAAACAAAAAATAACATGCAAACTACGGACGAAGTGAAGATAAAACCACGACTAAACTTTTTTTTGTTCCTGAAGGGTTTTTCAATAAATTTCCAAGTCAAGGCAGCCAAACCCACAGAAATCAAAGCCAACATAATTAATACACCATCATTTGGCTTATCTTGCAAATAAACTCGATAGAAGGCAAATAACGGTTGATGCCACAAGTAGGCACTGTAACTTATCAAGCCAATCCCAACGAATACACGCACACTTAAAATTTTTGCTACGAAGGTACTTTTCCCCGCATAAATAACCAATAACGCCGTCCCAAATACCGGCACAAGCGCAAAGATGCTAGGAAAGGGTGTATTCGCATCGTAGTAAAAAGTAGAATAGGCTATAGCCGAAATTCCGACGAAAGCGAGAAAATTGTTATTTCTTACACCATGCTTTTGCACGATAAAAGCACATATCGAACCAGCAAAAAGCTCCCATGCTCGCGTTGGTATCAGATAAAAATTTGCAGTTGGTTTATATCGCCAACCCAACTCAGTTAAGCAGAGACTGACTACAGTGAATGCAACTGTAAGAAAAAAGACATTTCTCCTTCCGTATCGCCAAGCAAACAGAAGAAATAAAGGAAAAAGCAGATAATATTGCTCTTCAATAGCCAAACTCCATGTATGTAATAACGGCTTTTCTTCACTTTCCGGATGAAAATAGTCAATTTCACGCCAGAACAAAATATTAGAAACAAAGAGAATAACCGCAACAATGCTACGAGAGAAGCTTTCCATTTGACTAGGAAGCATCCATGCCCAAGCGAATGGAAGGCAGCAAAGCATTACAAAAAAAAGCGCTGGCAATATACGACGAGCTCGACGCTCATAAAAATTGACAACACTAAATGTATTATCCTCAATCTCTTCTATTAGTATTTTAGTGATCAAATATCCACTTATGACAAAAAAGACATCTACGCCTACAAACCCCCCACTGAATACTTCAATTCCAGCATGAAATAGTATTACTGGCAGAACTGCAATCGCTCTCAAACCATCTATTTCAGGACGATATTTCATTTCATTGTCTCTATTGCAGCGTGATGAAGTTAGCTTTCAAAGCAATGCGTTGATGGAGATTGTTCGTTTCGATATGAGATTGCTCGAGATATTTTCTTGTAAATCTTAGAAATATTCCGAATCGACAGGCAAGGCTCGCACAGTCGAAAATATGTCCTCTAAACTCAGTTTGCTCATAGACACATTAATTTTTCAATCTTCGAAGATTTAAGAATGAGGTGCTAATTATCATTTGCAACGTGTTTTGGTTAGCTAACCTAACTTAGTGATCCGACGACGCATCGCCGAAAACTCAATAGCGCAAATATAGGCGATCAGTATCACAATAAGCGAGAGCATACCGGTTGCAATTGATCCTCTAAAGAGTGACACAGCTTGGCTCAGTACTAACGCTGAAAAACCGATCTTTTCTGGCATTCTAGTAAGCTTGTGGCAAAACTCCATCGATATTCGCCTCGCCATAAGTCCAATAAAGAAAAAGCCGATTGCAACACCCCAGATGTGGAAATTCCAATACAATTCTCCAACCACTGTAGGCGGTCGACTGCCTCCAACGGAATAGTAATGCGGATCAAATATCTTTGCGAACAACCTAGAAACCGTTTCAGGTTTGTTTGGCCAGATACTCCTAGGGATAATCCAGAAAAACGGTTTGCTAAGGGTTTGGCCGTAGAGTAGAGGCACTGAATCAGGGACATCCGTATACAACTGAGCTAGGTCAGGATAAACCACGCCAACGTCGACTTGCCGTAGCGTGTAATCAATGACGGCCGGGTCGCCGAACGCATTTAGCATACTCAATTGGAAATCTTTCCCACCTCTCTTCACACCAACGCCGAAGGCAGCAATCAGAGCTAACGGAATGGCGAGGACCATATGAGTGTACCGTATTGGCTTCACCATGTATGCGTACATAACGCCAGCAGCAATGAGAAGTGCGGCCAGTTCGCGACGCTCATCATTAACCGACAGATAGACAAGCAACACCAGCAATAAGACTGCAAAAAATCTTAGAGAACCCCAAGATCGGCTGAACATCCCCTTAGTAGCAAGACCGACGCATAGGAGGACGTATGCGGGTAACCAAAATACATAAACCGGCAATCCGACTTTGAAATTGATTAGACCAATCAATATTAGCAGGCCTGATGAGATAAATAATAAGTTTGGTGAGAGTTTACGATGGAGTATTTGAACCGAATTTTCTTTTCCTGTTGAAAAGAGGTAGTACCCAAGAAAGAACAGTAAAAGAGCCAGTGCACCGATACTTGAAGCCAAAACAATGGAATAACCACCATCCACCATTTTTTCCAGTAGCAGATTTTCGTCCGCAACAAGCAGGACAACCAACGGGTAGGTTAAGTAGTAGAGCATGAACAGCAACACCACTAACGTCACTGGGCTGACCGGATCTGGAGCTCGGGTTCCAGACATGAAAGCACTTAGCCAAGGTAGCAGCGCACAGAGTATCAACAACGCTAATGCCCATTGGTACTGACTAGCAGGTAAAAAAGGTAAAACGGAAATCGGTATCAGTAAGGACACCAAAGCAATCACCCGCTTGAACCCCTTGGTTTTCATAGACTTTACTTTACCGATCAGGAGCAGGATGAAGAGGAACCGTTGATTAGCGTGCAAGTATGCAATGCCATAGCGGCCGTATTATAAGTGTTGCAAAGTTGCTGCGCTTCAACCGCGATGGCCTGACGCTCAGCCTCGCCTAAGCTCAAACCAGCGATAATCGCGTCGACAATTCCACTCTCGGAATTAAGCGAAAAAGTAATCGCCGTATTACCTCTAAGTGCAAGTTCTGATTCCGGCATCTGAAATTTAGGATCTGCATTAGTAACAATTGGCAACTCGTATTCAAACGCCTTCATAAGTGATAGGCCCAAGCCTGCAGGGTGCAGAAACAGTTCGGCAGCAAAAAACCAATCAGCGAGTTTTCCGTCATCGAATAGCGCACCAACAAACACTACGTGATCTCTCACCCCGCATCGTTCAACCTCATCCTGCAGTTGTGTCATTAATGGTCCGTCGCCAATCAGAACCCATACACAATCTGGTTGCGTAGCCAGCACTGTTTGCAACGCCTTCGGAACCAGATCAAATCTATTCTTGGGCAACAAACGAGCGCAGCTAAGTATGATTCGCTTGTCTCTTAAGCCCCACTGCGATTTAAATTTTTCAATCTCGCGATCAGCCTTCGCTTTTTGGTCAACACGTTTAAGCCCGTTGTTTATCGAAACTATAGCTTTCCCACGGAACCAAGGATGAGATCTCATTTCAGCCTGTTCATAGGTTGTGTACACGAGAAATTCGGTGAAAACTCGCCAGATCAATAAGCGTATTTTGCGAAATCTACTACCACTCTCGCTCACTCGATACTGACCCCAAATGATCACGCGCCGACCAAGCATTCGACGCAGCAGCGCGATGCATATGTAAGAAAGTATCCTTGGATTTCCGCTAACGATGAGTGTATCGACGCGCAATAACTGCTTAATCGGGACCCAGGGAATTAACACCGCACCTGAAAACAAAGACTTGCAGCTTAGCTTTGTCATGCAACAACCTCTAAGCGTGGGGGTGCGGCTTCCAAAGATGCATATATTGATTGGCTCGGCAAAGCAAGCTGCTAGCCGTTCAAAGTAGTCATCTCGATACAAAGGGCATTTGTTTGTCAGAATAGCAAGCGTGCCAGCATTAACCCTAGCCAAAGTAAGCGTGCCCTCATTATGAAAGATGATACTTAGTGATTTTGCTCGTCACACTAATCGACTCAACACCGTTTTGCTAGCGCAACTATTATACCTCTTGGGTACAACACGCAGTTATTGCTTTTCTTCTTTGTCCCCAGGCCAGTATCGCTGCACTGTGGCCTCACCAGGCTTCACAAGTAAGGAGTTCTCTATTAGGAAGCGACCTAATCTCGCTTGATCCAATGGCGCCTCGTCGGCTGAGATGTAAGGATTGGTTACCTTGACCGACACCCGATCCTGATAGTCGTAGTCGATTTCATGGTAGATGCCGCGAAAAGCCGGGAGCACTACAAAATAATCCTTCAATTCAACTGATCTACGGGTCTCTTCATCACTCATCAATTCTTCGTAGAGCTTTTCGCCGGGCTTGGTGCCGGTGTTGGTTATATCGATCGCGTCTAGCGCATGGCCATAACGAGGCGCCAGTTCGTCGATCATCACCCGCGCGAGATCTGCGATGCGTATTACTGGCATCTTGGTGATGAACACCTCTCCCCCCCGAGCCAATCCGGCAGAATCGATCACCAGGCTTACCGCCTGTTGGATGCTCATAACAAAGCGTGTCATTTCAGGATCGGTAAGGGTCACGGGGCCGCCGTTGGCTATTTGGTTATGGAAAATCGGGATCACTGATCCAGACGAGCCAAGGACGTTGCCAAAACGAGTAGAGGCGAAGATGGGGCCGTTCCCGTGCTTATGGCTGTTAGCTGCTGTCATCAAGCGTTCACCCATCAACTTGGACGTACCCATTACGTTGGTGGGGTTCACCGCTTTATCCGAACTGGTGAAAATGACCCGCTCAACGCCATTTAGGGAGGCCGCGGCAATCACGTTGTGGACACCTTGGATATTCGTCTGCACTGCCTGCTCTGGGGAGCGCTCACAAAGGATGACGTGCTTTAGCGCAGCACAATGGAATACGACATCGATTCCACGCATACGGCGGGTCAAGTCTTCCCCGTCACGGATGTCTGAGACAAAAAAGTGGGCCCGAGCGTCACCCAGGTACTCCTGGTCCAGGAAGAATAAATCGCTTTCTTTGTTGTCCAACCCTATAACTTCAGCCGGTTGGTAGACCGGGTCAGTCAGCAGCTGTCGGATGAGTTCCGTACCAACGGTGCCGCAGGCACCGGTTACCAGCACGCGCTTGTTATTTAATACAGAGGTCATCAGTTATCTTTATCCTACAAAATAGTTCACGGTTTTCTGCAAGCCGCTCTTTAAATCTGTTTGTGGTTGCCAGCCTAACTGGCGTCTGGCCTTGGAGGTATCAGAGAAGTTTCGTCTTACGTCTCCCACCCGGGTCTCAGCGTTGACCACCTCGACATCGATCACGCCGTTTGCCGCTAGGATCTCAACTAATTGCGCGGTCATTTCGCCCACAGTGGTCTCATGACTGGTGGCGATCTGAAAGACCTCACCGCCCAAATTGTCTTTAGTGGCCGCCAATATCACCGCTTCGATAAGGTCTTCAATGTAAATGAAATCCCTTGTTTGGGATCCGTCCCCGAAAATCTCTAGAGGCTTTTTTTCCATGGCCCGACGGATGAATTTGGCCACCACGGAACTCTTGTGCACCGAACCTGGTCCGTAGACGTTACCAAAGCGCAGGGCAACCGTATCAATCCCAAAGCTGCGAGCGTAGGCAGAGCAGTAGCCCTCGCCGGCCAGTTTGCTAGCCCCGTAGGGCGAGACCGGATGCGGCGGCAACTCTTCGTGGATTGGTGGCTCTACCTCTCCCGCAGGAGCGCCACTGGAGGCGAAGACGAAACGGTTAATGCCATTTTGACGGGCTGCTTCCAAGTAGTTGAAGGTGCCTATAACGTTGGCGTAGCAATCAGCCCTTGGATCTTCGACCGAAGGGCCCACTCCAGTATTCGCCGCCAGGTGAACGATAACGTCCACACCTTTAGTCACGACCGCAGCCAAGTTTTCATCCAGGATATCGCCCACAACGAGCTCGACACGCTCAAGGCTATTTTCCGTCGACTCGGCCTGAACTTCATAAAAGTCACACACCAGCGCAAGGTCATCCCGCGTACCGATACTGAGGTTATCTAACACGCGCACGTAGTGTCCGCCTTCGGCCTGCAAATGTCGAATTAGGCTGGTGCCAATAAAGCCACACCCACCGGTAACCAGCCACCTCATCCCCATTTCACTCCCTTGAAAATAACATCTGTGCGAATGTTCTCCCGATACTGCTCCACCACCTCAAACAACTGCCCCATGACCTCCTCGGTCAAATAGTGAGGCTTGACGCCGATGTCCTGCAAACCTTGATAGGTGGGGTTGTAGTAGTGCTCTTCCGCCTCTTTACGCGGGTTGGGAATAGACTTGATCTGCACTTTGTGACCACGGGTATTACCCACCTTCTGGGTCAGTTCGGCCAGCTCATTCACACTGAATGTTTCCATGATCTGATTGAAGATCCGCAGTTCGCCCTCTTGGGCCGGAGTGCGTTCGGACATGTGGATACACTGCAATGTGTCTTTAATGTTCAGGTAACCGCGAGTCTGACCGCCACCACCGTAGACAGTCAGCGGATAACCCACCACAGCCTGAGTAATAAAGCGGTTAACAATCGTTCCAAATATCTCGTCGTAGTTGAAGATAGTCTTGAGGCGCTCATCCACCTCCATTTCGTCGGTCTCAATCCCATAGACCGGCCCCTGCATCAGATCGGTGACTTTTAAGCCCCAAGTGCGAACGCCAAACCACATCAAATCAGTATCCATGATCTTCGTGGTGTGATAAAGGCTACTGGCTTGGCGTGGGAACAAGAACTTATTCTTGCGGCCCTTGTGTTCGATCTCGAGCCACCCCTCTTCGATATCAATGTTAGGAGTTCCGTATTCCCCCATAGTGCCGAGTTTGATTAGGTGCGTGTCGCGAGCGTAATCGCGAATGGCCCAGAGGAGGTTGTTGGTAACACGCAGATTATTCACGACAGTCAAGTCAGCGTGGCGATAGTCCAGCAGCGAATAAGGGGCGGAGGGCTGCTCTGCATAGTGAACAACTGTCTCGGGGACCCCGGTGAAATTGTAATCCTGGGCCCACGTATACTGGACGCGGCCATCAAACAGCTGCCGCATGGATTCAGGCTGAGCCAGATCAGCAATGATGACCTTAATTTCCTTACCAGTCTTTTCATACCAGATCTTGGCCCTTTCAATAAGAGTGGGCACAGGATAAAGCATGCCTGTATCCAGCTCGGTACAGGCGTTACGGCGAAAATAGTTGTCTACAACTGTGACTTCATAACCGCGATTAGAAAAATACATGGCAGTGGGCCACCCGAGGTAGCCGTCACCACCGAGAATAAGTATGTGGGTCATGTTTCAATCCCCCCGCTAGAGTCGTCGTAGAAAATGACGAGATTATTCGTGGTAGTTCAATGTGCGATAGCCGTGGACTTTAACCAATTCGTCCCGTTTTGCCGATGCTAGGTCCTCTCGAACCATCTCTGTCACGAGCTCTTCGAACGAAGTCTTTGGTATCCAACCCAACGTCACCCTCGCTTTGCTGGGATCTCCGAGCAGTGTTTCGACCTCGGTTGGACGGAAGTACCTAGGATCAACCCGGACAATGGGGAGTTGGGGGTCCGTGGCTGGGCCATTAATCCAGTAGCCTTTCTCGTTGACACCAGTGCCCTCCCAACGAATTTCCATATCCAGTTCTTTAGCTGCAGTATTAACGAAATCGCGGACACTGTATTGCTCGCCAGTGGCAATCACAAAGTCATCAGGCTGATCCTGCTGCAACATGAGCCACTGCATTTCCACACAGTCTTTCGCATGGCCCCAATCGCGCTTTGCATCCAGGTTACCGAGGTAAAGGCAGTCTTGTAGGCCGAGCTTGATACGGGCCAGCGCACGCGTGATCTTGCGAGTAACGAACGTTTCACCACGGACGGGCGATTCGTGATTGAACAGGATGCCGTTGCAAGCATACATACCATAAGCCTCTCGATAGTTGATCGTAATCCAGTAGGCGTAAAGCTTAGCCACAGCATAGGGTGAGCGCGGATAAAACGGGGTCGTTTCCTTTTGCGGGATTTCCTGGACTTTGCCAAAAAGCTCGGAGGTGGACGCTTGATAGAAACGGGTCTTTTTTTCAAGACCTAGAATCCGAATGGCTTCGAGGATACGCAGGGTACCAAGGGCATCGGAATTGGCGGTGTACTCGGGTTCTTCGAAGCTGACCGCAACGTGGCTCTGCGCAGCGAGATTATAGATTTCGTCCGGCTGGGTTTGCTGGATGATGCGGATAAGGCTTGAGCTATCTGTCAGATCGCCATGGTGGAGGAAGAAACGAACTTCTTTCTCATGCCGATCACGATAGAGGTGATCGATACGGTCTGTGTTGAAAAGACTGGTTCGACGTTTTATGCCATGGACAATGTAGCCCTTGTTTAGGAGAAATTCGGCAAGATAGGAGCCATCCTGGCCGGTAATACCGGTGACAAGTGCGACTTTTGGTTGTTCTGTCATTGTGTAATTGCTTCCTTTGTGTGCTGGACCGTCTTCAAAAAATCCTGATAAGCAAGCGCTAAACCTTCATCAAGTTCAACCCTGGCCTGCCAGCTAAGGTTATTGAGTCGCGAGCTGTCCATCAATTTGCGTGGAGTACCGTCGGGCTTGCCGGTGTCAAAGGCGATCTGGCCGTCATACCCGACAACCTTTACGATGGTTTCAGCGAGCGCCCGAATAGTGATGTCATGACCGCAGCCAACATTGACGTGGCTTAGCATAGGTTGGGTGTGCTGCTCATAGGTGCGCTTGTCCAGATTCATAACGTGTACACAAGCAGCAGCCATGTCGTCGACATAAAGGAATTCGCGCTTTGGTGTCCCGGTACCCCATATGGTAACGCTGGGAGCGTTGCGAACCTTGGCTTCGTGAAATCTCCGGATCAATGCAGGAATGACATGTGAATTTTCCGGGTGATAATTATCGCCGGGGCCATAGAGGTTTGTTGGCATAACGCTCCGGTAATCAACACCGTGGCTTCCCCCGTATTGGCGGTTGTAACTTTCGCACATTTTTAAACCTGCTATCTTAGCAATGGCGTACGGCTCGTTAGTAGGTTCAAGCGTTCCGGTGAGCAGCGCATCCTCACGCATTGGTTGTTGGGTAAGCTTCGGATAAATACAACTTGACCCCAAAAACAGTAATTTTTTGACACCGTTTCGGAATGCTGCGTCAATAACATTGCTCTGAATCATCAGATTCTGGTAGATAAATTCTGCGGGGTAGCTGTTATTAGCATAGATACCGCCAACTTTCGCAGCAGCTAAATAAACTTGTTCAGGTTTTTCGTTGGCAAAAAACTTACAAACGGCGAGCTGATCGGTTAGATCAAGCTCCGCGCGAGTACGTGTAATGATATTGACCTGCTCGTGATGAAGGGTTCGGATGATCGCAGAACCGACCATTCCTTGATGTCCCGCAACATATATTTTAGTTTTAAAGCTCATTGTCGCCGCACGCGCAGTGTTTTTTAGGGATCTCGTCTTCTGCCAAGGCATGAACCAACAGCGCCGTCTTAATCAGTTCCGGACGGTTGTCCGGTACGGAAAAAACTCTCACTTTCAGTACTTCCGGACAAAATGGCTAATTAAAACAAAAAGTAAAGATAGCATTCCACCAAAGACCGCTCCTATCACGCAAATCGTGGCACGGCTAGGTTTAGACTTCAGTTCAGGTATTTTTGCCGGAACTACAGTTTTCACTAAATACTGTTCGCTTACTTCCGCCAACATTAATGTCTGAATTTGACCTTCAATCATGCCATAAAAAACAGATTGCATATCCGCTACACTGGTTTCTGCTATTTTAGCTTCTAAATAATCAATGTTTCTTTGCGCCTCAGCCATATCCTGTCTTTGATAAAAACTATTTAATTCCTGAATCAGCAGACCAACCCACTCAAACGCAAGCTGAGGCGAAAAGTGTTCGATAGAAATCGTCAACATGCCGGTATTATGATCCGTTGAAATTGTCAACATTTGACTGAGGGTTTTAAAGGCTTTGAAGTCGCTGGGCTCTGGCGTTTCGCTAGATTTCACCTCTGCTCCACTCACCCATGCTTGTGTTTCTGGATTATAAATATCGTAATTGTATATCAACTCGTTCGTATTTCTATTCCAGCCCTGAACCGCCATTATCTGTGGTTTTAGTTTGTACTTGTTGATAAAACTACCCAGAAACGGCCAGCTTTTTACAAGCTCGACCGCTTGGTCAATTCTACTACTGCCTCCACCACCTAAATTAATACCGGCCATAGCCGCCAAGCCACCATAGGAAGCTGCTAAACCACCCAAACCACCCAAACCACCTTGCGAATCGTCTTGCGCTGGCGCTAATATCGCTTCAGATTTATACATATTGGGTAGCGACAAGGCATAAAAAACCGACGTAATAGCGAAAATTACTGTAATAGCGACTATTTTAAATTTTCCTGCCCAAATAATCAGCCAAAGTTCGCGCAGATTGATTTCTTCATCGTTTTTACCCACAACAGAATTTAGATTAAGGACACTATAATTTAGTGAAATCAAATCGATTTTTTGTTCAATTTGACCCAACATTTCTTTTAGGTCTCGGTTTTTATCTGTCTGTACTTCAGATTCCATAATATATTTTGCTTAACTGAATCTCGTAACGATCGTCTACCATATACCTTATCGACAATTTGTCGGGTATCCGCTTATGATGTCTTTAAATCTCAACAAACTTGTGCCTTTTTCGATTATTTAAAAATAGTCAACCGCACGCCTCGTATTTAGGAGTAAAACATCGCATTGTAGCGGCTTTGCAAGAATTATTTCGCTTTATTTTCAGCATTGGCACCAGTTTCTTTTTCTTCATTGTTTTTACCCTTTTTTTGAATCGCCTCTTCCATGTAGACGGTGTTCACAACCAACTTGTAATGGCTGAGGGTATCCAGCTCCTGTCACTCGATTAGAGCTTTAGTCTGGCAGTCCTTGGCAGCTGTGTGGCTTGGCAAGTCAGTGGCATAGTTTTATTCGGCTTCCTGGTAACGTGTCTATATTAACAATCAATAAAGTCTTTACATATTGATTCTCTAGGAAGCAAATTCATCACAAAAGTTGTTTATATCTGGCCGACAATTATGTAACGCACTTTTTGTGTATGCAGGTTACGAGTTATTTTCTAAATTCTAATATCTGGAACGCGTCGACTCTAATGTCTGCCTTTCAGCTTCTTTCCTTAATTCTGCAATCTCTCGCTCTAACTGTTCATACTGCACCTGCTTCTTTTTCAAAAATCGCATTGTTACCGAGGCTTTTTCGCTTAGACCCTTGGGTGTTAACACATAGGCATAATTCATTTTATTGTCCGATCTCGCAAAGTTTCCCGCTTTGACCCAGCCGGCCTCGATTATTGCTTTTAGACAATAATTTGTTTTGCCTAGGCTCACACCCACAATTTTTGCAAGTTCACGCTGGCTTATACCGGGGTTGGCATCTAACTCTTTTAGGAGTTGGTAGCGCAACTCATCGGGTAAAACAGGGTCTTTCATGCCTTACTGTGCCCAAAACGCCTCATCAGATCGACCATAAATATCCGTTGATTGTCTATTGAAAATAAAATCCACTCGCTTAAAAAGCACGCTTCCGCCCTACCCCGTTGCTAGGCATATACGTATTTTTTCCATTTCACTCTATCGATAAATGCCTAAGGCTACTAATACCGATAGCGCACTAAACCACTTTTCGAATATTCTTATTGTCCACTTTTAGCATTACTTGACTTTGCAATAAGGACAACAATACTACCGAGCGCTCTTCGCCGTCGCTGCAGTGAAATATGGCCTCCAGGTTTCTGTATGGGCCATGTAATATTTCCACACGATCATGCTCTTTGGGAACGCTATGGTTCGTTGTAACGCCCCTCACACCACAGCGTTTTTTTATGCTTTCGACTACAGTGCTATCAAGGATGGCAGGCTTTTGACCAAAGCGCACAAAGTCTTGTACGCCACGGGTATTGCGTACTCTGTGAAAACTTGAGTTTTCACAGAGATCGACAAACATATAACGCGGGAACAAGGGTTCAACACGCACTATACGCTTGCCACAACTAAGCTTTTCCATTTGCACTTGCGGTAAGAAACACGAAAAATTTTGCGCCTCAAGATTGCCTAAAGCTTTTTGTTCAGCGTTTGCTTTTGTGTTTAGGACGTACCAAGGCATCTTGTGTTAAAACCCGGTGAAAATTTGATGGCGATTTCGATTAATAGTCGCAAAACCGCTGACTCTGTGCTGGTCTAGATTGGTGTTTCCCCTGCTAATTAGGCAAGGTATAGCGATCCTCATAAAACAACATGGGCTTCGCTAGAGACCGGATTGTAGTTGTTAAACAGGCCGTGTTCAAGCGTTGAACACGGTTAAGCTGGCTTTTTTTTGTATTTTTTAGGGATCAGATTTTAGACAGAAGAGCTTAGAATTTAAGAGCGTCTTTTTTTGTATGTATAAGACCTTCCAGCTAAAGGCTCCAAATCTATGGCAGCTGACTCGTGCAACATTACTTCGGTATTGATCTTTATATTAAATCGATAAAAATGCTAAAAAGAAATCTGCTTAGCCAATACCTTAACGCCGCTTATTCCAACGAATAAAACGCCATGAGTGCTTCATTAAATACTGGTAAGCAAAGACAAATGATATAGCTGCAACGAAAGATATAAATTCTGGAGTTTTCAAATACTCCATTGTCAGCCCCACCATCAGTAGACTTATTTGAGCTGCCATCATTAGTATTAATGAATACTTAGGCGCAAAGCCTGCGCGCATTAGCACATGATGAATATGCGTTCTATCTGGCGCGAGTGGTGATTGACCTCTTTTTAAGCGACGATACATTAAGGTAAACATATCGGTCATCGGCAGCAAGACAAACCAAAGTGCGGTGACAGGTTTAATCTGCTGACCACCATTTGGCTCTGCGCCTACTATCAGTAAAACCCCGATGGCTAAACCCACAAACATACTGCCAGAATCGCCTAAGAAAACTTTTGTAACGGCTTGCTTGCCTTGCAAATTAAATAAAAGAAAACACGAAAGTGCTCCAACAAAAGCCATTGCAAGTGCGTTTATCTGCGGGCTCTCAGACGTTCCCATTAGCGCCACTATACCCAAAATCGAAATTAAGCTCATACCACCAACAAGTCCATCCATTCCATCTAACATATTGACAGCATTAATAATCCCAATTATAGAAAGAATTGTGAGGGGGTAACCAGCCCAACCCAACGTAATTTCACCTAGCCCAAATAAATTTCCAAAACTTTCTATTTTAATATCCAAACCGTAAACAAAAATACAAGCCACGATAAACTGTCCAGCCAAACGAAAACGTGCGCTTAAACCATATCTGTCATCCAACATACCCATAAATACAATCAGCCCGCTCGCGAGCATAAACATACGAATAAAAAGTGATTGCTCATAAAAAAGAAAAATGGAGAGAAAAACCCCAGCAAAAATACCAAGCCCACCTACCAAAGGAATACACCCTTCATGTTTCTTTCTACCACCAGGGTGATCGAGCAAATTCACATAAAACGCAAAGGGATGAAGAACTTTTATCGCCACAAACGTGATAGCGAAAGCGGCAAACATTACACTCAGGCCTAACTCCATAAACACTCCTTATTTTTGCTAAATAAAAACTCAAACATACTAAGAACGACCAAACACATCTTCAAAACGCACGATATCATCCTCGCCCAAATACGAACCTGATTGCACTTCAATTAAGTGCAAATCAACTTTACCGGGATTAGTAAGTCGATGTTTTTCACCTACGGGGATATAAATAGATTGATTCTCCGCAAGCAGTATTTCCTCATCGCCTTTCTGAACAAGTGCCGTGCCAGTCACAACAACCCAATGCTCAGCACGGTGGTGGTGCATCTGTAGTGAAAGGCTCGCATCCGGCTTCACTGTTATACGCTTTACCTGAAAACGCTCTCCCATATCAATTGAATCATAAGATCCCCAGGGTCGATGCACTTCGCGATGAAAGTTAAATTCGCTACGTTCACTTTGCTTTAGCTGAGTAACAATATCTTTAACATCTTGCGTCTTCGATTTATTTGCTACTAGCACAGCATCCGGCGTTTCCACAACAACCGTATTTTCTACGCCGACTAAAGCGACCAAGCGATTTTCGCTAGAAACGTAACAATCTGCAGAGTCAACGGCCAACACATCCCCATCAAAAACGTTGCCACACTCGTCTTTTTCAGAAGCTGCCCATAAAGACTCCCAGCTTCCTACATCGCTCCATGAAGCATCTAAAGGTACCATCCAGGCATTTTTTGTTTTCTCCATTAACGCGTAGTCAATGGAAATATCGGAGCACGCTGAAAAAGAAGCTTCTTCGAGTCGAATAAAATCGAGATCCGTGATGGCTTTATCCATCGCCGCTTCACAGCTTAGGACGAGTTCGGGGTCAATCACCCTAAGCTCATCGATCAAAAAACTAGCAGAAAAAACGAACATTCCGCTATTCCAATAGTACCCACCATCCTCAAGATATTCTTGCGCAGTTTTTAAATTGGGTTTTTCCACAAACCGTTTTACAGGAGCACCGTTACCAACTTCATTGGCACCAGCATTTATATAGCCATAGCCAGTTTCCGGATGAGTTGGAACAACACCGAAGGTCACAAGTTTATTTTTAGCAGCCTGCTCCACTGCAATATCCAGGCATTTTGAAAACTCTTCTTCATTCTGAATCAAATGGTCTGCGGGGAAAACGGCAATAACAGCATCATCAGCTCGTTTATTTGCCTGCAACGCCGACACAACTATCGCCGGTGCAGTATTTCGCCCAACGGGCTCCAATATGATCTCGGGTTTGCTTGAAAGAATCTCACTCAACTGATCAGCTACCATAAACCGCTGGGCCTCATTACATACAATAATTGGCGGCTCAACAGTCTTAATGCGCAACACCGTTTGCTGCAGCATTGTGTGATCGCCGAATAATTTATGCAGCTGCTTTGGGTAATGTTTACGCGATTTTGGCCACAAGCGTGTGCCGCTTCCACCGGAGAGGATGACTGGTATTACGGTTGGCATGCAGTAGTCTTTTGATAAGGATTTTTGCTGCGGCAAGTATAGTTCAAAGAGTCGCCAAGTAAAAGTTGGATGTCAAATTGCAGTATTTTTCCTAATTTAATCCGAAGAAGTAACAAATCTGTTTGGGTCGCCCTCGGCTTACAAATTTGATTTTTTGTGCGAGATCTCGCACATGAATTAGAGCTAATGTCGCCTATTCATTATTCGTTCAGGTTGGAATAATGTCTCTCGTCAGGACGACATTGCGAGGGACCGCAAATTGATGGTCAGGCAAGGAAAGTATGATCATCGCAACGGATGCCATAGGGACTTTCAAGGATGGTTCTTAGGATGAGAAACATGGACGCTGACAGGATGTCATTAACAGGGAAAACCCAAGGAGGGATGTTGTAAAACCAGGAGAGGTTTGTCATGGAAGCACTGATCAAGGAATGATTGCAGGGAGACGAAAGGATGATGGTCATCATGGAGTGTGAGCATCAATCGCACGCTGGCAACGGAAGGAGTCTGTTGCCAGCCTTTTTGTTCATGTAGCCCTAACTAGCTTCTAGCTCAATTACCTTTGCAGGTTATGCTCTTTCTCCGGAGACGCGGTAGTCTCTCTATTGAATGCTTATCCAAAACGCTTCGAGAGTTCTAACGATTTCTATGTGGCGAGGGCGCTTAAAATCATGCAGTCAAAAAAACCCCGTTACCGAACCGTTTAATTAACGCCTCAATCAATTGCTGCTCCTTTGTTTCTAAGTTTTCGCTATGAACCGCCATCGCGTTTCGTAAGCTCTAAATGCGTCTTCCGGTTCAATAAGGATTGCTCTGTTGTCCCACAGAATAAGATCAAGCTCGGGAAAGTCTCGTCTGTCAATAAGCTGATCAAGGTCCAAAACTAGTCTCGCAATCAATTTCAATCATAACTTTATTCTACGTCCGACTGAAAATATCTACAAACTAAAGTGATTTGCCTCAACAACCGCTGCCAACAACTCACACACTTTATAGACAATTTCCTACACTCGTTGGGGTCGATATCGCCTGTGATCACAACGTCCAATTAAGAATAATGGCTCTCGTCAGGACGACAAGGCGACGGATCGCAAATGGATGATCAAGCTAGGACGCAAGATCACGCAAGGAATGCCATAAGGACTTTCAAGGATGTCTTTAGGAATGAAAAACATGGACGATGACAGGATGTCAATAACAGGGAAAACCCAAGGAGGGATGTTGTAAAACCAGGAGCGGTTTGTCATGGAAGCGCTGATCAGGGATTGATCGCAGGGAGACGAAAGGATGATGGTCATCATTGAGTGTGAGCATCAAATCTATACTCGGTGCATTAAGGAAGATGCACCGAGTATTTTTATTATTTCGTCTTAAATAAAAATAAGGTAGAAATGAATAAAACCCGTTAGCTACTTAATGCTCGCATCAACGCGTTCGCGGAGCTCCTTACCGGGCTTGAAATGAGGGACATATTTGCCCTCTAGTCTAACCGCCTCACCTGTCTTTGGATTTCGCCCCATACGGGGTTCGCGATAGTGAAGAGTAAAGCTGCCAAAGCCTCTCACTTCAATCCTCATACCAGACGCCAGTGACTGCGCCATGTATTCTAGGATTAATTTGATTGCCAGCTCTATGTCTTTGGACGACATATCGTTATGGCGTTCTGCTATGCGTTCAATTAACTCAGATTTAGTAATTGACATAGTGGTATCCGGCTTTTTAGTAACTCAAATATAGAGACTAGTTAGCAAGTGCTTGTTATACAACAATTTTTATCATTTTGGAAGATATGTGCGAGCAAATGCGACTGAACTAAAATTGGGTTATGCAAAGATTTGGGCAATATCGGAAGAAATTAAAAGCTGGTACTTTAGCTGGCTTGTAGAATAATTAGGCGTTAACGACTCGGTAATCCAGCATTGCTTTTGTCTCAGCCAGTCCAAGTGCTTTAGCAAGGCTCGCCAAAATTCTGCTACCGGCCAGGCCATCGCCATAGGGATTGTGGGCATAGCTCATTCGCTGGTACGCATCTTGGTCATGAAGTAGGCGCTCAACCTCACTCACAATAATATCCATTGAAGTGCCGACCAAACAAACGGTTCCAGCCTCAACGGCTTCAGGTCGCTCTGTCGTGTTGCGCATCAGCAATACAGGTTTGCCAAGCGACGGTGCCTCTTCTTGAATTCCACCTGAATCTGTCAAAATTAAGTGAGCTCGATTCATTAGATAGACAAAAGGCAAGTACTCCTGAGGGGGGATAAGGTATATATTTTCAATTCCGCTGAGAATCCGGTTAACCGGCTCTTGAACATTCGGGTTTAGATGCACGGGGTAGAGAATTTGGCATTCAGGATTATTTTCTGCGATTCGAGCCAACGCCCGGCAAATACGCTCAAACCCACCGCCAAAGCTTTCACGGCGATGGCCCGTTACCAGAATGAGTTTTTTGTTCTTATCCAGAAAAGCGTATTGATCTTCCAACTCAGACGTTAAACTCGTATCCGACTCTATCTTTTTTTTCATCATCAACAATGCGTCAATAACCGTATTTCCTGTCACAGAAATATCAGATTCCACACAATTTTCCTTTAATAGCGCTTTTTTAGACGACTCTGTAGGAGCGAAGTGGAACTTAGCCAATGCTCCAGTTAAGCGCCGATTGCCCTCTTCTGGCCACGGCGAATACAGATTACCCGTACGCAAGCCGGCTTCAACATGGCCGATGGGTATTTGCTCGTAGTAAGATGCTAAACTAGCGGCAAAAGTAGTGGCCGTGTCGCCGTGCACGAGCACCACGTCTGGCTGAAAACTCTGCAACACTTCCCTAAGGCCAGATAAAATTTTTGCCGTAATATCACTAAGTGTTTGACCACTGGCCATAATATCTAAGTCATACTCGGGAGTAATCTCAAACAACTCCATGACCTGATCGAGCATTTCCCTGTGCTGGGCGGTAACACAAACACGTCCATCAAATCTCTGGTCGGTTGCCAAAACCTTAACCAACGGTGCCATTTTTATGGCTTCGGGGCGGGTGCCAAATACGATCAACACTTTTTTTTGCATTACGCTGGAACATCTTTCGAAAACTTTCGAGGACGTACATGCTAGAGCGCTTTTGTGTCAGATTTGGGTCGAAAAAATGAAGGATTAATTTAAATAATATTACAGAAATATAAACGGACGGGCGAAAAAAAAAGCGGCTAATGCCGCTTTTTCAATAGGTAAAAATAGCGTGTACCTACTTATCTTTACTCTCAATTTGAGCTTTGATGAGGTCGCCAATTGTAGAGGGCCCGGTTGGTTCAACCACTTTGTTACCGTGCTCTTTAACCGCCGCTTTCTCTTCATCGATTTCCTTCGCCTTTATCGAAAGCATTATCGCGCGATTTTTACGGTCAACATTGGTGATTTTCGCTTCGATTTCATCGCCTTCTTTCACCACGTTACGTGCATCTTCGACTTTATCACGGCTAATTTCAGAGGCTTTCAAAGTGCCTTCAACATCGTCTGCCAAAGTTAATATAGCGGCCTTGGCATCAACCTCTTTGACCACACCTTTAACAACAGCGCCTTTGTCGTTCTCTGCAACAAACACGGTGAACGGGTCTTCATCGAGTTGCTTAACGCCAAGTGAAATTCGCTCGCGTTCTGGATCGATGGCCAATACAACAGTCTCAATTTCGTCACCTTTCTTGAACTTGCGAACTGCCTCTTCTCCCGCTTCATTCCATGAAATATCAGACAGATGCACAAGCCCATCGATGCCACCGTCCAAGCCAATAAAGATACCAAAGTCGGTAATGGACTTGATTTTGCCCGAGATCTTGTCGCCTTTTGCAAATTGCTTTGAAAAAGTGTCCCACGGGTTTTCTTGACATTGCTTGATGCCTAACGAGATGCGGCGACGCTCTTCATCAATGTCGAGTATCATCACATCAACCTCGTCACCCACTTGCACAACCTTAGATGGGTGAATGTTTTTATTGGTCCAGTCCATTTCAGAGACGTGAACCAAGCCTTCAACGCCTGTCTCAATTTCAGCGAAACAGCCGTAATCGGTAAGGTTAGTGACACGCGCTTTGACTTTCGCGCCTTCTGGGTAACGCTCTGTAATAGACGCCCAAGGATCTTCGCCCAGCTGTTTCAAACCGAGTGAAACGCGATTGCGCTCACGATCAAACTTAAGCACCTTAACGTCAATCTCATCACCCACATTGACTATTTCACTTGGATGCTTAATACGCTTCCAAGCCATATCAGTGATATGAAGAAGGCCATCTACGCCACCCAAATCAACAAATGCGCCATAGTCGGTAAGGTTTTTAACAATACCTTTAACTGCAGCACCTTCTTGTAAAGATGCGAGCAATTCTTCGCGCTCATCGGAGTTGGCTTGCTCCATAACTGCGCGGCGTGAAACAACGACATTGTTGCGTTTTTGATCAAGCTTAATAACCTTAAACTCAAGCTCTTTGCCCTCTAAGTGCGTAGTTTCACGGACAGGACGAACATCGACCAATGAACCGGGCAAAAAGGCACGAATACCTTGAACATCAACTGTAAAGCCACCTTTAACCTTGCCGTTGATAATGCCGGAAATAACATCGTCTGCAGTATGTGCTGCCTCCAACACTTTCCAAGATTCAGCCCTTTTCGCTTTTTCGCGCGAAAGGCGTGTCTCACCAAAACCGTCTTCAACAGTTTCAAGTGCAACCTGAACTTCGTCTCCTACGTTTAGAGACAATTCGCCTGAATCGCTTTTAAATTGGGAGGATGGAATTACACCTTCTGATTTGAGCCCAGCGTGAACCGTGACCCAATCGTCGTCGATATCAATCACAACGCCCGTTACAATGGAGCCCGGGATCATATCAACTGTTTTTAAACTTTCTTCAAAGAGTTCTGCGAAACTTTCGCTCATTACATTACCTACAAATATGACGCCGACCTTAACCTTGCCTTATGAAATTGGCGGGGAAGCTAAGCCGGCCAGCCGCAGTTACCAGTCTGCGGGTCAATTAAAGTTTAAGTTCAAACAGCGCTTTCTGGTATTCAAACTGTGAACTTGCCCATACCCCGCTTCGCGAGGAGGCGCGAGGGTACCAAAACAGGGGTTATTTATCAAGAATAATAGAGGGTCGAGAATAATCAAATGACTGGGCAAAAGTCGCTACTTCAGTGGTTATTTCGGCTCAAGCGTCTCCCACTTTTTACAGGTCGGGCAGGCCCAGAAATGTGTTAGCGATTCGAATCCACAACTGACACATTGAAACCGAGTAGCCTCTTCTACACGCGCTTTTAAGAAAGCGATTAGCTCGGCGAAAGACAGTGTTTCTATGGCGTCTTCCTTTAATAAAGATAGGGTTTCAATCACCACATCGATGGTAGGTGCGTCCGCCTGCGCATCGCGCAAATATTCAAAAGCTGCGCCACTGCCCCTTGATCGGAAAACAGCGCTGGCCAATATCAGCTGTTGCCACTCAGAGGGAGCTTGCTGCTGCAAGCGCTCGCACTCCATCTGTAGAGAATGACTCGGAAAGTCACTTTCATCGTGTGCAAGCAAAGGAATTACATGAGTGAAATAAAGAGGGTGGCTGACTTTAATCTGCTTAAGCGGCTCAAGGGCTTTTTTTAAAGACGGCATGTCTTCGCCATTTAGCAGCGCCAATTGAGTTTTTGACAGAGCAACTCGGATATTTTGCGGGTCAAATTTCTCCGCTTTTTCAAGCCATTTGTTTGCCTCTTTGAGGTTGGATTTCTCCAGCATCTGTTGCGTCAGCTCGCAGCAAAAATGGCATTGCACCATAGACCAATGCTCTTTGCGCCGACTTACCTTACGGTCTGTCAGTTTACTCGCGATTTCTATGCCGCGTTCCCATTCTTTTTCACCCTGATAGACGTCAACCAGATGCTCAAGCGCGCGACGCTTGACGTCGGCCGAGCGACTATTTGTTAACTCAAGTAACAAGGTTTCTGCGCGATCAAGTAAGCCCGACTTTTGATAGTCATAAGCAAGCTCCAGCTGCACTAGGTGCTGCTGCTCTTGGTCTAGGTTAGGGCGAGAAAGCAAGTTTTGGTGGATTTTTACCGCTTTTTCCGTTTCACCACGCTTGCGCAACAATTTACCAAGCGCAAAATGCGTGTCCAAGGTTTCATTATTAACCGCAAGATCAGCAATAAATTGGTCGATCGCCTCATCAGATTGAGCTTCAGCTAGCTGATCCAGGGCCGCTGAACCATCCGCACTTAAATGACTCGGCAATTTTAATCTTCGTGTTTTCTTACCCTGGCGATAACCCAAGAGAAAACCTGCAGCAATAGCAAGCGCAATAATGACAAAGGCGAACATTCCTGATTCTACGAACATAAGTGAACTATTTTCCTAACGCGGCCGAGCGCGTATTTTTCAACTCAAGCTCTAACTGCGTCACCTTCTTATTCAATGATCGATGCCGATTGCGATCAAGCAAATAGAAAAAGAGAAAAGGCAGTGCGCCAATCAGCAACCCAGAAGCAAACACCAAAATAAACACAACTCCAACATCCTGCTCAATATCCAGCAACAACAAATTGAGAATCACCGGATCATCATTTCTATAGGCAATCCAAAACGCCAAAAATATAATCGTGCATAGCCATATAAACAGAACAGCTAATTTCGAATAGCGCCAGAGCCTTTTAATCACGCCGACTTCTCCACACTTAATTGTCCCCTCGCCTGTTTCAAGGCAAAAGCCCTCTATCTTTCATTAATGAGAAGACACGCTGGTTAACCTCGCCAATAGAAAGCGCTGTACTGTCAACCAAAATAGCGTCATCTGCAGGCGTTAGGGGAGCAGTCGCTCTAGAGCTGTCGCGTTCATCACGCGCGCGAATTTCCTCTATTAAAGACTGCATATCAGCGTTTTGCCCCGCTTGCTCCAGCTGTAAATAGCGTCTTTTAGCCCTCTCCTCTGGCGACGCAGTCAAAAATATTTTCAGCTGTGCTTGAGGAAAAACCACAGTTCCCATGTCACGACCGTCGGCCACCAAGCCAGGCTCTTGTGCAAACGCGCGTTGACGCTGCAGTAGGGCGCTGCGCACCCCCGGAAAAGCGGCCACAATTGACGCGTTCATCCCAGCTTTTTCTGTGCGAATTTCCCTGCTGACGTCTTCATCTGCTAAGACTACCTTTGTGTCTTCAATGGTCGTCTCAAAAACAACAGGTAAGTTTAGCGCAATCGTCACGACGGCAGACTCGTCTTGAATATCAACACCCTGCTTTAGAGCTGCCAACGCGGTAACACGATACAGTGCACCACTATCTAATAACGAGAACCCGGTTTCCTCTGCGAGTTTTCTACTAATCGTGCCTTTTCCAGCACCGCTTGGACCATCAACCGTAATAATCGTTGTCACTTTTTCGCTTCCAGGATTTGCTGAGTAATCGCCTCGCAAACTTTGAGAGGGTTGTCGGCTTGCGTGATTGGTCGGCCAACCACTAGGTAATCGGACCCGGCAACAATCGCTTCGCTAGGTGACAGAGTGCGCCGCTGGTCATCCACCGCGCTCCCCGTAGGTCGAATACCCGGGGTTACACATAGCAATTGATGCTTAGTCGCTTCTTTAATTGCAGAGACTTCCTGAGCAGAACAGACTATCCCATCAAGCTGCGCTTCTAGCACAAGGTCTGCTAAGGCAATCACCTGCTCATCAACACTGCGATTAACCCCGACCGCTTTAAGTTCGCCGCTAGTCATACTCGTCAAAACCGTTACACCAATTAAAAGAGGCCTATGCGAAGATTTATCGAGGCTTTCTCGCGCCGCAACCATCATGCGCGAACCGCCGCTCGCATGCACATTGACCATCCATACACCTAAATGGCTTGCAGCCGTTACTGCCTTCGCAACTGTGTTGGGAATGTCGTGGAATTTTAAGTCTAAAAAGACTTCAAACCCACATTTTTGAATCTCTTCTACCAGAGAGGGGCCAAAAAGAGTGAACATTTCTTTGCCGATTTTTACCCGACAGTGGTTGGGGTCGAGTTGCTTAACTAAGTTTAAGCAAAGCTCTTTATGATTAAAATCGAGTGCAACAATAAGATGGGGAGACGTGTTTCGGGATGAAGAGATTTCTGGCGACATGCAATACTCGAGCAATTGAATTTCGCTCTGGAGTTTAGCATAGCCACAAGGCTAATCCACCTGCCACCGGGAAAAGTTTAGCAGCAAGTGGATCAGCCCAACTCGATGAATTACAAGGTGAGGCGATCGCGAATTTTATCTAAAGTCGCACTGCCAATTCCTTTCACCTCCAGCAACTGTTCAACAGAATCGAAGTGCCCGTTGGTTTTGCGCCACATGACAATCGCTTCAGCTTTCGCCAGACCAATGCCGACAAGATGCTCTGCGATTTCCTCGACACTTGCCTGGTTTACGTTAATTTTTTCCGTTTGAACGCTTTCGATTACTGCATTTTTACTCTGCTCGAGTGCATCGTTTGCAAATGCCGAATACGAAAAAACTCCACAGGCGAAAAAAGAAAGCGCCAAGACTAAAACGTTTAAAATGTTAACGGAACTTGTGCTTGTATTGGATTGTTTCATTAGTATTTCCTTATTTAAAATTGAAATGAAAAGTTTAGTTTGTCAACGCCCTGTTGACGATGGCTATAGTAGGTGCGGAAGATTTACTAAAACAGCAGAGATCTATGACAAAGCTTGTAGGACATTTGCCACAGTCGTGTAAGATATTGGCGGCGTGAGATATTGGCGGCGTTAAATATTAGCGGTGTAGGTATTCGAGGTGTGAGACTTTTGGCCAAAAAAATGGCCAGCTAAGTTAGATGTTCGCCTTGTGGCCGCTAACAATAGCGACCACGAGCGACACTGGGACCGCTAAACAGAGCATAGGTTTGTGCAATTTACTATTTTAAAATTTTACTCAAATCCTTTGCTTCCCAGTGTGGAAAGTGTTTGCGAATTAATGCATTTAGTTCACGCTCAAATTCGCTGACGTTATGCTTACTGGTTTGCGTTGTCGCTGAGGACAGTGCTTCACATACCATGCCGGCGCCAACAGTTGCATTAGTTAGGTGATCGATAATAATAAAAGCGCCTGTTGCACGGTTTTTATTGTAAGGATCAACAACAACGGCTTGTTCAGTCGTGAATTCAACAACGGCAATATCGTTGAGTTGCAAAGCATCGGTTTGAGACTCTTTTAAGCTGTTCACGTCAATTCGATGACAAATTGTATCAACTGCACCGCGCGTAACTTTGCTATTAAATTTAAAATAATATTGCTTGCCAGGTGTGAGAGTCGCTTCTGTCATCCAGACCAAATGCGCTTTCATACGCCTGCTGGTATCGATCTCATCCGTAGTTTTTATTAAAACATCGCCACGACTAATATCAATTTCATCTTCGAGTGTTAGGGTTATGGCTTGCCCAACAAATGCTTGTTCGAGGTTACCACCGTGAACAACAATTTCTTTTACGCGGCTAGCCTTGCCGGAGGGTAGAGCTTTAACTTGTTCGCCTTTTTTAATTACACCCGATGCGACAGTACCGCAAAAACCGCGAAAATCAAGATTGGGCCGATTAACGTATTGGATGGGAAAACGGAAATCATCGACGTTTTTGTCTTGCGCAATTTGCACGCTCTCCAGTGTTTCCATTAAAGTTTGCCCGTCATACCACGCGCTACGTTCGCTGCGATTGACGACGTTATCACCATCAAGTGCTGAAATTGGGATAAAGAAGTAATCTTGTTTTTCTAGGCTTTTTGAAAACTCAATATAATCCGCTTTAATTTTTTCGAAAACTGCTTGATCAAAGTCCACCAAGTCCATTTTATTGATCGCTACAATCACATGTTTAATGCCTAGCAGTGACGCGATGAAGGAATGGCGGCGCGTTTGTGTCACTACGCCTTTACGCGCATCAATTAAAATAATCGCCAAATCACAAGTTGAGGCGCCGGTGGCCATATTGCGCGTATATTGTTCGTGGCCCGGTGTGTCGGCAATAATAAATTTGCGTTCTGCTGTTGAAAAATAGCGGTAGGCAACATCAATGGTAATACCCTGCTCGCGTTCGGCTTGTAAGCCATCAACCAACAGCGCTAAATCGAGTTTTTCTCCTGTGGTGCCGTGCTTAACGGTGTCAGCCTGAATCGATGCCAGTTGGTCTTCGTATATCATCATTGAGTCATGCAATAAACGACCAATTAATGTGGACTTGCCGTCGTCGACGGATCCACAGGTCAAAAAACGCAACAATTCTTTTCTTTCGTGTTGCGCCAAATACGCGTCGATATCTTTTTCAATTAAATCAGATTGGTGACTCATAAATAACTCTTAATAGTTACAAACATTTGCGTTGTTTGTATTTAAACTCTCTCTACGAAATTCTCAAACCTAAGATCCGTTTCGGTATGCGGTGAGGGCTTTTCGGACCGCCGTTAACCCCTCCCTGGGGGCTCTGTCAAAATCGTCCACGATTTTCACAGTCCGAAAAGCCCTCACCGCATACCGAAACTAACTACGTGCCAAACTAAAAACAGCTTGGTAAAAAAATAATTAATTAAAAATAACCTTCCTGCTTTTTCTTTTCCATTGAACCGGCACTATCGTGATCGATAACTCGCCCCTGACGTTCAGAAGTTTTAGTCAACAACATTTCTTGAATAACTTCGGGAAGCGTCGTCGCTTCCGACTCGACTGCGCCGGTCAGCGGATAGCAACCAAGGGTGCGAAAACGCACAAGTTTTTCCTCAGGTACTTCTCCTTCGTGAAGCGGCATGCGATCGTCGTCGACCATAATAAGTGTTCCGTCACGCTCGACCACGGGGCGTTTCGCGGCTAAATAAAGCGGAACAATCGGAATATTTTCCAAATGAATATACTGCCAAATATCCAATTCCGTCCAATTTGAAAGTGGGAACACGCGGATACTCTCGCCCGAATCAACTTTACTGTTATAAATGTTCCACAATTCTGGCCGTTGGTTTTTTGGGTCCCAGCGATGGTTTTTATCGCGAAATGAATAGACACGTTCTTTTGCACGCGACTTTTCTTCGTCACGGCGAGCACCACCAAAAGCCGCATCAAAATTGTATTTGTTTAACGCCTGCTTGAGCGATTGCGTTTTCATAATATCGGTATGCTTTGCACTTCCATGCGTAAATGGGCCGACACCCATTGCTACACCTTCCTGATTAATATGGACAATTAAATCCCAACCCAGCTCTTTGACACGGTTATCGCGAAACTCAACCATTTCACGAAACTTCCAGGTCGTGTCGATATGCATTAACGGAAAAGGCGGCTTACCGGGATAGAATGCTTTCAGCGCTAAATGCATCATCACCGAGGAGTCCTTCCCAATCGAATACAGCATGACCGGCCGATCAAATTCCGCAGCGACTTCACGAATAATATGGATGCTTTCAGCTTCAAGTTGCTTTAAATGAGTTAATGAATATTCAGACATAACAATAAAAACTTATTAATCGAAAAACTACCAATTAAAAAACTTAGTCGGTTTCTAATTTAATCCCTACTTCTTGCGCAAGTTGCACGAAATTAGGAAATGAGGTCGCAACATTTGCGCAGTCCTTTATTGTAATAGGGGCTGTTGCACGTAAGCCTGCTATTGCAAATGACATCGCGATGCGGTGATCACCCAAGCTTTCAACCTCTCCACCACCAATTGGCCCACTATTAATAACAATCCCGTCGGGTGTTGCAGTTGCATCGACGCCCAATTTGATAAGGCCATCGGCCATTGCTTGAATACGATCACTTTCCTTAACGCGTAATTCTTCAGCCCCAGTCAATACTGTTTGACCTTCTGCACAAGCAGCGGCAATAAATAGCGCGGGGAACTCATCAATCGCTAGAGGAACTTGATCTTCAGGAATATGAATGCCTGTTAGCGGCGCATATTGAATGTGAATATCGGCAACCGGCTCTCCGCCAATTTCACGCTCATTTTTTAATTCCAAATTGGCGCCCATAGCTTTGAGTATATTGATAACACCGATACGCGTGGGATTAACGCCAACATGTGTCAACGTCAAATCGGAACCCGGAGTAATAGCGGCGGCGACTAAGAAAAATGTTGCAGAAGAAATATCAGCAGGAATATCAATATTGGTACCAACTAATTTACCGCCTGATGTTATCGATGCAGTCGCGCCTTCTTTTTTAACCGGATACCCAAAGCCCGTTAACATGCGTTCGGTATGGTCTCGTGTCGGAGCCGGCTCAGTTACCGAAGTTTCACCTTCCGCGTATAAACCAGCTAACAACAAACAGGATTTTACTTGCGCACTTGCAACCGGCATATTGTAGTGAATGCCTTTTAATTTTTTGCCACCGCCAATTTTAATCGGTGGCGTTCCGTCTTCTTCAGTAACTAAACTTGCACCCATTTCGGCGAGCGGTTTTGTAACACGACGCATTGGGCGTTTCGATAACGATTCATCACCGGTCAATTCTGTATCAAAAGCTTGCCCCGACAATATACCCGACAACAAACGCATAGAAGTACCGGAGTTGCCAACATAAAGTGACTTTTCGGGCTTTTTCAAACCGTGCAAGCCGACGCCGTGAATTGTTACACAGCCATTTTCCGGACCTTCAATTTCCACACCCATATCGCGAAATGTTTGCAACGTCGCTAGTGCATCTTCGCCCTCTAAAAAACCTTCTACATAGGTAACGCCCTCTGCCAGAGAACCCAGCATAATCGAGCGATGAGAAATTGATTTATCTCCTGGAACACGAATCGATCCAGCGACCTTTCCGCCTGGGCTAACCCTAAATGTATTCATTGCGCTCATCGTCGTCGGCACCTTGGCCATATTTTTTCGTTGATCTAACATCTTGGTAAAATGATCACGTGCTGTTTTTGCTCGAGTAAAAACATCGAGCATTTGATCTCCATCACCTGACCCAATCGCATTTTTTAACGTGTGCAAATCTGCCGAAAATTCCTCTATTGCACGCATCACAGCATCTCTGTTGGCAAGCATAATGTCGCGCCACATAATCGCATCACTCGAAGCGATGCGCGTAAAATCGCGAAAACCGCCCGCAGCATAACGAAAGATATTCGTGCTATTGCTGTTGTTAGTTAATGTATCAACTAATGAAAACGCAATAGCATGTGGCAGGTGACTCGTTGCAGCAAGAATTTCATCGTGCTCGTCAACAGACAGTTCCTGCACTTCGGCCCCAACACCCCGCCAAAGTGCTTCCACGAGAGCACGATGCTGCTCGGACGTTTCTTTCACCGGAGTTAAAATAATGCGATGGTTTACAAAGAGGTCGGGGTTAAAAGCCTCAACGCCACTTTTTTCTGAGCCCGCTATAGGGTGACCCAAAACCAACTGCGGCGGTACCTTTCCGTAAACCGATAATACATCGTTAAGGACACTGCCTTTTACACTAGCGCCATCGGTGACAGTCACTTCAGGTGCCACAGTTTTAGCAACATCTGACAAAACAGCGCGAACAGACAATGTCGGAACGGCTATAAATATCACATCTCCTGCGCCAAGCCGACTGGCAATTTGTTCTATGCTTATGACCGCTTCGTCAACAACACCGAGCTCAACCGCCTTACGCGCGACATTTTCGCGCCGCGCCACACCGATCGTTCGTTCGCACAAAGCGTTTTTTTTCGCAGCACAGGCGAGACTCCCACCAATCAAACCCGTTCCCACAACAACAAGATTACGCACCAGCGTTTTCGTTCGAGTGGTTGGAAAGTCGGAAGTCACCGTTTCTATTTCTTAATCAAAGTACGCCCTTAGGGTACGAGCCCAGGACTTTTAATTTAGATGCACGCGATGCTATTTCCGTCAGCGCTTGTTCAACATTACTATGTGCTTGGTGACCGGTAAAATCGATAAAAAACACATAACTCCAACTACTCGCGCGCGACGGGCGAGATTCGATACGAGTTAAATCAACGTTTAAACGTTCAAACGGTTCTAATATTTGATGCAACGCGCCAGGCTCGTTTTTGGCTTCCACCATAATTGAAGTCTTGTCGTGACCATCCTCAGCATTTTTACTACTCGGCTGAACATCCATCGAGCCAATAATCAAAAAGCGCGTAGCATTGTCCGGTTGATCTTCTATTTTTTCGTTCAATACTTTGAGGTCGTATAGCTCTGCCGCCGCACGCCCTGCAATTGCCGCAGCATTCCATTCGCCTTTTAATTTTTTTGCCGCTTCTGAATTACTGTTTAAGGTAATGCGATCTGCACCGGGATAATGCGAATCCAGCCATTTACGGCACTGCGCAAAAGATTGTGCATGGGAATAAATTCGCGAAATATTTTTTGTATCTGTATTGTCAGAAACTAATAAATGCTGGTGAATCCTTAATACAACCTCACCACAGATTTTAATATTCGAATCCATAAAGCTATCGAGCGTATGAGTCACCACGCCTTCGGTCGAATTCTCTACCGGCACAACACCAAATTGCACAGCTCCGGCTTCCACCTCACGAAACACCTCATCAATTGCCGACATAGATACAACGTCCGCGGCGTGACCAAAATGCTTAATTGCAGCCTGATGAGTAAAAGTGCCATCGGGACCCAAAAATGCAACTTTCGTTGGTGATTCAAGTGCCAGGCAAGCCGACATAATCTCGCGAAATAAGCGCGCGTAGTCTTCGTCTAGCAATGGCCCGTTATTGCGCTCCATCGCGCGGCGCAGCACTTGTGCTTCGCGCTCGGGGCGGTAGAAAACCGGGTCTTCACCGCCACTGAATTGTTTTTTTATCTCGGCAACTCGCTGAGCACATTTTGCACGATCACTAATTAACGCACCGATTTGTTCATCGATTGCATCGATTTCGTCGCGCAACTTGAGCAATTGTTTTTTTTCGTCACTCATAAATAATATGTCGATCTATTCATCAACGCCCAGTTCTTCGTCACCGTTTTCGAGCTGGCTCTCTTCTATACGCCCAATACCTACAATGTGTTCGCCCGACTTGGTTTTTATCAAGCGTACACCTTGCGTATTACGGCCAAGTAACGAAACTTCATCAGCACGCGTGCGTACCAAAGTCCCCTGATCAGAAATCAGCATAATTTCGTCACCATCCAAGACCTGCACGGCGCCAATCAGTTTACCGTTGCGGTCAGAGCACTGCATTGCAATCACACCTTGCGTACCGCGGCCTTTGGTCGGGAATTCGCTCACTTCGGTGCGTTTACCGAAACCGTTCTCGCTAACGGTCAGAACCTTGCCATCTTCCTCAGGAATAATCATCGCAATAACGTCATGCTCGCCGTCCATTTTTATGCCGCGCATGCCGCGCGAGTTACGCCCCATGGAACGCACCTGCGACTCGTCAAAACGCGCCGCCTTTCCACTGGACGCCAACAACAGCACATCTTTACTGCCATCAGTAATGGCAGTACCAACTAAGTGGTCACCCTCATTTAAATCAATCGCAATCAAACCGGCTGAACGCGGACGGGCAAACTGCGACAACGCCGTTTTCTTCACTGTACCATTAGACGTTGCAAAGAAAATAAAATGGTCTTCATCAAATTCTTTAACAGGTAAGATCGATGTAATTCTTTCTCCTTCAGTCAACGGCAGTATATTGACCATCGGGCGACCCCGCGCCGTGCGGCTGGCAATCGGAATTTGGAAAACCTTCAACCAATATACTTTGCCCTCATTCGTGAAACACAAAATATAATCGTGGGTATTGGCAATTAATAAATGTTCGACAAAGTCTTCGTCCTTAACTGCAGTAGCGGCTTTACCCATGCCCCCGCGACGTTGCGCTTGGTAGGCATCGAGCGGCTGGCTCTTGGCATAGCCGCCATGAGAAATCGTGACAACTCGATCTTCTTCTTCAATTAAATCTTCAACGGTTAAATCCAGGCGTGAAGATTGAATTTCAGTGCGACGTTCATCGCCATAGGCTTTTTCCACTTCTTCTAATTCTTCGCGAATGACTTCCATTAAGCGATCGGGATTGCCTAATATCTCTAAAAACTCGGCTATCTCTTTAAGCTTTTCTTCATATTCTGCGAGTAATTTATCGTGCTCCATACCGGTTAGGCGGTGGAGGCGGAGTTCTAAAATCGCCTGGACTTGCGCTGGCGATAAATAATATTGACCATCGCGAAAACCGAAGTGCCCCTCTAATCCATCGGGGCGACAAGCATCTGCGCCGGCGCGCTCTAAAAACTGTTGCACGGTCCCCACCGGCCAACCGCGACTCAATAGAGCTTCTTTCGCGTCTGCCGGCGTTGCCGAATTTTTGATTGTGGTTATTACTTCGTCGATATTGGCAATCGCTACCGCCAGCCCTTCTAATACATGCCCGCGCTCACGCGCTTTGCGCAATAAATAAACGGTGCGGCGTGTAACAACTTCGCGACGATGGCGAATAAAACAGTCGAGCAGTTCGTATAAATTGAGTAACTTGGGTTGACCATTAACAAGTGCTACCGTGTTGATGCCAAACACGCTTTCCATCTGCGTTTGCGCGAACAAGTTATTCAGTACCACTTCTCCCGAATCACCGCGTTTTATCTCAATAACAACGCGCAAGCCATCTTTATCCGACTCGTCGCGAATTTCGGAAATTCCTTCAATTTTCTTTTCTTTAACAAGCTCGGCAATTTTTTCGATTAAACGCGCTTTATTGACCTGGTAAGGAATTTCGTTAACAACTATCGATTCGCGACCACTTTTATCATCGGTAACAACATCTGCTTTAGAGCGTACGTAGATTCTTCCGCGACCGGTACGATAGGCTTGCAGAATGCCAGCTTTACCATTGATGATGCCGCCGGTGGGAAAATCGGGGCCGGGAATATACTCCATCAATTCATCGATAGTCAGCGCTGGATTATCGACTAAGGCAATGCATGCACGAATAACTTCCGAAAGATTATGAGGCGGAATATTAGTCGCCATACCAACAGCAATTCCAGAAGAACCGTTGACCAACAAGTTGGGTACACGCGTTGGTAACACATCCGGTATATGCTCGGAATCATCGTAATTGGGGACAAAATCTACCGTTTCTTTATCGATATCGATTAATAGGTCATGCGCGATTTTCGCCATGCGAATTTCGGTGTAGCGCATTGCCGCAGCGCTATCGCCATCGATAGAACCGAAGTTACCTTGTCCGTCGACCAGCATGTAGCGCAACGAAAACGGTTGAGCCATACGCACGATGGTATCGTATACAGCAGTATCGCCGTGCGGGTGGTATTTACCGATGACATCACCCACTACGCGGGCAGACTTTTTGTATGGCTTGTTCCAGTCGTTATTGAGCTCGTTCATCGCGAATAACACGCGACGATGAACAGGTTTGAGACCATCGCGCACATCCGGAAGTGCACGACCGACGATGACGCTCATGGCGTAGTCGAGATACGATTGCCTAAGCTCGTCTTCAATATTGACGGGAAGAACTTCTTTTGCGATATCGCCCATAGGCAATAAGGATCCTGTTTAAAGCGGCTAAAAAGTCAGCAAGACTGCACAAAAATTCCTCAGCCTGCCCTGAAATAAAGCGGCGAATAATACCACAAAATCAACAGCATAGGCAGATTTCTGCAGATAGAATAACGGCCATTTTTTAATCAAAATTCAAGGGGTTATTACCATCAGTGGTCACGCAGGTATACTGCCTTCTACACACCACATAGCAGGCTGATTTTATGAGCAACCTTCAAGACGCTGAGCTCGCCCCAAGAAACGTTGACCTCATCGTTCACGCTAAATGGATACTACCCATTGTTCCTAGGGAACGTGTTTACCAAAACTGTGGGCTGGTTGTGGACGAAGGTAAAATTATCGGTATTTTTCCCGACCAAGAAATAAACAAATCCTACACAGCTAAAACTGTGCGCATGCTCGATCAGCATGTGCTTATGCCAGGCTTGATAAACGCCCACGGTCACGCAGCAATGTCGCTTCTGCGTGGTTTCGCCGATGACCTAGCGCTCATGGACTGGCTGGAAAATCATATCTGGCCAGTTGAAACGCGCTGGGTCGATAGTACTTTTGTACGCGACGGAACGGAACTGGCAATCGCGGAAATGATTCAAGTAGGAACGACGTGTTTTAGCGACATGTATTTTTTCCCAGATGCAGTAGCGCAGACTGCTTTAGACCTCGGTATTCGCGCGCAGGTGTGCTTTCCGGTCCTCGACTTTCAGACCGCATGGGCGGAAAATGCAGATGATTACATTCATAAAGGTTTGGCATTACACGATGACTTTCGCCTTGTCGACCGCATCCAAATTGCTTTCGGCCCGCACGCTCCTTACACAGTCGCCGATAAACCGTTAAGCCGAATCGCGACTTTAGCTGAAGAGCTGCAAGCACCAATTCAAATACATCTGCACGAAACCCAGTTCGAAGTCGAGGAAGCTATTCGTAATACGGGCCAAAGACCGATCCAGCGACTAGCAGCACTCGGCCTACTCGGGCCAAGCACACAGTGCGTGCATATGACGCATTTGAGCCAAGCAGACATCGAACTCACACAAAATCACGGTGCCAGCGTCATTCACTGCCCGGAATCAAATTTAAAACTCGCGAGTGGTCTATGCCCGGTACAAAGCCTACTCGATAAAAACATTAATGTCGCCTTGGGAACAGATGGCGCGGCCAGCAACAACGATCTCGATTTATTCGGAGAACTACAAACCGCTGCACTCGTTGGTAAATTAAGCGCTAACAATGCATCGGCTATCGACGCTTACACCGCACTAGAGCTAGCAACTATCAACGGAGCAAAAGCGCTGGGTTTGGACGACCAAATTGGTAGCCTAGAAGCGGGTAAAGACGCTGACTTCATCGCGGTTAGTATTGAAAACATTCACCAATTTCCGTTATACAATATCGCATCGCAATTGGTTTACACAAACAGTGGAAATCACGTCTCTGATGTTTGGGTTGCCGGAGAATGTTTGTATAAAGACAAACAGCATACGTCGCTCGACATACAAACTGTAAAAAATAAAACAGCGAGTTGGCAAAATAAAATTTCTGAGAAAAATGCCTAAAAAATCATGCAAGCAGACCATAAAGTAAATTCTGACGAAAAAGAAATTAAAAAATTTGATCGTATGGCCCACCAATGGTGGGATGAAGATGGCAACTGTAAACCGCTGCACTTAATTAATCCTTTGCGCGCTAATTATATCGATTCGCACTCTCCCGTCGCAGAAAAAAATATTATCGATATTGGTTGTGGCGGAGGAATTTTAACTGAAGCCCTTGCTCAACGAGGCGCTAAAGTGACAGGAATCGATTTAGCGAAAACATCTATCGAAGTTGCAAAATTACATGCACTTGAAAGTCAGCTTACAATAAATTACCAATGCACCAGTGCGGAACGACTTGCAGAAGAACACAGCGAGCAATTCGATATCGTCACCTGTTTAGAAATGTTAGAGCATGTCCCCGACCCACCATCAACGATACGCGCCTGCACAAAATTGTTAAAACCCGGCGGCGATTTATTTTTATCGACTTTAAATCGCAACCCTAAATCCTATTTAATGGCTATAGTGGGTGCAGAATATATCCTAAAATGGTTACCTAAAGGTACGCACGAATATAAACAATTTATTCGCCCGAGTGAGTTAGCCGCTTGGTGCCGCGAATGCGGTTTGGTGGTTAAGGACTTAGTTGGCATTGTTTACAACCCGCTTACACAATCATTTAAATTACAAGAACACGACGTTGATGTGAATTATATTATGTGGGTTTCTAAACCGAGCTAACGTAGCACGAAAACATTGGGTGAGGCTTTCAAAGACACGCTGCAAGTACTTCCATGTAAGCTCTTCGGACAGCTCCCTGCTGCCGAAGGTCTTTGAAAGCCTCACCCAATGTTTTCTTAATTCGCAGTAAACTCTAATTATTTTTATTTTATGAAATTAGCACATTGCAGAGAAAGGGAGCGGGTAGCACTTTCGAGACCCTCGGGCGCAAGGAAGCGACCCGCGGAGCCTACAGGGACGTATGTACGGCGAGTCTCGAAAGTGCTACCCGCTCCCTTTCTCGTACTACGAACGCACGAACTCATAGCCAACAGCAATCAACTAAAAAATTAAACAATGAAAATTAAATCCGTATTTTTCGATCTCGACGGCACTCTACTTGATACAGCAAAAGACCTAGGCGGAGCCTTAAATTCAACGCTCATTCATTTTGAAAAAAATCCTCTCCCCGACGATACTATTCGCCCACACGTCTCAAATGGTGCAACGGCCTTAGTTAAACTAGGTTTTGGATCAGATATCAGCAAAGAAGAACACGAAAAATACCGACTCGCATTGCTCGACTTTTATTTAGACGATATTGCCAATCATACCATTACTTTTCCGGGCATCGACGACTGCCTAAACTTTTTATCAGAAAAAAAAATTCCATGGGGAATCGCCACAAACAAGCCTTGGATATATACAGAAGCCCTGCTCTCACATTTTGATTTTCCGTCAAAACCTGTCGCAACCATTTGCCCTGACCATGTCGAGAATCGCAAGCCCGCTCCAGACTCTCTGTTTCTTGCCGCAGAATATTCCAATTGTGAGGTAAACGAGCTACTTTATATAGGAGATCATTTACGCGATATTGAATGTGGCAAGAATGCTGGAGCAGTTACAGTGGCAGCAGCATACGGTTATATTGATGCCCCTAATGATGCCCAAGCTTGGCAAGCTGACTACACCACATATTCTGGTGAAGAGGTTTTCTCTTTACTGCAAAAACTGATTTAATAGTCATTTAAAATCAGAGGTTCCTAAAAATAGGTTTTTCAAAATGTTGATCCCCGAATATCAGGCACCTACAAATGTGCTTACAGATAAAACGATTGTTATTACAGGAGGTGGGAGTGGTATTGGCAAAGCAATAGCACTTGGCTTTGCTGAACACGGCGCCACTGTGGTGTTGCTCGGCCGCACAATGAGCAACCTTGAAGAGACTTATGACGCAATTGAGGACAAAAGCTGGCCGACTCCGGCTATATACAATATCGACTTTTTAAATGCTCAAGAACAAGATTACATCAATGTACAACTTGCGCTGCAAAAAGAATTTGGTTCAATTGACGGTTTAATTCTTAATGCGAGTGTATTGGGAAAACACTGTCCTTTTGGACAACTTAACTATGAAGAGTGGCAAAATATTATGCAAGTTAATGTCAATGCACCTTTTGCACTGACAAAAAATTTACTTCCATTGTTACAGCTAAGCCAGGACGCACGCATTCTTTATACAAGCTCTGCTGTCGGCCGACAAGGGCGTGCTTATTGGGGTGCTTACGCAGCGTCGA
Organism: Marinagarivorans sp.; assembly: GCA_028281865.1. Classification (GTDB taxonomy): domain Bacteria; phylum Pseudomonadota; class Gammaproteobacteria; order Pseudomonadales; family Cellvibrionaceae; genus JANQJB01. Next base: position 53,790 of record JANQJB010000079.1, read on the forward strand.
ATGCTGCCGTTGAAAATATGATTCAGTGTTTAGCGGATGAACTAGAAGAAACGTCAATTCGCGTAAATTCAATAAACCCTGGCTCTGCCCGCACAGCAATGCGCGCCAAAGCTTATCCGGCAGAAGACCCATTGCAGATTAAACCACCCGAGGCGCTCGTCAGTAGTTATTTGTATTTGTTCGCGCCTGAATCAAATCATATTCACGGGCGTCAATTTGACGTACAACCTTAGCCGTTAACCCGACAATAATTATTGCCGGGTTAGTCATAAAATAAATTGAGTTCACACGGCTATTATTTTGGCTCTTTCGGAAAGGCACGCACGTAGCGTTTCAACAAAGGGAGCTTTTCCTCGTGGCCGGCATAGGCAATATATTCATATAGGTTAGCAATCTTTTCTGCACAAGACTTAAATTCCGGTTTTTCGCATATAACGCGCTGCATAAAAGCCTGGACTGATTCACCTCGATTTCGTTCTAAGTTAAAAGGCTTTAGTTTTTTACAAAAACGTTCGAATATGATGGTAGCCGGCGCAGTCGGTCGGTTTTTTCTCCCAATGGAATAAAGATAGAGTGCGTAAACAGAAATTACACAAGCAAAACCAAATACTACGAACATCACAATTCGCCAAGTTTCAACACCCCCTAACAAATTCTTGAGCAAATTGGCTTTTTTTTCATTACTATAATTTAAAACCCATCGGTCCCAAGCATATCCCATTGCATCTAGGCGATGCGCAAAACGGCGCATCCACGGCGTTGTCTCAACAATATTTCTTCCCCCTAAGGCAGTCAAATCGTCACCCTCAAGCGCGTCATCAATACCCTGCTCAATACGCGAAGGCGCAACAGCGACGGTTGGGTCAACCCGAAACCAGCCTTTGTCCTCCAACCATACTTCCGCCCAAGCATGAGCATCTGCTTGCTTTACCATCAAGTAGTCATTGACTTCGCTTTGCGTTCCTCCGTGGTAACCTACAACGATGCGCGCCGGGACACCGGTGGCACGCATGATAAAAACAAAGCTACTCGCGAAATGCTCACAAAATCCACGGCGCGTATCAAATAAAAATTCATCGATTGAATGATGGCCAAGCTTTGGCGGTTGCAGCGTATAGTAAAAACTACTGTTGTAGAGTTTTAATACTGCACGCATTTTTTCTTGTGGCGTAACATCCAATTTATTTAATTCATTTGCAAGTTGCCAAGTACGCGGATTATGAGTTTTTGGCAAACGTAAGTTCAGCTCGCGATCTTCGTCAGACAACGTGACCAAGGGTGTCGTAACGTTCGCATTTAAACTTACGACCGAATACTGAATTCGACCAATCACCGGCCTGCCGTTGGAAATTAAATTGTCTGCTGTGATAGCAGCTCTTTTTGACGAAGATTCTAGCCCAAGTGGATTGTTAAGTGTAAAGAGCCATTTCTGTCGATGGGGTTCTAATATTATTTCGTAACGATAGTGCTCCTTATTTTCAAGCGGATAAAACTCCATAGCACTGGGATTAATAGGTTTGCGCCGTCTCCAAGTCTCGCCATCAAACTGGTTTAACACAATTCCACGCCAATACCATTCGTTAAATAGCGGTCGAGGACTATCTTCATCAAACGCAACACGAAACGCAACGCCCGGTGATTTGGCAAGGTTTCCAATCCCACCAATACTCAAGTCGTCACTAAAACCCGTTTTCCCCTCTTCTGAGGGAATTGGAACAGACCAAAGTGGATTTATACGCGGCATTACAATAAAGAGTATCAACATCAACGGCATGCTATGAAATAAAATTCGTGCGCCGCGATTTATTTTATAGCGAATGGTAAAAGCCCGCTCTAAATAAACCGTTTCCCAGGCAATAATCAAAATTAAGCAAACTAAAATACCGTAAGCGGCCGATAACATTGACTGCACAAATAAAAATTGTGTTGCTACCGCAACAAAGCCGATAAAGATTATCAATAAGCCATCTTTTTGCGTTTTCATCTCAATTAATTTAAACACAAAAGCACTCACTAAAAGCGTTACCATGGGCTCCACGCTTTTCACACCAGAGTAACTTGCAAAAATTCCCACAAATACCGATAAACCCATTAAAAGTTTAACCATATTGTTTGGATAAATCGCCCGACCACGATATATTTGGACTCGCCATATCAGCGCAAACAACCAAATGATTGTGACCCAAAATGGCAATTGAAATAGAAGTGGCAATATCGCAAAACCTTGTGCGACAATCAGCCAAATAATGTTATCTCGCTGAATTGCGGGAGAGTTTCGTGTTTTTTGTTTTGACTTCTGAGTCATTAGCAGAAATTGTTTTCGTTTTAGGATTTATCCAGCAGAGCTAAAGCCGTTAATATATTGATACAATGTGCTTCTCCCGCCGATGGCGAAATCTCTGAACCGGGAATTCTAACACCGTAAGGGCGACCGACTTTTTCCATGTGTAATACGCAAAAACACAAAGCAGAAATTTTCTCCTCGTAACTCAAATGCGAAAACACGTTCCAATCCAGCCAGGAGTCATTCGCGTTCGCTCGCGAGAATTCTTTACTAAGTAAATCTCCACCGCGTGCAAAGTTTTTCCAAGAAACATTTTTTGGGCTATCGCCTACACGATAAGCACGCAAACCGTATAGGTCGACGCCGTTTTCGGAGACCTTATCAAAGGTATCATCTCCTTCATGGGTACCCCCTTTAGGTATTTCGACTTCGAGAGGCCGTGGATAAACAATGGCTTTAGCATCGAGCTTCAACCAAGACCAACAGCGTATTAGACCCAGTGGAAAATTTGACTCTATGAGAAGTCGTCCGGGACGCAGTTCACCACGCTCTTTCGTCGGCGCCAGTAACTCGATCTGAACCGGCTCGTTCGAGCTGAGATTAAAATATTGGATCTCACTGCTCTGCCAACGCATCGCTAAATTATAACTCCCCATCTTATGAGGAGATTTAATTTCTAATACAAACTTTATATTCTCACCAACAAAATCTGACTTAGCACCTAAAAACTTAATATCGATCCCCGCCATATTGCCATAAGTATGTAAAATACCAACAACAAAAAGGCTCACAAGCAGATAGCATAACCCCAGAATCAGATTATTCTGGTAGTTTGTTCCCATCAACCACATAATAAAAATTAAAAATATAAACAAGAAACCTAGGCGCGATGGAAAGGTATATAAATTGTGGCGGTTTAAACGATAATAAAGCGCTGTTTTGATACGCTTATCGAGGATACGGAAAAATAATCGACTGAAAAGACCGCGATTATTAGGTCTACGCTTGTCTCGTCGCCGGAAAATATTATTGAAAAATGATACTTTAGATATTGATGCCATTTTGGACTTCTTGCCTGCTGTGTTATTTGCTCCTTATATAGGAAGCTCTGCCCTTGGCTTGCTAAGCACAATCGCTTAACACATCAACATTTTCGAGAATAAAATCAAGTATCTCGCGTTTATCGCTTGAGTGTTCCTCTGGGCTTTTAATTCTGTGAGCAACAACCGCACCCATCACTGCCTGCAAGTCGTCTGGCGTGACAAAGTCTCGACCGTGAATAAAGGCCCATGATTTTGCCGACTTAAGCCAGCTCAATGCTCCACGGGGCGATAAGCCGTGAATAAAACGATCGTTATTACGAGTAAAGTCCACCAAACGTTGCAAATAATCGAGCAGAGGGTCGGTAGTCCGAATTTTTGATACAGCCTCACGAATCTGTATCAATTGCTCGGTTGAAACTACACCACTCATTTCGCTTAAGCGTTGACGTGGGTCTACACCTTTAAATAGCAAACGTTCCGATGCGCTATTCGGATAGCCCAGCGATATTCGCATAAGAAAACGATCCAGCTGTGATTCCGGTAACTGGAATGTTCCGTGTTGCGAGGTGGGATTTTGAGTTGCGATAACAAAGAATGGAGAAGGTAATTGGCGCGTCTCACCTTCGATAGATACTTGCCCCTCTTCCATCGCTTCGAGCAATGCGCTCTGGGTTTTCGGCGTGGAGCGATTAATTTCATCGGCAAGTAAAACTTGCGTAAAAATCGGTCCTTGATGGAAACGAAACACCGATTGGTCTCGATCAAAAACGGAAACGCCAAGAATATCCGCGGGCATTAAATCGCTGGTAAATTGAATGCGTTCATACTGCAGCCCAAAGACCTTGGCCAAGCAATGCGCTAACGTTGTTTTGCCCATACCGGGCAAATCTTCGATAAGCAAATGACCACCGGCAAATAAGCATGCAGTTGCCAAGCGGACTTGATTGTCTTTACCCAGCAGCACCTCGCCAATGGCGTCGATTACCCGCTTAACCAAAGTATCCATAGACTCTCGCTCTCAGTCACTACTTGATACCCACAGATCGCGGGCCTATTAATTAAGCATAGACAAAAATCGACGGGCGCCAGTTCAACTTTTGCTGGCAAAGCGCCGCATTATCTATTAAACCGGTAATCATTATTGTCGGATTAATAGGCGACGGATGAACACGCCGCCATTGCCAGGAAAACAATGTAAGCCACTGAAATACAAGAAAATCCGCGCATTTATACCAGTATATTTAGTGGCGCGGAATCAAATCGATAGGACAATCGATTTGATTACCGGGTTAATGGTTGGCGCTAGACAGCTTTGAAGCCGCGTTCGAGATCGGCTTTCAAATCTGCGACGTCTTCCAAGCCAACAGCAATGCGAATCAGGTTGTCAGTAATACCGGCCGTGGCTTTTTCGTCGTCAGATAAGCGCCCATGCGTGGTTGTCGCTGGATGGACTATCGTCGTTTTTGCATCACCCAGATTTGCCGTCAGTGACATTAGCTTTGTCGCATCAATTAAACGCCAAGCTTCTTCTTTACCGCCTTTTACTTTAAACGATAGTACGCCGCCAAACGCGCGTTGTTGCCTTTCAGCGAGACTATGACCAACGTGGTCACGTAGCCCAGCATAATAGACGTGTTCAACTTTCGGGTGTTGCTGTAGCCATTCGGATAGATTTTGGGCATTGCGCGAATGGGCTTCCATGCGTAAACGCAATGTTTCTAAACCTTTTGCTATTACCCATGCATTGAATGGGCTCATTGTTGGGCCGCAGGAGCGCACAAATGCCAGCACTTCATCCATAAGCTCGCGTTTGCCAACAACGGCACCGCCTAAGCAGCGGCCCTGTCCGTCCAGGTATTTCGTCGCGGAGTGAATAACAATATCTGCACCCAATCGCAACGGCAGCTGAAGAGCGGGCGTGCAAAAACAATTGTCAACGACAAATAGGGCTCCCACTGACTGTGCCAGCTTGGAAAGCGCCTCTATATCGGCTACGGCGCAAAGCGGGTTCGACGGAGATTCGACAAACAACATCTTGGTATCTGCTTTTACCGCACTTTTCCATTGCTCAGAATCGGTCAGTTCAACAAAATCGACTCTCACGCCGAATTTCCGCATATATTTTGTGAACAGTACTGTCGTCGTACCGAATACAGATTTGGAACATACGACGTGATCCCCTGACTCCAACAACGCCATACAGGTCGATAAGATCGCAGCCATACCAGATGAGGTGGCGACCGCAGCCTCACCGCCTTCCAATGCTGCAATACGTTCCTGGAACAGGCGTACCGTTGGGTTGGTATAACGCGAATATACGTTGCCCGGTTCGTCGCCCGCAAATCGCGCAGCGGCTTCCCTCGCCGACGTAAAAACATAACTCGAAGTAGTAAAAATGGGCTCGGCATGCTCGCCTTCGTGCGTACGAGAAATTCCGGCACGAATCGCTAGAGTGTCGATGCCTAAGTTCTCGATTTCCAAATCTTCGAGTCCTTCGAATGCTTTATCATTCATTTGTTTTGCCTTTCGGTGTATATGGAAAAATATAATTTTACTAAGTAAATTTGATAGGTAAATTAGTTTATAGTGCCTTCGAAACGTTTTCGAGCCGGGGTTTAAGTTCAAAAAACGCATGAATACATCCCTGTAGCTCCGTCACTTCGTCCCTGAATTGACGGTTTTTGAACTTAAACCCCGGCTCGAAAACTCACTTAATCTATTTTGTCGAGCAACGTGTAATTCTATGTATTTACGCTTCTCTGTGGCCGTCGTAATCAAGACGCATTATGCAAACCAACAATACTGCCTACACCCTGATCAGTATCAGCTCTCGCCATTTGCGCAGCGTCATTACGAGCTTTATCCAATTTCTTCAAGTATTTTTTATCAACGTCGCTGGTAATATAAACGCCGTTAAAAACAGCAAGCTCAAATTGTTTTATTTCAGGATTCCCTTCAGCGGAGGCCGCAATTAAATCGTCGATGTCTTGATAAATTAGCCAATCCGCACCAATTTCCTCAGCAATTTCTTCGTCTGATTTGTTGTGAGCAATTAATTCTTTTGCCGAAGGCATGTCAATGCCGTAAACGTTTGGGTGTTTTACCGCGGGCGCAGCCGATGCAAAATACACTTTAGCAGCGCCTGCATCACGTGCCATTTGGATAATTTGTTTGCAAGTAGTACCACGCACTATTGAATCGTCAACAAGTAAGACGTTCTTGCCTCTAAATTCTAAGTCAATCGGGTTTAATTTTTGCCGTACCGATTTTTTGCGCTGATGTTGCCCTGGCATGATAAAGGTTCGACCTATATAACGATTTTTAACCAGCCCTTCTCGAAATTTAACCCCGAGTTTATAAGCCATTGCTTGACCTGCCACGCGACTACTATCGGGAATCGGTATCACAACATCAATATCGTTCTCAGGCCGTTGGCGTAAAATTTTATCCGCCAATTTTTCGCCCTGACGCAAGCGTGCTTTATAAACAGACACGCCGTCCATAATCGAGTCCGGGCGTGCGAAATATACGTGTTCAAAAATACACGGACTCAAATTAGAATTTTTAACACATTGGTGAGTATGTATTTGTCCATCAACCGAAATAAATATTGCTTCGCCTGCACCGACATCGCGGGTTAACGAAAAACCCATTACATCAAGAGCAACACTTTCGGACGCGATAATATATTCTTTACCTTTTTTACTTTCTCGTTCACCAAATACTAAAGGCCGAATTCCGTTTGGGTCTCGAAACGCCAAGACACCGTGATTGGCAATCATCGCAACAACTGAAAAACCACCACGAACGCGCTTATATAATTGTGAAACCGCATAAAAAATATCTTCAGGCTCAGGTTTTAATTTACCGAGTGCCTGCAGCTCGTGCGCCAATACATTCAATAAGACTTCTGAGTCAGAGTCGGTATTTATATGGCGTAAATCGGCTAAAAATAATTCATTACACAATTGTTCTGTATTGGTTAGGTTGCCATTATGGGCAAGTGCAATACCGTAGGGAGAATTAACGTAAAAAGGTTGAGCCAAGGCTGGGCTTGAGCTTCCCGCTGTGGGGTAACGCACATGCCCAATACCCATATTACCGGTTAAACGCTGCATATGACGGCTGCGAAAAACATCGCGAACCAAGCCGAGCCCCTTTTGTTGCGCGAGTTTCCCATCGTCGCAAGTCATAATACCAGCAGCATCTTGACCGCGATGCTGTAACATCGTCAACGCATCATAAAGCGCGAGATTGACGTCTTTTTTTCCGACAATGCCAACAATACCACACATATTTCTACCTATTTTCGACTTAGCAAACCGGTGATTTAATATTTCTAAATATAGAGATTTTACGTACTACTTTCATTAGCTTGTGCTGGCGAACTATCGCGAAATAAGTCCAGCATCAAGTTAAAAAATTGGCTAAATATTGACGTGGCCCAGTCTTCGAACGCGAGAAATCGGGGGATTACAGCGGACTGTTGCCACCAACCGTCCTGGTCAACCGGCACCACAGCTGGCGCCAGCAGCAGTATCGCCATCACCACAACCAAACCACGCATTATCCCAAATACCATACCGAGTATTCGATCTGTACCACTTAAGCCGGTCATTTTGACGAGAGTGCTGACAAGACGCGTTATCAGGGCACCGACAATTAAGGTCAAGATAAACAAGAGGCTAAATGCTGCTATATCACGCACAGACGGGGTGGAGATATGGGGTTCTAGCATAACCGAAGCCTGGTAGCGGAAACTAATCGCAATGATCAATGCTGCCGCCCAAACGGCCAACGACAGCGCTTCCTTTACGAATCCGCGCCAAAGGCCAAACAAGCTCGACATTACGATGATGATGACGATTACCCAGTCCGCCCAGTTCATTACTTACCCCAACCAACCTCTATTGAGCCAATGGTAACAAAGCGCCTCACGAATAAGAACGCCTATATCTTAAAAACCGACCAAGCAAAGCGTGGCCCTTAGTTGTCTGGGGTTTAGTTACTCGGCGTAAAGTCCAAAATAATTGACCGGACTTTATACTTTTGCTCAATATTTTTCTTTATCTGTAACAGTGCAGATTTGTCTAACTTGGGTCCAACATATACTTTTGTCAGAGGAGCATTATCTTTTTCGGTCACACGAATATAGGCGGGGTAGTCCGATTGAAGCAGCTCGTCACGCAGTTTGGTCGCCAGTTCTTGCTTGCGAAAACTCGCTACTTGAATAACCCAGGATTTTGGCAAGCTTTGTTGATTCAAACCAGGTTCTTCCGGTTTTTCGTCAACCGGTTGTGTTTCGTCCGGAATAAACATCTGTTCAGGTTCAGGTGCCGGGGATGTGACCTCTGGTTCAACCGGCGGCGTAATAACAACTGTCTCAATTTCGGGTTCAGGCGGAATCTGCGTTTCTCGATCAATTGGCTCTAAGCTTTCACGATCAAACAAAACCGGTAAAAATATTACGACCAGTGCTAACAATACGATAGCACCGATTAATCGCTGTTTAAGTCCGTCATCCATTTACTGGATTGCCCGCCTCAATTATTGGAATTTGTTGGTTTAACTTTACTAGGGCCTCTCCAACAATGGCAAAGGACCCTGTCACAAGTAAGGCACTTGCATCACACAACGCCTCGTCACTGGCTTTTTGCAGCGCACTTGATACATCGTCGGTTAATTCTATTGTCGCTCCGGGCGATACAATTTTTATCGCATTGTAGACATTTTCATTGTCGGCTGCGCGCGCGAAATCACTCATACTGGGCAGATACCAACGCGATACCAATAGCGAGAGCGGTTCCACCATACCAACAATATCTTTGTCGCTCATCACGGCGAATACGGCATAAACTTTTTTCTTGTCTGGATAAAGCTCTCTAAAGCGTTTCACAACAAAGCGACTGGCCGCTGGGTTATGCGCAATATCAAAAATAAAACTAACACCGTTTTGCTCTATGAGCTGCATTCGTCCAAGCAATTTAAGTCGCGGCGTAAGCGTATCGATATCGGATTGATTAAGCGTAATATTCTCCAGCAAGCAAGCCTGCAAAGCTGCAGCGACGCTTTGGATCGGCAAACGGAGATCTTGTTTTTTAAATTCAAATACGTGATTTGCATCACCGTGTGAATTTAGCAAATTTACACAAAACCCCTGCTCACTTTCCTCGATACCAAATTGCTCCCCTAACCAGTAGCGCGGACAGTTTAATGCTTGACAGCTTTGCGCGAGCGTCTGCGGTGGGTCGAGATCTGCGCAAACAAAAGGTTTTTGATAACGGCATATTCCAACTTTTTCGGCTGCAATCGATTCACGATTATCACCTAGCCATTCAACGTGATCCAACGCAATCGACGTTATAATGGCAATATCCGTGTCGATGATATTGGTCGCATCCAACCTGCCACCCAAACCTACCTCTAATAACCAATAGTCGAGCTTTGCTTGCTTAAATAAATATAAAGCCGCAAGCGTATTAAATTCAAAATACGTTAGTGAAAT
>JANQJB010000117.1 GCA_028281865.1 Marinagarivorans sp.
AACCCGAAGCGGGTGGTGGCATTGGCAAACAGTTAACATTCCCAAAAAAGTGACAAGTTTGCCCGCCGGTGCCGGCGACGCAAATAAAAAACTTGCGCCTAAAGGCAGTACTCAGATAAGTAACGACTATAGCATCGCAGGTTTTGGTGGCGCTTGCCCGCCCAAAGGTGACGGTGCACACAGGTATCAGTTTACCGTGCATGCTTTGTCCAAAATATTGGACCTTCCTGAAGATGCTTCCGGCGCACTGACTGGGTACATGATCAATGCACATTCTCTGGGTTCAGCCACCATTGAAGCGCTGTATAAACGTTAATGGCTCAGCATTAATTCATCAAGCCGAGCTGGAGACACGGTGAGCGACTTGCACAACTTTGGGTTGGCAATATCCTCCGCGAGAGCCCCCACTCCCAATCCATAGGTAAATGTCTCGCTCTGTAGCGAGGGGAACCTGAGTTCTGCATAAGCGTTATTGTGCAAAGACAAAAACAGTGTAAACAGAATAAAGAGATAAAATTTCATACCGACCTCCAATTAAGTGTTTTTGGAAAGTGGTATTCTCAGTGAGTATAACTTACGGGGTACTTACGAAAATAGAATAATTATCGGCGAGGGATCGGGAAGAGTTAGCGAGATGATATTAGCCATAGCCTCAATCTAGGCTACTTTTAAAGGCGGTTGAGAACTTTCCTCAGGCCAACGAATGATTTTATTAAATGCCTCTTCGCGACTTGCAACAGTGAAGATGTTATTTGCTTCTGCCAGTGTGCTAAATATGGGGAATTTTCGCTTTTTACATCTTTCTGGGATAACAACAAATACAGGTAGGCGTTTTTCTGTCGCAGCGGTCAACATATTTTCAATCGCGAGTGAAATACTGGCATCCATCAACGATACATCACTTAAATCCAGTACAAGAGCTTGGGCCTTATCAATGGCCTTCGCCTCGCGTCTAAGTGCATTCGATACGCCAAATATCATCGGACCACTCAAATAAACTAACAGGGTGTGCCGATGTTTATTTGCCTCGTCTAATAGCTGCTTTTCTTCGCGGCTCAACGGAACGCTGTCATCCGAATCACTAATCAAATGAATATTATTCTCTTGCACATTACTAAGCTTTTCCACGGTTATTAAATTGGCGATAAACATGCCTACGCCGACTGCAACGACAAGATCAACAAAAACGGTTAGTAGTAGTACGGTGTACATTATTAAAGTTGCGGATGTGGAAATTCGATGAGCACGCTTTACAAAACTCCAATCCAGAATATTGATACCCACCTTAATCGCGATTGCAGCTAAAACGGCCATCGGTATATGTTGTACAAGTTGCGAAGCACCTGCTACGACTAAAAGCAAAGCGAGCGCCCGCACTACTCCAGACCATGCACTCCTAGCGCCGGTTTGGATGTTGACAACTGTCCCCATTGTCGCGCCCGCACCGGGTAAGCCACCAAAAAGACCGGAAACAGTATTGGCAATACCCTGCCCGACAAGCTCTTTGTCCGATTTATGCTGTTGACGGGTAAGGCTATCGGAAATAACAGCAGTTAATAGCGAATCGATACAACCCAAAGCGCCCAGCATCAAACCGCTAACAAGCATAATTTTTAGCTCGCTCACGGTAAAACTTGGCATAATCAAACTCGGCAAACCAAAAGATATTTCACCGATTCGCTTTACATCTGACGCAGAAAATAAGAATACTGATAGCAGCGTAATGCCAACCAGTGCTGTTAATTGCGGTGGAATTAAGCGCGCGTATTTTTTTGGCGTAAAGAATAATACGAAGATGGCGAGTAGACCTAAACTAAGGTCCAGTAAATTTATATTGCCAAACAACGAGGGTAGTTGAAAAATAATTTCCTGAACACCACCTTTGACGTCGCTTTGCCCGAGGAAAGTCGGCAGTTGAATAACGATTAGAATTATACCGATACCGGACATAAAACCCGATATCACACTATAGGGCATTAAAGTAAGGTAGCGTCCAAGCTTTAAACTACCGAGCAGTATTTGGAATACCCCAGCAATCATAACCACAGTAAAGGCCATCGCTAAGCCTTTCTCTGGATTGGCTGCAATTAACGAAGATACGACCGCCGTCATAACAACAGTCATCGGACCTGTGGGCTCAGAAATTAAAGTGGGTGTACCGCCAAACAGGGCAGCGAATAAACCAATGATAATTGCCCCATAAATCCCGGCCTCTGCTCCCGCTCCAGAAGCCACACCAAAAGTGAGCGCAAGCGGCAACGAAACAATAGCCGCTGTAATGCCACCCAATATGTCGCCACGTAACTGCTTGGTGTTAAATTCGTTAAAAATAGTTGATATATTTAACATCAGGCCGACTTCTTCGGAAGTTCGCTATTCGAATAAATTTCTTGGATTAAAAAATTCTGTTTTTCTTCGAGTTGCACATTATCCTCATCCACGATATTTATATGGCCCATTTTTCGTTTTGGTAAGGGTGTTTTGTTGTACCAATAAATTTTGCTATTGGATGTAAACTGTTTTGGGGCACTATCTACGCCGAGTAAATTTACCATTCCAGCAGGGAATTGAGCTTTAGTATCGCCAAGCTTTTTACCTGTAATTGCGCGAATATGATTTTCGAATTGCGAGCAGCTGCAGCCGTCCATTGTCCAATGACCGCTATTATGGACCCTCGGCGCAAGCTCATTCACAATTAAACCGTCTTCAGTGCAGAATAACTCAAGACTTAATACGCCAACGTAATCCCAATGCTCCAACAAGGTCGCCATAATTTTTCGCGCAGGTAAAATTTGGCGGTTTATTTTTTTATTATCCGTTGTATATGATTTCAACAGGATACCATCTTTATGCTCGTTTACAGTGGGTGGGTAATAACGAATTTCTCCCGCTTTCGAGCGCGCTGCGATTAACGAAGCCTCGTATAAAAACGGAACCTTCTCTTCCGCTACTAGCGGGAAGCTTTTTTCCGGTATGGTTATTTTCTCTAAGTCGCCAATGGAATTAAGCCGCCATTGATTTTTACCGTCATAGCCAGAAGTTGGATGTTTAACAAAAAGAGGTGGATAAAGTGAGGTGAACGCGCATAACAGATCGTCAACATTTCTAATTTTTTTGTACGGCGCTACGGCAAAGCCAAAATGCTGTAATAATTCTTTTTCATAGATTCGATTTTGCGTGACTTTAACGGCATCCGGGTTTGGGTGCACTTGGCAAAAATCACTTAATTCATGAAGCAGAGAAACATCCACTTGTTCTCGCTCGACAGTGACAACTTCAGGTTCACCCAAATCTTTAAACAACTTGGCTACTGATTTGCCGCGGCTGTAACGAACAATTTTTCCCAAGTTGGAAACGCTGCGTACGTCCTCGTTATCGTAGGCAACAAATGAAACGTGTAAGCCAATTTTTTTTGCTGCTTGAGCCATCATCATCGCAAGCTGCCCACAACCAATAATTGCAACTGTTTTCATTCTACCTCCAACGGTACCTTGCTGAACTTTTCTTTACGCCAGTTAGCAAATTTTTCGAATAGACGAGCGTCATTAACAGAAAGGATTTGAGCCGCATATAAACCCGCATTATAAGCTCCCATCTCCCCTACCCCCTGCGTGGCAACTGCGACGCCACGTGGCATTTGCGCGATAGAAAGTAGGCTATCGAGTCCATCTTGAAAGCGAGACTTAACAGGGACAGCAACAACAGGTAAATGACTAATAGCAGCAATCATGCCAGGTAAATGAGCTGAGCCACCTGCACCGGCGATAATGACTTTGGTACCCATCTGCTCAGCTTGTGTGGCAAATTCATAAAGCCGAGCCGGTGTTCTATGGGCGGATACGACGTAGGCTTGGAAAGGGATTTCTAACTCGCTCAGTACCTCTGTAGCACCCGACATACAAGGCCAATCGGACTGAGAACCCATAACGATCATTACTTCTTTATAGCTAAGCTGGCTCACTAGTGACCCTTATATCGATGTTTTAGCGCTCAAATAGGAAATATGCTGTTGCGAAGAGTTTATTTTTGGAACCCTCCGCGTTAATGCATGATGATAGGTTTAGGACTTTTAACAGAAACCCCCGCGCTGCTCGCACTGCGAGCAGCTGGCGCTCATTATTTCAAAAAAACCATATAAAGAAAAAGTCGATAAATCAAAATAAAACATCGAAAAAAACGATGCATATGAAGGTGAAAACGCCGTTAGTAGTAAACTATTCTTTAACTCTGGGCTTTAAGTTTAGCCCTGCACTTCCCGCTGCCAGAAAAGATACCAAAGTGGTGCACTACCAATAAGCTAGGAGCGCGAACGCGACTCGCTACTGACCCTTTTTAAAACCTCAGGTTTATTCTTAGCGTAAAAAGAAAGTTATCATTTGGTAAATCTGCACAACAAAGATAAACGTTAAGCGGCATAACAAAGGCGTGTACAATAAAACTCGCGCTCCTATAAATTGCCACTGCCTGGCTTTATTCGCCCAATGGTTGCCTTATGTTCTCGGCAAAAGTTATAAAAAGCATTTCGATAAGCCTCGCCATATTTGCCGGCTCGGCAGGCCTGATCTCGTTAATATTTGCCACAGAACCCGAAGCCAAACGCGAAGCTGCGAGTAAACGCACGGCCATGCTGGTGGAAGTAACAGAGGTTGTTCGCTCCGATTACCAACCACACATTGTTGCCATGGCAACCGTTGTTCCGGCGCAGCGCTTACATCTCCGCTCGCGGGTTGCGGGCAAAGTTGTTTCACTTGCCGATTCCTTTATGCCGGGCGCATATGTTGCTGCCAATCAATTTTTGCTTAGCGTTGATCCTGCGGATTACCGTAATCAAGTACTGCAACAAGAGAGCGAACTCGCCCAAGCGGAAGCAGCACTGGCAATTGAGATGGGTGAACAGAAGTTGGCCCAGCAGGAGTACAAGTCTTTAAACCGCGAATTATCCGCGGCGCAAACAGCGCTGGTTTTGCGTGAACCTCAGTTAAAAATCGCCCAGGCGCGCGTAAAATCGGCTCGTGCGTCACTGGCTCAAGCAGAGTTGCAATTGCAACGTACGGAAATAAAAGCTCCATTTAATGCCCATGTACTCGATCGCAGAGTGAGCCTCGGTGCCGAGATTGGAGCCGGCGATGCCTTGGGTGAATTGGTCAGTACCGAACGTTACTGGGTCGAAGCGACCGTGCCGATAAATAAAGTGCGTTGGTTAGCCAACCATCAAGACGCAAGCCCGGTGCGCATATATCATCGCGGCGCTTGGGCCAACGGAAGCTTTCGCGAGGGCCGCTTGCTTAGCGTTGTTGGAGCGCTGGACGACAACACGCGCATGGCGCGTGTATTAGTAGAAGTCGAGGACCCACTAGCACTCAACCCCTTATCAGCAGGCCTACCGGCGATGATGCTCGGCACCTTTGTTTCCTGCGAATTGCCGACCATTACCCTTGAGCAGGTGGTGCGCTTACCGCGTAAATTTTTACGAAAAAACGACACCGCGTGGGTTATGAGCGAAGGCAAACTCTCTATACGGCCGCTCGAAATTCAGTTTAAAGACGCCGACTATGTCTATGTAAAAAGTGGTCTTGAATCGGGCGAATCCCTCGTCGTTAGCGATTTGTCACGCGTGCGCGAAGGTGCTGAGTTGCGCTTAACTTCTGCTGCATCAAGCCCTGTTGATGATAGCGTTGCCGACAGCCGTGCCATCGACGCCCTATGAGCCCTAAACCTGCAGGCAAAGACGACCCACAACGCGGCCCAATCGCATGGATGGCGCGCAACGCTATCGCCGCTAACCTCTTGATGATTATTCTGCTCGCCGGTGGTTTTTACACGGCGCTTACCGTGCAAAAAGAGGTATTTCCCGAATTTGAGTTGGACCTAATTGAAATTTCGGTGCGCTACCCCGGCGCCTCACCCACTGAGGTGGAACAAGGAATTTTGCAGCCGGTTGAAGATGCGGTGCGAGGTATTGCGGGCATCGCCGAAATGACCTCGCGCGCGACCGAGGGCAGAGGCGAAGTTGTGCTGGAATTAGTGGCCGGCACCGAACGTATGCGCGCGTTCCAGGAAGTTGACCAAGCCGTTAACCGCGTGCGGACTTTTCCCGAGAATGCCGAAGACCCGGTCGTCCGCATTGAAGCCAATCAGCGTGAGGTTATGGAAGTTGGGCTCTTTGGCGATATCGATGTGTGGACCTTGCGCAAACTCGCCGAGCAATTGCGCGACCGCCTACTCAGCGAGCCTTATATCACGCAGGTAAATCTCGGTAATACGCCCGCCTATGTCACACATGTTGAAGTTGAACTTGAACAACTGCGCCGCTATAACCTAAGCCTTGACGATATCGCCGACCGTATCGAAGCCTCGGGTCGCGATGTGCCCGCCGGCGCAATTGAAACGAGCGGCGGTGAAATTCTGTTGCGTATGAACGAGCGCAAGCAATGGGCCGAGGAATTTGCTCGCATTCCCATCGTCACCAGCGCCAACGGCGCCAGTGTTTATTTGGCTGATATTGCGACCGTCTATGACGGCTTTGAAGAATCCGGCTTTCACTCGCAGTTTAATCGCCAGCCCTCCGTTGAAGTTGAAATTTATCGCGTAGGCAACGAATCACCACTGGAGGTCGCCACTGCCGTTGAGCGTGTTCTGCAAGAATTGAATACCACGCTGCCACCCGGCGTACAGTGGCGTATCGACAGTAACGATGCTGAAAATTTTAACGACCGCTTAGATCTGTTAATGGAAAATGGCGCACTCGCGATTATCATCGTGCTGACGATACTCGGTATTTTTCTCGCGTACCGCCTCGCCTTTTGGATCATGATGGGCATGTGTATTTCTTTTATCGGCGGCCTTCTGTTTTTACCGGCAGTAGACGTGAGCATTAATATGATTTCGATGTTCGCGTTTTTAGTGGTACTCGGCATTGTCGTCGATGACGCAATTGTGGTCGGCGAAAATATTTATGAATACCGCCAACGCGGCCACGACTTTCTTTCGGCGGCGATCCAAGGCGCTCGCGATATTGCCGTGCCCGTAACTTTTACCATTCTCACAACAATTGTGGCGTTTGTGCCGGTTATGTTTATCCCAGGAACGACAGGAAAGTTTTGGTGGCCCTTTCCGGTAGTTGTTATTGTTGTGTTAATTGTTTCGCTGCTCGAAGCACTTTACATACTACCTGCGCATTTGGCGCATAGCAGGAACAGCTCTACCCGCATCGGCCAGGCTATTGACGCACGCCAGCAAAAAATTGCTTCCGCCTTTAATCGTTTTGTCACAAATCGCTATGGGCCTTTTATTGATCTCTGTCTGCGCTGGCGCTATGTCACTATCAGTGTCGCGCTCGCTTGTTTGTTAATCGCCGGAGCCTACGGCAGCAGCGGCCATATGGGTTTTATCACGATGCCGCGCGTAGCCGCCGATGAGATTGAGGCCGGTGTGCGTCTGCCGGTCGGCACCACGCTCGAACAAGCGGCGAAAGTGGCCCACGACATTACCGAATCCACTCACCGTATGTTTGAAGAACATCAGCTAGCGCGAATCGCCGAAGGAATAAAAACCAATGTGCGCCGACAAAACTTCATTGATGTAGAAATCGTATTGAAACCGCCCGATGAGCGCGATATGTCTGCAGCGCAAGTGATCGAATTGTGGCGTAACGAAATCGGCGATATTCCAGGTGTGGACCAAATTACCTTTGAAGCCGAGCGCGGCCCCGGCGGATGGCGCGACGATATCAGCGTCGATTTAAGCCATAACGATCCGGCTATACTCGCCGAGGCCAGCCAAGTATTTAAACAGCGCATGGAAACATTTTCTGCAACCCGCAACGTTAACGACAACTACAACAAAGGGAAACTCCAGTACGATTTTCAGCTTAGGCCGGAAGGCTACGTGCTCGGATTAACACCCGCAGACGTCGGCCGCCAAGTGCGCGATGCCTTTTACGGCGCGGTCGCAATTCGTCAATTACGCGGCACCAATGAAATAGAAGTACGCGTGAAATTGCCTCTCGCCGACCGCCAACAACACCAAACCCTGGAAGATATTATTATTCAGGGCCCAGGCGGCGTTGAATTGCCGTTGGAAGATGTCGCCTCGGCAGAACTCGGCGAATCCTTTAGCTCACTAAGCCGGCGCAACGGCTTACGCGTTATTAACGTCGGTATGGATGTCGAACCACAACGCGCACTCAACCGAGTTTCCGCCGCGATGAAAAGTGAAATACTGCCGCAAATGCGCCGCGACTATCCGGGTTTAACCTGGAGTTTTCGCGGCAGCGAAGCGGAAATGCGCGAATCGACGCAAGTACTTTGGGGCGGCTTCGGCATGGCCATGTTTGTCATTTATTCGCTCTTGGCAATTGCCTTTCGCAGTTATTGGCAACCCTTGATTGTAATGATCGCGATTCCCTTTGGCGTTATCGGCGTGGTCGTCGGCCACCTTATGCTGGGTTACGACTTATCACTGGTCAGCTTAATGGGCACCGTGGCACTGTCGGGTGTCGTCGTCAACGGTGCCTTAATTATGGTGGACTATGCCAACAAGCGCCGCAAGGACGAGGTACCGGCACTCGACGCGATTCGCGACGCAAGCATACGCCGCTTCCGCCCTATTTTTCTTACCACGTTAACCACCTTTGGCGGGCTTACGCCGATTATTCTGGAAACTTCGCGCCAGGCTGCGCAGATAATTCCGATGGCTATTTCGCTAGGGTTCGGTATTGTATTTGCGAGTACGATTATTCTTATTATTGTGCCTTGTTTTTATATGATGTTGGAGGATATGCGGGCGTTTTTGAAGGTGCGTCGGCCTGTTCGGGGTTTGTGATGCGGAATTGATTTAATTAATCCTAAAAATTTATTAATTTACTATTTTATCAGGGCATCTTATTTAGAACTTCTAAAAAAACTTATCGTCCCCTCTTATATAATGCAACGTTGGCAAACGGCCAAATGCGGACGTTGAAAAAATTATCTTGACTGATGTTTCCACAAAAGAAACATTATAATTCTTTATACACTTTGTATAATCGTATTAAGCCTTAGATATTTCCTATTCAGTGTCAAAACTAAATAGCCAAGCGTCAACGTCGTCCCAGTAATCTTTGATACTGTCGTGTTTATCCAAGACTTTGATTAACGACCTCAAGAGAGAGCCTACAACTACAAATCCGTCAAATACAAATTCATTAAGATACTTTTCCTTTGATTCATAAACGCATAGAAAAGATTTATCCCAGGTACTTTCAAGAAGCTTTCCATCATGCACAATAGCACTTCTTGCTTTATAAAGAATTCCCAAGTATTTGGGGATATCAACATTTATATTTTTTATCTCAGAATCTGAAATTAGTTTCGCCGCACGAACTTTTAAACGAAATATAAGCTCATCTCTTACTCCAAAAAGAATTGAACTTTCCAAAGCAATTGCAAAGTCAATTATTTGGTCCTCTTTTCTTTTTCTGTGAAGCGCCAAATTAAAACGACCTACCGCCAGCTCCAATTTTTTTTCTTCTAGAGAGTCAACAACTAAGATATCCGATTCAAGAATGTTATGAAGTTTTGTCACATCTAATCGTGTTCTACGGAATTGTTGTACTGATACCTCATCATCCATAAAGATGGTAATAGACGAAACTGGTTGTCTAACAAGCGGAATAACTACCGGATCACCGAGACCGACTGGGCTGGAATTATAGATTCTCAACCAAACAATAGTTTTAGAAAGAATTTGCTTAGCCTTCGAACTTTCGCTGTCAATATCAATACCCTTCCAGACTATAAAGTATCGATTACGAGACACATCAAATCTACTTATATTTCCGAATGGGTCTTGAGTCGCCGCACTAAATAAATCATCTACGCCATCGGGGTCAATCTCCACGATCAGAAATTTATTTAAAAGATTAATGGGCGCGACATACTTATCGATTTTTTCGACATTCTGAAGTGGAAAAATGAATATAGATGTTGGTATCTCTCCACGCCGGCCATCTAAGAGTTCAGTTACATATGATTGAATATCTATATCATTCTTTTCCACTAAACCATTAAAAACTGAGTAAAGAAAAAGAAGCCCAATACTTCTATAATGCATATCAAAATCAAAATTGATTTTATTTCCAACTGAATCACGCAAATCGCTCGGTGTTGGTTCGACCTTTTCTTGCAGTAAAGTCTTAGCAATGCTTTTATAGTATTCTTTCTTCATTACTTCATCAAGATAATGGCTAACTGCTTCCATTGATATAGGTTGTTTATTTATATATTCTGATTTCAAAAACTCATTTAGCAGTTCGCATATCATGTCGTGTGATTTTTTCGGGAAATCATATTCCGGTTTGCTTCCAAAATTTCCGAATGGACTTATCCTTTTCAGCCAAGCACCAATAGATTCCTCTTCCCCACGATTAAGCGATACACTGTTCATATAGCTAGCGGTTAATCTCTCCACATACTTAAGGTAATTTTTGGTAACATTTTGATCTTTCAATACTGTTGGTAAAAGCGTGTTTGGTTAACTAGTGCAAAATTTGTGTTTATTACACCTAGATTACCTGAAAATTAATTTCCCAATTTCTGCTAAGGGTCGCTCAAAGAACAAGCATACTTTTAACTCAACACAAAGGAGAGTCTCATATCACGGCTCGACAATATGTGAGGATAGTGAAGTCTCGGGTTACTCAAATCGGGCTATCCTCGCACGAATATGGAACTCACTCAATGAGAAGGACGAAAACAACCTTAATGTAAAAACGAACAAATTATTTACGCGCCATTCAGTTGCTTTTGGAGAACACGAAGCTAGAAAGCACCGTGAAATATCTAGGTAATGAGGTTAAAGATCTTGGAAATAGCTGAGCAAATAGACGTTTGAATGCTGAATCTAAGCAGTGGTTGTTTTCTGCTGCTTTACCCGCCCTTACAAACATGAGATATTTACCAAACGTTAAGAGTGGTCGTTAAACATGTTACGTTTATATGACATTATTTCGCCCCTTGCAGAGGTTGCTTAACAGATCAGTTACGGCAAAATATCAACCTGAACAGACCTTGAGATTTTTGCTTAAAGATCTGTTCGCCCCAAAAATTGTTATTTAAACTGGCTCATAAACTGAATAACTTGTTTGGCTATAACAACAGGGTTTTCTTCTACGGCAAAATGCCCCGCTTCCACGAGATGAAGTTTTGCTTTAGGGTTGTCCTTTAAATAAGCTTTGGCTCCAGTTGCTGTAAAAACAGGATCATTTTTGCCCCAAACAATCAGTGCTGGATACTGTCTTTTCCTCATAAATTTTTGCCAGACCGGATAAAAATCAAGGTTGGTTTTATAATCTTGAAAAAGTTGAACTTGAATTCTCCGATTAGAGTCCTGTTGTAAATTTAATGCATCATGAGTCCAACTGTCAGGACTCATGATTTCTTCTTTTCCTTTAACATCACGCAAATATTGTTTATATTTCACCGCTTCTTCACTCGTGAAATTAAAGAGTCTTTTTATATTTTCATTCGATTTATCAAGCTGTGCGTTGATAAAAAATTGCTGTTTTGGCTTTGGTATTCCCTCTAGGTACGCATTGGCATTCTGAGCAATAAATGAAACAACTTTATCAGGGTTTTTCATCATTAATCTAAATCCGACTGGCGCACCGAAATCTTGCATATAAACACTGTACTTATCAATCTTTAGCTGAGTTAAGAGTTTATCTGTGTATTCGGCCAATACATCAAAGCTGTAAGGATGTTTTGACGAGTCGGGTTTAGAGCTATAACCTGAACCAAGATTATCAGGTGCAATAATATGGAAATACCCAGACAATAGAGGTATTAACTCTCGATAGGTATGTGAAGATGAAGGATACCCATGTAAAAGTACAATTGTGGGATTAGTACGTTTTCCTGCTTCGCGGTAAAATATCTGCTGCCCATCTATCGATGCGGTACGATAATATGTTTTTTCGGGCCAACGTGCATCCAGTGCAAATGAGGCTTGAAAAGGGATAAATATACTAAGCATAAATATAAAAAAATATTTCATTTTTCATTCCTCCAATGATTTTTTTGCTGAGTAGATTTTATTTACAAACAGATTGAATTCTTCTTCGCCAAAGTGCTTTTTCATGGACAAATATAATTTATCCATGGTTTTTTTGATGTTATGGTGTACTTTCTTGCCCTTTGGAGAAACACTGAGTACGCCCCCTTTCCCCTGAGAAGACTTTACAACAAGCCCCTTGTGAACCAAACGATCAACAAAACGGTTCACTGTAGATGAATCAAGCTCAAGTAACTCACTGAGGTCTTTTTGTGATGTTGCAGCGCCCTCCGCAATCGCAAACAGCAAATAGCCATTTGAGGGTGAGAGCCCAAGCGATTCGAACGACTCTTGCCATATTTTTGAAATGCGGCGAGTAAGAGTCACCAAGTTAAAATAGATACAATGGTCAAACACAAAAACAACTTAACTATTCATGTACATACAAACATTATAATCGTTACCAAAGACACTGCAAGCAGTTTTCTTCTACAATTGACTAGATCGAGATTAGCCTTGAACCTACGACTGAATTTGTAGAATCAGTTCAGCTCAAAAAATGGGGCATTGCTGCCAAATAAGCTCGAGTGATGAAATAAACGTGGGGTTCAATACAAAACGACGAGCTTAGACAATTAGAGAGACCTGAAAAAGAAAGGTAAATTCACGCAGTATACTTTTCAAAAAAGCATAAATATTATGCCTTTTCCCTGTTACTGCTAATCTTTATATGCTTAGAGGTTTTTAAATAATTCAAACCAGTAACGCCTGTCTTGATAACGTTAATCTGACCACCATTTTCCAAATATTCTTCCGTTTGTTTTTGAATTGATTGCGAATTTGCTGTTGTAGTATTGTTATTATCTAACCCCGATTTCTTTTTCGCCATACTTGTATCCTTAATGCAAACAGCCAAATTACGAGGTTCATAAAAGTCGATAGTTTGATTGGAAAGCGAGCCACCTAGCTCCCTTCCCTTTTTTACACCGATGAATATTATACCGCTACAATATTCTCAGCTTGTGGGCCTTTTTGACCGTTTGTAATTGTGAATTCCACTTGCTGGCCTTCAATTAAGGTTTTAAAACCCGAACTGGAGATTGCGGAAAAGTGGGCAAAAACGTCAGGGCCAGATTCTTGCTGTATAAAGCCAAAGCCTTTGTTTTCGTTGAACCATTTAACGGTTCCTTTAACACTATTAGACATAAAAATATCCTGAAAATTAATAAAATTTAGCCTTTAAAAAAGACTTGAGATGCTTGAAAAAATAGACTGAAACTTAAAAAAACTGCAAGTCAAGGCGTTACAACTATTAGTAAGAGGTTACAACTATTACAAGAGGTGTAGGTGCACAAGATGTAGGATATCAAGAAAAAGTTTGATTCGAGCTATTTTGTACCTTATATGAAGTGATACATATTGTCGAGCTTTTTTTAAATAAGCGCCCCAAGACACAAAACGGATTCGTTCGATGCCAAGGGCTCGAGCAGTACAGCCCCCCTTAATTTCCAAATAAATATTCTCGTTATTTGGAAATTTACGAGCACATATTTCCTGAAAAAAGGTCATTAATATCAACGTGCTAGAGAAAACGTTTACCGCAGTCGGCCTAAAGGATCTGCTAAATTACGCCCATCTAAGATTGAAGATTTACTAAAATTTAGTGAATTATCTTGGAATACGTGTACAATGAATTTGTCTTGAAAGAACAAATTTTTTTCTCTCTTCATCAACACGCTCTCAAGACTGTCCATCATCAAGACTCGGATTCTGTTCTATACCTGCTTCCTCGTATATTACTTTCTTCGCGTAAAGAGGTTGGTATCAACCGAATTGCCGCTTCTCTTAAGCTACTCATCTTAGAAGGTGTACCTATTTCAAAATTATCAACAGGCAATGTCAAATGGTTTGATTAATCGAAAGGCTCTGGCTTTATTACTTGCGAAGGTGGCGCAAAAATAATTTTTTACCAGACATCCATTAATGGATCGGAGTTAAATAAGCTTCAGAGCGGGCAAAAGGTTACTTTTTCTATCAGTGAAAGCTTAAGAGGTCCGCAAGCAATAAATATCACCATCATAACCTAAGCGCGCGCAACGCAGGTACTCAAATATGAAGTTATACGTTGGTAGTTTACAGTATTCAACCTCTGAATCAGATCTAAGAACGTTATTTGGCACATTTGGGGAAATTCAAGAGCTATCGCTCGTAAAAGATCGAAATACTGGAGAATCTAAAGGGTTCGCCTTTATTGAAATGAAACGAAACGCTGATGCAGACAAAGCGATTAAAGCGCTAAATGGCTCTGTCTTTCAAGGTAGAAATATTAAAGTTAATCAAGCCCAAACTAATGCAAAAAATAAACGTTGGCGGCCAGGAATGTAATGAGAATTCAGGGCTATAAACCGCTCGTTTCTTTGTTGTCATCTTTACACTCCTCCGGGACTATTGTCCCCCAAATGGAGTGTGCGTCAAACTGGGGTAGGTTTAACCTGACCCTCTAGTTCTCAAATCGGGCTATCCTCGCATGAATACGGAACTCACTCAACGAGAAGAACAAAAGCCAAGCTTGTATACAAACGCACAAAGAATTTACGCGCCATTCAGTTGCTTTTGGGGCACACCAAGCTAGAAAGCACTGTAAGATATCTTGGGATTGAAGTAGAAGATGCATTAGAAATGGCAGAGCAAACAGATGTTTGAATAACGGAGACAAGCAGCGGTCGTTTACCGCTGCTTGTCTCCTACAGAAATGCGATATTAGCCTCAATCAAAAAGCGATCGTCAAACATGTTACATTTTTGTGGCATGATTTCGCCCTTTGCGGTCATTGAGATATACGAAGTAGAACGGTAAATGCTCTAGGCGAATTCTGCTAAAAAGATCTATAAACTTAGTTTATGGTAGACTTAATATTCGCCAGCCATTCTCACTGAGACCTCTCAAATTATGCCAGCTAGACACCGAATTCAATTTCCCAAAAGCGAATCCTCCGATCTTGACCAAGATGAAGCTTATTTTTTCTTACAGACTGAAAGAGACAATCAAAAAATAAGATTTCACGATTACGATAAAATATATCAAATCCCTGGCCTCTACGAGCAAATCTTCTATGACCGTTTGAAATGCTCTTCTCCAAGTAAAGTCGCTACTATTCTTGAGTCTTCAGTAAAACAGTCGAACGACAATGTTACCGAGCTAAGGGTTTTAGATTTGGGTGCAGGGAATGGAATTATGGGCGAGGAGCTTAAAAAGCGAGGAGTTTCACGCTTGGTCGGGGTTGATATTATTGACGAAGCTTATGACTCTGCTGTTAGAGATCGCCCAGGGACATACGATGATTACTATGTCCAAGATTTCGTGAACTTGGATAGTGAAACGCGACAGGATATTGCCTCCTGGCAATTCGACTGCATGGTGAGCGTCGCAGCGTTAGGCTTTGGCGACATTCCGTCAAGGGCTTTTATAGAAGCTTTTAATATTATTAATACCGAAGGTTGGGTGGCATTTAATATTAAAGAAACGTTTCTAGATCATTCGGATAACACAGGATTTTCCAGGTTGATACGTGAACTGATATTTTCTGAATATTTGGATGTTTACCATATCGAAAGATATAGGCATCGATTATCAATTGATGGCGAACCTTTATATTATTTTGCAATTGCAGGACGAAAAAATGCCGATGTTTCCGAAGATTTCTTGATATCAAAAGAAGTGATATTTGACTAAATACCAGCAAGAGCAGTCATAATTCTTTATACGTATTCAACTAGGCCAATAATTTGCTGAAAGTCAGCTTAGTTGGAGAACCCGTAATTAACTTACAAATTTAACAGTTCTTCCAACTTTCGCGGAAGAATGGAGACGGAGGGAATTAACTTTAATCAATACTATAATTGATTAATAGAAAACCCTTCCGCCCCCTTTTTCGTTTCTTTACTCATAAACCGTGCTAAAACTAATACCATCAAAATGAGCTGACGATGTCCCCACACCGTGAGTGACAAGTCCTTCCTGAGTAATACTAATCTTAGAGGCTAGCCCACTGTTAAGACCTAATATATGTTGATTAAATGGTGGCCTAAAACTAGCTGGTAATGTAAAAATTGGAGTACCGCTGCCGCTTTGGTCATTTTTTGCTGAGCCTCTCAAATACACTTCTCCTTTGTCATCTTTGAAGTAACCAACTTTTGCATCACCTGCTTCAGCATGCAACCAACTATTCGTTAAATCTGCGTCAACCCAACCTACTAAGTCATGGTTGGTTTTATGTATAACGTTGTCTCCCCAAACTGTGTCATTGACACTAACAGATGTTGTTCCAAATTTTACAATCAATGCGCCAGACCCAAACTGCGACACAAAATTATTACCGCTTAAATTGCACTTTTCGAAAGAGCCTAAAATATGAAAAAAACCATCATTCCCAGCTTCCGAATGCGACCGGATATTGTTTCCGTGAAAACTCAAGCCAACAACATCTTGTTTAAATTCAAATACTGGTTTTTGCGCTCTACCCCAATTTACAGAATAGCTATCATACGAAGACATCCCATGAACAACCACAGCTTGATCACAATAGCTATTGTTAATACTTTCGTTGTAGCTTCCCGTCATGACGTTACCATAGGTATCCTGCGAAACTTCCAGCAACCCAGTGCAGAGCTCGCACTTTAAATCAACTTGATTACTAGAAAAATTCCCATAGCACTCAAATGCAGATCTTGCTATCCCATAGGCCTGTGACTGATCCATCTGCAATCCAAATATATCGCCCATTGAAAAGATAATATTCATTGCCTGATCGGCAACAATACCCAGCATAAAACCAGAATTACCGATTCCTGCATTATGACCACTGCCACTGCCAAATTGGTCATACGAAAAACAACGTGTCACTTGGTGAAACCAAAGATCACGAAAATATTGATTCTCACGAACATTTCTACGAATAATCGCGGTATTTGCGTCAGTAAAATTCGCAGGATCACTCGTGTGCGCAAGTGATATAAACGTGACTGGATGGTGATCCACACCACTTAACGACTCATTTACTGTAAGTGCTGTACCTTTAACGTCGTTTAAGGTAAGTGTACCGTCCTGATTTCTAGTAGCAGATCTAGCTAACCAAGCGCCTTGGCAATTAAATCTAATGGCATTTTGATAGAGTGTTCCATCTGTAGCGTTCTGATTAGCGTCTATCCAAATAACTGGATCTTTACCTACCCAAGGGTCACTGCTAAGCGTAATAGAATCAGATGTATGCGCGACTGCAATTATATCGCCCGATGCAGTCTTACTGTTTCCTGCCCAGCAGGTAAAAGCCATAGTTGATATATGAGTATTTATTGAACTGTCCTGAAATATAGGCTTATTGATGTCGGCCTGTATAAATACTGTACGCACACCTTGTGAGTTTGGTGATGCACCTGCGAGCTTCACGCCGCCTCTAATATCAGCGATGTCGCCGAGATTAATTGTGTCGTCATATATGAACTCACCTGCTTCAAACTCAATAATTTTGTTCACAGCCATTGCGTGAAAGATTAAGTTTTCCGTATCCACTTTTGATTGTATGGTGTAACCATCACCTATAATTTCAGACCAAGCGGGGTTAATGGAATTACCTTCAATAATACGTTTCCATCCTTTTTTAGGAAATGGTTCGACTGGTTGATTGTCAAATGGCTCAATAATGCCTTTTACTTGTTTGATGTTAGAGTCACTGGTGAAAACAACTCCATGACCAGCAATATGATCACCTGTTAAGGTAATGAGATCACCGTCATTAAGAGTATTACTATCAAGTGACCTAAGTGCTGCTAGTGTTTTTACTTTTATAGAATCCATAAAATATCCATTGTCTGTGAATAAATCTTAAAAAAATCGATAACTTGTTATTGCTTCGATGATTTATGATTTAACGTTGTTTCTTTGAAAAGTGCAAGGTAAGAACGGGGGATGACTCCCCATCTGTTACATTTATTCGGTAAAACCTATGCTCAACCTTATTGTGATGCTAAAGGCGCTTGCGGCACCACAACCTAATATTTTGCTGATCTTGTTTGATTTTTTACTAGAACCGAACCTCTAAACCTATCGAAGGGAAACTCCCATCATCGGTCTCTTCTGTCACAGGGATGTCTTCACCGAAACCCGGTGGAGGATCTATTAGGTCCTCACCCGTGGGTGAATATTCGTAATCTTCGACGTTTTCTCTGCCGTAAACATTCAACAAGTCGACAAAAAACTTCCAATATCCCCAACTTTTAGGACTGGTATATTCTGCTCGAAAATCCAACTTGTGATAAGCGGGGTAGCGCTGTGAATTAAGTTCACCATAGACCGGTTCGAGTACAGAAGGTTCTGTAGCGCTAGGCACTAAGTCGATCACCGGTGTGTAGCGAGCACCGCTTTGATAGGTCCATTTAAACCCAATCATCCAACGCTCACCAATCAAGCGGTTCGCGACTAAGTTAAAAAGGACCGGCTTATCGTATTCAAATTTAACTGTTTCGCCCGTGGTATTATTGGTGCGATCTGTTTCTGACAAACTCAGTGACAACCAGCCGTACCAGCGATCCGTAAGGTCTTTCTTAACTAAAAATTCAATGCCATAGGCTTGACCTTCGGCATTGTTACTGTAATTCTCTGTGGCCTCATCTTGACCCGAAGAGATAACGATGTCGGTAATATTCTTATAGTAAATATCTGTATTCAACTGCCAGTCGTTAGTCAACTTTTTGTTGAGCCCCAGAACAAAGTGGTCAGATTTAATCGTCGTTAAACCTGGATTGCCTAACACATCAATAATTTCACCCAACTGTGGCAACTGTGAATATTGCCCGGCTGAAAAATAGCTCGAAAGAGAACGACTAACTTGATAATCCCATCGAAATCGCGGCTCGATTCGGCCTGCATCAATATAATCGTCACTGCCGAAATGTAGGCCATAAGTGAGGATGTTAAGGTCGTTAATTTGCCATTGATCTTGAGCAAAAAATTCGTAAGCGGAAATCTTTAACGTATCGTTGTATGAAACAAATTCGGCATC
>JANQJB010000154.1 GCA_028281865.1 Marinagarivorans sp.
GATTTGCTGCCATTGAAACAGGACCAAACAACATCAATACTACACACGTTATACACCTAGTCGAACTTTTCAATTTAATCTTCATTACTTTAATCTCCACTTTACAAATTTAATTAAGAATTTAGGGGTCAGGTCTTGCCTTTTGCTTCGTTAATAATTCGGCTCACTCGAGAATAGTGTAAACCGAAGTATTCATCGAATTCTTTTGGCGTATAACAGCCGCTCGAGTAAGCGCTCCTTATACAATCGTTCCTATCTTCGCTTTGTCTTTCATATGCCTCTAGAGGTTGTTGCGTGTAGACTCCATTCAACTGCCGCATACCCTTTGACAAATTTGCTTCTGCCGTTTCCAAAAGGATATGGTAACGCAAGACCTGACACTCTAGTTCCCTCAGGCATCCCGTATTAATTTAACAACATGCTATTAATAACGACAATTAACACAGGCTCGTTTAACAAGGGATTTCGACCCTGCGCTACTTCGTCACCGTCATTTGTGCCATCCTTATCTGTATCCGCTAATTGAGGATCGGTTTTGATATTATTAATTTCGTCGATATTGGTTAATCCGTCCGCATCAGCATCCAGTGAGGCATCGTTTGCATTTGGGTTTAAACCGTTATTGACCTCGTCACCATCCAAAATACCGTCGCTATCCGAATCAGCATTTCCAGGGTTTGTGCCGGCTAGCTGCTCGCCACTGTCGTTTAAACCATCGTTGTCAGCGTCGGCTAAAGCAGGGTTAGAGCCAAAACTATATTCTTGTGCGTTAGTTAAGCCATCTCCGTCAGCATCAATATTTGCATCATTTGCATTTAAGCTACTTAGCACTCCGGAGTGCGTAATTTCATACGATGCCGGAATGCCATCACCGTCCGTATCACTGTTAGCACTCACAACTCTTATCATGGCGGAACCATAAAGCTTGGCGCCATCATTTTTAACAATGGTGTAATTAAATGAATAATTACCCAATATTGAAGGCGTACCATAAACGCTACGATTATTGACGTTAAACGACATACCATTGGGCGCGGAGCCAGAATTAAGCGAAAACGTACCAGGTGTCTCGTCGATATAAACGGTAACTGTTTGCCCCTGTACGACTTCAACAAATTTCTGGCTGCCATAATTATCATTAAAATAAAGGCCATTGCCCTTATCCGCAAAATCGGTGTCGTTTACTGAAGGGTTGGTGCCCAATTTAACTTCCACCGAATCGGGTATACCGTCGTTATCGCTATCGGTGAGTGTTTGAGGTGAAGCATAAAGAGCCTTAAGAGCAAGTGCAGTTTTAAACGCATCGTTACCCAGGCTGCCATTTGCTTGCATTTGATTAACTAAAAAACTTACCCCGTTTGTATGCGATGAAGAGAGTTGACCAGAGACACCGCTGAGTTCTTTAGCTTGGGCGAGCGCTTGCACCGCTAGCGCTGTTTCAACAATTGCTTGATCATCTTTATCTGCAATAGCGCCGGTTGATTTACTTTGCAGCGCTAACCATTCCGCCGCCGCTTTATCACCAGCCTGGCCCCAATAGCTGCCACCGACTTCATAAAATAACAGCAGCATCTGAGCGGTAGACATCACTTGAGAATTATTTAATGCTGTCGTGGTGAGGTCACTAAAGCCCCAACCCGCACCCTCTGCACTATTCGCAGCACCGGTATTGCGTTTATTTTTTAAAAAATCAATCGTAGTGGAAATTCCGATACCCTGATCCGACTCGAATAGAGCAGCGATCGCTAAAGCGGAGTCAACACTTGTATAGTTGTGGAACTTAGCACCACCCCAAACACTTGCCCCCGCAGATTGTTCAGCGTAGTTAACTAATTGACTGACCAAATCTTGCGTTTGTACGCCTGCCTTGGCTAAGCTCGCAATTTGCCTGGCCAAACTATCCGCAGAATGACCATTGGCATTGGCCAACCAATTAACGCCGCGCTGATAAACAGCACCACCCACGCTGTAGTGCTGCAAAGCATCGAGCACAGCACTAGTAGCTCTTACTTTTTCCCCTTCCGACTCACCCCAACTGCCATCGCCATTTTGCGATTGAATTAAATAAGCAAGCTGCTCGTCTTTAGCATTACTAATATCTTGAGCAAGTGCAGTAAAACCAATGCTCATTCCAAAAGCAAAAATCAAACCCTGTAAGGGTAATTTTTTCCCAAAATTAAAATTCATAACTTTGCCCTTAATTTTATTAAGCATAAAAATACTTTAAATAATTCCTAAATTGTTATTTGCAAATCAAAGTCTGTGACCCCCTGATTAAAACCAAACAAAAATGTTAAGCTCTCTCTGTCCCCTTTTCCCTGTTGCAAATACTTTAAGTAAATTAACAGGACAGCCAATCAAAAAATTACCGATAGGCAATAGCGTTTAATCCGGCCTTTTTGCTTTTTTGTAGCTTGATAGCGCTTTGCACCCTCCGCATTTTTTAAATTAGCACGCGCATCAGCGTGCTTTGGGTCAATCGACAAAGCCCTGCTCAAGTTGCTTATGGCAGCATCCCAATTTTGATCTAGCATGTAGGTGTATCCCAAATTTGAAAAGATATTGGCATCGTTAGGAGCTAATTTTCCCGCCCTTTCCAACACAGAGATAGCTTCTTTAACTCTCTCTTGTCGGCCATATATAACACCTAGCAAGGTATACGCCTGGATAGCATCCGGTCTTTTGCGTACAAGCATTTCAAGAATTTCTACCGCATCTTCATATTTTCTCTGATAGAATTTTTCATTAGCGAGTCGATATTGACTATCTGCATTATATGGATCAATACTCTCTGTCGACTCCAACTCCGCTAAAACTCGAGCAGCATTCATATCACCATGATTTAAAGAAAAAGTTAAATATCTTCGAGCCAATTCCAGATCTTTCTCAACAAAGTCTCCTTTAAAGTACACAAAGCCTAATAGAGTGTATGATTCCACATGTCCTGTTTGCATACTCGTCGTAAGGTACTCTAGTCCTTTTTGAATATTTTGATTTGTACCAATTCCTTCTAAATAAAAATGAGCTGCGTTATAAGTGCTCTCTACATAACCGAGTGCTGCCGCATTTTCATACCAATGTAAGGCCATGGACTCATTCTTCGTTACTCCAATTCCTCGAGCAAATAGTTCTCCCAAGGTATGCTTAGCTACGACGATGTTCTCACTCTCATTTTCGGCAGCCTTCTTCATCCAAATAAAAGCTTTTTTCGGAGATTTCTCTAAAAAATTACCATTCAAATACAAAAATGCAACATTATACTGTGCAACTGCATGCCCTTCCTCTGCACTTTCCAATAAAAAAATACTCGCTTTCTGAGTATTTTTTTTAACACCCAGCCCGTTTAAATAAATAAGTCCAATTTCCGTCTTTGCAATCACGTCCCCTTGTTTTGCCGCCAATTCAAAAAACCGTAACGCTTTGGTATAATCCTGAGCAACTGATATACCATCCCTGTAAAAAATCCCTATTTGCCGTTGAGCTTCAGCATTGTTTTGATCTGCCGCGCGCTGAAACCAAAATCTCGCATCTCCGTTATCAGCAGAAACACCTAATTGTCCATGATAATTAATATAACCCAACTGCAATTGAGCCAGCTCTTGGTTTCCCTCAGCTGCGAGCTTCAACAGTTCCAAACTTTTTTGTTCTGATTTCTCAATGACAATACCGTTTCTATAAAACCAAGATAGATTATATTGAGCCGAAGGGTGCCCTTGCTTTGTAGCTAATTGATACCATTTAAATGCTGCTTCCTTATCTTCATCTATACCAATTCCACGTTTGTACATATTCCCCAACCAGTTTTGAGCCATTGGATCCCCACTTTCCGCCGCCCGCTTTAACCATGTAAAAGCCTGTTGGACATCTTTTTTTATTCCGCGTCCATTTGCATAAGCCGTTCCAACCATATATTGTGCGTCAGTATATCCCAAGTTTGCCGAAGCCAAATATAGCTCAAAAGATTTAAAATAATTGCGATCAACGCCTAAACCCTCAGTATACATATAACCGAGATTGTATAAACACATAGCATCATTTAGTTGAGCACATTTTTCAAACCAGCTTTTTGCAAGAGAATAATCTGCATCTATCTCTTCACCCCGCAAATAAATACTCCCCAAAGTTCCCATCGAGAGTGCATTACCTTTACTCGCTGCGGATTGAAATTTCTTGATCCCACTTACCCTATCAGCTTCCATACCCAAGCCCCAAAAAATCATATGCGCTAAGTTATGCTCAGCCATAGGCACACCTATATGCTCCGCTTCGCTAAAAAACTTGATCGCTTGTTCATAGTCCTGGGTAACCCCATCCCCCTCCAAATACATCACGCCCAAGTAATAACTTGCGTTTAGCAAACCCAGTTCGCGCGCTTTGATATAATAAGTGTAAGACTTGTCAAACTCTGGCACTTGCTTTGTGGCATAAAAAAAACCTAACAATAAATGTGCAACGGGGATCTCTTTTAATGCTAGAACTTCAAGAAGGTTAAGCCCTTTTTCAATATCATGTGCTACGCCCATTCCATTTAAATACATAAAAGCTAAAGCACCTATTGCAGAGGTATCACCCTTTTCAGCGGCGGTTTCACAGCCCTTCAATAAATTTTTATTATTCTCTGTCTGAAGAAAAGCAATGCAATCCTCGTATGCCCCTTGCTGGTCAAACAAATCATCAATATCACTGATTTGAAATTTTCTTTTTTCGTCGTTCGTAGTATACCCCTTAACATCCTTATTGTTATCCAGCTCACTATTGAAAGAACCGAGGCTCGTATTGTCATATGACGGAAACGCTGAAGAAATTAAACATAAAAAGAATGCGATTAGGGTGAAAACATGACTATTATATTTTTTAAACATAAGTATTCGCCCATGCCAATTAAAAACACGTAGAAATTTAACTCAGTAAAAAAGAGGACGGCGGGGTTTATTTTAACCGATCCATCCCATACCCTTCTCAGGGCCTCCTCGTTCTAGCCCCCAAACCCAATATCTTAATCTCTCAAACCGCATGACTCATAAATCAGTAGAAACATCACTACTGATTAAAATTAAATCCCTCCGTCTCCTTTTTCACTAGTTCTAGATTTTTCTAGCAATAAACGAAGTTCATCAAGCTCCGTAGCCAAAGAAAAACTAAGATTTGAGTTTCCAACCGCCTCAAGTACGTTTTCTAATATTCCACTCCAACTTCTAAGAAAACGACTTTTTTTCGTCTTCAGTACTGATATCTGATTGAGTTGTTTTTCCTTATTACCTGAAACAGAATCCCAACGCCCCTCAAGTTCAAATTCATCATCAAAAGGAGTAACCGACAGACTTCCTGAAAACGTGTTTGAGCCGAAATAGACTTCCACTCTTTTATTTTTCATACACTCTTGAAGTAACTCCACAATATCTTCATAAATAACACTTACGTCATACTTATAATTGATTGGAACTCTCTCAGTCCCCCAAATCAATTCAGCATCATCGGCTTGCAATGGAAAACATAATTCAATCGCATCTGCTACATCTGAGGCAGAGCCCATAGTTTCTTTAATACCTACAGGTTTACCCGGATCAATATCGAACTTGAAATCATGAATCAAGGTGTCAGAGACCTCGATTTTTTTAACTTTGTAAGCTTACCGTCACCACTCCATTGTCGATATTTAAACTTTTGGCCAAGCACCAACTCTATCTCCTTGGTAAATTTAGATTCACTCATTAAAACCTAAAACAAATCACTAATCATTACGATATGCCATCAATCACTCTCAACTCATTACGCCTGAACAAAAGCTCGGACCGCCAAATCAACAAGAAATCAATGTCTCTGAATCCCTGATTCTTCTTCAGGTGATCTCATAATGTCGATACACATCCACGCATCACAAACACATTCGTTTCCGAGTGAAGTCACTTTAGAACATTTTCTAGCATATGATCAGTTAACCTTTGACTCTTTATGAGTTGTATTTAAGGATTATTGTTTAAACTTCCCTTCTCCAGTAATAGAATCAACCTCAACGGTAACGGATTCTCCATCGTAAAAGTCTTCCCGCGACATCATCCGACCGGTAGACTGAAGGTCGCTCTCCATTACGTCCCAACCGTCGTCTGAATTAAGAATGTTTACAGCATAACACCACTGTCCATCGTCGTTCTCAGCCATACCCATAATAGCTGCTTCCTCACCGTTGATTTCTGCCAACGATGGTTTATTGGAGACTATCATTACAACTTCGTAAAACTTATAAAGCGCTTGCATAGTACTTTTACCTATGAGTTATACGGCCATCAAGAGAAACATTAGCATGGCTCCCATCGCGAGTTGCCCAACCTAATTTTGATTTGCCAGTTCTGGAGAGCTGCACATCCCATTCGAATTCTTGGCCTTTCGTCCTAGACGGCCCCCTTGTCCACTCGTTATTAAATCTATCAAGGAAACCACCGTTTGGACCTCTCGGCAATGGATTACTAGGATCGTAACCTTTTCGTGGAACAAATCGGATTTTACCAGTAGTCGGTAATTTAGCCGCTTTAAGACGACCTTTTACGGAAGTGAAAGCTTTTGCAGCTCCTGCTGTCCCACGCGGATCGAAAGCAGGTTCCGCAGGTGTCCTCTTTGTACCAGAAGTCAAATTCGTCGCGGCCTTGGTACCAGCCCGAGTCCCACCACCAATTCCTCCCCCAGACTCCGGATCAGCGACAAATAAACCAGTACCAAGTACTGCAGCACAAGGAGCATAAGCAACACATAATCCAGCACCAACCGTAGCTAAAGGAATGGCTGTACCTATCGCAGCATCCTTCAAACCCCATGCGGGTGTTTTCCCTTGATCCATAGCGTTAACCGTTGTCACGACCGCAAACGGACTCATTCCATGTCCACTCGCGCCCCCAACAGAAGTAGCCCCACTAGATGGATATCCACTCCCACCGCCAGTTATCGTATTCCCCTTAGCCGCACTCAGCCCCCAAGGATCAATATAATTGACCGGACTATTTAACACATAAGCATAAGTATTAACCCCATCAATAAAGCCCGCCGGATCCATTTGGGTAAAACGTCCGACTTCAGGATCGTAAAAACGTGCGCGGTAATAAATTAAACCATTAGCATTGGGTTCACGCCCGGTATAACCATATTGCGGTGTAGTGCCGGTACTTGAATTAACCAAGCCCCAAGCACTATAACGATTTTCTGAAATAATGCTGCCACTGGTATTACTGGTAGCGACTATCGAATTTAAACCATCGGCATGGTAATAAACTTCATCGTTGGCCGCATAACGCAATAAGGGGTCGTCCATGCCCGCGCCATGTGCGTATGTCGCGATAGGTGCGGTCCAGTTATTATCGTATTCGGCGATAATATCCGGGCCACTATAGTGGTAATTAAGTGCTGCACTACCGACGGTTTTTTGAATGCGCATAGTCGCGTGATCGTAGGCGTATAATTCCGTTGCCAAACCGGTTTTGGAAACAGAAATTGCGCGATCTAACGCATCATATTGAATACTGGTGGTAATACCCGTACTGGTCTTGCTTAACATATTCCCGACATCGTCATATGCAAAACTGCTAACGACTGAGCCACTATGGGAGCCCGTGCGAATATCATTTATTTGATGCAAGTTATTATTATTATAAAAATGTGTAACGCCATTAAAGCTTCGCTGCCGGCGATTACCGTAGGGGTCGTAGGCGATATTATCGAGAACAGCATTATTTTGCGCGTTAATTTCCTGCGTTAAACGCCCTACCCCGTCATAAACAAAACGCCGTTTTTGCGCGGCAATGCCGCCACTATGCTCAACGGTTTCTGTTTCACCGGCAGCATTGTAGGTATAGAGCTGTTGTAACAGAATATTGTCATCTGAATTTAAGTTACCGCTGATATCCAGATAATTGAGATTAATATCACCCGTATCAAAAACAACTTTAAGTGTATGCTCGCCTTTGGTGATAGGAAAGTTCACGGTAAAATTAGCAAAGGCATTCCAACCACCGGTACCAATATTAATTGGCCCACTTACATCAACGCCGTCCAGCTCTATATGCACACTTTTACCTGTGCGAGCACTGGAGGCTCTTAAAGTAAGGGTATAGGTTTGATCTTGCGGCGCGTATATATCGTACGATGTCCATTCCCCAGCAGTGGTAAAGGCCAAGTGGCAACCGCCGCCGGTATCATTAGACTCCTGCGCATCCACGTCGTCGCTAAAGGTGCATACGGCATCCCCCAAATTACCCGGTGTTGTATCGTAGGCAGCCGTAAAGAATTCTGCTTCTATTTTTGCCGGAATTTTTGTGCCGGAAAAATTAGGCGGCGCAACAAATTTACGCGTGGTGATGGATTTAACTTTGTTATCGTTAAAATATTCGTAGGCCGTAACTAAATCGTTGGGGAATATTTTTTGTTGTAGGCGTCCACCTGCGTCGTACACGTAGCTAATTAACTCGTTATTGGGCGTACCGATGCCCGTCAACCTACCGACGGGATCGTAAAGGTAGGATGTTTTATTACCTTCACTATCACTAATGCTGTTCAGCATGCCACCCAAGCTATAGTCGTACTCGACATATTTACCGCCACGACTATCGGTCACTTTTGTTAAGCGGTGGGCGGTATCAAACTCATAATCGTAAGTTACATTGGCTGAACTAATTTGTTCCGCTTGCCCCAGCGCATTGCGCAAGTAACTTGTGGTGAGCGTTCCGCTCGTCCCCGTAACCTGATGATTTAATAGCACACCGCCGTCGCCGTATTGCGACGTAGTCGTTCGTCCGAGTGGGTCGCGGGATGAAGTTACATTGTCGTGGGCATCGTAACTTAATACTTCCCACACATGGTTTTGCGCATTCTTAGTTCGCCATACACGGCCAAAGTCATCGTATTCAGTTGTCGATTGAATGGTTTCGTAATCGGAACTTTCAGCTGCCGCCGAATTTGTGTAACCCGCGTAAACATGCGTGCGAAAACCTAGGCTATTGTAGCGATAACTTGTAAGCGGCCTTACGTTGCCTAACACAATATCGCTGTATACAGGGCCCGCAACCCGCTTAACACGACCAAGCTCATCATAAAACGAAAGTGTTTCACGGCCACTACTATCAACAACACGGCTTACGAGATCTGCCTCATTATAATCAAACTCTGTCCAGCGCCCTTCCGCGTCGGTAACACGTTTAACCTTGCCGTTTTTTTCTGGCCCATAATATTCGTAAACTGTTTCGTTACCGTTTGGATCAATAAGTTTTTTGAGCCGACCAATTAAATCTAACACTCGCTCGACCGCATTACCTTCTTCATCGTATGCAAGAATTACACGATTTTTCGCATCGAAATCAAAATAGGTGGTATAACCATCGGGCGAGGTAACTTTTTTTACATTGCCCGCGGCATCGTATTCAAGTGAGGTAATCGCGCCGGATGAGTCAATGCTCTGGATGGGACGATTAACTAAATCGTATTGTGTCGCATTGGAATCAGCCAGAACAATTTCGCCGCGCACATTACCCATTAAACTACTACCGGTCGGCAAACCCGACGCGTCGTAATTCAAGAAGCGTGTGCCACCGAGTGGGTCGGAGCTTTCCTTTAAACGCCCAGCAATATCATATTGCATTGAAACCGGATAACGCCCTGCACCAAATGACGTTAATGGGCGCCCAAGCGCATCAAAAGTTGATGCATAGGTGCCAAGGCCTTCATTCGCAGAAAAAACACCATCGCCATTGGCATCTCCGTAATAGCTGATGCTTTTTACAACAACGCCTTCGGTATTATTGTCATTATCGGTATAGTCGTAGACGGTATAAGGTCCGCTATTTTTATTGGCAAAGTCCTTAACTTGCCGGCT
The DNA here is from genome assembly GCA_028281865.1 of Marinagarivorans sp. Classification (GTDB taxonomy): domain Bacteria; phylum Pseudomonadota; class Gammaproteobacteria; order Pseudomonadales; family Cellvibrionaceae; genus JANQJB01. The sequence continues at coordinate 9,854 of JANQJB010000154.1, forward strand.
TAAAGTCAGTTTTCCATTAGCGTCATATTCGTTACGCGTCCAAGCAATAATTTTGTCGGCGTTAGCTTCGGGATTAAAGGAAGCCGGTGAAATATTCGCACCGTGACCTTCTTTTAACATAACGGTGTCGGTTAAATTACCCTTCACATCGTATTTATGAATACGATAGTGCCCGCGAGCATTTTTAATTAATTGCGGCGAGCCAAAAGCATTGTAGTGTTGGTAAGTAACGGTTGCACCGGACGGCAGAGTTTCGCTGCTTAGGTTTTTATCGGCATCATAGCTATAATCCGTGTTGTAACCCATAGGGTCAGTTTCGCGCGTACGCAACATTGGATCGTTCGGGTCTTCGAAGCGATAGTAGGACTTTCCGCCCAATGCATCGGTAAACTCTGTTAATAGCCCATCTTTATTAAAGGTGTAATACTCCTTTCTACCTAATTCATTTACAGTTGTTGATTCACGGCGAAATTCATTGTAAGAAAACGTTGCCGTTTCACCCAAGGCATTATAGTGACGATAGGTTTTGCCATTTAAATAATATTCAAACGTCATTTTATAGCCGTTTGCATATTCAAATGACTTCATTTTATTTTCTAAGTTATGGCCATCGGATGCGGAATAATATTCGTAGCTTGTGGTGTCACGATTTTCAATGCGATCTAAGGGGTTACGATAAGCCCTTAAATTGTCATTGGCATCGTAAAAATATTCGTGAGTTTGGTTTGCCCAATCCAAATTAACTTTGTGGATTAAGTTTTTGTTGGGGTAGTATTCAAACGATAGTGTTCTGTTGTCTGGGTCTTTTACTGAGAGCAAGCGATTGTTTGTGCCATAAGTAAAAGACAAGGTGTTGTTGTGAACATCTTTTATACTTGCAACATAGGCTTTAGCGCCAACGTACCAGTCAGCGAGTTCAAAGGTAAAGGTTAGGCCATTTTTTTCGATAATTTTTATTTCAAATCCGTCAAACCATCCGTTCTGAAAATCAAATGTTCCTTCACTGTACTCCACGCTAAAGTTAAATCCATCAGGAATAACAGGGTCATTAATGTAATACGTATATTCACCGTCATAGTCAGGTTCATATTCTTCGTAATCGATAAAAACTTCTAGGCCAATATATTTTTCGGAACCACTTGAATTTGTCCACACTATTGTATCGCCGTTACCGTCATTATCCGTATCGATTACAGCAATTTTCTGTTGTAAGCTATGAACCCAACCATTACCCAATGGGCCCGTTTTTTCGCTATCAGTACTGTTAAAGGTCCGGTTAAAAATTAAAGGTAGTCCACGCGCAGCCAGGCTAATATCCATTTCCTCGTGATACATATTGCCCGTTACCATATTAACTGGATCGAATGCGGTAGTATTATATTTTGTATTGCCGTTTCCTATGCCTGAGTTAAGACTATTCTGCTTAACTGCCTGCGCAGTACCCGAATTTGCTAACTCGGAGATGGTTGAGCCATTGTTGCTCGTCGCAACAGCGCCAGCGCTCATATCGAAGCCGGTAGAATAATTTGCAGTGAAGCTACTGAAATAATTGGCCATTTGTGTTTCGACCGTATAGCCACCTGAGTACGCAGATATCGGGAAGCCAAAAGAAGCTCCGCCAGAGTTAAAAATATTTTCAACAACATAAACAGGCCCAGACCAGTTCTTATAAGCAACAGGCTTCTTGGCAATAGTGACTTTATTGGACGCGTTACTTAAAAACTGGCTTTCGATATTCGCAACAGTGCCTGGCAAATAGCATTCATCAACAATATTGTTCTGTGCATCGCATTGGCGAATAAAGGCTTTTAAAGCGTTAACGTTGGTAAAACTCTGCACCTCATTATTGGATGATGCTGCAATCTGCAAACCCGAAACGGTACTCACCGCATCTTTTGATGCGTACTCCTGCCAAATAAGGCTCTCCAAATGTGAAGCGGTATATCCATTTAAACGAGAAGCGTCAAAATTGAAACCACCTCCTGCAATGTTTACCGACCTATCCAAACCGCCGGGAACATCGACCACAAAATCGTTTGATTGCATTGCATAAGGTAGGTCGAAAAAATATTCAACGTTAGCTCGGGTTGACGTTAAACCAATATGATGACCAGACCTTCCGGTTGTTTCATTTAAGCGCCCTATTTTCAAGTTTGCAGCTGTAACATTCTCCATGTATTTTATCAACGCCACATGAAGAAACTCGCCTAGAGTATTATCTAGATCTTGAGCCGGAGTATTGGAATCATTTAAAGCATCCAATAATTGCAAGCTACGGGAGCGAATATAGTTATCCGAACCATTAAATGCATATGCATTTAATGCGTAGTAATCCAATAGTGATATCGTATCAAATTGTAAGCTCTGAGTATTATCGCCAATGTTACTCACAACTCTTCCGTCTACCTTGACCACCATTTTTAACCACAACTGCCTGTGATCGTTCCCAGAGCACAAAGTGTATGAAGGCATATTGAGAATTGATGCCCCGTCAACTCGAAAAACCGGACGCAAATTCAAATTGTCCACACTACAATCTTCTAAAAGAATATTGCCATTTAAAAAATCTAGATATTTCTGCGCATCACTGCTATTGGTTCCTTCGAAAGACAAGGTAATACGATGTTGAGCAAAGTCAGTCATCGGCAGAGAAAACTCAGATGCTCCCTCCAGCTGAAGAAAAACAAACGCTTTTTTAGTGTTAGATAAAGTGGGCGTTACAGCATCTACAGACTTAACCAAAAACGGTAAACTATCTGTTATAAACTCAAAGGACGTGTGTTTTTGTTCCCAGTAAGTACCGATGTCATCCAAAATAACATTGGGGTTTGTTTCCCTCGCTTTTTCAAGTAATTGTTCTGCGAAATGTTCGACCGGCAGCTTATTGGAGCGTTCGGATAAAAATTCATCGTAATTAAACGTGTGATTTACTGTTATGCCGTCTACTCTCTCGTGAGACTTAAAACTTGTGTCTATTTGAACCCAGCGGTAACTGCTATTTTCTTTACCGTCACCTCTGTAATTGCCATAAGGAAGACACGCTTCAACCCATGTGTGAGGAACTGGAATTGATTGAATGCCATCTATTGTCTCGCCTGTTGGATTAGATGCCGGATTTAATTTGTTGGACTGCAACACGGCGCTTATTAAAGAAGTAAAGTCTTTAACGCCCCACCAATCCAAATGGCTATTTTTATCTTGTAAATAGATATCTCCATGCACATAGCGAGCGGGATACCCCGATGCACGTAATAATGCGACGAGCAAACTGGCGTGATCTATGTCGTTACCACCTCCGCTCGTTAACGTGCCCGATGCACCTTTAACAGAGCCATGATAGTACTCAACTCTCATCTCATTCGTTACGTACTCGACCATCTTTAACGGCGAATACTCGAGTTCGTGGGCCAGCGCAGTGATGGAATCGTAAGCAACTTGGTCGATCGAGGCATCAACCTCCAATTCGCTCGCTGTTAAATTGAGATCAGTTGATAAATTACTGGCAAAATCCGCGCTATCGTTATAACAAGACACTGCTTGAGGTGGTGTGGGGGGTTGCTGGTAATTATCAGCATGGGCCAAGGGGACGAAAATATCCAATCCAGCTTTTAACAGTTTTAGCAACGCTAGTTTTGGCGTCTTAGTAGCACTCGAAGATTTAGCTTGTTTATTCTTATTTTTTGGTTTTTTGTCTTTCTTTTTATTTTTTTTCTTATTCTTGGACTTGCCCTTCGTGTCTTTTTTACCCAAACCTCGGTGGCTCATACCTCCCGGACGGCCGCCCTCGCGCAATTTCAGCGACTTCGTCTTCCGTTTAGCGTTGAATTTATTAATCTTTTGCCCTAACTGCGCAACGGCTCGTTTCAACTCTGTCTGGCTTTTGGCTTGCTGAACCTTTTCCAAGCTGTTGGAATAGGACTGAATATGCTTTTCAAATATTCTTATTAGCGATTTATTGTGTTGTTTCGAGGTCTGACCTTTGCTCAATAATTCATTGACATCGGTAAGTAGCCTTGTCAACTCAAACCGCTTGCTCTCAATCTGGCTATTAAACATTGCCGGTTTAACAGTCCCACCCTTAGTCGACTCCAAAAGCGATTTTGTCTCAGCTATATGGACACTAAGTTTGTTTTTAATGGTGTTGAATTTGCGGGGGATACCGCGAGATTTAAAATGATCCGTTACAACTGGACTTATTTCGTAGGTGTTTTCTTTAGGTTTTTGGTCCTTGAGATTCCCCGCATAAATGAAAGGAGATAGAAGCAAGAAAAAGATACTAGCCAAAAAATATCGGCCGTTTTTTGTACTATCGATAAACATAGTCAATATCCGTTAAAGTAACTAAACCCAATATAATGCGAGGTAACAGGTGAGCTAAGCTAGCTCGCAAAAAATAATTAAAATATCTATAGAGAAATGCACAGAAGAATCAGCGTACATAATTAAACCGCTGTTTGTTTTCAATACAATTAAAATCTACATTTGAATTGCAGCCAAAGTACAATTCACGATCACATAAGTTAAAAAACGAACAAAAACATCTGCCAGAAAAGGCATTCATAGAAAAGGAGTCAGTGGTCAAACCACAACTAACAATAAAGATGCAAGAGAGAAACCCCATCCGCGATTAATTTCCTTCTTCAAATAATAACCGATACCCTAAATAGCCAGCATAACGATACAATAAGCCATACAAATAAATCAAGCGTTAACTTGTAATAATTTTTTCTGAACTAAATCTTAAACCCTCAAACTCTTATCCACCACCTCAAACACATCCCTTGATAACCTTAGCAATACAATACATAGCCTCTCTCAATAGCAAAGAATCTAGCTTGTACCAAAATGAGTTTTTATATTTACTACTCTAGCGGCATCATCTCAATATTATTGTTTCCATCCGTCGAAATAACATAGTCCCCATCTGAAAACTCTATTATCGATTTGACATTTTCATTTTCAAAATCGTTGAGAATATTAAATTCGAAATCAAATAAGTTTACAGTGGAAAAAAATTTATCATGTTTTATTAGTCGGCCATCATCTAACCATCTACTAAAAATTTCTCTCGGCTCAGAAAATAGCATTTTTTCGTTGGCGCGCCCTAAATATCCACTTTGTTCTTTAAAAGAATACTTGTCGCCAGTCGGTGAAATCGTGAACTCGCCTGGCTTTACAAATGGGCCCCATGAAGCTATATCGAGATCTATATTAGCCTCGATTGCAAACTGCTCTGAACATATCGACTCGTCCATCTCACTATAATTGTAATCTAGTCGACAGATATAGAGTTTGTCGCCATATTTTTGAGAAAACCAAAATGTTGACGAATCTGAAGACCAAAAAAATGAAGAGAGAGGAAGTGTATTAGAGCTCTCAGCACTTTCGATAGCAGCAGTTGGATAAGGTATACGCAGGCGCTTTGACGGATCTGAAATAGATCTCAACATCAATCCACCTTGCAATGGGCCTGACTGCCAATGAGTTACTAAATATGTGTCAATTATGCCATCGTTACGAGTAATAGTAGAAATGCTTTCGTGGGATTCACCTTCTGCCAAACCTACATAGTATTGAACAGTCGGATTTAATTGATTCATATCAATAAAAAGCATATCTCTTTCTTGAGTAAAATAAATTCGGTTGACATCTCTAACATATGTCCAATCATCAGCTTTGAAAATAAACGTGGACGGATAGAAAATATTTTTAGGTCTTACACGTATTGGCGAGATGAAATCTGTAATATTTTTTGAAAATCGGTGAATAAGTCGAATATCATTATCAACCGAAATTAATACTACATCATTATCGTTAACAAATCTCTTCTCGTTCAACATGCCAACGTAACTCAATGAACCCTTGCCGCAGCTTTTTTCCGAATCCCAGCAGGCAGCATTTTCAGGAAAAGCATCTATTTTGATATCACGATAGTTTGCATTATCGATATTAAAAGAATCGGCGTAGCCATCTCCATCGGAGTCCTTTGATATTCTCGAGTCAAAAGGAAAATCATCATGCTCATCTAGAACTCCATCTTGGTCAAAATCATCTTTAATCGTTATCTCTCTACTTGTGAAATGCTGATTATTATCCATAAATACTTGATAAAAAGTATTTTTCGTATGAATAACAATACCTTTTGCGTTGGCGTCTAATTTTGAATAATGGATGTATTTTTGGCGATCAAAATCCCATACGCCAAGAGCTTCCGGCTGAAGAGTCACAACACCGACATCCGTCCAAGCAATCACATTTGAAGCGAAAGTGTAGCTTGAATCGCCAGCACTACTATAAATACGCTTATCTAAAATCAAATAGTCTCGCTTAGGTGAAAAGATATCTGTCGGCTGCGGAGTGAACGCTGGCGCATCGCTATTCTCTCTCACAAACAATATGTTATCTTCGTAAAGCAAACATTTTTTATAAAACACATTTGCATTTTCTGGGCAATACCTAATCCAAGTTTCGTCCGTTGGTAAGCTATCAACCAAGTCTCCATTTTTGTTAAATAAGTAAATGGTCTGCGAGCGATTGTCTGAATTTTGGTTGCCAACTTGCAGAATACCTTCTTTTATTATTGTAAGAGTCGTGGAATTGATGGCAAGGTCCAGCTCTGGCGTATTTTTAACAACCGTATTAACTAAAACAGGCTCAGGAACGTTGTCGAATAATAATAAACTACCCAGATTGTTTTGTAAGAGCACATAATTACTCGACTGATCCACACGAACAATTGGAAAAGTTTGGGACACATCCGAAATAATAATAGGAGGATAAAACACACCTTTTTCAAGGTCGTAACGAAAAGCAGTGTTTTCTGAAGCAATCCAAAACACTGCAATACCGTTTGGTGAGACTCCTTTGTAAACCGAAGCAATGTCTGAAGACAACGTAGTAAGGCATATCCCTTCTTCAGTACCGCTGAATTGCAAGTAACACCTCGAATCAAATGGAAAATAGTCTTGCTCGTTAACTACTCCATCGTCATCAATATCCGGATCATCACCATCCCCTATTCCATCACCATCAGTATCATTAGAATGTCGATTATCGTAGGGAAGCGCATCTTCTATATCCGCAACACCATCGTTATCATCATCTAGATCTAAAGAGTCATTGACACCATCCATATCGAAATCACCATGCACCCATACTTCGAATTCGCTAGCATCCGAAAACTCACCATTTTCAGCAGTTATTTTTGCCCGGAACCTAAGTCTGTTACGTGCTCCAGGGAGCTTATGCACAACTAATTGCAGCATGCCCGCTTCATTTTGAGTGACTGTATATTGTGGTTTTGCGAACTCTCGAACTGCACTTAATGGCAAGAAGCCAGGAACTTTTTGTCTTCCATAAATCCTATCACTTGCAGTAATACCTAGAAGCTCCAAATCATAGCTCAACAAAGATCCGTCAAGCGAGGTATAGTGCCGTGAAAGACTGATATTTATTATGTCTTCTTGATCAAAATATGAAACCGATTCCTTGCTTATTTCTTCTTTCGGAGAATCTCGTTCAATAGGTAACATCTCATTCCTACTGTCATAGCTTTGGATAAATTCAAAATTATAATAATTTCCATAAACACGATCGTTTTCTCCATGATAGCTCGCCAATACGGTGCTCCTATTAACAAACCTAATATTCAGATGGTGATCTTCCTCATCTCCTAAAACAAGCACACCATTCTTTGAAGATAAACCAAATTTTCCTTCACCAGAAATTCCAAGCGATCCTCCAGCGCTAATAATTTCACCGGTAGTACTTTGCACTATCTTGACTTTATCAAAAACTACAGTTCCTATGATATTATTTTGAAGTCGAAGATCGACTTCAATTGACGTATTATCTTCTAGCGTTTCAACATTTATCGTGCCATAAAATACTTCTCCCCTTTGAGTCCCATAAAGTTCTAATTCTTCTCTGCCGTATTGCGTATGAAGATTACGATAATCCACAAATGACTTGGTTTTTACAAAATCACGTCTTTCGTAATCATAAATTACCTCTCCATCAAAGAACGGCTTATCCCCTGAATTGGCTAACTTTATACAATTTTGATACAGTATTTTAAACGCATTGGGGGACAAGTCTTGTGCAGGCCGAGTTTCTTCTGATCCATGGAATTCGCAGTTAGTCTTTTCGTTCCTTCCAGATTTATGTTCCAGGTCCCAACCTAAAGGTGCGATATTAAAGTGATTACTGCCATATATCTCTGTTTCGAGCATCCTATTGGCAGCGCTTAGGAGTCTCATCGTATATAGTACGAAAGTTGAAGCCCCTTTTCGCGACATTGGTTGCTCAACAGGTTCTCTAATATTAGGGATAGGTTCAACAAGAAAAATATTTGAGGGAAGAGGTTCAGATGAGTTACCCGTTTCTTCAGAAGAACTGGAGCCGGGGTTATCAGGGCCTCCAGAACCACAAGCAGATAGATAAAAGGCCGCAACTAAAGGCAAAATACTACTTATGCTGATTGAAATCAATCGGTAAATATTAACAAGTTTCATAGCATTGCCCTTTTTGATAAAAACGCTTCAAAAATACGGTTTTTTCCCTTTCTATTTAATTCAAACTGAAAAAAGTTTCTAAAATTGGAGAGCAAAACATCACATCGGTGTAAAATACAACCAACATACTTAAAAAATAGACAAAAACACCCACCAGAACAGGCGCTTATAGAAGAGAAATTAGTAGCCAAACCACTACTAACCAAGCAGTTGCAAGAAAGGAACCCCATCCGAGAAAATTTCCTTTTTTAAAATAATAACCGATACCCTAAATAGCCAGCATAACGATACAATAAGCCATACAAATAAATCAAGCGTTAACTTGTAATAAATTTTTCAGAGCTAAATCTTAAACGCTCAAACTCTTATCCACGACTTCAAACACATCCTTCGATAACTTGGGCTCGGCTTTAATACGTTCCAATTGCTGTTTTATTAATTTTTGTCTGTCACTATCGTAGCGCTTCCATTTTGTTAACGGTGTAATTAAACGCGCAGCAATTTGTGGGTTTTTTAGATTGAGTTTAATAATCTGATCGGAGAGAAATTGGTATCCCTCACCTGTCTTTATGTGGAAATTAATAGAATTTTGACTGGCAAAAGCGCCGATTAAGCTGCGCACTTTATTGGGGTTTTGCAAATCGAAGACGGGTGACTTTGTGAGTTTTATCACTTCATCTAACGTGCCGGGCAAATCACAGGTCGCTTGGATAGATAACCATAAATTCACAACCAGCGGTTCGTTTTGCCATTTTTGATAAAAAGCTGCTAGTGTCTGTTGTTTAATCTCTTTTAACGCTTCACTCGGTGAGCTTACAATATTACGCAAAGCGCTCGACACATCCGTCATATTATTTTGTGCACTATATTGTGCCAAACATTGCTTGCGGACTTCTTCGTTATCTATTTTCATTAAATAATGCAACGCAGTATTTTTTAAGCTGCGCTTGGCAACGGCCTGCGCATTAAAACTATAGCTTTCGTCGCTGTTTAAATGCTTATAACTATCGAGCAACTCGTGGTAAAGTCGCTCAGCAATTTGATTGCCAATAAATTTTCGCGCTTGATAAATCGCATCGACATCGATTACATCAAACTGTTCTGCGATATACGCCTGCGAGGGCAATTGCAACATGAGTGCAACCATCGCGAGGTCTAGATCTTTATTGGCCAAGATTGCCTTATAACCTTCTATTAAACTCGCGTCGCAATCCGCCGCTTCAAGGCTATGACCTTGTTGTAACTTCTCAATGCAATCATTAATAACACCAAGCGCTAATTGTTGACTGGCATCCCAACGGCAAAAACCATCATTTTCCACCGCCATTATCCGCAATAAGTCTGCACGGCTATAAGAATATTCCAGCTTTACCGGCGCAGAAAAATTTTTAAGCATAACCGGAACCGGTTTTTCATTAACCTGTGTAAAGGTAACAGACTGCTCAGGCTGAGTAATTGCTAATACGGAATCGACAAGGCGCGAAGAATTTTGCGACTGCTCTTCCACAACTAACGGAATTTCCCCTTCGTCACCTAGCAAGCCCAGTGCAATAGGAATTTGAAAAGGTTTTTTCTGGTCACTAGTCGCTTCCGGTGTCGATGGTACACTCTGTTTAAATGTTAAGGTATAAGTGTGTTTATCCGCATCGTAATTGTCGCTAACGCTTACGCTAGGCGTACCCGCCTGCGAATACCAGTGCATAAATTGGCTTAAGTCTTTACCGGAGCCCTCCTCCATTGCGCTGACAAAATCTTCAATAGTTGCAGCCTCGCCATCATGACGGGAAAAATAAATATCCGAGCCTTTACGAAAATCTTCTTTGCCAAGCAAAGTGTGGATCATGCGCACAACTTCCGCGCCTTTTTCATAAACTGTTAAGGTATAAAAGTTAGATATTTCCATATAAGATGCAGGTCGCACAGGGTGAGACATGGGGCCGGCATCTTCGGCAAATTGTAAGGTGCGCATTACACCAACATCTTCAACCCGTTTGACTGTGCGTGAGCCCATATCCGCGGAAAATTCTGCATCGCGAAAAACGGTAAAACCCTCTTTTAAGCTCAATTGAAACCAATCGCGGCAAGTCACACGATTGCCGGACCAATTGTGAAAATATTCGTGTGCAACAACCGCTTCTACACGCTGAAAACCCGCATCGGTGGTAATTTCCGGGTTGGCGAGTACGCAACTGGTATTAAATATATTGAGGCCTTTGTTCTCCATTGCGCCCATATTAAAATCGTCTACGGCAACGATCATAAAGATATCAAGATCATATTCGCGCCCGTAAACGTCTTCGTCCCATTTCATCGCTTTTTTTAGCGACACTAAAGCATGTTCACATTTGTCGAGATCTTTTTCCTCTACATATAATTTAATCTCGATTGTTCGTCCACTCATTGTGGTAAACGTGTCGTCAACGGAGACTAATTCACCGGCCACGAGTGCAAATAAATACGAGGGCTTTTTAAACGGGTCGTGCCAAGTAGCGTAGTGACGCACTCCGTTTAATTCACCTTTTTTAATTAAATTCCCGTTGGAAAGTAATACGGGATAACTGTGTTTGTCGGCAATAATGGTAGTGGTAAATTCGCTGAGCACATCTGGGCGATCGAGATAATAAGTAATTTTTCGAAAACCCTCTGCTTCGCATTGCGTGCAAAACATATGGCGCGATTTATATAAACCCTCTAACGAAGTATTATTTTGCGGTTCAATGCGTGTTTCGCAGCTTAATTGAAAACGGCTGGGAACGTTTTTAATCGTTAAGGTTTCTTGACCTACTTCGTATGCACCTTGATTTAAATCAGTACCGTCGATTGCAAGAGACTCCAACACCAGATCAACACCGTTTAGCACTAAGGGTTTGTCAGCCTCGACACCTTCTGCACGTACCATCGTTAAATTCGACGTTACTGCGGTAAAATTCTCGTAAAGATTAAACGTAAGCTCTGTTTTTTCGATTAAAAAATCTGGCTTTTGATAGTCTTTTAAATAGGTGGTCGTGGGAGCCGCTTCTGTTGCGGATACAGCGTTAGTCATTCAATTGTCTCGCTTGTACAGTTGCTTGGTTCTACTATTTGTATGAGTTTGCTTTTTCTGTTCGCTTGCTTTTTCTATGCGCTTTATTTTTTTGTTAGTGTTTTTCTATTAGCTTTTAAGTGTAAAGTTTTTACTTTTGCCAGTTTAACGGCTCTGTATCACTTTCCTCACTTGCTTCGGTATTACACTCGGAAGACTTCGGTGGAACATAAGCTGTGCGTTCGTGTGGCGCTTTATATTTTTGCTCATATATAATTACCGCCTGCAAACAAGTGCTTTTTTGCTGTTGCGATAATTTTTCGCCATTGGGCCAGCGTCCTATTTCTATTGCGGTTTTAAAACGCTCATATATTTCGGGCGTCATCGCATTGAGCGCGTCTTGGATATTCATCGTAGTGTCACTTGTCCGGAGTTTGATAATGCACGTGCTTTAAGCCGCTTTTTCTGCATGTCGATTTAAATAGTCACCGTAAAAAGTACCCAAAATAATTCCCGAAACTAAACCGCCAATATGAGCACCATTGGCAATAAATACATTGAACAAAATACCGAGTATACCCGACGTACCGACAACGATACTCAGCAGCAAAACAATATAAATCCCACGTGGCAGATACAATACTGGTGCCGGCTTTTTTAGCGAAACTGCGCCAATAAATCCAAACAGACCAAATATCACACCGGATAAGCCGCCAAAATTAAGCCCACCATCCCAGTTATACTCCACAACATTGGCTAGAAACGCCAGCATAAAAAGCAGAACAACGTATTTAACTTTACCTAAAAAAACTTCCAATCGCCTGCCAGCAAAATAAAATGTCGCGCTATTAAATAAAATATGTACCCAACCAAAATGCAAAATTGCCGGTGAAAATAGCCGCCAAAATTCTCCACTATTTACCCATGTTTCTAACTTTTGTGGCGGGAGCGTATTAAGTGGCAAAAAAGTAAGCGCATAGTGGACTTGTCTTATTTGCAAAATATCGGTAAGTAAAAAAACAAACGCCGATACCGCAAGAACAATTGCCGTAACACTCCACGAGCGTAAATTGAGTGTCGATTTGACCGCATATTGAATATCTTTATCTTCGGTCTGATAGCCGACGATTTCAATTGAACCCAAGGTCAAATCAGCAACCACCTGCTTCAACTGTGCGGCAATTTCCGCCGAATCAACAAAAAGTACCTGTTCGTTATCTTCTTGCTCAATTTTAAATTCGATTTGCCGCTGCTTTAGCATTTGGCACAGCGGATTGATATCCTGCTCGAGCCGAAAACTCGCTACTCGAAATTCGGGCATTCAGTTCTAACCTTTTCAATTGCACAAAGCGTTTGTGCATCGTTAATACGACAAAAAGCCTGTATTTTACAGCACTGTAATCACTATATGCGAGGCTCTTGTGCGGGCTGTGGGGATAGAATAAGCAACGGCGATGAAATCGCTAGCCTAAAGCTTTTGCGCATCCCGCTCCCAACCGAGCTTGTTGCGGCAAATCTCGTAAAAATTATGGCCTTTGGGGTGAATTAAGCGCAGTGAGCTTGGGCATTTATTAATCAACACCTCGTCACCCTCGTGCGTCACAATATGCGTCTGCCCATCGAAGGTAACAATCGGTCGCACATCGCGCTGATCCCCAATAACCATGCGAATAGCAGCGCCACCATTTACGACGATGGGTCGGCTGCTTAAATTATGCGGGTTCATAGGTACCATCTCGATGGCATCGAGGCTGGGATACATAATCGGTCCACCGCCGCTAAGGGCGTAGGCGGTAGAGCCTGTTGGGGTCGAAATAATCAAACCGTCTGAGCGTTGGCGGTATACATACTGCTCATCAATAAATAGGTCGAATTCGATCATGCGGATAAATTGACCGGGGTGCAGTACCACGTCATTTAGCGCTGTACTTTGGCCAATGCAGTGGCCAGCGCGCATCACAAGGCCATCGATAAGAAAACGGCGATCATCGCGGTATTCACCGTCGAGTACGGCCCCCACTTTGCGCTCGATTTCCTCGGGCGAAATATCGGTTAAAAAACCCAAGCGCCCTCGGTTTATCCCGAGCAATGGAACGTCTGAGCCGACAAGACTGCGGGCCATTCCCAGCAAGCTTCCGTCACCGCCAACCACGATGACGAGGTCGCATTCATGCCGTAATTTATCGCGCGGAACTTGGTTCAAGCCAGAGTGCGGAACTGCCTCGGCTGTCTCTTCGTCGATATGCGCGGTTATTTGACGCTTGCGTAAAAAGGCCATCAAGCGCTGCAGAGAATAGTATGCCGCTTCACTGCCTAAGCGGCCGACTAAGCCCACTGATTTGAATTTGCTCATTGGCTAAACCTTTTACCCATTGGCTAAACCCTAATTGGCTATCCCAGAAACGAAGCATATGCAAAATGCGAGCAAGGTGCTGATGCGCTGGTTAAATATCGATATCAAGTTTTTCGTATCCCCTGCGACCCTGCAAGCCACCGGTGTGTAATACAACAATTCTAGCGTCTTTTGGCCATTCGCCCTGTAAACTTTGGCAGTGCAACGCCCAGAGCGCTTTTGCTGTGTACACAGGGTCTAACAATATTTGCGTTTTCTGTTCAAAAACCCGAACAAATTCGCGCAGTTGCGGAGGAAACTTAGCATATCCTCCGCAGTGAAAGCGAGTTTCTAGGGCCAGCTGGCTTTGGCTAACAGTAGCTCCGGTAGTAGCTCTAGGGTTGATACGCGTTCTGGAACCGGCATCACCCGCTATTGCTGGCTCTCGCAGTATATTATTCGCGAGTTCAAGTATTTGCGTTTTAAAGGCCGCAGTTTTAGTTTCGGAACCTTTTAACGCGAGCACACAATGAACGCGGACCTTGTCAGCAGCATCCAAAGTATTCAAACCGGCTAACAGTCCGGCGGCGGTTGAACCGGTCCCGCCAGCAACAACAATTGCGGTAAGTTCTTCAACCGTATTAAAAATAGTTTGCGCCAACGCTAGGCACCCTTTCGCGCCTAACTCACCGCCACCACCTTCGGGAATAAAGTAGGCATCGGGATTTTCTTTTTTTAATTCGTGTAAAACTTTCGGCTCATTTTTTTCGCGATACCTTGTACGCGAGATAAAGTTTATTTGCATACCTAGGTCAATGCAGTCAGCTAAGGTTGCACTTATTGTTTGACTTTTTTCACCGCGAACAAAGCCAATTGTCGGGATTCCGAGTTCTGCGCCACAATGTGCCAAGGCGTATAAATGATTCGAATATGCTCCGCCAAAGCTGGCAATCGTTTTTTTCTTACTTAACTGAAACTGTTTTAGATGAAAATAAAGCTTATAAAATTTGTTTCCACCCAGGGTATTTGAGAGCTGGTCTTCTCTTTTTATTGAAACGTGAATCCCTGCTTTTTCAAACTCTGGCCAAGCAATGGGTTGGCAAGGTGCTAGTTTTGTTAACGATTCTAGCGGACAATCGAGCCAGTTGCGTGGTAATAATCGATTTATTGAGGTATTCACGGGGTAAGTAGATTTTGTGCTTGTAGTTCTTCACGTTTTTAGGGCGGCAATATACTCCTCTTTCGACGAGACTTCGCCGATGCATTCGATATTCCATTAGAAACTTTACTTAAAACCGCGTGATTAGCCTCAGTTGGACTTGATAAATTTGGTTCTGCTTCATAGCGAGGCCGTTTCACAGCCCGCCAGGCATTTTCGGGCCACCGTGAACCCTTCCCTGGGGGTTCTGTCAAAATCGTCCACGATTTTTACAGCCCGAAAACGCCTGGCGGGCTGTGAAACTCAGTGCTGGCTGGAAGTGGGTTTTGTTTAGTCAATTGAGTGTTATTTAGGCTTTTTTAACTCTGGCTTAAGTACTCCCCACACATTTTCAAGGATCTTTGGCTGTGCCGCGGCTTTAGGGTGAATACCATCGTTCATCATCAGACTTTTATTCGTCGCAACGCCTTCCAATAAAAATGGGTGGTAAGCAAGCCCGTGTTTTTTTGCTATTTTCTTATATTGTTGGAAAAAAGGTTCTGTGTAGCGCGAACCAAAATTGCTT
Organism: Marinagarivorans sp.; assembly: GCA_028281865.1. GTDB lineage: Bacteria > Pseudomonadota > Gammaproteobacteria > Pseudomonadales > Cellvibrionaceae > JANQJB01. Next base: position 25,445 of record JANQJB010000154.1, read on the forward strand.
GGAATGCGTATGCCAAGAAGTACAACAGTAGCGCCAGCCTGTTTGGCTTGTAACACAAGTTTTTCTAAATTTTGGGTAATATGCTTAATGGGCTTCCCTTGTAGGCCGTCGTTTCCGCCCAGTTCGAGAATCAAAATCTCCGGCTGGTGCTGTTTGAGCAAGCCGGGCAATAAGCTCAAGCCCTGGGCCGTTGTTGCTCCGCTGACAGCTCCGTTGATAACCTGCCACTCGGGTTTGACCCGTTGGCGCAATAAATTGACCCAGCCTTGTTCCTTAGGCATGCGGTAGGCGGCGCTTAAGCTGTCGCCGAGCACGAGGATCTTTTTGGTCTCAGCAAGGGTCGAAGAGCTTGCTATAACAAGCAGTAAAAGTAGATAAATTGTATAAAAACGTCGTATGAATAACACGCTAAATATTGATCCTGTAAATGCTCGATTAATTGATAATGTTAACGTCTCGCCTATCATTAAAGCCCATGATCTCGGACATACCGTAAGTCTAGGCCAGAATCAGCTAAGCATTTTAAAAGACATTAATTTCGAAATAAATCGCGGCGAAAGCGTTGCGATTCTCGGACCTTCTGGAGCGGGTAAATCAACTCTGCTTGGCCTGCTCGCCGGTTTAGACACGCCAAGTGAGGGAGAAGTTTATCTTGGGGATGAAAGAGTCTCTCACTTAGACGAAGAGCAGCGTGCCGATGTCCGCGCTCGTTTAGTCGCGTTTGTGTTCCAAAACTTTCAGTTGCTGCCAAGCTTAAATGCACTCGAAAATGTAATGCTGCCGCTCGAGGTTCAAAATGCGCAGATAGGTGGCTCTAAAACAGCTAAAAAGTCGACGGTTGAATTAAGAAAAGTCGCAACGGATTATCTTGAACGGGTCGGCCTGCTCGACCGACAATTGCACCGCCCGAATGAACTGTCGGGCGGCGAGCAGCAACGGGTTGCCATTGCGCGCGCTTTTGCTTGCCAATCGCCGATTATTTTTGCCGATGAACCGACGGGAAATCTTGATTCAGCAACAGGAGAAGCCATTTCAAATTTATTGTTTGATTTAAATAGCGCTAACAACACCACGCTTGTGCTTGTGACGCACTCGCACGCTCTGGCGGAAAAATGTGCTCGCCGGGTCAATATGGATTCAGGCTTTATCAGTGAAATAAATTAAATGGCTGTGTTTTCTAACCTACGCCCAATATTTTTGTTGCTAACACGCAGTTTGCGTCAAGGTGAGCTTAACGTTCTAATCAGTGCGTTAATTATTGCTGTGGCAACGGTCAGTTGCATTAATATTTTTACCGACCGTATTAAAGGCTCGATAATCGAAGAAGCTTCAAACTTGCTCGCTGCAGATGCGCAAATACGCGGCTCTATGCCAATTCCAAGCGAGTGGGAAGCCCAGGCGCGCTTGTACAACTTAGTTATCGCCAATAGCATTAATTATCGTGCGATGGCGTTTTCCGGGGATTTTACTCAGCTCGCCAATGTTAAAGCCGTTTCAAATCGCTACCCGCTAAAAAGCCACCTCATTATCGCGGCCCAGCCTTATACTGAGGGAGAAAAGGTTACTGCGGGTCCTAGCGCGGGAAAAGTTTGGTTGAGTTCTCGCTTGTTTGCAGCGCTCGATATTCAAGTTGGGGATAATATTGAAATTGGCGATGCGAGTTTTAAAGTGGACGCTGCGTTAATTCAAGAACCTGACAATGCGCAAAGTGCGTTTGGGTTTGCACCACGTGCGATGATCAATATCGACGACGCAGAAAAAACCGGCGCGCTGCAAGTCGGTAGTCGCGTCAACTATACGCTGATGCTCAAGGGCGAGAAAAAGGATATTAGCAATTTTAAACAGTGGATCACCCCCAAGCTCGGCAACCACCATCGCTGGCGCAGCGTCGAAGAAGCCAACCGCAGTGTCTCTAGTGCGCTTGGCAAAGCGCAAAACTTTTTCTTGCTCGCCGGTTGTTTAGGCGTAGTGTTATCGGGCGCTGCCATTGCTTTAGCATCAAAACGTTATGCCAAACAACAGCTTAAAAGTATCGCCTTACTTAAAACCTTTGGCTTACGCCCCAAACAAGTTCTTACGGCTTTTTTGGTCAATTTATTTATTATTGGCAGCTGCTGTATTTTGATTGGTAGCATTACCGGCTGGTTGCTCCACCAAGTATTGTTAATGCTGTTAAATCAGTTTTTGCCGGTGCATTTATCATCACCATCGGTTTCTTCATTTTTTATTGGCGGTATTAGTGGGTTCATTGCATTGTTCGCATTTGCCGCACCGCCAATTTTCGCCTTGCGTAATGTTCCGCCGATAACAATTTTAAAACAACAAAACGATTACGTTATTTCCTCACAATTAAAACAAGTTGTATTGGGAGTTGTTGCGACGGTCATTTTACTTTATATCTACAGCCAAAGTATCCAATTGACCGGCATTATTTTCTTGGCAACGTGCGCATGCATCGTTGGCATTAGCTTATTGTCACGCGGGTTAATTCTCGCATTGAAGAAGTCTAGCGAAAGGCTTTCTCAAAACTGGCGCCTCGGTATCAATAGTCTCCATCGCCATCAAGCGTTTAACAGTATCCAGTCGACGGTTTTCGCGGCTCTTTTAATGTTGGTTTTTATCTTAGTGTATTCTCGCTCCGGTTTAATTTCGCAGTGGCAAAAACAATTACCGGAAAACGCGCCCAATCATTTTATTTTTAATATTTTTCCTGATGACAAAACTGCCGTAGAGAAATTTTTTGCTGACAAGCAAATCCATATTGAAGACCTTTATCCGATGATTCCGGGCCGGATAATTACCGTTAACGGTGTCAATACACGTACTCTCGCTCGCGAGAGCGAGTCTAATATTAATTATCGACGCGAGCTAAATTTAAGCTGGGCAAACCAGCCCGGGCCAGATAACAAAGTCGTGTCCGGCAATTGGAAAGGTTTTGATGAAGAAAAGCTGTATGTTTCCGCCGAGCAAAACTACGCCAATGGTCTAGGAATTGTCGTAGGTGATCAGTTGCGCTTTAGCGTCGCAGGATACGAGTTTGACGCGGAGGTAAGCAGTGTTCGTTCTGTCGAATGGGACTCTATGAATCCCAATTTTTATATGCTTTTTAATCAACCTTTTCTAAAAGATGGTGGAGAAAATTGGATTACCAGTTTTTATTTACCTGAGCAGAAAAAAAATACGATTAATCTTCTTATTAAACAATTCCCACATATTTCAATTATTGAACTGGATCAGACGCTTGAGCAGGTCAAAACGATAATTGATAACGTGAGTAAAGCGGTTGAGTTTATTTTACTGTTGGTCTCGCTGTCCGGAATTCTATTGCTGGTCACAAGTGTACAAGCCACACTTGATATTCGCTTGCAGGAAAGCGCCGTAATTCGGGTACTCGGAGGTCAAAAAAAATTAATTCGTTCTCGCCTTCTAATTGAATTTTTCGTGCTAGGCATTATCGCCGGTGTTATCGCAGCAGCGGGCGCGCAGATTGCGCTCTATTTTTTAGCGGTTGAAGTATTTAGCTTACCCAATTCATTCTATATTTCGTTGTGGACGGCAGCTCCATTTATTGGCGCAGGCTTAATCGGTTTGGTAGGTTGGATTTCTGTCCGCGAGGTATTAACACTTTCGCCACTTTACGTATTAAAAAATCACTGATTTTCTTCAACAGTTAAAATGAATTTTTTTTAATCCCGATTACACGCTTTGTCAGCTAACCCCAAAAACTGATTAAATTTTAATCTAACCTTAAATTCCCACGCTTTTTTTAACTTAAAAACTGCCGCAAAACGCACATTTTGCGCCATTTTTTTGATTCAATTTGATTGTTTGTGATTGTTTTTGAGTGTAGTCTTCGCAGTTGGGCAATAGTGGTCACTTCACATTTTAGCAGTGATCAACGCAGGCAGCGGGATTTAAGCGAGGTTGCAGCGAATTGCGCGGCAAAAACTCGGCGAAGAAATATTCAATATTTAATAAAAAATAAAACGCCTGCACTCAGTTAACCCAACAATAATTATTGACGGGTTAATAAGCGGCGTGGGGACACGCTGCCATTGCCAGAATGGCAATGCAAGCCGCATAAATACAAGAAAATTAACACATTTTTGCCAGTGTTTCAGCGGCGCTCAACTAAGCAACTAAATAGATAGGACAATCTATTCGGTTGCCAGATTATAAAGTAAAACAGACCTTTACCGATTTGCGGTCTTCAATACCAGCAATCGACTAAAACTCTTTGGGGGAGTCGAACATTGAAAATTTCAGATAGCTTAAAGCGTTCAGTACCTATTCTTTCTTTATGTATCGCAACTTGCACAGCAATGACGGTGAGTGCGCAAGAAGAAGAGATTAAAGAAGAAGTTATTGTCACGGGCGTTCGTCAGGCAATTTTAAATGCACAGGATTTAAAGCGTAACGCGACTGAAATTATCGAGGCCGTTACGTTTGAAGACGTCGGTAAATATACCGATGAAAATTTGGCCGAGACACTTCAGCGTGTTCCAGGCTTGCAAATTGACCGCCACGCAGATGGCTCAGGCCGATTCGTCTCAATTCGAGGTTTGGGACCAAAGTTCAATAAAACAACTGTTAACGGACGTTCAATCTCTGGCGGTGCAGGTGGACCAGCACAGCCGTCGGACTCAAATTTACGCTCTTTTGATTTTAGCGTGGTCCCCCCAGAGCTAAGTGGAGGCGTTAGAATATCTAAAAGTCCTTCTGCCAATATGGACGAGGGTGGGATCGGCGGAACCGTCGATATCCAGACGCTTCGCCCTTTGGACATAAAGCAAGACGGGAACATCAGTTTTAATGGGACAGTAAACGCGACTTACCGAGATTCTCCAGATGCAGTTGACCCGCGCGTTTCTGCTCTACTCAATTATAGAGTTAACGATAATTTAGGTGTTTTGCTTAATGTCTCAACAAGCGAAACGTCGGTTTTAACGCAAGAAGCTCGCATTATTCAAACACAGTCGGATGAGACGATTCTAGGGCGTGCAAACGTATTGCGCCCTGGAGCGAATACAAACTACAGCGCCAGCGAGGAGGAAAAAGAAAACACCGGCATAAATTTAACGGCCCAGTTCAGACCCAATGACGACTTAAATATTGTACTAGATTACGGCTCAAATACTGGCTTGCGTAAGGTCTATCAAAATACCTATCAATTTAAACTGACAAATGGCCCTAATAATATGCCATTGCTGCCTCCGCCGACTCTCCTTGAGTCAAGCCCGGCAAATATCATCTCAGAAACTGACTTTCAAAAAGTCAAAGGAATTTTGCTTGCCGGTGTCTTTAACGGCGAGAGCTCAGATTCGGGCAGCTATACCTATTCCACCTATGATCGCGATGATAGTTTTTATGGCTTAAATGTTGAATACAATCCTAATAGCGGACCGTTAACACTCAATTTTGATTACGCACATACCGAAAGTGCTATGGATCGCGACAATCGCGTGGCGACCGTTAACTTCAGAAATGTGCATTATGGTATTGGATACTTTTTAGACACGCAAAAAAATGTCCCAATCTTTGCACATTTGATCGGCACTGACCCGGATACCATGGAACAGCTCGTCTATGATCCGACTGACCCCTCGTCGTTTGCGTTAAACCAGGTTGGTTTTAACGTCATATTGGTCGAGAACGAAAGTGATGCTATTAAATTTGACCTAGATTACGAGGTAGATTTCGGCCCCATTAAAAGCCTGGAGTTTGGTGTTAAACGCGAAGAATTAGTCAACGAATCTCTATTTAACAATTTTCGTTTTGGCCAGGCACAACGCAATACCGCTCTCGGTTTAGCGGAAGTTGAAGAAAAACCCTTGGAAGATTTTATTACCGATTACAAAAAACCTGGCGGGGGGTTCTTGGGAGAAATTCCATTGGGTATGCGTGAATGGATAACTTTTGACGGCAAAGCTATTGTTGACTATTGGACTCCTATAATAAGTCGCGAAGGTGTCACCTCTGCTAGAGGAGACGAGTTCCCAAGTGGCGGGTGGCAAGTACACGATGAAACAGTCGAAGGCTCACGCGGTAGAGGTAGATATCTTTTCAGCGAGGAAACTGTCGACGCTGCTTACGTGCAGTTCAACTTTGACTCCGAATTGGGCAATACCCCAATCCGAGGTAATTTCGGAGTCCGCTATATCGACACAAATATTGACGCGATAGGTTATCGCGGCCGTGCCGAACTCGGAGAAAGCTCTGTACTCGAACGAACACAAGGCGGTTATTCTGACTTGCTTCCTAGCTTAAATATTACATTTGAGCTGCGCGAGGACTTGCTTGTTCGTCTCGCTGCATCGAAGGTTATGGCTCGACCCGAAATTTCTCAGATTTCAGGCTCGACAAATTTTGATGCTCAGGAGAGAGATAACGTAGTAGATCCCGCATGTGATGAAATGGTGGATCCCAATAGTGAGGCTTGCCAAAGACAATTCGCTGACTTAAATATCAATATCAAAAACCCCAACCTAGACCCTTTCGAAGCTGATCAAATTGAGTCGATAATCGAGTGGTATCCAGGTGATAAGGGCGCATCAGTTTCAGCGGGTGTATTTTATAAAGACATTATCACTTTTCCTACCACCATTGATACCGAATTCACCAGTTATGAGTACGAAGGTACAACCTATAATTCAGGCGATACTGTCACTTTATTTAACCCCAACAACGGCAGAGAATTGGGAGAGTTTGTCATCAATGATATAAAGGAACGTTTGCCTCAAAACATCGATGAGGGGGCAACAATTAACGGATTTGAACTCCAAGGTCATCTCCCCTTTAACGTTTTTGCTGAAGATATCGCTGGTCTAAATAATATTGGATTCAGAGCCTCTTATACAAAATTGCTTGAAAACGAATCTGGCGTAAATGACCCGATTACTGGCGAAAAGCTGCCGTTAGAGGAAGTC
>JANQJB010000018.1 GCA_028281865.1 Marinagarivorans sp.
TGGTTTTCAAAGTCAAAAGCGAGCTCTTGTACACTTGTAGTCTGCTGAACAATGTGTGGCGCGTCTTGCAGAGTGAATGGGCCTTGTAAATCTGCCAAATCACTTAAGACGTACTCTTGCATGCGCGGTCCGCCGTTACCGTTGTTGCCACGAAAACGCGTTACGTTAAGGTGTTGATCTTGGTCGAAGCCATCAATACCGAAGACAAATTTATGGTTTTGCTCTTCGTCAGCAATATAGGTGAGCTGCAAACTCCACTGGTCGATGCGGTTCGTTAATTTCAAATCTTCCATGCGACGCTTAATTGAGTAATTATCCAACGTTAATGCAGGGAGGGGGTTAATTGCCTCATGTTGGATTGTTGTCTCCATACCATTAGAGTCAAGCGCTCGACCACCGCCTTGCGTCAAAATAAAGCCTTGGTCGTCCCTAGCCGCTTGCCAACCCGTTCTTAAGCCGCCAATGTAAAAGTTAGCATTGGTGATAATGGGACGGTTGCCTGGATCAAACTCAAAATCACGGTTATGGCTGTCAAAACCAAACGAGATAAGTACGTGGTCCGAGGCCTCGTGGTTGATATCTATTGAAAAGTCGTTAAGACCTTCCTGAATATTTAAATTGCTGGGGTAAAACGTTGTTGTAGGTTCAATTTCATCAAACAACAAAGTAATCGGAATTCTGCCGCTGCCGTTCGGATTGTCGACTAGCGTTTCCATACCAAAATTACGATCACCACGATCGGTGTGAATGCGGTAGGTGTAGTATTCAATATCTATTAAAGTATTTTCGCCAACCTGCCATTGAATACTAGGCAAAGCTGCAGTGATCGTATTGTCAACAGGAGCGCCGAAACCGGTATCGTTTTGATAACCACCTACGAAGCGGAAAGCAAGTGAGTCTGACAAATCGACATTGGTGTCGATATTAACGCCGTAGTTATCACGCTCATCGGCTTGACCATAATATGAGCCAAGCTCCATAAAGGTTTCACCAATGCGCGCTTTTTTAGTAATAACGTTAATCGCACCACCGGGAGTAACTGGGCCATTTAAAACGGCATTCGCACCGCGAACAATTTCAGTTCGTTCAATCAAAAACCCAGGAGTGTCACTTAAATGGATAAAGCCGTTGCGGAAAAATTCACTCGTGTTAAATCCGCGGACCTTTTTGTCATCAACCGCTGCGTGAAACTGCAACGCATCGCGCTGAGTCAACAGCTGGAAATCCGCAATCACTTCCGAATTAACGCTCTGAACGTTAATGGGTACTTCATCCAACGAAACGTTAAGACGTGAAGCAGATTTAGCTTCCTTCGTTAGGTAGCTCTCGTCCCCTACTACAATCACGTACTCAAGCAAAGAATCTTTGGTCTTGTCGTCGTCCTCTTCTTGAGCATGAGCTTGCGATTGCACAAGTGCTGAGATAGCAAAGGTAAGTAAAGCAGTTTTTGACAAACGCTTGTTCATAGTTGCCCCTATTATTTTTTGCATCATGAATGTGTTGAACCCCCAAAATTGGCGTAAATGTATACACAATAAACCGTCGTGTCAAACATAATGTTCTCAGCAATTTTGCAGGTATTTTCCCACTACAACAATTGCTTAATATTTCATCTAAAAAACCATTAATTCAATTTTCAAATACAAAAAATACTTCAAGAAAAACAATGAATAATTGTCATTTAATAAATTTCTTATCACAATAAAACGCTCAAAAATCAAACAATAATTTCGATGTCATGCAGATAAATATTAGGACGGTGCGAAGAATAACAAAGAGCGTTTTTTGCTCATTTCGATCAGACATTAAGCTATCAAAAATTTCGATTAGTATAACTTTTTGAGCTCCTCCGAGATAATTTCGATACCACGCTCGAGCACTGAGGATTGTTGGCAATAAGAAATTCGTACACACTCATTTGCATGCTTCCATGATTTTTCTAAACCAAAGAAAAAGTGCGATCCATCAACAACCAGCACATTTCGTTTTTTTAAACGGGAATATAATTCTCGGCTTGTTATAGGAAGGCCTTCAAGCCATAACCATAGAAAGAAAGCCCCTTGAGCAACATGAATACGGTAGGGTAAACCCGCTAGCCGAGCTTGGATGAGCGCAACGCAAAAATCCCTTTTTTGTAAGTAAAAACGCGGAATAATGTCTGAGCACAAGGCATCAATTTTATGCGATAAAATAAGTTCTTTTATCATAAATTGCCCAATATTCGCGTTGGACAGATTGATAACAGCATTTATTTGCACAAATTTCTGAACTATTTCTTCTTTGGCTACCACGATCGCGCAGCGTAAACCCGGAAGGCCGAGCTTCGACGTACTAAGCACCACAATAGAATCGTCGTTCCAATAAGCAGGTTGTTTATCGTATATTAAGCCCGGAAAAGGTAATCCATATGCCGAGTCGATAATCAGTGGAATATTTCGCTCTTTGGCGATCGAAGATAATGTATCCAGCTCATCGAGGCTTACGACATTTCCGGATGGGTTCGTCGGCCTTGATAAACAAATAGCTCCTATCTTCTCGATGTTAGCACTGCCATCAAAATCAATTTGGTATTTAAAAAAATGCTCGTCAATCGCGCTAACATTTGGCACTGAAGGTAAAAACATGTCGGGAGCGAGCCCCTGAGAAGCATAACCCAAATATTCTGGTACTAGCGGAAGCCAAACCTTCCGGTGTTCACTGCCTACTTTTCCAGCGAACATATTCAACAAAATAAACTGCGCTAGCTGACTACCATTAACAAGCGCGACATTTTCAGGTTTTATTTGCCATTTACACTGTTCCCGCAAGTAAGCTGCAACAACTTGCAATATTTCAGCATGCCCCTGAGGTGCGCTGTAAGTGCCGACATATTGCTGGATACTCTCTGTGTTTGCAGAAATCTTTTTAAAATAGTGTTGCAATAAATCTGAAACTTCCGGAATTTGTGCAGGGTTGCCGCCGCCCAAAAATAATATTTCGGGATTAACCGCCAGCGCCTCACCCAGATCATCCATTAAATTTACGATGCCCGCTTGTTGCGACAAGCGCTCGGCAAAATCACTTATCTTCATTATTTGAGCTTTGATCTACCAATGTTCAGCTTACGTCTAATACGTTTCAGCTTTTATTTAACAATAGGGTTTCGATATCGACATTAAATTTGCTGCGCAAATTTTGCAGAGCATCGTGCTTCAACGCTCCAAATGACGAAAACTCCATGTCTGAAGAAATGCGAGATGTTGCGTCAAGCGAGTTCAAATCGCACTGTAATATAGACAACATATCCCATAAAGTGACAGTGCGTAAGTCGCGGGAGAGCACGTAGAGTCCATTTCCAGAATTAACAACCCAGTTGTTACTCTCCAGCGCAACGCGCAGCCTCTGCCACTGACCGGCACTTAAACCATTGAGGTAAAAATCTCTATCACTCACACCCGTGCCCTTTTGTGAAGCAATAAAGAGTAATTTCAAACAGATTAAAGCCGCATCAATTTGGCTCAAACCTTCGTCCTGTTGTCGGAACCTTTTTTCGGCTAATACTCGCACTAATACAGCCCCGGCGAGAATAATTGTCCACAAAACATTAATCCAAATAAGAAAAAGTGGAACAACAGCAAAAGCACCATAAATCAATTCAAAGTTAGCGTTAGCGACTAAGTTACCAAAAGCATATTTTGTCAATTCGAAGCAAGCAGCGGTGCTCAAGCCACCAAATGCAGCGTATTTAAAAGAAACGCGACAATTGGGCACAGCGACAAACAAGAGCGTAAAGGCACCGGCGGTCATTAACCACGCAATTAAGCGAAAAAATAATGGTTTAACGCCCATGCTGTCTAATTCGTCAACCAGCAGGTTCAGCGAAAGCACATAGGTGCTAATAAAAAAAGCAGCCAACAATAAAATAGGGCCGATCGTTAACACAGCCCAATAGAGCAGGAAGCTAAACACTCCCCTTCTCGCTTGTTGTACGCCCCAAATCGTATTAAATGTTTTTTCAATATTGGTCAGCATCAAATAAGCCGTGACAACCAGCATTAAAGTTCCAAAAGCGGTCAAATTTCGAGCCTGTGAGGAAAATTCTTGCAAGTAAGTTTGCACCTCCCTGCCCGACTCGGGAATGAAATTAGAAAAAATCAAATTCTGCAGCTGTTCTGCCACACCGTCTGAAGACGGCACCAGGGAAAAGAAAAAATAAGCGACCGTCATTGACGGAACGAGCGCAAACAACGTCATATAAGTCAGGGCGGCAGCGCTCTTTTGACAACCTGCCGCTGAAAAGTCTTTTACTAGACAGGAGAAAAACGAAAAGAGAAATTGAAGCGCTTTCGAGGTGCGCACTAACTTTTTCAGATCAATCATATATTAGCTTAAAATTTAACCATCAACGATTACAGATACACTCCATCGCGTATAAACCCTCTACAAATAGTGCGGTATACTTCGCGCACCTATAGTCTTAACTAGAAAGCTACCGGCTTTGCTTAACGAGGTTACATCGCGTAAATGGCCAAGAAAATTACGATTTACCATAACCCAAGGTGTTCAAAGTCTCGTCAAACTTTGGCGCTATTGCAAGAAAAAGGTATTGAACCAGAGGTAATTCTTTACATGGAGCAGCCACCATCGACAAATCAGTTGAAGTCGCTTATAAAAAAACTTGGCATCCGCGTTATCGATTTGGTTCGTGTAAAGGAGCAAGACTTTAAAGATCTTGGGCTAAGCAAGACCGATTCAAGCGATGACGAGTTGCTGTTAGCGATGAACTCAAAGCCTAAATTGATCGAGCGACCAATAGTCGAATGCGGATCAAAGGCTGTACTTGGGCGTCCGCCGGAAAACGTTTTGGAGTTGCTTTAATGCCCGGCCCGATTTTAATCCTCTATTACAGTACCCATGGCAATACTAGGAAAATGGCAGAGCTTACGGCGCGTGGAATCGAGCAATGCCAAGGAATAGAGGCTCTGATACGCACGGTTCCAAAAATTTCTACTACCTGCGAATCTACCTCTCCGGAAATTCCTGGCGACGGAGATTTGTACTGCTCCGAAGAGGACTTAACCCGGTGCTCTGGTTTAATTTTAGGCAGCCCTACCCGCTTTGGTAATATGGCAGCCCCGTTAAAGTACTTCCTTGATGGCACTGCAAACAGCTGGATAAACGGTAGCTTAATTGGAAAGCCCGCCGCAGTATTTACCTCTACGAGTTCAATGCACGGGGGTCAAGAATCAACGCTTTTATCGATGATGTTGCCGTTACTGCATCACGGAATGATACTCGTTGGTATTCCCTATTCCGAATCAGCCTTACATCAAACGCGCGAGGGCGGCACCCCGTACGGAGCCTCCCACCTTGCCGGCCCTGATAACGACATGAAAATATCCGAGCACGAGAGCCAACTTTGTGTCGCGCTTGGAAAACGCGTAGCTCAAATTGCGTGCAATTTAACTACAGCTACTAAAACAGGGTAATGATTGCCGTTCTATGCTCCCAAATTTAAATCTGTTGTACCAACATTTTTTGACCCAGCATCGCCTCACCCGCGTGAGCATATCCATTTTTTGGCTGTCTTATTTTGGTTTGCTGGCGGTTTTTACTTTTACTCGCTTAGTCGCGGATGAGCATTTTCTGTGGGCTATTTGGTGCCTGCAGTGTATCCCGCTACTTTGCTTTTTACCCGGTTTAATCGTTTTACATAAACGCGCATTTTTGTGGATATGCTTTGTGATTCTGCTTTACTTTATCAAAGCTGTGTTAGCGGTGATGTCCGAAAATCAAACAACTGCAGATATCCTTTTTTTGATTTTTACGATTGCACTTTTCACCAGCGCAATGTTCGTTGCGAGATGGTTACCATCCAGTCAACACAGATAAAAAGATTTCGTATATTTAAGGCTTGAGGTTTATCGAGATGAGACAAAAACAGAAGTCCAGCAAGATTGGAGGCTTTTTCCGTTTAATATGGAAAGCGCTGAGCTATACCCGCGTCATCGTACTCAATTTGGTCTTTTTATTTTTCTTGGTGGTCATTATTTCCGCGATCTTGCAAAGTGCACCGGAACCCATCACCGAAACTGCACCGCTGTATATCGCGCCATCGGGAATACTCGTTGATCAGAAGAGTTACCGATCTCCAAGTCAAGAACTATTTAATCTTGAAAATGATCGACCCAATGAAACGCTAACACGCGAGCTAATTGAAACTATCGACCGTGCAGCAGGTGACGAGCGAGTCAATGCCATCGTTATGCGCTTAGATTACCTCTCCGGCGGCGGCATGAGTAAGCTTGATGAGGTGGGTCAAGCCTTGGAAAGATTTAAGCAAGCAGATAAACCCGTTATTGCTTACGCAGACTCTTATTCCCAGCACCAATACTATCTCGCTTCTTACGCCGATGAAGTTTACATGAATGACATGGGCGCACTGTTAATAAATGGATTCGGCTACTACAACAGTTATCACAAAGACGCTCTGGACAAACTCTCCGTTAATTTCCATGTATTCAAAGTCGGTAAGTTTAAAGACTTCGTCGAGCCCTTTACACGCAATTCAATGTCCGAAAGCTCCCGCGAGCACAACAGCCACTGGCTAAATGAAATGTGGCAGCACTACACATCTACTGTGGAAAGCCATAGGGGGCTGAACGACGGTCACATTAACCAATTTATTGCAACGGTTGGCGAGCAACTGAAACAACACGATGCAAATGCAGCAGAGCTCGCGAAATCTGCCGGATTTATCGATACCTACGGCTCGCGTATTGAAATTCGATCAAAGTTGATTGACAGGTTTGGAGCGACAAAAAAAGATAAAAATCTTTTTAAACACATAAATTACGGCCATTACCGGCGATTAAACTTCTCCCCTTTAGAGGTCAAAAAAGCGAATATTGGCCTGTTAGTTGCACGGGGCGGAATCTCAGACGGCAACCAGCCAGAAGGTAAAATAGGTGGTGATTCCTTTTCAGCCTTGATTCGCAAAGCGGCAAAAGATGAAGACTTAAAAGCCTTGGTTATTCGCGTAGACAGCGGCGGCGGCAGTGCTTTTGCATCGGAGCAAATTCGCAACGAAATCAACAATGTGCGTGAATCTGGAAAACCGGTATTTATTTCGATGGGCAGTGTCGCAGCGTCTGGAGGTTACTGGATTTCGACAGCCGCCGATGAAATCTGGGCAACACCGACTACGATTACCGGTTCAATTGGCGTCTTCGGCTTGTTGCCAACAATAGATCAGAGCCTCAAGCGCCTTGGCATCCACAGCGATGGTTTTAGTACGACGGAGCTCGGTGAAGGCGTGCGAATTGACCGGCCACTCAACCCCAAGATTGGTGAATTGATTCAACAAAGCGTAGAAGGCACTTATCGACGATTTTTAACAATAGTTGCGCAAGCACGCGATATGACAACTGAGCAAGTACACGAAATGGCACAGGGGCGTGTTTGGTCGAGCCAACAGGCAAAAAGCCTTGGACTTGTCGATAGCATCGGTAACCTAAATGAAGTTGTCGCCGCAGCTGCTAAACATGCCAATATCGAATCCCCCGAAGTCAAATTAATCAAGCGCGATTTAACGCCTCAGGAACAATTATTAAAGATGTTAGCGGGTGAAGTCAGTGTGGTAATGGACGCCGCATTTCAGGAAAGCGATATTGGCAGAGAGTATAACAACCTCAATTTCTTCTTGGCGCCATTCGCCGATATTTTCAAACCTCTGGCTACGGTCAATACGAAAGAAGTGCAGGCGCTATGCCTTGAGTGCGCGCAATTTTAATGTGAAAACGAACCTAACTCTTAGTAACGCTAGAATTAGGATTAAAACTACTCATTTTACAGGCAGTAAATGAATATTTTGGTTTGTTTTTTAATATTTTTGTGACAGGTCAGTTGCAATAAAACCATGCTCCGTAAATTATTGAAATGCAATTAAATTCATAATTGCCCGCAAAACTACGCCATGTCACTTATCTACTCTCTTTTTGTTTGATTATTGCCCGACTAGAGCAATAATCAAACAAAACAATAAGCGTATAACGCCAGTACTTGCAGCTTGAATCGAAAATGGTATAGTGCCGACATTAAACGTGTTCAACGTTTATTAGGGGTGCAGTGCCCTCCGCTATTCTCAAAAACTATACCAATTATTTCATTTGAATCGAATTTATAAGGAGCTTGTGCCCATGTTGAGTCGGTGCATACTTAGCCTTTTTGTTTTTTTAGTTTTCGCCTCATCAAATGCACTCGCTCATCCAGGCCACGACCACAATCATTGGCTAAGCCACATCTCTCACGCCGCGACATTTGTCGCGCCAATTTGTATTTTATTTTTTCTCGTTTATATCAGTATCAAGAAGGCGCGTAACGATAAAAGCAAAATTCGTTAAACCTACAAGCATTACTGACTCAAATAAATTCATAATTGCCTGTTAATGGCACAATAAATAACTGTTGCATCGCTCACCATCAAAAATACGGCGGGGCTTGCGGAAATAAACTTCTGGGCTAACCCATTAACACACGCAAGGGCTAAAAACTTAACGGGCGTATGCTCGCGTCGATAAAAGCGTGCCGCAGTTCATCATACGTATTGGTTGCCGGGAATTGAGGAAACTCCTCTATAACGTTTTGCGGAGCGTGAAAAAATATTCCGGCATCAGCCTCAGCCAGCATTGTCGTATCGTTGTATGAGTCACCAGCTGCGATAGTGCGATAGTAAATACTTTTAAACGCAACAATTGCTTGGCGCTTAGGGTTTGCCTGGCGCAAGTTGTAGTTCACGACGTTGCCTCCATCGTCGACAGTCAACTTGTGACAAAGTAGAGTCGGATAGCCAAGCTGCGCCATCAAAGGTCCTGCAAACTCGTAAAACGTGTCGGACAGAATAACAACCTGAAAGCGCTCGCGTAACCAATCTAAAAAATCGGCCGCACCATCCAATGGAGCCAGCGTAGCGATAACGTCTTGTATTTCTCTTATACCTAGTTGGTGTTTTTTGAGTTCATTTAGACGCATTGTCATCAATTCATCGTAGTCCGCGATGTCACGAGTGGTAGCCTTAAGTGCCTCAATTCCTGTTTTTTCGGCAAACTTAACCCAAATTTCAGGGATTAATACTCCCTCAAGATCGAGACAGGCGAGCTCCATAATTAACTCCTAGAGGATACTTTGATATTTTAGTGAGCGAGAAAGCGGCCAATCTATCCTATGCCGCGATGGGTTGCAATTCGCAAATACCTTGCGATGATGATTAGCCTGGTACAATTGCGCTTTTATGCTTAAAAAGAGGTCGTGAATGTCTGATATAAACTTAGTCAACGTTGACAATGAATTGCAAAAAAAGCAGCCTCGTCAAATCCTAGAATACGCACTAGATCAATTTGACAATATCGCAATCGCATTTAGCGGTGCTGAGGATGTCGTGTTGATTGATCTGGCAAACAAAATCAAACCCAAAGGGTTTCAAGTATTTTGTCTTGATACCGGTCGACTGCACCCTGAAACATACCGGTTTATTGAACACGTGAGAGCATACTACTCAGTTGACATTGAGCTCTTGTTTCCCGATGCCCAAGCGGTCGAAAAATTAGTCAGAGAAAAAGGCCTGTTTAGCTTTTACGCTGACAACCACAACGAGTGTTGTGGTATCCGAAAAATTGCGCCGCTCAAACGCAAACTACTAACCGTCGATGCGTGGGTTACCGGACAGCGCAAGGACCAAAGCCCGAGCACACGCACCGGTATTCCGGTTATTCAAAACGACGCCAATTTTTCACGGCCCAACGAGACACTGACAAAATTTAATCCTTTAGCCAACTGGAGCTCTGAAGAAGTATGGACCTATATTCGCGCACTAGAAGTGCCTTATAACGAACTTCACGACCGGGGTTTTATATCGATCGGATGCGAACCTTGCACTCGGCCCGTTGGTCCTAATCAGCATGAAAGAGAAGGCCGTTGGTGGTGGGAAGAAGCAACCAAGAAAGAATGCGGTCTGCACGCCAATAATATACAAAAAGACCAATAAACTTGGGCTTTGACAGCCAGCTAACGAATTAGTGTTGGTTTTATTGAAGGCGCAGACACGGGATTGTCTGCGCCTTGTATGAGGAGAGATGCTTAGTAAGAAGGTAATTCTATATCGGCAAAAAGCTCATCAAGCTCGATTTTAGAATGACAATTAAAGGCCTGATCGACCAACTCTCTTGTCAAATGCGGAGCGAGAAGTTCAATGAACTCGTACATAAAACCACGCAAGAACGTACCGCGCCGGAAGCCTAACTTTGTTGTGCTTTGCTTAAAGAGGTGCCCCACATCTAGCGCTACCAGATCGGAATCTTCTTCTTCGCTGTAGGCCATTTTAGCAACTATGCCAATCCCCAAACCCAAACGCACATAGGTTTTGATAACGTCCGCATCGGAGGCCGTAAATACGACACGCGGCGCTAAACCATGCTCTAGAAAAGCCTCATCAAGGCGCGACCGACCGGTAAAACCAAATACGTAAGTAACGATGGGATGTTTGGCTATATCCTGCAGCGTAAGATTCGAAACGCTACACAAGGGGTGATTTCTAGGAACCACAACACAGCGGTTCCAGTGATAGCAAGGCAACATAATTAAATCGCTAAATAAGTCCATTGCCTCGGTAGCGATCGCAAAATCAACTGAGCCATCCGCTGCCATCTCCGATATCTGCATCGGCGTTCCTTGGTTCATCTGCAAAGAAACTTCTGGATAGCGTTCAATAAACACCTTGACCACGCGGGGCAATGAGTAACGTGCTTGCGTGTGCGTGGTCGCTATCGAAAGGCTTCCCTTACGCTCATTACTAAACTCTTGAGCAACTTGCTTAATACTCTCTACCTTGCGTAGGATTTCGCCTGCCGTTCGTAAAATCGCTTCCCCAGCTGGTGTAATTCGAGTGAGATGTTTTCCGCTTCGCGAAAATACCTCGACACCTAATTCGTCTTCAAGCAAACGAATTTGTTTACTGATACCAGGTTGAGATGTGTATAAGCTTTGTGCTGTGGCAGAAACGTTGAGGTCGTGGTGGGCAACCTCCCAGATATAGCGCAACTGCTGAAGTTTCATATGCCCTCCGAATGGCGGCTATGTATTAATTTAGGGTTTAAGATCTTTGAGCGATAAGACAACACGATTAATATAAAAATATAAACAAATATTCTTTGTTAGAATAGTAATAAATGTATTAATTTGCCAACTTCTTATAACTGTAGCACTGGTTACAACATTTCTCTCGAATTTTTACATATGGATCTCATTTTTTATATCGTTGCAGGCTCAGCTGTTGGCTTTCTGATCGGCTTAACTGGCGTGGGTGGAGGTTCGTTGATGACCCCACTGCTCATTTTTGCCGGTGTTCCTGAAAAGATTGCGATCGGCACCGATCTCCTTTACGCAGCGCTCACCAAAACCGGCGCTATGTGGTCGCACAATAAATTAGGCACTATTCATTGGCGAATTGTCTTGCTCTTGGCTTCAGGCAGCATTCCCGGTGCAATTTTAACAAGCTACTACCTAAAGGTTCTCGAACAAAAAGGCATCGATTATTCGCAATACCTCACGACAGCTCTTGGCGCAATGTTAGTTGTGACAGGCTCGGTTCTATTTGCAAAAAACCATTTGCAAAAAACTCGCTCGACCTACTGCTCACTGAAACCCAATGTTTTTCAGCGCAACAACGCAAAGATCACCGTTTTTTCTGGTTTTATTCTCGGTACTTTCGTAACGCTATCGTCCGTTGGCGCAGGCGCATTCTGTGTCGTATTGCTGCTATCGCTCTACCCTCGAATGATCCCAATTAATGTCGTTGGAACGGACATTGCCCATGCGGTGCCTTTGACCCTGGTAGCGGGGTTGGGTCACTGGGTTCTGCTAGACAGCGTCGATCTAAATTTACTGGTCGGCTTACTTATTGGGTCACTTCCTGCCGTGCACTTCGGTGCAAAGGTCGCGAGCAAATTACCTGCTCACCGACTACAAACCTTATTGGCGACAATCTTATTGCTGATAGGAGGTAAATTTTTACTATTTTAGCTGCGCTCGCAAAGTGACTCTACAATAAAAGTGACAATACAATAGAGGAAGCGAGTAAAGTAACCAATGAGTGAAAGAACGCTATCGTAAAAGAGGGAAAGACGGGCGGACGCGAATCTGCGAGATGGTATTGACCATTGGTACAAGGTAAACAGGGATGGTCGCTAGTTGCAGTACTTTGCCGGCAACGGAACCAAGAGAACACCCGTCTAAAGCGTCTACGCCATGGCTACCAATTACAATTAAGTCAGAATCGAGCATCTCAGCTTGTGACAATATTACTGCCGCAGCCGGGCCTGGTTCTACAACAATATTATTCACTCTTGAAACTAAATCTAAATCTCCGTATTCGTCGCTGGCAAGAACTTCAAAAATTTCATTGCGAACAGTGTCTAACAAACCTTTTATATGGGAAGCAGCCAGAACCTCATTTTTAACGGCCTCAGAGCAATGGCTTTTTATCACTGCCACGGCTAGTTCATCAATCGGTTTCACCGCATGAACGATATCGATGCTCGCATTGAAAGTTTGTGCTAGAGATTCGACATGAATCAAGCCATGACTGGTATACGCGCCTAGGTCCGTTGCAAATAATATTCTTTCTATCATTTAAGCCCCTACTGCTCAGATTTCGATGCCTTAGCTACTTAACCTAGGTTTGGCACCAATCATTATTGGGCATTTTTGTCCTGCCTTTAGTGTTTAGACTAGCAGGCTGAAATCAAATTGGCGTTTAACTCTTACGCTTATCCGACGAATGTCGCGTATATAACTACAAAGAAGGAGGTGACGAAACCAAATATTTTTTGCAGCATATAAAAGGAAATTTAATAAAATATTGGTCTAACACCGCTAGATAACTATTATTTTGGAAGCAGGATATAGTTTAGAAGGGAAACTAAAATATCACTCTGCAAAACATCAAACTCTGAAACATCATTCCACAACTTCATTGGTAATACTAGTTATTAGCGATACCGTGAGGCACATGGCCTGTGGCAACATGGTCTTTGGCTAAATCACAATGCGATTTTTGATCATCAAAAAAAACATCCGCGCCATAGGCTTTCAAAAAAGCAGCTTTTTCCATTCCACCTAAAAACAAAGATTCATCTATTCGAATACCCCAAGCTCGCAACGTCAATATTACGCGTTTGTGTGCTGGCGCGGAGCGCGCAGTCACTAACGCCGTGCGAATGGGACACGAATCGCGATCGAACTCGCGTTGGATACGTTGGAGTGTCGCCAAAAAATTCTTAAATGGCCCTCCCATTAATGGCTTTTGCGAGGACGCTTTTTCACTCTCGGTAAATGCTTTCAGCCCTGCTTTTTTAAATATTTTTTCAGCCTCGTCAGAAAAAATAACAGCATCCCCGTCGAAAGCAAAACGCAGCTGAGTATTGTTTTCTGCCTCTTTTCGTGAAGGTAACAACGTTGCTGCTGCCACGCCATTTTTTAAAGCACGACGAACATCTGACACGTCTGTTGACAAAAACAGATGACCATTAAACGGAGCAATATAACGGTAAGGGCTTTCACCACCGGTGAAAGCCGCACGGGTAATATTTAATTTATAGTGATTAATTGAATTAAAAATTCTAAGGCCAGTATCCGCGCTATTGCGCGAGAGTAAAATTATTTCTACACGCTCAGGGCCATCAAGTAATTCATTTATGGCCAATAGCTTTTGAACCATTGGGAATGCTTCACCAGGTTCAAGTACGTCTTCCTCGTGCTCAATTTGATATTGAGAATATGCATCGAGCCCTTGTGTCTCATAAACTTGATGACTCTCATCAAGGTTAAACAGAGCTCGTGAGGAGATAGCCACTACAAGTTTTTCTGGCTCAGAATTGTTCATCAAACTGTTTTTAAAATACTCTTTTAAACTATTCTTTTTTAAAAAAATCTCTTGTCAACTGACGAATAACACCGGTAAGTAATATAAGCGCTATTATGTTAGGTAAAGCCATAAGCCCGTTAAGTAGATCTGCAACAGCCCATACCGTATTCAAACTAAAATGAATTCCGACAAATAATACACACACCCAGGCAATTCGGTAATAGAGTGAAATTTTTTCACCCAATAAATATTCTGCACAGCGTTCGCCGTAATAACTCCAACCCAAAATCGTTGTAAAGGCAAATACACAAAGGGTCAGAGAAACAATTTTATCTCCATGCGAAAACAAGCTTGTAAAGGCCGCTTGCGACATTAGCACACCCTTCGCATCCCCACTCCATGCCCCAGTTACGACTATCGCTAAGCCAGTTATTGAACAAATAATAAGAGTATCGATAAACGTCCCCAACATCGCAACTATCCCTTGGCGAACAGGATGATCAGTAGCTGCAGCGGCGTGAGCAATTGGAGCGCTGCCTAAACCAGCCTCATTCGAAAAAACTCCGCGCGCAACACCCATTCTAATCGCTACAATGACTGCGGCGCCCGCAAACCCTCCCTGAGCAGCAGTACCAGTAAATGCGCTTTTGACAATTAATGCAATAGCAGATGGAATTTCGCCGATATTGACAAACAAAATAGCAAGCCCAACTAACAAGTATGATATTGACATAAAGGGCACGAGCGTACGCGCAACATTGGCAATAGATTTAATTCCACCAATTAAGACCAAACCCACCAGGACGATCAATACGGCGGCGGTTAATAAAGGCGAAATACCGAACGATTGTTCAAGTGCTTCGGAAACTGAATGCGCTTGCACTGCATTCCCAATACCGAATCCCGCAAGTGCGCCAAAACCAGCAAAACATCCAGCCAACCAGTGCCAGTTTTTTCCTAAGCCATTTTTAATGTAATACATTGGGCCACCAATAAAATGGCCTTGCTGATTTTTTTCACGAAATTTCACCGCGCATACCGCTTCGGCATATTTTGTCGC
The DNA here is from genome assembly GCA_028281865.1 of Marinagarivorans sp. GTDB lineage: Bacteria > Pseudomonadota > Gammaproteobacteria > Pseudomonadales > Cellvibrionaceae > JANQJB01. The sequence goes on from JANQJB010000018.1 coordinate 14,958, forward strand.
CATTCCCAGCAGAGCACTGCACCACATCCAAAACAATGCTCCGGGGCCACCGATTCCAATAGCCGTTGCCACGCCAACAATATTTCCTGTACCAATTGTCGCAGACAAGGAAACCATTGATGGGCTAAAAGGTGGTATGGTTCCGTCACCCCTAGCTGCGCGGCCATACCACAGCTGGCGGAAGCCATACGGAATTTTTTTAAGCGAAATACCACCAATAGCATAGGTAAGCCAAGCGCCTACACATAAAATCGCAATCCACAAAAACCAACCCCATAAAAAACCACTAACGGTATTTATAAAATTTGCAAACATGGATTTTTCTCGCTTAAAAATATATTAATGGTTTAACGTATTTTCGATTTGCCCTCGATAAGGAAACAAGCCGAATACACCGCCGGTATGAACAAACACGATATCACTTTGACCGGCATAGCGACCCTTTTTAATCTCTTCCATTAATCCATAAAATGCTTTACCGGTGTAGACTGGATCCAGTATTAAACCGTCACTACGCGCCACTAATGCAATGGTTTTAAATACATCTTCATTAGCTAAACCATATCCTGCACCAATATAAGCATCGTGCGTTTGAATTTTTAGTACCTCAGGCTCAACAGGAACGGAGTATTTGCGCGAACAATCTATGACATCTGTTTTGACTTTATTTTTAAAATATTCCGCGTCATCACATACAGCAAAGGATTCAACTTGAATTTCTGACTGCGCTAGATGGAAGCCAAGCGTAAGCCCTGCTTGTGTTCCACCTGAGCCGGTGGCGCATATTACGGTTTTTGGGTTAATGCCGTGAAATTCAAAATCACGGAGCAATTCGTTAACACAGTTTATATATCCCCAAACGCCTATACCATCACTTGCGCCTGTTGGAATGCTAAAACATTTTTCTCCCTGTTGTTCATACTTGCTAACAGTCTCATTGAAATACTCCTTTAGTCGAGCAGAAAATCCAGCTTTGGGAAAGCGCGAAATAACTGCCCCACTTATTGAATCAAGCAACAGGTTTCCATCAAACTGGCCGGTTGGTTCTTCACGCAAAATTAAGTGGCATTTTAGGCCCTGTTGAGCAGCGGCAATGGCAGTGGCACGACAATGATTTGACTGCACACCGCCACAAGTCACTAGTACATTGGCGTTTTCTTTAATCGCCTGTGCCATAACAAATTCGAGTTTACGAACTTTGTTGCCGGACAGCGCTGAGCCAGTCAAATCATCGCGCTTTACCCAAATACGCGGCCCGCCCAGTAAGCGAGATGTTCGGTTGAGCAATTGTAAAGGTGTTGGCAATAATGCCAACGAGATCTTATCGGGAATCGCAATAGTCATTGCGCCAAAATAGCCTGAAAACAGTCGCAGGTAAAGATGAGAAAGCTATAGTGATAAAAAACCCACTAATGAGAGAATTAATGGGTTTTGAAAGGGAGTGTAAACAATATCAGATTGACTTGATTGTCCCTTTTGGCAATACCGCATGAACCGACATTTTTTGAAATTTTAAATTAACTCCGTCTCCCACTTCAATCGAAACGTAAGCCTCATCGACATCAGTAACTTTACCCAGCATGCCACTTGTCATGACGACTTCATTGCCTTTCGCCAAACTATCCACGAGCTGCTGATGCTCCTTTTGACGTTTTCGCTGGGGTCTAATCATCATGAAGTACATGATGGCAAATAAACCACCAAACATTATAAGTGTCGGCCACGGACTGCCTGCTGCCCCGCCACCCTGTGCAGTTTGTGCTACTGCTTCTGGAATTAAAATTGACATCTAATCAAGATACCCCTCGTAACTTTGTTGTTCATAACCAGATCGGCGAGCATTGTACATCAATCGGCTTAAAGCGTGTAAACCCAAGCTACCCGGCCCGTCAAAAAACGTTATTGGCAAGACCGTGGCACAGCAAATTTCGCTGATTATCTGTCAATCAATAATATTTAAAGAAAAGATTTAATGTCACATAAAGCGAGCAAAACAATTTTCAACAGGTCGTACAGCATTAATACGAAAAAGCCCCGCTTAATCGCGGGGCTTTTTCGTTAAGGAATGGCTGGAAACGTTATAAAAGCGCGCGTTAAGCATAATCCCGAAATAGCTTGCGAAAGGTGCTCGGAGACAGGCCTGTCCAGCGTTTAAAGGCATTAGTAAAACTAGTTCGATCGGAAAAATCCAGAGAAGCCGAAATAGAATCAATGCTCTGATGCTGACGCACAAGATAATCGATTGAATGGTGAAAGCGCACCTGATCACGCAACTCAGCAAAACTAATATCCTGTTGCTGCAAGCGACGCTGCAAAGTGCGTTTCGACAAGTTAAGCTCTTCCGCAATGTGCCCGATACTTAATGGAGCCGCGCCGATACGCCGCTTCAACACGTCGACAACTCGGGAGGGAACACCGTAAACTTCAGGCAATTTCGCTTGCTGCTCATATTCATCTAAGGTCTTCAACGAGCCCATCGCGAAAACAGCTTGATCGGAAATCTTGCGGCTAGCGTGCACTTTTTGAAGATCAATCATGCTGGAAACAGCATCCGCCAACAACTTTACGAACTCCATATCGTTCGGTGAGAATTCACGTCCGCTACTACCCTCCGAAAAGAAGCACAATGCCACGGCACTATTTGTCTCTGGTTTAGCCGGTGCACCAATATAAGTGTCTAGACTCACGTTCTTATATTTTGACGACGGAGAAATCTGTGCGCCTGCTTGACTGGCAAGACTTTTGTCGATTTCTAAAATTTCCAAGCCAAAGGAAAATTCGATATCCAAATGCTGACCAACATAAAAGACTTCTTCGTCAGTTGAGACAGCTGTGATTTCGCCCTTCTGAGGTGATAAGGCTTTAATTGCAACTCCATGACTAAGCCGAAATGCTCGTTTGCCAAGTTCTAAAATCAGCGAAATAGCGGCTTGCTCAGAATCAAGATAAGGTGCAGAGCTAACGACCTTGAACAAACATTTTAAACGGTCGTAAGGCGTGTCTAAAGAATAGTTGCTGATATCAATCACACTCCCTTGATCAACGTTCGTTTCTCTATTCCTGCTTGGGTTAAGCTTCAAATTGTCCACCACTTGGGAAGCGCTGTTATGCATTCAAGGATCTCTTCTGGTCGTTTTTACGTTAAGATATTGGTAATACAAAAAAATACAGCACCAGAGTATTCGTAAACCATTGGAAGAGCCAGTATTTTTAATGTCATAGGAGAGTTTAACATGCCAATATTGTGAAAACGATAGATTAAGCGCCACAATTTACCATGTTAACCATGACGATTGAACTGTTAACTCCTACAATCTATCGCATACAGCATGATTTTTGCTCGTTTTGATGAAGAGTAAGCTTCATACAAGGATCATCCACTAATCCACGACCACCCATAATATTAAATTACTGCAACTTACAAATCAAAAGCTTCAGCCAAACGGCTCAATTGTTCGATAGAACGTCACATTTCTTTGAGAATGGACAACACGTCGTCGTGATGGGTCTTAGTATTAACTTTCTCCATGATGTGAGCGAGCTTTCCCTCTTTATTGATTATAAAAGTAGAGCGAATTATTCCCATAAATTCTCGACCCATAAATTTTTTCAAACCCCAAATCCCGTAGCGCTCAGCCACTTTATGATCTTCGTCAGAAAGAAGATCAAAATTTAATTCTTGTTTTTCTATAAATTTTTGCAGGCGCGGCACGGGGTCAGGGCTTAAACCAAACACCTTGGTTTTGAGCTTTTTAAACTCACTAAACGTATCACGAATACCGCATGCTTGTGTTGTGCAACCAGGTGTCATTGCTTTTGGGTAAAAATATAAAACTACATTTGCTTTGTCGCGAAAATCAGATAATTTAACAAGCTCATTATTTTGGTTCTTTAGAGAAAACGCAGGTGCTAAATTTCCTATTTTTGGAAGAGCCATATTACCTCCAGGGCTTTAATTCTAGTTTGCAGTTAATCAAAGAGTAATGGATAAAAAGTCGAAAAAATTCTTTAGCAGAGTATTACGCAAGCTTCTCATGTAACGATCAAACTTTCGTTAAGTAATTTTAGGCTCGCAGTCAGATACGAGCCCAAGTTCTAACGAAGATTTAACAACTGAGTGTAAATTATTTGGCTTTTAGGCAGGTAAAAGTGACTTAACTGCATCCCTCTCTTCTTGCAGCTCCGTTTCGGTTAGCTGCATTTTCTCGCGAGAAAACGCGTTAATCTCAAGGTTTTGTACTATCGACCAGTCACCACCACTGCAGGTACACGGAAATGAATATATCAATCCTTCTTCAATACCATAGCTCCCATCAGAATACACTCCCATACTCACCCAATCATTCTCTTGCGAGCCAAGTGCCCAGTCGCGTATGTGGTCGATGGCGGCATTCGCAGCGGACGCCGCACTTGAGGCACCACGCGCTTTGATAATTGCCGCACCGCGTTGCTGTACATCAGGAATAAACGTCTCGGTATACCAACTTTCATCGATTTTTGTTATCGCTGATTCACCCTTCACCAATACATTGTGTAAGTCAGGATACTGAGTTGAAGAATGGTTGCCCCAGATGATCATCTTGCTTGTATCGTTAACTGTTACATCCAATTTTTGCGCGAGTTGACTCAATGCACGATTGTGATCGAGGCGCGTCATCGCGGTAAATTGTCGTGGGTCAATATCAGGCGCATTGCGCTGCGCGATAAGTGCGTTTGTATTTGCCGGGTTGCCAACGACTAAAACTTTCACCGAGCGCGACGCCTGGTCATTTATTGCCTTGCCTTGTACTGAAAAAATAGCCGCATTAGCTTCTAACAAATCTTTGCGCTCCATTCCGGGCCCTCGGGGCCGAGCTCCTACAAGCAACGCGTAATCCGTGTCCTTAAAGGCAACGTTTGGATCGTCGGTCGTGATTATCCCCGCCAGTAACGGAAAAGCACAGTCATCAAGCTCCATAGCTACCCCTTCCAGCGCACCCAAAGCAGGGGGAATTTCGAGTAACTGCAAAATAACCGGCTGATCCTCGCCAAGCATGGCGCCGGAAGCAATTCTAAAAAGCAAAGAATAACTGATTTGACCGGCGGCGCCTGTCACGGTAACACGAACGGGTGCTTTCACATTGATTCTCCGTTGTTAAAAAGATTGAGGTAGTAAGCTGATACGCACATGGATGTGCCCTGACTCAATAGTTAGCGCCGGCCATCAGAGAGGGAAGATTACCGGCACTTGGTGCGCGCATTATAGAGCTTTACGCTAAAAAGTCACTTCGGAATACCGTCGCTCCAGAGCCGTATATATTTGCGTTTGAAAATCTGCATCATTTGGGTCTATTTGCTCAAGTACTTCTACCAAATGCTCATTGTCTTCACGGCCTTGCCATTGCTTTCGGTAGGTGCCGGCCTTGTAACCGTGGTCCTGGCGAAAAAAGTTCAAAACGTTTTTCCCGATGTACTGACGATAAAGGACGTCAAAACTCAAATCAGCCGCAAGCATTACTCTTTTATAGCCGACTAAATCAAATTTGCGCTGACTGAGCGTTGCGAGTGCAAATTGCTCGACTTCTAGACGAAACTCCACCAAATCCGGCTCTGCAACCATCTGCTCAGCAATCTCAGCAACTAAAGAGTCAAGATCTTCGTTGCCGGCTAACAAATCGCTCAGGCCAAAATGCCAAATATCGATAAGTTCAAGAATAACTTGCGGCCTGTCGCACTCCTGCTTTTTCCACCATTTCCAACCGTAATGATCGAGTAACTCTGCGCATTCTACCCAAATTGCGCGATACCATTCGTAGCCTTGCTGCCTCCAATTTTGATGTACTTTAGTGTTCATTTTATCTTGCAGTTCAAGCATGGCATGTATTTGCGATGTGAGCATACTTTTGCGTTCTCGCTGTCTGGTAGCTTTATATTTGATTTGTCCAACTCGAATGTTACATCTCTAGCCAGCGAATTGGTATTGAGCTAGGTCTGAAATAAAAGCAAAACGCATATTGTAATAAAACCGCAAACAAATATTCACAAATTTGTCATTAAAGACTTCTACTGTTAGTAAAACGCGGAGAGAATTTGATGAGAATACTTCAGAGCATTCATCAGTTTGACCTAAACGCATTTAGCTGGTGTTTAAGGCGCAGACATCGCAAGAAAGTTATATGGCTTAGTCGCATTGTCTCATACACCGCCAACGGACCACTTTACGCCCTTGCTGGAGCGTTATTTGCTTTTCTTAACGAGTGGACGCTCGTTCAGTTACTCGCGATGGGCTTTGCCATCGAACGACTAATTTACTTTGTTTGTAAAACGTCTTTTAAACGCAACCGCCCGCAAGATGCCATTCCTGGCTTCAACAGCGTCATAACACCATCCGATCAATTCAGCTTTCCATCCGGCCACACCTCTGCCGCATTTTTGGTAACTGCGATTATCGTATCTGTTTTTCCTGCAGCTGCATTTGTATTATATCCCTGGGCTATCAGCGTTGGCATAGCACGCGTTATGCTTGGAGTCCACTTCCCTACAGACACAATGGCCGGCGCTCTCATGGGCCATACTATTGCAACTTTGCTAATTCTTTCTGTGGCCTAGAAAGGCGTTCAATCCTTGCTCTTCTGTTTATTTCTATTGTTTGCGCAGCGTGAAATATATTGCACACTTGCGCAACAAATAAAGCTACCGTTCACTAATCAACATCCGAAAGAACCATAACATGAAAATACTTTACGGCGTTCAAGCCACTGGCAACGGTCATATCACACGGGCACGCGCAATGAGCAAGCATTTAACGAATGCTGGACTCGACGTAGACTACATTTTTTCCGGAAGACCTCGCGATGAATTCTTCGATATGGATGAATTTGGTGAATGGGATTGCAAACAAGGCTTAACGTTTGCCTACGAAGCCGGCAATGTCAAGATTTTGAAAACGTTACGACAAAACAACTTAGGGCAATTGTGGCGAGATATAAATACCCTCGATTTAAAACCCTATGATTTGATTATTACCGACTTTGAGCCCATCACGGCATGGGCGGCACATAAACAGAAAAAAACTTGTTTAGGCCTGGGTCATCAATACGCTTTTGGTCATACTATTCCGCGTCGCGGCGCAAGCTTTATGTCTACCACCATTATGAAGTACTTTGCGCCCGCAAGCATGAGCTTGGGACTTCACTGGCACCACTTTGGGCAAGCTATTTTGCCTCCAATTGCAGAAACTCACGATAGCGATTTACCGGTCGACCAAAAAAAATATGTTGTCTATCTCGGGTTTGAAGAAAAGGAAGATGTGCTCCAACTTCTCGAACCATTTGAAGATTACTTATTTGTTTATTACGGCCCGTTTCCACATTATGAGAGCTATAACAATATCCAAATGAAACCTCTTTCTCGGGACGGGTTTAAAGCCGATTTAGCCAGCGCTGCCGGTGTTATTTGTAACGCTGGCTTCGAACTCTCGAGCGAAGCTATTCAGCTCGGTAAGAAGCTTTTGGTAAAGCCACTTCACGGACAAGTTGAGCAGCTCTCGAACGCAAAAGCTCTGGAAGAATTGGACTTGGCCATGACAATGGATAAGCTCAATAAAAATGTTCTAGCAGATTGGCTGCAAAACTTTGAAGGCAAGCAAGTTATCTATCCTGATGTCGCGAAAGCCATTGCACGCTGGATAGCCGCCGGAGAATGGGAGAATTCGAGCGCCTTAGTTCAGGACTTATGGAGTGCGGTTGAAGCCGAAGGGGTTCCCTCATTCGCAGATTGCAAAAAGCTTGATATGCCAAAGCAAAAAGCAGCCTAGGGCCTGTTATCACTCATTTGATGGGCACTGTTGTGTCTAAAAAAGCGCCAATCTAGGCGCGAGGAGTGTAGTTTGGTGATTCCAAATAAACAACGAGCAACAACGAGTGGCGCTTTTATAGACACAACCCGCAGGGCTGGTTTATTTTCAGCGCCAGCAGCGTTGAAATTCGCTCATTTAGAGCGACTAAACATCGCTCATTTCGCCTTGCCGGCACTGAAAATAATTGCCAGCAGTGCCCATCAAATGAGTGTTAACAGGCCCTACTGCTTTTAACACGCTTTCTTGAACAGATTAAAAAAATTGGATGCCGTTTGCTCAAGTAGCTGCTCGTATGATACACCGCGTAAATCAGCGACAAATTTCGCAACTTCATGCACATACTTCGGTTGATTGGGCTTACCGCGAAAAGGCACTGGGGCGAGATAAGGTGAGTCGGTTTCTATAAGCAAGCGATCGGATGGAACCTTAGCCGCCACTTCACGCAGCTGTGCAGCATTTTTGAAGGTGACGATACCGGAAATCGATATGAAGAAATTCATATCGATCGCTGCTTGCGCCATTTCCCAAGACTCGGTAAAGCAGTGCAAAACACCAGCAGTTTCGAGGTTTGCGTAGCGACGAATCAAATCTAGCGTATCTTGCTGAGCTTCTCGCGTATGCACGATGACCGGTAATTGGCATTCACTCGCAGCCAACAAATGCACGGTGAAGCTCTCTAACTGTAGCTCTTTATTTTCTTTTCCATAGTGGTAATCGAGTCCAGTTTCACCTATTGCCACAACATTTGCTTCTTTCGCCCAATCAATCAAAGTACGTTTATCTACAGAGGAGTTCGCTACATCAGAGGGGTGAACCCCCACGGATGCAAAAACACCTTCGTGCTCACGAGCAATGCTTACAACTTGGTCCTTGTTTTCTTTGCTTATGCAAACGCAAAGAAAACGTTTTACCCCTACAGAACGCGCATCATCAAGTAAAGCACTGAGGGAATCGCCATGTTTGGACAAATCGAGTCGATCCAAATGACAATGAGAGTCTATTAACATGTAGGTTTAAATAACGGGGCAGAATTATTGATAAGATTACATCGTATGAGTTGGGCGATCGGACTCCAGAGTTCCCGCTAAATACGTTTCAATTTTCTTTGAAGCGGAATCGTCATCACCACTAAACTGAACGCCAATACCGGCAGCGCGATTACCCTGCGCTCCCTTGGGTGTTATCCAGACAACTTTGCCTGCAACAGGTATCTTTTCGGGCTCGTCCATCAAGTTAAGTAGCATGAATACTTCATCACCAAGGTCATATTGCTTATTTGTAGGAATAAACAAGCCACCATTTTGAATAAAAGGCATGTAGGCAGCATAAAGAACCGCTTTATCGCGAATGGTTAGAGAAAGAATACCATTACGAGCGCCACCAAGACCCTGCATGAATTTACCTCGCTAATTGCATTTATTGTTTAGTCATTCTTGTTATATCGTAACGAAAAAGACTAAGTTATTTCGCATACTAAGATGAATTTGTGACGTAAAAGTGAAAGTTTTATTACACAATATTCAGCTCACGCGGCTTCTAGCACTAAGTTTAGATCAAGTAGAAGCTCTTCTAACAAGAGCTGCGAATTCGGGTTACTGCCAGAATTAAGCATTCGGCGTTTCCGCAGTAATTGATCGTAAAGGTCAAAAATCAACCTGGAGTCAACGCGAGCAAGATGTTTGTCAAATTCATTAAAACTCGCTCCGCCGCTCTGAACCCGAACAGCATTTTGCACCCAGCTAACGAGTTGTTCAACCAAAAATTTCACATCCAACGCAGACAGATCTTTCGCACACTTTGTCAACGCAGAGCTATCGGCTACGAGCGCCTGTAATGAGTCTAAAATAAGTTGTCTCTGCTCGAACATTTGCCCTCGGTTCCACTGTGCGGCTATCAACGGTGCTCCCCCTGCCTCGGTTAGCATAAGCTCAGCGTCTCTGATTCCATTTTGCTCCAACCAATCTAGCGCTTGTCGACGACTGGGTTTGGCGATAGATAGGCTAACGCATCGGCTTCTAATAGTCGCGAGCAAACGCGAAGGCTCGTATGACACCAATAGAAAAAAAGTGTTATCGCTTGGCTCTTCGAGGCCTTTGAGCAGCGCATTGGCCGAGTTCTCGTTCATCTCTTCTGGAGCCATAATTAACACTACTTTAGCACCACCAAGCTGGCTTGTTTGGGATATCGAATGAAGCACGCCCCTTACCGCATCAATTTTGATAGTCGTTGAACCCTCCTCAGTTTTTAGTATATGTAGATCTGGATGCCCGTCTTTTTGCAGCAATATGCACGATTTACATTCGCCGCAAGGACGAGCATCTGGCTGCGCAAGACATAGGAGAAAGCGCGAAATCGCTAGCGCCAGTTCTTCGGTACCTGACGCACGAGCACCGATATACAGGTTCGCGTGGGAGTACCTCTGCTTAACAATTTGCGCGATCTGCCATTCATATTGTTCGCGCATCCACGGCAGCAATGCTTGATGACTCAAATCACTTCTCCAGGGGAAACCACTTTTCGAGCGCTTGCTTTATGTCGATCTGCACCTCTTGCAAAGCCTGACCCGCTTCAATGACAGCGTAACGTGATGGATTTTGCGCAACTCTTTCCTTGTAACCCTCGCGGACTTTCTCAAAAAAAGAGACTTGCTCTTTTTCAAAACGATCGAACTCACCTCTCAAGCTCGCTCGCTCTAGCCCGAGTTCGATATCAATATCCAAATAAAGCGTAAGATCGGGGTGCAGGCCTTTCTGAACCTCGTTTTCAAGCAGCGTAATCAAATTCTTATCAAGACCTCGGCCAGCACCTTGGTAAGCAAAAGTGGCATCTGTAAAACGATCACAAAGTACCCATATACCGCGCTCAAGCGCGGGTCGTATCAGTGTATTGATATGCTGAGCACGCGCGGCAAATACAAGAAGTAACTCCGCTGTTGAATCGACGAGCTCTTCACGATTTCTCAATAAGCAGTCACGTACCTCCTCTGCGAGAGGTGTACCGCCAGGCTCGCGCGTGGCGATAAACTCAATTTCTCGCGACTGTAACCACGTTTTTATAAATTCTATATTGGTAGTTTTCCCTACACCTTCGGTGCCCTCAACCGTTATAAATTTTGCTTTCATTGAGCCGCTTTTGATTTTCATTAAACCTGTTAACTAGGGAGACGAACGGTAGTCGGAGCGCCTTCGAAGCTGAAAGTTTTTCACAGCTCTATTGTGCTCGGCAAGTGTTTCGGAGAACTGGTGACTACCATCGCCACGCGCCACGAAGTAAAGAGCTTTACCGGGGGCCGGGTGCAGTGCAGCATAAATTGCATCGCGGCCGGGCATAGCAATTGGTGTCGGCGGTAAACCGAAATTCCGATAAGTATTGTACGGCGAATCGATGGACAAATCTTTTTTGCGAATATTTCCGTCATATTCAACCCCCAGCGCATATATTACAGTCGGATCTGTTTGCAAACGCATGCGTTTGAAAAGCCTTCGAACAAAAACGCCGGCGATGTCGCGTCTCTCCGACGCAAGCCCGGTTTCTTTTTCTACAATCGACGCCATAATCAACGCCTCGTAACTGGAAGCGTAAGGCAGATTTACGTCTCGCTCTGGCCATAACGATGCCAGCGTCTGGCGCATTTTTTGATAGGAGCGCTGCAAAATATCCGCATCGCTATCTCCGCGAATAAACTGATAAGTATCGGGAAAAAATAAACCCTCTGGATGCTGCTCAACAACGCCCAATATTTCTTTTTGCTCCAGCCAAGTTTTGTTTACCAATGTCTGCGTCAATACTTTATTAGTCGCCAATAACTCAAGCATTTGTCGATAGTTAATACCTTCGTAAAAAGTAATTTTATATTGGACAACCTGATTCGATTGCAACGTCTCAAGAATGCTTATTGGAGATTCGCGGGTATTGAAACGGAATTCACCGGCCTTAATACCGCCTTTATCAATGTACTGAGCGTAATACCGCCACAGTCCTGGCCAGCGAAGAATATTCTGGTCCGCCAGTCGCAGTGAAACCGTTTTGAGGGACTCACCCTTACCAACAACGAAAACCCGTTTTTCCGAGTTCAGCACTATCTGCTGCTTTAACCATCTGTCAGCATAAGTGTAAAAGCCCCCCAAGCAGACCACTCCCGCTACTAGCACAAGAAGTGTAAATTTAACTCTCTTAGTGACGGCCATTAATCCGTTCTTCCAATAAGGTTCGCATTTATTTCGGGAGCTTGAGAAAATAATAAGCGAAAATTTTTCTGCAGCAATTTTGTATAATTACCAGCCGCCCAAAATCTCGGTTCAGCTTCGTCGTCTGAGTCTCGACAACGTGTGACAGGCCATACACCGCGTACTGCATTGCAAACGAAAACTTCGTCACATCGGTAGAACGTCGACAGGTCAAACTTTTGTAATCTGACGGGTAAAGCGAGTTGCGGTGCTAGGGTTCCCACAATGATAGAACGCGCTACGCCGATAACTCCAAAATCGCTTAGTGGTGGAGTCATTAACTCACCGCCTTTTACAGCAAAAACATTATGTATATTTGTTTCTATAATGTACCTGTCTCGATCAAGTAACAAACAGTACTCGTTCGCCTGCAAGCCGGCGCTCGTAACTGCTGAATTATATTCGCTCCGGTTTAAATATTTTAGGCCGGGGACACCAACAGTCTTGCATGAGAACCTAGTTGCCACCAATGCAACACCTTCTTCTGCAAGTCGGTTTTCCGCTTTTTGATTAATTATTTGAAGATAGACTCTAGGAAAACCAGATGCATGTGCTTGTTTATAGATTAATTTAACAATAGCCGAATCAAACGGCCCCCTGCGTATTAACAGGGCCTCAACCGCTGCCCTTAAGCGTTGAGAATCAATCGTCCACCCCAACTGTATGCACGAAGCATGCATTCGCTGTCGATGCCATGGCCATAGAGGAATAGTATTATGTCGAACGCGCATCGTTTCAAATAGCGCGCCCTCCACATCGAGAATTTCAACCTGTCGTGCAGCAAATTGATATTCGCAATCGAGAAGAAAGTTAAGCGGTTCAGCGCGGGTCATATGACAGCACCAAGAAAATTCACCGCGAGCGTAAAACCCGCAAGCTAAGCTTTTTTGAACACTAAAGTGCCATTGGTTCCGCCAAAACCAAAGGAATTACTCAAAGCAATATCGATATCTAAGTTTTGCGCCGAATGAGGAACAAAATTTAAATCACATTCATCATCCGGGTCATCGAGATTTATCGTCGGTGGCGCAACGCTATCTTTGATCGAGAGTGCTGTAAATATTGCTTCAACAGCGCCGGCAGCACCCAGCAAATGCCCAGTCATTGACTTTGTCGAGCTAATAGTCAACTTGTAAGCATGATCTTTAAACAAGCGCTTAACTGCCTTACATTCGGCGAGATCGCCTACCGGAGTCGAAGTACCGTGGGCATTAACGTAATCTACGTCGCTATAGCTCAACCCTGCGTCTGACAAGGCGTTTTGCATCGATAAGCATGCACCTTCTCCTGTTTCAGGCGGAGCAGTAATGTGAAAAGCGTCAGAACTCATGCCAAAACCTATGAGTTCAGCATAAATTGTGGCTCCACGTCTTACAGCGTGCTCGTAATTTTCGATTACGATAACACCAGCGCCATCACCGAGAACAAAACCGTCGCGACCCTTATCCCACGGTCTACTGGCTCTCTCAGGGTCGTCATTGCGCGTCGACAGGGCTCTCGCGGCTGCAAACCCACCCACACCAACTGGTGTGGTAGCCATTTCGGCACCTCCGCATATCATCGCGTCAGCGTAGCCATACATAATCTCTCGCATAGCCACGCCAATAGAATGCGTGCCCGTCGTGCAAGCAGTTGTTATCGCAAGATTAGCACCTTTAAATCCATAACGAATCGAAAGCGTGCCACCAATCATGTTGGCAATAGAACCGGGGACGAAAAACGGGGAAACCCTGCGAGGGCCACGCTCTTTTATCGTAAGTGCAGTGTCCTCGATTGCGCCAAGACCTCCAATACCCGACCCTATCACACAACCAATGCGATCGGCGTTGGCTTCCGTTATTTCGAGCCCAGAGTCTTCTATTGCTTGCGCACCGGCAGCGACGCCAAACTGTATAAATGGATCGTATTTGCGTGCCTCCTTGGCAGACATATAGGGCGATATATCGAAATTTTTTACCGAGGAGCTAAATTTCGAGGCAAAGGCACTAACATCGAACCAATCGATCGCAGAAGCGCCGCTTACACCCTTAAGGATATTGCCCCACGTCTCCTTCACATTGTGCCCTAACGAGGTAACCATGCCGAGTCCAGTGATTGCGACCCTTTGCTTATCCATTTACTCCTCCAACAAGGCGGTATTTTACAAGGCGATGATTTACCAGCGAGTTTATCGCTGCTTGGATGCCGAAATAGACTGATGCAAATGACTTAACAAGTAAAAACAAAAGCCGCACTACTTTCGTAGATACGGCTTTCAATTCGAATGAGTTTAACAAGAAATGAGTCAACGATTAACTTCGCTTGTTAAGCCAAGGCTTAGCTATGCCAAATTCTCGTTGATATAATCAATGGCTAATTGAACAGTGGTAATTTTTTCGGCTTCTTCATCGGGAATCTCTGTTTCGAATTCCTCTTCCAAAGCCATAACAAGCTCTACCGTATCGAGAGAATCAGCGCCCAAATCTTCTACAAATGAGGCCTCACTTTTTACTTCTTCTTCTTTAACACCAAGTTGTTCTGCAACGATTTTTTTTACGCGCTCTTCAATGCTGCTCATGTGTTTACATAACTCCTAATGGTCAAATTAGCTAAGCAGTTCTTAGGGAACCTCTGAAGATTCAGGGTCAATTGAGGGGCGCATTTTAACTCGAAAGTATAAACTTGTAATCTAAAACGTTAAAATTTTTAACACCTCAAGAAATACCCTTTAAAATCAATTATTTAGATGTAAACATTGGAACATCTGAACAACTTCTATCACGAACCCAAAACCTTCAAATTGTGATAATTTAGATTAAAAAAATATCTTAAGTCAATGTTTTTAATAGATTTATCTATTGCATATACAGGCCGCCATTCACATGAATGGTTTCTCCCGTAATATAAGCACCTGCATCACCACATAAAAATGCGACAACTGCAGCAATTTCGTCAGGTTTGCCTAAGCGCCCCAACGCAATATGATCCTCATAACTCTTGCGTACTTCCTCGTCCAGCTGATCAGTCATGTCTGTCGCGATAAAACCGGGGGCAACACAATTGATCGTGATATTTCGCGACCCTACTTCCTTCGCTAAAGAGCGAGAAAAGCCCTCCATACCAGCCTTCGTAGCTGCGTAGTTCGACTGTCCTACATTTCCCATTGAACCCACGACCGAGCTAATATTCACAATACGACCCCAACGCTTTTTAAACATTCCGCGAATACACGCTTTTGTAAGCCGGAAGATAGCATTTAAGTTGGTGTCGACAACGTCGTCCCATTGTTCATCAGACATACGCAAAATAATGTTGTCTTTGGTGATACCCGCATTATTGATCAAAACTTCGATTGTTCCGTGCTCTTCTTGAATTGACTTGACAAGATTTACAACCGAATCTGAGGCATTAACGTTAAGCACTGCACCCTTTCCTTGGATATCGTCTTCACTGAGCCGTGCCGATATCTTATCAGCGCCCTCCTGCGTCGTAGCAGTACCTATGATGAAAAACCCCGCGTTGCCAAGCGTTTTGGCAATCGCAGCGCCAATCCCCCTGCTAGCTCCTGTTATTAACGCTATTTTTTGTTCAGTTGTCATAAGCTATCTGTCTCTGATGTTTTCTATAAATGACCATCGATTAACTGCACTGCTTCAAAGCAGTTTCAAATGCTTCTTCATCTTCTATCGAAAAAGAAACGAGTGACTTATTTATGCGACGATTCAGCCCCGCCAGTACTTTCCCCGGGCCACACTCGATAAACGTAGTACAGGAATTGGATAGCGCATTTACACATGCGACCCAAGGCACAGGAGAGTATATTTGCTCAAGCAAACGCTGTTTTATGTTTTCCGGCTCGCTCTCACTCACGACTCCAACATTGTGAATAACGGGAATTGATGGAGCTTGAAATGGAGTATCTCTTATATGAGCTGCCAAACTTTCCGCAGCAGGTTTCATCAAGGGAGTATGAAACGGGGCACTCACGGGCAAAAGCATCGCACGTTTTGCACCTTTTGCTTTGCAAACTTCGATTGCCTTTTCAACCGCTAATTTGTGCCCAGCAATGACCAATTGACCAGGCGAGTTGTAGTTTACGGGAACCACCTGCTCATCACCGCTTACTTCAGCGCAGGCTGATTCGACAAGCTCATCCGCCAAACCAATTATGGCGGCCATAGCCCCAACACCAACCGGGACAGCTTGCTGCATATACTGACCACGTTTTTGGACTAGCTTAACGGCATCTTCAAAAGCAAGCACGCCCGCTGCAACAAGCGCAGACCACTCGCCGAGGCTGTGGCCCGCAAGCAAATGTGGCTTTTGTCCACCCCTTTGCTGCCAGAGCCGCCACAATGAGATACTCGCCGTTAAAATCGCTGGCTGTGCGTTTTCGGTTAAGCTCAACGATTCTTGCGGCCCTTCTTGCATTAGCTGCCACAAATCGAACTCCAACACTTCAGAAGCAGTTGCTACGGTAGTTTTTATTACATCATTCGAATCGGCAATTTGCGCTAACATTCCCACCGACTGCGACCCCTGACCAGGAAAGACAAAACTGATTTTTTTCTCTAGTTCACTCATCTATTTCAGGTTCCTCACTTACTTGATCATCATTTCTATCTGATGAGTCTGATTGCCTCTAATTTGCTCTTCAGCAACACTTAGCGCCGCTTTAAATGCCGCGAGAGACGCATTGCCGTGACTTTTGATCACGATGCCATTTAGGCCCAGAAGCATCGCACCGTTGTAGCGATCGGGGTCAAAACGAAACCACCAGCAAGCCAAAAAAGGTTTCATTACTTTACCGACAATAGCCCGCCAAAAACGCTGACCGAACCAAGCAGCGAGATCGTTCGTAAGAAACCTCACCAGACCTTCGCTGACTTTCAACGCGATATTACCCGCGTGGCCGTCGCACACGACAACATCAACATCTCCGCGGTAAATAGCGTCACCTTCGATAAAGCCAACATAGATAAACTTGCTCTCACCTTGAAGCCGTTCAGACGCCTCGCGTACCGCTTGAGGCCCCTTGTCTTCTTCACGGCCAATATTGAGCAGTGCTATCTTGGGATTCTGCCGACCGTCTAATTTCGCTAGAGCAGCTCCCAATAAAGCAAACTCACACAACTGATCCGCGTTGCAGTCAATATTGGCACCCAGGTCCAACAAATACGATTTGCCTTTAGCTGTCGGCACAGCCTTACATATAGCTGGACGCTCGATACCCTCCATCGTACCTAATTGCGACCGACCCATCGCCATCAGAGCTCCAGTATTACCGGCACTAATACAAGCATCCGCCCGATCGTTTTTTACTAACTCAATCGCTTTCCACATTGAAGATTCGCGCTTATGTCGAAGCGCAGTCGAGGGTTTTTCAGCCATTTCGACCGATTGCGGAGCATGCAATATTTCAAGATTTTTCTTTTGGTTTGCAGGGAGGTTTGCGCGAATAATTTCTTGGTCGCCCACCAATATTAATTGAAGGTTGGGGCTGCAGGATTGAAATTCGAGTGAAGCTGCAATAGTCAGTTGGGGACCCAAGTCCCCACCCATTGCATCAACGGCTATACGAATAGGTTTCGACAGGCTCACCCGTCGTTTTTAGTTGACACGACTTTCCGCCCGCGAAGGAAGCCATCGGGCGTTACATGATGGCGCAAATGCTTTTCACCTGTTACGGGATCGACAGATAGATTATGGCTGGCTAACGCGTCGTGGGAACGTCGCATGCCACGCCTACTGCGAGTCTTTTTATTTTGTTGTACGGCCATTGTGTATGTACTCCAAATCAGTTTTAATTTAACAATTTGTCATTTAATGCGGTATTGCTTTGGCTCTTTTACTTAGGCTCTTTAAGTGAGCTTTTTAATCCGCCCAGTGCCTCGCGAAACGGATTATTTGTAGTCTCACTCTCCGTACCTGAGGCATCTTCTACCGAAGAAGCAAACTGCGTTTTATCTATGCACATTTCATCGTGGTAAGCGACAACTGGAATCTCTAACAGAAGCTCTTCTTCAATCATGCTGTAGAGGTCAACTTGTTCCGCACCTACAACCCAAGGGTCATAACGCACTGGCAGCGCTTTTTCGTCTGCATCGTCCCACACCATTGCCCACAGTACCTTTGAGTCTAGCTCTTTTGTCACCAGATCCAAGCATCGTTGACACTGGACTGCAACCTCCGCCTTTACACAGCCGGCAGCTACTGATCTACCTTCCTCATCAATGTAAAAATGCAAATCCGCATAAACGCTCTTAACTAGCGAAGCTGTAGACATCAGCCTTTTCAATTCAGATTCAGGTATAGTGCCGCACAGCCTTACGTCCATAGAGCTAAATTTTCGCGGCTCAATAAAGCGCGGAATACTGTTATTAGAGGCACTGCTGGACATAGGCGCGGAATGATATTGACTTGCAATGCAGCTGTCAAAGAAAAAGCGCGTGATATTCGCCGTAATTGGAAGAATGCCCTGCAACTTTATAAACTAAATCGACAAATTATCTCTGCATCGCGAACTTTTCCACTTAGTCTATCAAACTTTTCTTAGCCTATGACATTATTGATACTCGCTTCCCAATCACGTTACCGGGCCCAACAGCTTGAAAGCTTAGGCCTTAAATTTGTTCAAGTTGCTACGAATATTGATGAAGCCCAGAAAGCGCACGAAACGCCATACGAGATGGCTCTTCGACTGTCTCTCGCAAAGGCGCGGGCTTATCAATCGGCTCCCGATAAAAGAAAAGGCCCCTCACTGGTAATTGCTTCTGACCAGACGGCCGAGCTGAATGGCAAACTCTATGGAAAGCCGGGATCGAAAGCTGCCGCAATAAAACAATTACTGGAGTTTTCAGCTAAGCGCGTCGTATTCAATACCGGTATTTGCGTCAGCAATGGAGAGCGTGAATTGAACGACGTATGTAAAACTGAGGTGACTTTTCTAAGCTTGTCTCGTCGTCAGGTTGAAACCTATATCGAGCGAGACAACCCAATTGATTGTGCCGGAAGTTTTAAATCAGAAGGTTTAGGCATTACCTTGTTTGAGAGCATTACCAGTAACGACCCCAGCGCTTTAGTGGGCCTTCCTTTAATTGCACTAACGCGTTTGCTGCGAAAATTTGGCTTTGACCCACTTACAGATACATCAAAACCGATTAACCGACCCCCTAGCTAAACCAAGCGATCAATTCATCAAAATGATCAATACACAGGACAGGGTCAAATACTTTCAAGCGCTCAAGTTCGTGAGCACCGTGACTGACAGCTATTCGCGGAACACCTGCTCTTTGTGCCATCTCCATGTCATAGGTGGTATCACCAACCATAAAAGCATCTCCGGCTTCGCAATCCATCTCCACTAACAATTCATGCAGCATTAGCGGGTCTGGTTTTGAAGCAGTTTCGTCCGCACAGCGTGAACCGTGAAATAGATCTCCTATACCTAATTCGCTGAACACACGATCGAGGCCACGCCGGCTTTTGCCCGTGGCAACAGCGATGCGATAACCTTTGGCCAAGAGGTGCTCGATAGCCTGCTCAGCACCGTCGTACCAGGCCGAAGGGTATTGATCTTCGTCGATAAAGTGCTGGCTATAACACCGTCGTAAACATTCACTATCAGCAGCCGAAATCTCCGGATAGAGCTGAGCGATTGCTTCCGGCAAGCCAAGACCAATAATATTGCGAACATCCAGATTAGAGACTTTTGGCAAACCGATGTCACTTGCCGCGCGTTGCATGCACAACACGATTTTTTGCGTCGAATCGCTGATCGTGCCGTCCCAATCAAATATGACTAACATTAAAAACTTCCCAATCTATATCACTTAAATTTATTCGCCAGCGAGTTAATCGCCGTCTCGCAATACATTCAAACAGCGGTTTAACTCCTCAGGCAGCGGCGCCTCAAAATATAACTTCCCTATTTCGGGCATCTCAAAAGCAAGGGAATATGCATGCAGAAATAATCTTCTCAAACCATTCTCGCTCATGCGAAGATTTACGTCATCATTTCCATATTTTTCATCGCCCAAAAGCGGGTGCCCCGCATGTTTAGCGTGTACACGGATTTGGTGAGTCCTGCCAGTCAGAGGAAAAGCCTCGACTAAAGTCGCGCTTTCGAAGCGCTCAAGCACCTTAAAGCGAGTTACAGACGCTTTTCCCTCCTCACTAACCTTAACAAAACGTTCGCCACTTGGACGCAGTTGTCGCAACAGTGGGGCATCAACTTTTTTAATCGCTGCCGGCCAATTACCGTTCACCAATAAATGATACTTTTTCTCAATAGTACCTTTTTCGCGTAAGTTAGCTTGCAAATACTTGAGAACACTGCGTTTACGAGCAATTAAGATGCAACCGGAAGTATCTTTATCTAAGCGGTGAACCAACTCCAAAAAAGGAGGATGCCCCTCGGCTTGACGCAACACTTCTATTAAGCCCAACTTAACGCCACTTCCGCCGTGAACTGCCAAACCCGCAGGTTTATTAACAACGAGTAAACCACTCTCATCATAGAGAATATTATTCTGCAGTAACTCAACGAGTTGTGAGCTAGGCACAGCTCGACTTGATCTCTGGGCAACCCGAATAGGCGGAACACGAACAACATCTCCCGCCTGAAGCCGGCGGTCGGGCTTAGAACGCCCTTTGTTTACCCTTACCTCGCCTTTTCGAATAATTCGATAAAGCATTGATTTTGGAACACCCTTCAAACGCGAACTCAAAAAATTATCGAGGCGCTGCTCCTGCTCTTCTGCTGATACTTCGAAAAACTGTACTTCACTCATGTTGATTCAATACGATGAACTGGTTGGCTCGCATTTTATGGTATTGACGAAGGATTTGCTTAAAACATAACGACATACGCGAATAAAGCCATAACACCTTATCATTCATTTACATCGCAATCTCGTTTGATAAGCGTGAATTCAAGTGCTATATTCCCGTTGCTCGGTTTATTAGAGTACGCAAGCGTTAACGCTTTTCGTTATAAAACCAAGCCCAAATATCATAAAAATTTGCGCTATGTTAGGGAGTTTGGCTAAACAGAAATACCCAACCAAGCGCAATATTTGAAATGAGAAAAACAGAAATTGAGTCTTGACCCTGTTTTAAACGTCAATGACTTTTAAATTGAAGCCGAATGCCATCAACTCGCAAGTTATTTGCTTTGAAATCAACGTGCACCCATGCTGGTTGCCGTGTTAGGCAAGTTTTTGAGCTTTCGGTTATAAAATGATTTTGTACACATCCACAATGTCGTGTGTGCAGCAGAATATTTTCGATTTGTATACAAAAAAATGATTGCAGCGGTGTTGCCCAAGGCGACACAATGCTCTTATAAGTTGAAGTGGTTTTGTTGAGAAGAAGTTCGATTAACATCAAGCATCGAATCATTGCTCTACAATTTGATTGATAAAAGCGCGCCTGATAAGACCAGGCTGTTTGCTGGATATCCTCATTAACTACTTTCAATATTGCTTGTTAACATAGCAACACCAGCTCGTCATATTAAGAGTGAGAAAATAGAGATACCTTTCTCAACGAATTTTAAGTTCGTTGATCTCGGCCCAATGCAACAGAGGCACGCAATGCGCGTTTACGGTTGCAGGCATGCGGTAGGCGTACAATATAGCGTGTAGCTATTTGGTTAACACTACCCGCCGCTGCGGTATTTTCACAAAATCTGTATACGCTTCATTTTATATTTCCTGCCAGCAATTCATTGTGGACTTTACCTGACTTAAAAGAGTAAGAAAACAATGAAAAGAATGCTAATTAACGCAAGTCAACCTGAAGAAATTAGGGTAGCTCTTGTCGATGGACAATGGCTGTATGATCTGGATATCGAGAATCGTCTAAGAGAGCAAAAAAAAGCCAATATATACAAAGGAAAAATCACTCGCATCGAACCGAGCTTGGAAGCCGCCTTTGTTGACTACGGTGCAGAACGACATGGTTTTTTGCCATTAAAAGAAATATCACGAGAGTATTTTGTCGACCAAGGTAAAAATGCTAATAGTGGTCGCGGACGTATAAAAGACTTGGTCAAAGAAGGCACAGAAGTCATTGTACAAGTTGACAAGGAGGAGCGCGGCAATAAAGGCGCTGCTTTGACAACGATGATTAGCCTCGCGGGCCGATATTTGGTTTTGATGCCCAACAATCCCCGCGCCGGTGGAATCTCACGCCGTATCGAAGGCGATGAGCGCGCTGAGCTGAAAAGCGCTTTGAGCGGCATTACTACACCCAAAGGTATGGGCGTCATTGTTCGCACCGCAGGAGTCGGCCGTAGTTCGGAAGATTTGCAGTGGGATTTAGAGCAGTACTTACTACCGCTATGGCAACAAATTAAAAGCCAGGCCGCTAGCTGCGAAGCTCCAAAATTCCTTTTCCAAGAAAGTAACGTGATTATTCGAGCAATTCGCGACTATTTACGCCCCGACATCGGTGAGGTGATTGTTGATAACGACGAAGCTTATCAACTTGCCTTACAGTTCACGCAGCAAGTCATGCCGAACTACCGCAACAAAGTTAAGCTTTACAAAGAAGCGGTGCCACTATTTACAAGATTTCAGATCGAAGGCCAAATCGAAACCGCATTTGAACGCGAAGTCAAATTGCCTTCCGGTGGCTCAATCGTGATAGATAAGACAGAAGCACTCGTTAGCATCGATATTAACTCTGCGCGCGCCACAAAAGGGGAAGATATCGAAGAGACGGCACTGGCAACAAACTTAGAAGCCGCCGACGAAATTGCCCGGCAATTGCGACTGCGCGATATAGGCGGACTAGTCGTAATCGATTTCATCGATATGCAGCCGGTTAAAAACCAACGCGAAGTAGAAAATCGGACTCGCGAAGCACTGGGAATGGATCGCGCGCGGGTTCAAATTGGTAGAATTTCCCGCTTTGGCTTACTCGAAATGTCACGCCAAAGGCTGCGCCCCTCCCTCGACGAAACCACTTCAAAAGTATGCCCACGTTGCAATGGTCAAGGCATAATCCGGGGTACCCGCTCGCTGGCGCTGTCAATACTGAGAATTGTCGAAGAAGAGGCTAAAAAAGAACGCAGTGCCGAGATCCGCGCTGTAGTACCCGTTCCCGTAGCAACTTTTCTTCTCAACGAAAAACGCAACGCGATCGCAAAAATCGAATCACTATACAGTTCACGAATCGTAATACTGCCCAATACCGATATGGTCACACCGCACTATGAGGTTATACGACTGCGCGATGATGATATCGACGGTGAAGAGTCAAGCTATAAAATTAGCGTGCAAGCCGAAGAAACCCTTGATCAACCTGCCAAGCAGTCGCCTCCCAGCGCAAATTTTGAGGCCCCCAAACCGGCGGTACAGCAGCTCGCGCCAGCCCAACCCGCGCCTACCGCTGTCGAAAAACAAGAGCCGGGCCTGTTAACCAAGGTTCTTTCCGCACTGGCAAACATGTTTAAAGAAAAGGAAAAACCCGCTAAAAACAGGCCACATAAAAACCGCCGCAACCCAAATCAGCGCAGCCGACCTCAAAACGACAAACGTCGTAATAACCAAAACCAGCGGCGAGACAATCGGCATAAGAATCGCAACAATAACCAAGATTCAATCGTTGATAATCTCGAAAGCAACGCATATTCAAATAAGGGCCAAGAACAGCAGGAAAATGCTAAAAAGAAAAATAATCGCAACAATGAAAAACGCAACAACCAACGACGTAGAAGTGGCCAACAAACATCCGACGAGTCCCGTAATCATAAGCAGCAAAATTCTCAATCGGGTCAAAGTGAGTCAAACTCGAACAGACAGAGCGCTAGTGGCCAGCAAAGGCCTCCAAAACGCCCCTCCAATCGTCGAGTAAAGACTCAGGAAAGGGAGCGTACGGACGTAGGAGAGCATCGCATGGAAGAGCTTAATCGCGAGGTGAGTCAAGCAATCGAGGAGTACGAAAATCAAAAGCCAGTAGAGTCGAAGCAAATAGCCAATAAGCAAAGTCGGACCACCGCACAGACAG
This sequence comes from Marinagarivorans sp., assembly GCA_028281865.1. GTDB lineage: Bacteria > Pseudomonadota > Gammaproteobacteria > Pseudomonadales > Cellvibrionaceae > JANQJB01. The sequence goes on from JANQJB010000018.1 coordinate 39,015, forward strand.
CTAATAAACCAGAACATAAGGGTCAACAACTCTCAACGGAATCACACCCTCAAGCTTCACGCTCTGAAGGCCAGGCTCGCGAAGAACAGACTGCGGTAAATGAGATTTCTGAGGGCTTAAGCCAGAATGAAGATACATTAAAAAATGAGGCGCCAGAAGAAATTATGGAAAATGTGCTTGGCGACAAAGATATTATCGCAACGCACCCGAACTCCGAGTTAAACGTCTCTACACCTACGCCCGCAATTGACGAGGAAGATCAACATAATAAGCCACTATCAAACACAGCTGAAAATATCGTGGCGTTGGATGAGCCTGATCGAGAGAAGGACTTGCCGCAGGACGCACAACATGCTGCAAACGACCACAATGCAAATATCGATACTTTAACCGCTATAGAATCGCTTTCTGCGGCTGCAAACGAGAGCGCCGGCTTTGCCCGCGCAGGTAACGACCCGCGCGACAACCCCCGCCCAATCACTGCGACAGAAGTTTCTGATATATCGATCACGCTAGAATCCTCTCAGCCACTAGATACAACCCGACCGGCTAGCGTGGAGGCCAATCCTCGGCGTATCAAACGCCCAGCTAATGACCCACGTGGCCAGTTAACGGTAAATGAAAGCGACGATGACAGCCCTAGGGTTTCAGACTCCATTGCTTAGAGCAAAAAAAAGTTGAGTGGAGATCTAACATAGGTATAATCTCCGGCCTTCGTAGGTGGGGTGGCTGAGTGGTCGAAAGCGGCGGTCTTGAAAACCGTTGAGTGTAACAGCTCCCAGGGTTCGAATCCCTGCCCCACCGCCAAAACATAAAAAAGCCGCCTTCAGGCGGTTTTTTTATGTTTTAACGCTGGTGCCGGGTGAGAACCCTGGCGGTTCGACAAAATGCAAGGCATTTTGGACAAGGCGCAAAGCGCCGTAGCCCCAACGGGGGATTTCGAGCTCAACAGCTCGAAATATCAATCCCTACCTCCAACTAAATCAGCACCAGAGCTCAAGCCAGACAGTTTTTAATGTTTTAACGCTGGTGCCGGGTGAGAATCCTCGCGGTTCGACAAAATGCAAGGCATTTTGGACAAGGCGCAAAGCGCCGTAGCCCCAAAGGGGGATTTCGAGCCCAGCAGCTCGAAATATCAATCCCCACCTCCAAACCAAATCAACACCCGGGCCCGGTTCAGGCGGTTTTTAATGTTTTAACGCTGGTGCCGGGTGAGAACCCTGGCGGATTGCAAGTCGGATTCTTATCTCGTAGCGCACATTCTCATAACAAATCCTACATTTCGTTTTACACGTTTACAAAACCCATAAACCAAACAAAGCCTTACAATAATTGATGATAAAGCCTTGAATCTTATAGGATAAACCCTTGAAATTTGAACTATTTATCCCATATTTATTCAAAGAACCAACGTACAATTAGTTGATATGAAGCTGGCTTTTATTCCCCTTTAAAATAGTGGATTAACAAGCCGGTCGACTATGCTTGATTTTTAATACTTCGCTTGTATTATTGGTTTAATCCTATCGCTAACTTTAACGGAGTTTAACTATGGCTAACCTATATGACACAGCTCAATCAGCAGGTGTCCGTTCGCTCGAAACCAACAAAGTGTTACGTAACACCTATGCGTTGCTTGCTGTTACCTTGTTGTTCAGCGCTTTAACTGCTGGTATTTCTATGGCAATCGGCATACCTTTTGGCGCCGCCCTAGTTATGAATATTGTTGCACTCGGTCTCCTTTGGTTTGTACTCCCCAGAACAGCCCATTCGTCGTCTGGCGTGTTTGTAGTCTTCGCTTTTACCGGTTTGCTCGGTGCGGGACTTGGGCCAATGCTTAACGCGTATGTTTCTTACCACGGTGGAGGCATAGTCTTTCAAGCACTAGCCGGTACAGCTATTGTGTTCTTTACACTGAGTGGTTATGTGCTAACTACACGCAAAGATTTTAGTTTCATGGGTGGTTTTTTAATGGTAGGCCTTGTCACCGTGCTGCTTTTTGCAATAGGTGCAATGGTCGCAGGCTTTTTTGGTGTAGATGTATCGATGGTTTCACTTGCAATTAGTGGCGCGATCGTTTTGTTGATGTCCGGCTTTATACTCTACGACACTAGCAGAATCATTCACGGCGGCGAGACTAATTATCTATTTGCTACTGCATCGCTTTACCTAAACATCCTTAATTTATTTACCAGCCTACTTCACTTGCTTGGTGCATTTTCTGGCGATGATTAAAGAAAGGTTTTTCGCGAGCCCCATCGAGGGGCTCGCACTTTAAATGCAATACTCCCTCATCATATATGCTTCCCCAGCAAGCCCCTCAACCATCACCGCTCTAAAGTTCTCAAAGGCGCTACTTGAGAAAGGGCATTCAATATTTAGGATATTTTTTTACGGTGAGGCGGTTAAAACCGCTAATGCCTTGCAAGTGTTGCCCCAAAACGAATACGACTTGCCCTCAGCCTGGCAGTGTTTTATTCGTGATAATTCTCTAGATGCCACGGTTTGTATTGCGGCCGCAATCCGAAGAGGGGTTCTAGACGAGACCGAAGCAAAGCGATATAAAAAGCCCTCCTCCTCGCTTGTCGATAATTTTGAATTGTCAGGTTTGGGCCAGTTAGCTGAGGCGGCACTTAAATCTGACCGCTTAATCACCTTCGGTTAATTTTCCCGTGCATAAAAAACATTTAGGGTTTGTCTTTCGCTCATCGCCTTACGCTGGATTAAATGCCAGGGAAGGTATCGAAGCTTTATTCGCTAGTGCGGTATTTGACCCAAAATTAAGCGTAATTTTTCGTGATGATGGTGTTTTTCAGTTGTTAAACGTAAATACCAATAACGAACACACCAAAAATACCAGCAAAATGCTAGCGTCTCTTCCCCTTTATGGCATTGATGAGTTGCTTGCCGAAAAAGAGTCACTTGCAGCGCGAAAAATTGACATTTCATCAATAAAACTACCTCTAAAACTATTTGATAGATCAGAGTTTCACCGAATAGCTGGGAATTGCGATCATATCCTTTCCTTTTAACTCACAACTTACGTAAATGACATTACATATAATAAATAAAAGTCCAACAAACGACCGAAGCTTACTAGATTGTCTGCATAGTCTTGGTACTGGAGATACTATATTGCTGATTAACGATGCTGTGTATGCACTTTGCTGTGAATGCAAAGTAACCATTGGTTTGCTGAATCAACTCGGAGAAGAAAAGCTATTTTTTTTAGAAGAGGATATTGAACTTCGCGGTATTAAGTTAAACCAGGTCGAATTTGATTATACTGAAATTAATTACCTTGAATTTGTCGACCTTACGACCAAGCATAACCCGATATTAAGTTGGTGTTAATATTTTGGAGGCTCAATCATTTTCAGTTAACTGCCATGAATAACGAAGTATTCGAAACCGACGATGAAGGCTTTTTGCTAAATTTGAGCGATTGGAATGCAGCTATCGCAGAAACAATTGCGCAGCGTGAGGATATTCAAATAAGCGAAGCGCACTGGGAAATTATTCAAGTCATAAAACAATATTACAGCGAATACGATCATAGCCCCGCAATGCGTCCACTCGTCGCTTACATAAAAAAAAACCTAGCTGAAGAAAAAGCTAGTAGTATCTACCTGATGAAGCTATTTCCTGGAAGCCCAGCAAAATTAGCCGCGAAAATCGCCGGCCTTCCGCGCCCTGAAAACTGCCTTTAGCTCAGACTGTTTATTATCCAAGGCGTTTACTCTCCGTTGATTGTTGCAACGACCCTTCTAGCTCCACCGCGATTGCGATGCTCTCCCAAATAAACCCCTTGCCAAGTACCGAGGTTTAGACGGCCCCGGGTAATAGGTATATGCAAACTAACGCCCAAGTAGCTACTTTTTATATGCGCTGGCATATCGTCGCTGCCTTCATAATCATGCAAATAATATGGCGCATTCTCTGGAACGAACTGATTGAAGTGACTCTCAAAATCCTGCCTAACCGTTGGATCAGCATTTTCATTGATTGTAAGCGATGCAGAAGTATGCTGGAGAAGCAAATGAAGTAAACCGCAATCGATATTACTAAGTTCAGGAAGGTTTTCTACAATCTCCCCAGTAATCAAATGAAAACCGCGCGATCGAGACTTGAGCTGAAATTCTTTTTGCAACCACATAATTTTATCGATCTACCTCGCATCGGTTTATGCGCTCAATCGCGCACGTGTATAATAGCCGCCCTTTTTATCAGCGCCCCGCCCTATAAAGATGCATCATATTATCGACGACTCTACATATGAAGAGCAACTCACTCAAAAGCAACAACGCATTCTGAGTCAATTTTCCTCGTTTGATGTTCGAGATATCGAAACGTTTAAATCGCCCAAACAACAATATCGCATGCGCGCAGAATTTAAAATCTGGCATGAAAATGTCGAAAATACAAACCAATGTCATTATGCGATGTATCACAATGGAGAATACAAAAAGCCCTACAAAATTTCACGCTATGATGCGGGTTCAATTACTATCGCACGCCTAATGCCACAGTTACTCGATTGTCTAAATTCCGAATTCGAGTTGCGCCAAAAATGCTTCCAAGTGGAATTTTTATCCTCAACGTGCGACGAGGCAATTATCACAATGATATACCATCGTAAGCTGGGCCCAGCGTGGGAAAGTGCCGCACGACAGCTTGCTCAAATCGCGCAATGTCACGTCATTGGCCGCAGTAAGCAGCAAAAAATTGTGATCGGCTCCGACTGGATTACAGAAAAATTTAGTGTCAATCAGAAAAGATATTCTTATCAGCAAGTCGAGGCCAGTTTTACTCAACCCAACGCTGCTATTTGCGAGAAAATGTTAAATTGGGTGGTAGACCAAAGCCGAGGGTTTGGCGGCGACTTGTTGGAACTTTATTGCGGTAACGGCAACTTCACCGTGCCGATGGCACAAAATTTCCGGCGCGTACTGGCAACCGAGATATCCAAAGCCGGCGTCAAATCAGCGTATTACAATTTACGCCTGAACCAAGTCGAAAATGTGTTCATAGCCCGAATGTCTGCCGAGGAGGTCAGCCAAGCTATCGCCAAAGTGCGTTCGTTTAGGCGGTTAGAGAAAGTCGACCTAGACGAGTACAGCTTTTCAACCGTATTCGTAGACCCACCGAGAGCTGGACTAGATGAGAACAGTCTGGTCCTTGCAGCCAAATTCGACAACATCATCTATATTTCCTGCAACCCGACAACGCTTCACTCTAACCTAGAAGTGCTCTGTCGGACTCACGTTTTGAAAAAGCTCGCTCTGTTCGATCAATTTCCGTACACCGACCACTGCGAGTGTGGTGCAATACTGAAAGCGAGATAACACGCCCTTTGCCAAAGCCGGTTTAACGCTATACTTAAACTTGTTTGTTATTCGCAACGCATACTCACCCAGAAACTGAGAAATAGGGCCAAAGGCGAGCAAATGGGCGTGAACTCGATTTAATCATTAGCTATTAACAGCGAATTTTATATCGCTAAACCAAATAAAAAATGCTATTACAGAACTTGCAAAACATTCAATTGTCATTCAGTAGAGGTCCGTTAAAATAGGGGCAATCGTTATTTGTTTAGAAACCGACGACTTGCCGCAGACAGTTACGTTCAAAACCACGTTTTCCACGACAAGTGTTAACTCAGACAGTAGGACTTGATTTTGTTTATTAAAACCGTTGCGAGCATATTGCTCGTAGTAGCAACTTCACACCTTCACGCCGCAAGCGAAGAAAAACTCAACCCAACGCGCATGCAGGCCGCAACAACTAAAGATGTTGTCAAGATGTTGATGAATCGGCACTATCGCGATTTAAATTTCGACGACAATTTATCTAATGCCTTCTTGGACAAATACCTGGAGAGTTTGGACCCTGCCCGGATGTATTTTTTAGCGGGTGACGTTGCAGGCTTCGACAAGTACCGTGATAGTTTTGACGATGATTTTAAGTCTGGCAAACTCACAACGGGTTTTGAGATTTATCGCATTTTTCAAAAACGAATGAAATCGCGATTGAAAAAAGTCGTTTCTATACTGGAAAACCCTCAAACAAAATTCGACTTCACTATCGATGAATCAATTGAAATCGATCGCGAAAACTCACCTTGGCCCATTACGATGGGCGAGGCAGACGAATTGTGGCGCAAACGCATCAAACTCAGCATATTAAACCAAAAACTGTCTGACAAAGAAGTTCCAAAAGCCATCGATACACTGACAAAACGTTACAAAAACCAACTTAAACGCATAGAGCAACAAAGCAACGTCGACGTATACGAGGCACTAATCAATTCCCTCACACTGTTGTACGACCCGCATACTAATTATTTCTCTCCGCGAACATCGGAGAACTTTAACATATCGATGTCGTTGTCACTCGAAGGTATTGGTGCCGTTTTGCAATCTGAGGATGAACATACAAAAGTCGTCCGCTTAGTTCATGGAGGCCCTGCTTTTAAGCAAGGAGAATTAAAGCCCGCAGATAAAATTATTGGCGTTGGACAAGGCGCAAAAGGCGAAATTGTACCCGTAGTTGGCTGGCGATTAGATGAAGTTGTGGACAAAATCCGCGGCAAAAAAAATTCCATAGTGCGCCTTGAAGTCATCTCGGGCGACGAGGAAGTACTAAAGACTATAAGCATAGTAAGAGATAAGGTTAACCTAGAGGACCAAGCAGCCAAAAAAGATATTCTCGAAATTAAAAGCGGCAACAAAACACATAAAATAGGCGTAATTGATATCCCCGCTTTTTATATCAATTTTAAGGAAGCGCGAAGTGGTAATCGCAACTACCGCAGTACTACACGTGATGTAAAAAAGCTGGTAATGGAGCTTATGGAAGAAAATGTGACAGGTATAGTACTTGACTTGCGCGATAATGGAGGCGGCTCACTGCAAGAAGCCACACAACTCACAGATCTATTTATTAATCAGGGCCCGGTTGTGCAGATTCGACAATCGGATGGGAAAGTTAGCCGAAGTAACCGTGCGTATTCAAGAGCGCTTTATAATGGCCCGCTCGTTGTCATGATTAATCGGCTAAGTGCCTCGGCCTCAGAAATTTTCGCTGGAGCGATCCAAGATTATCAGCGCGGATTAGTGGTCGGGTCACAATCATTCGGTAAGGGAACTGTTCAGCTACTTAGCCGTTTACCGGAAGGAGAATTAAAACTCACAGAGTCTAAATTCTATCGCGTATCCGGCGATAGCACTCAACACCGCGGTGTTATTCCAGATATTCTTTTTCCAGAACTTGTCGACCACGAGGAAGTTGGCGAATCTACTTACGACACGGCGCTTCCATGGGACCAGATACACCCTGCCTCACACCGGCGCTTTTTTAATTTTAAACCTTTTATTAGCGAGCTCACCGAAAAACATAAAAAACGTTCAATACTTGATCCCGATTTTAAGCATCTGCTAGCACAAATCGAATTATCCAATATCAATAAAGACCGGAAATATATTTCTTTAAAGGAAGAAACTCGTATCAATGAAAAGAACGATTTGGAGAAAAAATCTCTCGCTCTAGAAAATACTCGCCGCAAATCAAAAAACCTGGAGCCCTACAAAACGTTTGAAGCGTTCAAGGATGCTAAAGAAAAAGAAGACGAAGAGGAACGAAATAATAATAGCGGTCTTTCCAAGCAAATTGACCTGGAAAACGATGCGTTATTGCGCGAGGCTGGCAATATTTTAGTCGATTTTTCTGCTCTTTTTGGACAGGGCAACGAGCGTGTGGCAGACATCAAAAAAATATCAAACTCTAAAGCAAAAGCTCATTAAGAATGAAAGATAAAAGAGCAAGTCAATAGGGGAAAACAATTGCTTTATCAAGGAAGATTTCGCAGTTTTGCCTAACCAAGCCTACACATCAATAAGATTTTGCTGATAAAAGCCAGCCCAATAATCTATAACATTCAGTAGATCGTGCTTGCTGTGTTCTACATCAAAGAAATAATCGGCCCCTTTACAGTAAGCAATTTCTTCCTGAGTGCGATATCCCAATACAATAATGGGGCAGATACACCCTCCTTGAAATTGCGCCTCAAATTCAGTAATTAGCTCAAGGTAGTCGTTTTGATCGTCCGTACAAAGTAGTATCACAATTTTGCTTAACGATGCGATCGCTTCTTTCATTTCATCCTTATCGTGGTAGGAGCGAATCTTAAAAGGTAAGTTTTTGGTCAACTCTTTATATTTAACACTCTTGTCCAAGCTAAAGAGTAATAAATGAAATTCATCGTGAAGTTTTAAGTTCTTTTCTTCGATCGACTCCTCTTCCTGACGAGCAAAAACATGTTTGAAATTTAGTTCAAATTCAAAATAGCCACTCGGCTTATTAATCTGCGTGACAATAGGGTTAGACCAAATATCCCGCCACTCAACCTCATCCCACACGGCTTTCGAACCAATAGCAATTTGCGGAGAGAATTTTAAATCTGGGTGCTCGGCAAGTTCTCGGCTAAATTGCACCCAATGCTCTTCCTGATGGCTGGTATAAAATACAACCCCGTCAAAAGGCTGGCCACTCTTAAGCGCTAATTCCATTTGCTGCACGGCACTCTTAAACTGCGATTCAGTTTCAACATCAAACCCCAAAGCATCAAGCTCATGACGTTTACCATCCAGCAGGCGTGGCTCTGAATGAACGAGTAACAATTTTTTATGGCGAAATTCAGGTTTTTCGTAATTAAACTGGCCACTATTTGCCGGCACCTTAAATGAAGACTGAAAACGAATATAACCATCGGTTTGACGACCATGAGCACTTAATTCCAGATTTCCACCCATCTCTTCGATAATACCTTTAGCTAAGGCCAAATCTAAATTATATTCGATCGGTTTCTGTGTCTGCTCTTGAAAAAATAGGCGTTTAGTTTTACTAATTTGGCGCGAGATAATGAGTATCAAGTTACCCGTATCTTCTCGCTCGTAGACAAAATCGACCTCCACTAAAATATAGCAATGAGATTGCGACTGAGTTGCAAGCGAGCGTAATAAAATCGATATTACTTGGCTAATTCTCTCCGCATCACCAATTATCCGCACAGGCACCGACGCGGATATCAATGACGCAACATCAAGTTCGTGGCTCTCTAAATAAGCAACTTGGCGAGCAATTAGAGCCTGTACCAAACTCCGTGGATTAAAGACGCGGTTTTCAAACTTAAATTCTTTCGACAGTATCTGCTGAAAATCATTTACATTGCGATAGAGCAACTCTAATCGGGGTCTGCGTTGCAAAGCTGAACCATTTTGCGAACCATTACCATTCGAGGGTTTTCGCTCTTCACTACGACGGTCACCACGCCTGGCGTGCAATAATTCATATAACTCATTGCGCAATAAATTCATGTACTCGCGACTGAGTTGAGCTGACGCAAGCGTTTCTTGCTTTTCTTCTTCTAACGAAAGAGCACGTTTTGCCAGCAAATAATTCGCTTCAAGACGCTCCCAATACGACTCGGATATTAACTTGCTTTGATGGTTAATTACGCCGAAGAAAATAATAATAACAACACCGTACACAAGTGAAATTAAGTCACCGCTAAAAAACACTGCTAAGGCACCGGGAATTAAACCGAGAAACTGATAGATCGATAAAAAACGATGATAAGGCGCAAATGCATGAGCCGTTGTAGAAAAAAATACTGCTGTGTACAACCATAGCAGAGGCACTTCATGTTCCACACCCAAAAGATAAGTGATACTGGCGAGAGTGAGACCCCACCAAAAAGCGCCGAGCAGCGTAACCACAAAATAAGCATTGCGCCATTTCGCAGGCCCACGCGGATAAATTGACTCAAACCGAAACAAAAAGTACGCGCGCAATAACGTAAAAATTAATAGGCCTGCTGTCAGTAATATCGCGATATCGGCATATTGCTGATAAATTTGACCGCCGACAAGGCAAAGAAGAAAAACGAGGAAGTTTGAGATCAATCCGCGCCGGCTGTATTTAGCGACACGCATATCTGTCTTGCGCAAAACTTCCCTGTTTTTTTGAACTTTTATTTGCGGATCAAAAAGCTTAAACATCTACACATTGCGCCTCTTGCAAAATCGCGCAATCCTACAGGAGATTATCCAATGCCGGCAAAGCTTCAAACAAATCTGCTACTAAACCGTAATCGGCAACTTGAAAAATGGGAGCGTCTTCGTCTTTGTTAATCGCTACGATAACCTTTGAATCTTTCATACCAGCGAGATGTTGAATAGCGCCCGATATTCCCACTGCAATATATAGATCCGGCGCTACAATCTTACCCGTCTGCCCTACTTGCATATCGTTGGGTACATAACCTGCGTCAACTGCTGCCCGTGAAGCGCCCACAGCCGCACCCAGTTTGTCAGCAAGGTCATAAATCAATTGAAAATTCTCCCCGTTTTGCAACCCGCGACCGCCCGATATTACAACGCTTGCCGAAGTGAGCTCCGGCTTGTCAGACTGCGATAACTCATCGCGAACGTGCTCCGAAATATTCGCCCCTGTGCTTGCCGATAGGTTTTCAATTTCTGCCGTACCACCCTCTCCCGTGGCCGCATCAAATGCTGTTGTACGAACCGTCATCAACTTAATAGAATCCGCCATTTTGACAGTCGCAATTACGTTGCCGGCATAAATGGGGCGTTTGAACGTATCAGAGTCGACAACTTCTATCACATCTGAAAGGGGTTGGACATCCATTAAGGCGGCAACGCGAGGCAGTAAATTTTTTCCCGTTGTCGTCGAGGGAACCAGCACATGTGAATAATTTGCCGCCAGATCTTTAACAATCAAAGCGACATCTTCCGACAACTGATGTTGCAAAAAATCCGCCTCTGCCACTATTACTTTGCTTACTGAACTTACAGCCTTTGCTTGCTCGACCGCAGCTTGGCAAGCGGCACCCGCAATGAATATATGAATATCGTCACCAAGAGCCTGCGCTGCTGTGACGGTGTTTAACGTGGATTTTTTAACGCTATTGTTGTCGTGCTCCGCGATTACCAAAATACTCATTACAAAACCCCCGCTTCATTTTTTAATTTTTCAAATAGCTCGTCTACGTTAGCAACTTTGATCCCCGGTTTACGCTCCGGTGGGGGCTCAACACTCAAAATTTGCACACGACTTTCGGTATCGATGCCTAATTCAGCTAGAGCAATAGTTTCCAGCGGTTTTTTCTTAGCTTTCATAATGTTAGGAAGTTTTGCGTAGCGTGGTTCGTTTAGTCTTAGATCCGTCGTGACAACTGCTGGCAAATTGAGTTTGACCGTCTGCAAACCACCATCGATTTCGCGCGTTACAATCACTGCGCCTTCCTCAACTGCGACCTCAGAAGCAAACGTCCCTTGACCACACCCACACATCGCTGCCAACATTTGACCGGTCTGATTATTATCGCCGTCGATACTTTGCTTACCCATCAAAACTATTCCCGGCTGCTCCTTGTCAACGACAGATTTCAAGCATTTCGCCAACGCCAAAGGCTGCAATTCTTCTTCAGTCTCAATCAACACACCGCGATCAGCGCCAATAGCCATCGCTGCTCTAATTTGTTCCTGCGATTTTTGCGGACCAATTGATACGACAATAATTTCTTCCGCTACGCCTTTTTCTTTTAAACGTACCGCTTCTTCAACTGCGATTTCACAAAATGGGTTCATCGACATTTTAGCATTGGCAATATCGACCCCGCTCCCATCTGCTTTCGGTCTGACTTTTACGTTGTAATCGACAACCCGCTTTATCGCCACAAGGATTTTCATTGCTTCGTGTTTCCTCTAATCAAATTATCAAGTTTTAAATAAAATGCCTAAATATACATTAGTCGTAATATTTACATCAGTCGCAATATCCAGTTTTTAAAGCTTAAACCTTCGAAGTATTACAAGCCATTTATTAAGGCTTAAAACCATAAAATAAAGCGTTTCCCGCCACGAAAACGTAATTTACACTAGGCTTATACGAACCGGAACGGCTTCAAGTCTCATCAATTTTGGTTGGCGGTACTATATACGAGATACGTTGCGCGAAGCGATATGAATTCGCAAAATCTATGTCATATATGCCTTGATGGCAGCTCTTTTCAATAGAGACCGATTGTTTTTCAATCAATTTGATTAAAATTAGAACCCAATAGAAAGATCAATCGCGTTTAATATTGGGAAGAATGGTAGTTCCTCATTTATTATTGGCTTCCTATCCCGGGCACCTCTTAATCATGCCCTAGGTGTTTATAATAAAGAATTCATTTACTTGGTGGAGAAAGCAGTGGAAAGAGAATCGATGCAATACGACGTTGTTATCGTCGGTGCCGGTCCGGCGGGTTTATCCGCCGCATGCAAATTAAAACAATTAGACGAGAACTTATCGGTTTGCGTGCTTGAAAAAGGTTCTGAAGTCGGTGCACATATTCTTTCCGGTGCTGTTTTGGAGCCACGCGCTCTCGAGGAGCTTTTCCCGAACTGGCAAGAACTGGAAGCGCCCGTGCTAACACCTGTTTCCGAAGATCACATCCTGTTGCTGCACTCGGATAATAAAGCGACAAAAGTTCCCGGCTTTTTTGCACCGAAAACCATGCACAATAAGGGCAATTATATTATTAGCCTTGGCAACTTGTGCCGCTGGCTGGCTGAGCAAGCAGAAAATCTAGGAGTCGAAATCTTTCCCGGGTTTGCCGCTGCGGAGATCCTTTTTAAAGACAACGAAGTTTACGGTGTTGCAACCGGAGATATGGGCCGCAATAGCGCAGGAGAAGAAAAAGACAGCTTTGAACCGGGCATGGAGTTGCACGCGCGTTATACACTTTTTGCTGAAGGCTGTCGTGGCCACCTAGGCAAACAATTAATCGAGCACTATCATCTTGATAACGGTAAAGATCCGCAACATTACGGCTTGGGCATTAAAGAACTGTGGAAAGTACCCGATGCGCAACACAAACCTGGCCTCGTTGTTCATTCCGCTGGTTGGCCGCTTTCCGAGAGTAAAAGCACTGGCGGCGGCTTTTTATATCACTTGGAAGACAATCAAGTCGCAATTGGCTTGATTACCGACCTGTCTTACAGCAACCCATTTGTCAGCCCGTTTGACGAATTCCAAAGGTACAAACATCACCCGGAAATAAAACGCTACTTGGAAAATGGTGAACGCATCGCCTACGGCGCTAGAGCAATAGTTAAAGGCGGCTTGCAATCACAACCCAAAATGCATTTTCCGGGCGGTTTATTAATTGGAGATGATGCAGGCACGCTCAATTTTGCAAAAATAAAGGGCACTCACACCGCGATGAAGTCCGGCATGGTGGCAGCGGAAACAATTACAGCCGAGCTCAAAAAAGAACAAGCCGAAGCAGAATTGACGGCATTTAGTCAAAATTATCGCAATTCCTGGGCATGGAAAGAATTGCACTTGCAACGAAATTTTGGGCCAGCACAACACAAATTTGGTAACCTTTTAGGTTCCGCTTATGCATTTATTGATATCAATATTTTCAATGGCTGTCTCCCTTGGACGCTAAATGACCCGAGCCCAGATCACACAGGTATGTTAAGTAAGGAACAAGCGCAAAAAATAAACTACCCCAAACCTGACAACACTTTGAGCTTTGACAAACTGTCCTCAGTCTTTTTATCCAATACCAACCATGAAGAAGACCAACCCTGTCACTTAAAGCTGGCCGACGCAGCCATTCCTATTCAGCAAAATTACCTTAAGTTTGACGAACCTGCGCAGAGATATTGCCCAGCTGGAGTTTACGAAATCATAGAGTCAGAGGGTCAAGAACCAAAATTTCAAATAAATGCGCAAAATTGTGTGCACTGCAAAACATGCGATATTAAAGATCCAGCCCAGAATATTACCTGGGTAACGCCAGAAGGCAGCGGCGGGCCAAATTACCCGAATATGTGACGAGTAGCTCAGACCCTGGCCAATCTCAATAGGCAATTTTATTTAACGCAGTTGTAAGCGCAAGTGGCCACATTTGATTGGCCTGTTTGCTCGAATAATGAGGTGAAATCGCATTAATCGTGACAGTGTCAATGACTCTTCCCGTGTTGGAATCAGCGATAATAAAATAAAGCGCTACGCGGTCACGTCCAATTTTTGAGTCTTTGTGATAGGAGCGCTTGTGCCATTCTTTAATGCTATTAATATTGTTGGAGATGCGTTCTAAATGAGGATAAACAATAAAGTCAGCATCAAGTGAGCGAGCTTTTTGTAACCAGCGATCACCCATATTGCTGAAATGCACATTCAATGTGGGCGGTGCAGATGATTTATCATCAATTATATTTGAGTCATCGACAAATGCGGCCGGAAAGATTTTGCCAAAGCTCGCGTGCACCGCACGATTAAATAAAAAGCGATCTCGCGAATGCATCTCCTCCCAAACTTGCCCTTCTGGGGGAGCAACATAAAGCTTTGACTCAGCGGGAATAATAAAATTATGTCGTCGCCCGATATCGGCTCTTGGCGCAAAACCCGCTTCGCTCAGCAAACGATGTGCTGTATTTTTAGTATGATTAACTGTGCAGGCGCCCAAAAAACATAGACACCCCGCTAGTACGATAAGCTTCACCATTGATGCCATCCAAATTTACTACTATTAAATGGCTATCGGCTGAGACACAAATTTGTTAAGCAAAATTAGATGAGGAACAAGGCTTTGCATAATGCACTCGAAGAGTTATTGAAACTAAAACCAATCAACGAACTTGAGTTTATATCTTCTACTCACCTAAAGAATTTTCGCGATACGCTTTATGGCGGACAAGTATTAGCCCAAGGCCTGAAAGCAGCAACGCTCACCTGCGATGATAAGCTGCCACACTCCTTGCATGTATATTTTTTGCTCCCCGGCAATAATCTCGATGATATTCGCTATGTGGTCGAAAAAGTGCGCGACGGGCGCTCATTCAGCAATCGTATGGTGACGGCATTCCAAGCCGGTAAACGCCTTATAAGCATGATGGTTTCCCTACATGTGAAAGAAGATGGTTACAGTCATTCACAGCGTTTGGCAAATGCAGCAAGTCTTTCACCACCCAGTACAGAACACCCTAGCCCTGATGGTCATATTGAGGACCCCAAGGCGCGTAAAAGTCCGCCGTTTATTTTCGAAAGCATAAATGGCGATATTTTTTCTAAGCAAGCCCACACGTCGCCGCACGCACAATACTGGATGAAATCATTGTCAACAGTTTCAGAAAATCAAGCTAACCACTGCTGCGCTCTCGCTTTTGTCTCCGACATGGGCTTGCTAGCGACCTCGCTACTCACACATCCCACAACACTATTTTGCGAAGACATCACAGCAGCGAGTGTTGATCACTCACTTTGGTTTCACTGCGACAATCTCAACATGAACGACTGGTTGATATTCTCAACTGATAGTCCTTGGGCAGGAGCGGCTCGAGGCTTTACGCGCGGCCAGTTTTACAACCGCAAAGGAGAACTACTCGCTTCGGTAGCTCAAGAAGGCTTAATACGCCCTACTACAAGCTCGGTAGCAAAATAGCGAAACCATTCAGCATTCTTCTTAAACGGCACCCGATTTATTTCCTATCAATCGCAAGGGCCTTGCAAGGCCCGTCTATACTGATTACATGACGTTATATCGAGTATGTTCATATTTCGTTGCTTGCTTAAATTCTGACTCGAAACGAGGTACTCGCTAAATGGATCGATTGACGATATCAAAAGCCATTCACCAGCTAGAGGATTTAATCAATATTCTCGACAACGCTTATTGGGAGTCGTCTTCCATCACACACAAGGACCATTTTTACGATTTGATTAAAGCTTACCAGCTTGAGATTAGTGAATTATCGAAACTTAGCGTTGATGATCACTATATGGCTTATGAACCTATTACAATTCAAGTTAAGAATACCCTAGCAAAACTTAAAATTATCCAGTCGAGCATCGAATCCTGGGCTCCGCGTTTTCAAACCGCAGATCAGCTAAGTCGGATAATGCCAAGCATCCTCAAACTGCTGACACCAGAGCCCTAACGGAGATTCCAAAGCTGTATTGGCACAGATTCCAACATAATCAAATTGAAGCTAAGGACGGCATAACGGGTTATTTCAAGTAATCGAGATAAAAAAGGTTCAATCTTATATAAATTTGATTACTAACTCACAAAAATTATTGCTTTTTCGTTTAAAAAATGCGCTTATTAGACTGGATGTTTCCCTGAAATGGGTAATACTTAAAGTAACTGGTACCACACATCCCCCCCAAGTGTGTTTTGGTACTGGTAGAGTTGCTTGCAACTCGCTTTGAGGGTTTTTTAATCCTTAATGTTTCACTCCTAATGGTCCTAGCCCGGCGTTCCCCCGATCGTCGGGCTTTTTTTAGTCTACAAGAAACATCTATCTTCTAAACCTTCGACGTCCTCCGTTTAAAGTTTTTTGACCAATGAGGTCAGTATTTCGATTACCCTGCAAAGGAATAAAATTGCAGGGAGCATCATTAACAACAAAAACTGCTTGGTTTGGATTAACCCCCGTACGTGAATTAATCAAACACGCAAAAAGTTTGCAATATTTTCAGTTGAACAGATCAACTAATACACTCGGCTACAAAAACTCAACAATCGCAAACAATCAACAACAAAAAGATACACATTGGCAATTGTTCCAGAGTGAAGATAAACCAATACTTAAACTGCACCTTATTAGGTTCTGCATCATTTTTGAGAGCCTATTAGCCCGCCAACAGTTATTGTAGGGCTAATAAAAATACTTAAATACTAGTTTTATCGTTAATCATATGCGCTGTCGTAATTATTTGATTTTTGCGTTTGTTTTTCAGTTTACCAACAGTTCAATCGCGGCTCCCGCCGACGGCGGAGTTTCTCTCACAAACACTTTTTTAGTGGCTTCACAAATTTTTGCGGTTTTGGGTGCGTTTACCGCAGTGCTTTACTGCATTAGTGTAATGTTGCGTATTCGCTATCGCAATAAATTGTCACGTGCTAATGATGCAGCAAGATTATCGCTTGCAAACTCACGTGAAATTCACCCAATGTACACTGAAGAATGTATCGAGGACATCGTTTGTATAGCCTGCAGCGAGTTGTACAAGAGCTGGAACGCCCAAAATCTAGATCGGCTTTGCAATTACGTGACTGATACATTCAAATACAAAATAAAAACTCAGGAATTGGCGCGATGGCAAAAAAAAGGAATTCAGAAAACCTGCCGTATCGATGCGATTGATGACATCCGAGTTATCAGTTTTAATGCAGAACAAAAAAAATCAAAAGCCGTGATAAACATAAAGTCCGTTTCGTATTTCAGATACAAAAACTCCGGGAAAATATACAGCGGTTCAAATCGCCAGAGTGAAGAAACTCTAGTCCTGGATTTGATTTTTGAAAATGGGTGGAAAATAAATAAACTCAATAAACCACTACTGCCTTACTACATACCTAACATTTTGGCTTTTTCTGCCTAAGTTAAAGTTACTGAGCGATTACTCTAAAATCTGCAGTGGGGTTTGGAATCCAACTGATCGAAGAGGCTTGTCTTAAGCAGAGCATATATTGATAAAAACAGATCTGATAACGGAGATTATGTCTTAACAATACAGATATGGAACGGGAAAAGTGGAATGTGGAATGTGGAATGTGGAATGTGGAATGTGGAATGTGGAATGTGGAATGTGGAAATCTTCGTTTTATGCTTTCGATTCCTTCAACTATTCTAATCCCTTCAATGATTTTGGCTTTTTGCAACTCAATGATTCGTCGCAGCTTGATATTGGCGGACCGGACGGGACTCGAACCCGCGACCTCCGGCGTGACAGGCCGGCATTCTAACCAACTGAACTACCGGTCCGCATTATCAAACACTAAATATGGAGCGAAATCTATTTCCCTTAAACGAATCGCCCCAAGCTAACTATTCAATACGCAACAAACTCAAAATTCAACAAGCCGTATTTTGTTCCAATCTACATCAAAAATCTAATGCAAAATTGGTGGGTGGTACAGGGGTCGAACCTGTGACCTACGGCTTGTAAGGCCGTCGCTCTCCCAACTGAGCTAACCACCCTCGCAAAGAGGGGCGCATTCTACAATATGACGGGGTTATGTCAAAGGGTTTTTCGCGCTTTTCTGCCTAAATATGAATGAGTTATGGCGGTTCTAAACACCGCTAACGCAGCTACTTTTACGGCAAAAACATCTTGAATGTGCCGCCGCCTAGCGGCAGACCGTTGCTCAACTGGATATAGCCAATTTTATCGTCCTGGAAATGCATCGCAGCGATTTTTTCTGCAAAATATAACCCTAAATGAGTATTGCCATCACCAATCACTGCTTCATCCACATTAACGGAGGGCTGATTTATCATTGCCGCCGGATAGCCCTCTCCGTCATCCGCAATTGTGATGCACAAGGCATTGTTAACCATCTCGGCAGTAAGCATTATCTTTTTCTTGGTGTAGCGGCAACAATTTACCAATACATTATGTACGACATTACCCACTAAATCGGCATCCAAATACCACTCCAATAGATCATCACATTCGAAGCGCAGGTCTATGTGAGATTCATCCACTAAGCGATGATTGCGTGCAATCTGATCTTCAAGAATATCAATTACAAAATGTTGATCAATCCGCAAAGGTAAATGGTTCTCTTGCATGCGGTATAAGGTAAGCAACTGAACCAACTCGCTGTTTATTCGCGACGCTTCGTATTGCAAAGTATTGTAACGCTTCGACTGCTCCTGATTTTGCGGTGGGAAACTCTCGATTAGCCCCTCTACCGAGTTGAGCAACATGCCGAGCGAATTCTTCATATCGTGCACACTCGACGCCAATACATCTGAAAAATCAAAGTTATCATGCTGGTTCATAAGTAACCCTGGACTCAAGTGGTCTCATCTACCATCTCGCATAAACGTTTATACCGACTAAATTGAGAGTAGTCGGGATCGATCAATTTGCCTACTAAATCGAGCGCATCACGCATATCTTTTTCGACTTCAACACCACCGTCGCCAGCTTTGATTTTTCCCAGCAGTGTTTGCACAATATTCAGCTGAATACCGACATGCTTAGGAAACGAACGCCTGGCTTTGTCAAAGCACATCAGTGCCTCATCAAATAAATTCTGGTTGTACAAGTCGATTCCTTCGCGGTTGATCTTAGCCACCATGCTCTTATTCGCTTCACTGACGGGCTCGTTGAGCAGTGCGTCAAGCTTTTCCAAGGCGCTTTGATCATAGGCATATTGCTGCAAAAGTTTGCGCAGCAGGATATCAGCCTGCTCGTGTTCACCAATATCGTGCAAAGCGTATATCCGCTCAATGTCGATATCGATATCATTGTCCTCAAGCAATAAACACATGTCTTCATAGTGACTAATGACACTGTGCGCCTTGTCTTGGTTACCTGATTTCAAATGTATACGACCTTCCACAAACCCCATCTGGATACTCTCTTTTTCACCACAGTCGAAATGCTCGCGAGCTGCGTGAATCGCGTTTATCGTCTCGTTGAGCAGGAAGGGATCATCCTCAAGTATTGAGTCCTGGGCCTTAGCGACAATACGCCCGAGGAGCAGAGCATCATCCATAGAGCCATGGACAGATTTTTCTCCTAGCTTTAAAGCTTTTTTCAATGCTCTGCAGGCGGTGCGCACGTCACCGCCCTGTTCGGCCAAATGAGCAAGTTTCTTTTGACGTAAAATCGAATTAGGAGAGACCTCAGCAGAGCGTTGTACAACTTCAATGACTTTCTTCGGCTCACCTTGGCGTTCATAGTTATCGACTAATGAGTCGTATGCAGGCAGGTAAAGGGGGTTATCATCAATGATTTCCTGTAAATCCTGCTGCGAACTAGCAAGCTCACCCTGCAATTGCTTTACTCTCGCCATACCCAATTTAGCCCAATCGAGAGGCTTCACCTCCAATGCTTTAGCATAGAGCTTCTCAGCCTTATCGAGCTGATTCGATTCAATAAAAAGTTCACCGAGTAACTTTTGCGCCGGCAGTGCAGAACGGCCGCCGGAGATCGCCAGATCGGTCAAATGAATGATTGCGCTACGTTGATCACCCGCTTCAATAGATTCAAGAGCCGGCTTCAATGGCGCGCGCTGATTTAGGAGACGCGTTAAGCGCTTTTCAAGCATCTGACCATTTATCGGTTTCGCCAGATAGTCGT
>JANQJB010000086.1 GCA_028281865.1 Marinagarivorans sp.
CGTGTAGCCAAAAGCTGCTAGAAAAAAGTGATTTTATCTGCGGTTTTAACTTACCTTTAAATGTTGTCGATCGGATATAAATTTCCGCACAAATTAAATTAGGCACCCAACATATCCATGAAACTAATATGTAGTAATACGTGCCATCAATATTGTCGGGTGGGAACCAAAACATGGGTCTAACGGTAACGACGGCGAAAGTAAGTGAATAACTTCTTATCATCCACTCCCTATGTGTTACAAGTTTTCTGCCCTTGCCGTGCAAATAGGCGAATGTTGTCGTTGTAAACCACATTACGCCAAGCAGGCCGAATCCGAGTTTGGAAAAAATGGAAACCTGGTTGGCGCTCGCGAGCATAATACCCGTGACGGCGCTTATCCAAATGGATATGCAGTAAACCGTTCCCATCCACCTATGAGCTTTAAAGCTGTAATTTCGAACCCTTGGAATTAGGGCAGGAATACCCAGCAGGAGCGGAGGAACGGCCGTGTAAACGTGAACGAGCAGAATGACGAGGTTAAGAGAAGGTAGTTTTGCAAATATTGGCGAAGCATGATCAAGCCCGGGAATAACCTGCCAGAAAATATATAGAAGCGTCCCACAGACACCGACTGAGACAAAAAATAAACTGGATACTTTAAAAATCTTCCACATATTTTTATCAGAGATGAGTCGCCAAGCATTTGCCCGCGGGGGGTTAGTGAATTAAACATGCATCAAGCGCGCTATAACGAGTTATAGCGGCTTCTAATATAAAAGTGTAGTAGGCTTGGATAATTGAGTCTACCGGTCGGTATGAGGCCGGCTTGCTTTTGGTCAATTATGGGGCTGGGCTCTCTTCCTATATTTAAATTAACGCTTGATTTACATTAACGCTTGTTTAGGCAGAGAGCCAAATTGTTAACCCAAGGTTACGATGACTGTCGCGGTTTGTCCTTCTTCCGTTAGCGGAAGCAAATTGGAGTCTATCAACCTTCCATTTACCTCGATAGATTTAACGCCTTTGCTCACACGATCGGGGTTGGCTACTTCGATGTTATAGGTAGCACCACGAAACTTGCGCGAAACCTTGAAACCGTTCCATTCGTTCGGGATACAAGGATCGATGTTGAGTCCATCGTAGTCCGGTTTTATGCCGAGTATGTACTGGGTAATCGCAGCGAAATTCCAAGCGGCCGTTCCAGTTAACCAGGAATTTTTCGCTTCACCCGGTTTATAGGCGTCCTTACCGGCAATCATCTGCGCGTAGACATAGGGCTCGACTTTGTGCAAGTCACTTATATCCTCTAAGTACGCCGGAGTAATTTTGCGATAGTAATCAAAAGCTTGATCGCCACGCCCAATAAGCGTTTCGGCAATCATAATCCACGGATTGTTATGACAGAATATGCCCGCGTTTTCTTTGTAACCGGCGGGATAAGTCGAGATTTCACCGTATTCAATATAGTATTTAGTAAAAGCAGGTTGTTGCAGCACGATCCCGTAGTCGCAATCCAACCACTCCTTGACAGAATCCATCGATTTTTCAACTAGGCCTTCTTCAAGCCCGACACCCGCCATACCGCAAAAGCCTTGAGATTCAATAAAGATTTTCCCTTCTTCATTTTCTTTCGAGCCAATTTTTTTGCCGTAATAATCGTACGCGCGTAAAAACCACTCACCGTCCCAGCCATGTTCTTTAATGGCGCTGACCATAGCTGCAATATGTTCTGCGGCGGCATCAGCCTCTGCAGTATTCTCTATGCGGCGACACAACTTAACAAATTCATTACCGTAGAGCACAAATTGCCCTGCGATCATCAACGACTCGGCAGTTTTACCCATTTTGTTATTGGTCGTTTGGAATGATTCATTTGGCTCTTCAGAAAAGCAATTAAGATTTAAGCAATCGTTCCAGTCGGCCCGACCAATTAACGGCAGGCCATGTGGACCCAAGTTGTTGACTGTGTGATAGAAAGAGCGCTTTAAATGTTCGAAATGGCTCGTCGCTTTGCTTTCGTCGTTGTCATACGGAACGCTCGCATCGAGAATCGAAAAGTCGCCTGTTTCTTTTATATAGTCGGTCGTAGCTAAAATTAACCAAAGGGGATCATCGTTGAAGTCTCCGCCAATGGCATTGTTGCCGCGTTTGGTTAGAGGCTGATATTGATGATAGGCGGAGCCGTCTTCAAATTGAGTTGACGCGATGTCAATAATTCTTTCTCGCGCGCGCTCTGGGACTTGGTGAACAAAGCCAATAAGGTCTTGGTTGGAGTCGCGAAAGCCCATTCCGCGGCCGGTGCCTGACTCAAAAAACGACGCGCTGCGGCTCATATTAAACGTCACCATACACTGATACTGGTTCCAAATATTAACCATGCGATCGAGTTGCTTATCGCCGCTGTCGAGTTGGTAGGTATTGAGTAAGTTTGTCCAAAAGTCGCGTAATTTTTGTAATTCGGCGTCGACTTTTTCTAGCGTATCAAAACGAGCAATGACTTCCTTGGCTTTGGTTTTATTGACGATATTTTTGCCAGCCCATTTTTCATCTTTTTCAACTTCGATATAACCGAGTACAAAAACAAATTCTTTTTCTTCCCCCGGTGCAAGTTCAACTTCGATATAGTGTGAAGCAATCGGAGACCAGCCGTGCGCTTCGGAATTGCGAGGCTTGCCCTCAAAAACGGCATCGGGCCGGTCGAAGTCGTTGTAGAGCCCTATAAACGTTTCGCGGTCAGTGTCATAACCTTGGATTTCGGCATTGACGGAATAAAAAGCGTAGTGATCTCTGCGCTCTTTGTATTCTGTCTTGTGATAAATTACAGAGTCTTCTATTTCCACCTCTCCGGTCGAGAAGTTGCGTTGGAAATTAGCGGCATCGTCTTCCGCATTCCAAAGACACCATTCGATAAACGAAAATAGCTTAAGCGATTTCTTTGCTTGCGAATGATTAACTAAGCGTACTTTTTGTACCTCTGCCCAGGTATTCAAGGGCACAAAATAAGTCACTTCTGCTTCTACATCGCCGCGTTTGCCGGCGATTTTGGTGTAGCTCATGCCATGGCGGCAACTGTAATTGTCGAGTTCGGCTTTTACCGGTTTCCAGCCCGGCGACCACACATCGCCGCCGTCGTTGATATAAAAGTATTTGCCACCGTTGTCGGTAGGTACGTTGTTGTATCGATAGCGTGTTAAGCGGCGAAACTTAGCGTCTTTGTAAAAGCTGTATCCGCCTGCGGTGTTAGAAATAAGTGAGAAAAAATCCTCATTGCCGAGATAGTTGATCCAGGGATATGGCGTGCGTGGGTTAGTAATGACATATTCTCGTGCATCGTCATCAAAATGGCCAAATTTCATACATCGTCTCCGCAAGTCGGTCGTTTGGGGCGCTACTTTATAGCCTTACAATGCCAGCATCAATACACATAGGCGATTGTTAGGAGTGAAAATGTCCACCGGTGTCATTTTCCCGATGCAAACCATGATATTGAGATGATAAATCGGTAGCTAGACAGCCATTATCATGGCCTAGCAGATGCAGTAAGAGCTGATTTAAGACTTGAGTGCTGCGCTAATAATTTTGCCGCCATCAAAGCGTTGATTAATGCGCTCATCCGAGATGCCGAGGGCTTTAGACAGTGTTTTTCCAGCAGCAACCAGCGTTTCGTCGTAGGGGATGTCTGTGCTACCGGTCGTAAGACCTGTCGTGGAACTAAATGCGCTGGCAATAAAATCTCGGTTATTGTCTTCGGGTTCGATACCGCCAATGACTCCAGGCTTGATGTTGGTGCCGATAACAAACATCGTGTGATGGCGACCGTTGTGGTTTCGCCCACCGGTAGCGTTGCGTTTAAGCGTGCGTCCAAAGGTATTTAACGAGCTGATAATGGTCTTTTCATGTAAATTTGCCGCCTTCAATTCTTGCCAGAGAGTATTGATAGCGGGCATCGCTGCGGTCGTCTCGTCTACTTCGTCGGCAAGGTTGATGTCTTGATGATTGTCACCGCCAAAAGGTATACCGATAGTGATGACCGGACTTAAATTCAATTGCAATAGCGCAACGGCCATTTTGGCCTGATTGGCTGCGTCGTCTCCGTCAATATCGGTTATTAGCTCGCCTAGGCTATCGCCCATTTCTATTGCTTCGGAGCGGCTGCGGGCGTATTTTTCGAGAAAAGCCTTTTGGGCAGGTGTGCCGTCGTCTTTGACTGTGCGGTAAGCGCGGTCGATAAAACCGTCGCGTAGCTGAACCATTTGGTCGATGTTAGTTATGCTGCTGGCGAAGAGCGCTTGGATGTCGGTCGGTTTCAAGATTGGTAGTTCGCGGCCACCGTAACTAATGCGTGTGCCGCCAACGCTGATGGGCTCCTCAAGTAGCGTGCCTAGCGCTTGGTTAGTTTCCTGCGCAATAGTGGCGTCGAGTTCATCGCTACCGGAGCCGTCGTAACCTTTAATCGCGCCATTAAAGCGGCGCACAGCGGGAAAGTCAGGGTGAGCATTGGTGAACGTCCCATGGTGCCAAAAAGCCATATTGGCCCGCAGGTCTTCATCCAATGTTGCCCATGGGGCTGCGGCTTTCACCTCAACATTGCCCAAATTGAAGGTCGATGGAGTTTCAAAACCGAGCGCAGCTTGTTGAGTCGCTGGGTTGGCTGCTAGTTCTGCTGCAACCGGATGCTCAATCATATTGAGAGGGTCGTTGCCATCGTTGGGGTCGTCTGCATAGGTACCGGGCGCGTTCGCGCCGACCGGATCGGCGGCTTGCAGATGTGAAATCACGAGATAACGAGGATCAGTCAACTCTTGCGCTAATGTGCGATTAGCAAGGCCCATTAAAAAAGGTACCGGTAGGCCTGTCACCAGTGAGCGCAGCTGAACCGAGCCCAAGCCTAGTGATGAACGTATTAAGAGGTCACGTCGCGATAATCTAGCCATGGGTTTCCTCCTACATACCTACCGAAATTAGATCGGGTGATGTGCAAGCCGCAAACCAGGCAGCTCGCATACCCTGAATTTTGTTATTACCGAATCCACACGATAACTCATCGTTTTGTGTTGGGTTTTCGCCTTCTGCACAAGCCTGGGGGTGGCGCGATATGTCGTACACGCGCGTGAGTTCGGTGAGGATAGCGTTATAGCGCAAATGGTTTTCTGGGATACCGACAACGTACTGGACAAGTTGCTGTAACGCTTCATCAACCCCTTCCGTGACATCGAAGATTCGATTTGTACCGTTGGCAAAAATGGCCCCCGATACCTGCGCACAGCGCCGATCAATCGATTTTGCATCGAAAGCGCCTACGTGTGTGCTCTGCACAAAATCAGCATTGCCGCGCCCGAATACATCCGGCGAAATAATGCCGAAATTTCCGAAGCGGTCGCAGATATTCACGTTGCCGGTTGTGCCATTAATAGTTTTAAGTGCCGCAAGGCGTTCGTTAATGGCCTGGCAAAAGTGGTTTGCTCTGCTCATGCTGATCAAGTACTCGGTATTTTCATAGGTTTGAACTTGCTCGGTGGCATTGAATAACGGCGAGGCAAAAAAGTCTCGTACTAATAATTTAAACTTGTAGTTGTTTTGCTCGAACAACTGAGCAAGCCGAATAAATTCGGGGTCTCCAGTTTCACAGCGCAACGAATTTGCCCACATACAAAGTTTTTGTACCCACGCAACGGAAAAGTCCGGGTGGTTGATAAGCTCCTGTGCAAATTCATCTACAGTAGTAATGTTGGTTGCTACACCGTCGGTGACAAAACTTGAGGTCAATGAGAGGTCGGGGTCTTTTGCGCGGTTGCGTGAAACTTGGTAGTTGCTAAAAATCAGCCGCATTGGGTCCATCAAGCGATGACACTGGTAACAAACAGTTGTTTTCTCTGCGTGCTCCTCGGGAATACCGTCTTCGGTTAAATGGTCCGTCGGATCAGACGGCACGAAGGTCTTATCAAGCGCGGTAATTAACGTTTGCTGGGTGGTGACACGAAATTGGTTATCGTCGTTGGTTTCCCAGATTTCATAAAAAGATGGTGTGCTAAAGAAACCCACGCGCGGAAATCGTAGCTCTATGCTGCCGCCATCGGGAATTGCGCGAATCGCTTGCACAAAGGCTTCGGAATTTTCGTAGCTGTATGGCGTATCACTCTGAACAATCTCTATCGTTCGCCAATCGCTGTAGTCCGATTCAATAAAATGGGCAAAGTTACGCAAGCGCTCATCTGGCCTCGGGTTTTGCAAGTAACTGCGTCCAGCAGATTGTTGAGGTACCTCGTTGTAGATAAGTGCCGTCAGCGCTGCAGTCGTCACCTGCCATTTGCGTGTCGTAACGACTTGCCTGAAATCTCCGTTGCTCTCGACTATGTCCCAAGCGGTTCGTACGAACATCTCGTTAAAATTATCCACTAGCGCATTGGGATCGATAACAGCTTGATTAAAGATATTATTGAATTGCGCGATGTAGCGCGGCCGTGGGCCGGTTTGTTGCTGTAACGCGAGAGCCAGAAAGCTTTTGATTTTCGCTTCGTATTGCGGGGTTGATTCCCACGCTTCGATTAATACTTTGAGGTTTTCGCTTGCCGGGCTCGTTGCAGGTCCACCGAGGGCTTCGATTTCTTCAGCTGTGCTCGGAGCGCCGTGCAGAACATATTTTGCTTTGCCGATAGCCTCTGCGGAATTCGCCGGTTTAAACAAAATCGTGTTGTTGCCACCGTTATTATTGGGGTCTTCTTCCACAATGACACGTTCAACCCAAGATTCAACACACGTGAAATCTTCTGCCGGCATAAAGAGGCCATTTTGCGGCATGGGTGGGCGCACGCAGGCGGTCTGATTAAGTTGTGTATGGCGCGTTTGCTCTATCAGCTTCAGCAGCAGGGAGTTTGACCCGTCATTTGGGTCAATCAGCAGTTCGTTTGCGCAGTTACCATGCGCACTGGCAGTTCCAAGCATGCGGGCGCCCACATTACCGCTTTCTAAGTTCAAGTCACCACCGCGACTACCGAACACTTGTGCCCCGTGGCAGCTTAAGCACGCATTATTTGAGAAAACTTGTTGTACTTCCTGGTCTGTGCACTGCTGTGCGTTGCCAGAGGAAGAGCTGCTGCTTGCGGAGGAGCTAGTACTTGATGAAGAGCTGGAATTTGACGTGGAGCTCGACGAGCTTGAACTGGAGGACGAACTATTAGCCCCGGTGCTTGAACTGCTGCT
Organism: Marinagarivorans sp.; assembly: GCA_028281865.1. Lineage (GTDB taxonomy): Bacteria > Pseudomonadota > Gammaproteobacteria > Pseudomonadales > Cellvibrionaceae > JANQJB01. Next base: position 7,182 of record JANQJB010000086.1, read on the forward strand.
ACTTGACGAGGTGCTAGATGAAGCAGAGCTAGATGCAGAAGAACTCGTGCTTGATGACGTTGAGTTTGAACCACTTGACGACGCACTGGACGGAGAGTCGGGGCTATCAGAGCCTCCGCTGCCACAGCCGGTTAAAGCGATTGAGATTGCTAATGCGAGCCAAATTCTAGACATTAATAGTTCTCCGCCGCCTTCTTTTTGCCTGCTCGTCGACTCGAGGCACTAAGCCTTTATTACTAGCCGATTAAAGGAGTATTACTATTAACGATATCTGTTTTGGGAGGAAAAACCAGCCTTGATGGCGGGGTTTCATATTTGTTACTCAATGTTTGCAAATAACATCTCAATAAGGCTGGTTAAGAGCAAAAAGGGACAAATGTGCAGAGCAGAATAAAAAAACCGAATTACTGTAAAGCGCACTAGCGGCCCAGGACCATACTCCGGGGCGTCTCAATTGACACATTGGTCCGGGTATAATTTAGTGAACCATTAGAATTGATTTTGAAAGTGACTAAATTACCGCTCATCGTGCCGCCTGTAATCAGCCATTTGCCGTTAGGCGTAATGGCACTGTGACGCGCGATACTGCCGCGTACGGGTTCGTTTTCAATAAAAGTGAGTTTGCCGGTTTTTTCGTTGATTTTATAAGCTGTAATCTGGTCGAAGCCACGGTTAATAAGATATAAGAAGTTTCCGGAAGGGTGTACTTGCAAATCTGATACGTTGTACCAAAGCTCGCTTTGAGCCGCATCAACGGGCCCGAGATGTTGGATGGGTTCTAGGTCTCTGCGCTTTTTGTCATAGCGATATACACTGACACCAGCGCTTAATTCATCCGACACATAGGCAAAATCGTAATTTGGGTCAAAGACGATATGACGAGGCCCCAGTCCTGCGGGGACTTTTAGCTTTTTACTGTATTTGGCTTTACCTTTGTTAATATCGTAATACCAAAGGTAGTCTGTTCCTCGGTCAGTGACAAACACGCGTTTGCTGTCATGGCTAAAAACACTTCCGTGCGGGTGCGGGCGCGCTTGCTTCTCTGGATTAACACTCTTACCTTCATGCTTTTTATGTAACAAGGTCTTGCCTAAGCTGCCGTCAGGAAGCACGGAATATAGGCCAGTATAAGCGCTGCCAAAATAAGCCACGGCGAGCGTATCGCCGGCGGGACTAATTTCGATATGTGCCGAACCCGTCGGTAGCTCGGTTATTTTGTTAATTAAGCTGAGATCATCTTTTTTCTGGATGGCGAACGCCCATATTTCTCCGGTTTTATTTGGCCCGTTTACTGCCACATACAAGATCGGTTTTTCCGGGTGAATAGTCAAAAAGCCCCATTTGCTGGTTCGCAAGTCCGAAGGTGTGGCTTTTTTAAGCTTGGAGAGTGTGCCAGTTTGGTCGTCTACAAGTGTATGGTAGATGCCGTCTTTGGCTGAAACCCAGAGGGGAAGCGGGGCACCAAGAGAAGTGGAGCAATAGATTGCCAAAAACAATAAAGTAAAAATCTTACCAAAATTTGGTTCTGGTAACTGTGCGAAGTAAGACGCGATAATTTGTCTCATGTTTTAGAAAATAGAGAATGTTAGGTGTGATAAGAGTCTTTATTATTATGCTTATTTTCACATTTTATAAATCAATGTGTCGAGAGAAAAATGGGATATGTTTTTAAAAACGAAAAAGCGCCCCAAACGGAGCGCTTTTTAACACATATAGATATTTATGCTCTAGCGGCAATTTCCTGGGACATGTCTTGGTTCTGTATTCGCGTCATGAGCGCAGGTCCATTCTATAGGGTCTTGAACAGCCGCATGAGTTGGAGTGAGGGTAATAACCGGCGCTTTAGTAGCTCCAGTATTCTGAGTGGTTATTGTAATAACACCTTTAGCAATGCCAATGGATTTTACATAATCCGTACCACCTGCCAGAAAATCAAAGCCAGATTGCGCTTGCGTAACTGTAGTAGCTTTAACTCCCAGTGATGCTGCTGCCTCTGCAATAGCGACCTTCGCTTCCGAAGCAAGCACTAAACCTTCACCGACTTTAGTTCGAATAGTATAGTTTTGGTAGGCTGGCAGAGCGATAGCTGCCAAAATACCAATGATCGCAATTACGATCATTAATTCAATTAGTGTAAAACCTTGTTGCTTCATGGGATCGACCCTCATTTTATGTAGCGTGTTTGTTAAATGGAATGTACCGATGGCTATTCAAATTGCGTACCAACCGCTGGCGCTGGCGGCTATGATCGCTTATAAATAGGGGCGTGCGTGCGAGTTGCTCGGATAAGTGGTCCAGTTGTTTATTTTTAAATTCTCAATTGTTTAGCAAAATCTTGTCAATAACTGACAAAAAACGTCAGCTTGGGAAGGATGTAATTTGTCCAGATAGCGTGTTTTGGCCACTTGTAATAGTATTTCAGCTGCTTTTACGAATGAATCCCGACAAATAATCTAGACTAATAGAGTTATTCTGGTTAGTAGGATTGACGCCTGATGTCGGTATCTGTTTATACTTGCGAGCACTTTTTTGAAGAAAAAAGA
>JANQJB010000118.1 GCA_028281865.1 Marinagarivorans sp.
TCCTGTAAAACCAGCGGCTAAAGCTGTACTTAGCATCGATTCTTTCCCTTCTTGTGTAACACCATTTAGACCCACTTTTACCCAATGATATTTGGGACGGACTGAATTTTCATCACCACAAAGCTCGTTTATTGTTTTAAACGTTACAATAAAATCTCCGTTACTTTGCGGATACACTCTTTCTATAACAGACGAGTGCCATTCATACGTAGCGGCTAAGCTAGTTTGTGATATAAGCGCAGTTACTAATATTAATTTTTTTAACATATGATTATTTCTCCATTTGTCTTTTTGAGTTAAACAGATCAAGTTCTCCGCCCCATTTATTTGCCTTGATTTGAGCAGGGTCGCTCATTTTCTTTGCTCTTTAATTTAGTTACTCTTGTATTATTTTATTAAAACACTATCTAAAATTACTAAAGTTCCGTCATTACAGTCGGATGGATCAGTATTATCTGAAAACCAAATTTCAACTTTTTGGTTTGCCAAGTAAGCCACCAACAACGCGCTGTGCTTCTTAATTGTCACCAACCCCATTTTCCACTTTTATTCCCTGTAAAACTAATTCAATCTAAATCTCGTTAATTGGCAATCGTCCAAATCAGGGTCATACCATACAGTAACAGATTTCCCCGCCACTTTGGCTACCATAATCGTCGACCAAAATCTGTTTTTATCTTCCTCCGTAACGCCTGCATGAAGACGGAGGCGTCCGCTTAGACAACTCGTTCCTGTGTTATAAGCATTAACAGTGTTTCCGTTACTGTTTTCTAATATCCAATTTGTGGGAACGCCAGTGATTTGTTCGTCTGCAGCATTTGAAGTAAAGGGTGAAAGAAGTAAAAGTGCTAATACTCTAAAAGATCTCATTTTTTCTCCTTAACGTAAAAATTATTTGTGCAGTACAAGTTTTTATCTGTAGCAAAATTAAAGTCTGACCAATTCAAATACTAATGCTTCTCAATTGTCACCGACCCCATTTTCCGTTAAATTACTACAAATAAGTACGCCTTAAGTCTTCGGCCATCTTATCTCCAATTTCAGACCCATCACCAGGTGTAGAGACCACACCGTCAAATGAAACTGCAAAGTTTCCAGTTCCTAGCAGTGGAAAAGCTCCATTTAATACACACTCTTCTGAGTCAAACGAAAACAACCAATAACCATCTCGATCATAAGGGCCCTCATTTCTAATAGCCAAACGAATATCGTATTGACCTGAGGCATTTAAAGTTTCTACATATTTTCTCGCTATTTCAGCAGCTGAAGTTTTAGAAATCATATTAATTATTCCAATACAAATAAATGAAAGTTTGACATTTCAACCCCCGTTCGATCAATTTCTTCTTGTAAATGATCGTGTCTAATAGATCGGGGAATATCAGACTGAAAATCCGCAAACCATACACCACCAGGTTGTTTTTGGCCAAGTATTATATGCCCATTAGGAGGAAGATTTGGTCTTTTTTCAAAATATGCCACTCCAAATTTGGTGCCCATTTTTAAACTTTGCATTTTCTTTACAGCGCTATCTAAGTTGGAAAAACTTCCATCAAGTTTTCGCACGTTATAAAACCCGTTAAAATAAGCCGCATTTTCAAATTTATCTAATGAAAGCCGTTTACCTTCATCCATTCCAGCTTTTCTAGCTGCCTCTGTAGAAGTAATCATAGGATCTTTCGCTCCTGCTATTGTGCAAAATCCACAATTAACAAACTCAGCACCATCCGTTCCCGTATTTACCGTATTACCCCCTTTCAAATTTAAATTTTCGATTACTTTTGTTTCAACACTATTTTTCGCGACGTGTCGAACAACTCCATTCATAACTTTCGGCCCAGCAATAGCACATATGCCTTCAACACAAATCTTCATGATTGCTACCGGATCGCCATGAGTCGCGTCATAAAAAGTTTTGGTTGAACTCACATTTCCTATGGATATGGGATTGGGGTTTCCATTTATTTCATTTAATATAACTGTATCTTCGGCCCATTTTTTGTTGACGGCTGCAGCGACCTGTATTGGCTCTATTAATTTATTCCACCTTTCTTTTAAGCCCTCTAAATGCCCATGCCCAATTGCTAAGAGATATTCTCCAGTTGGGTCCGTATACCTCAGCGGATTATTCCAAACATAAGAATACCGGTTGAAACTTTGACTCCATTCAGGATCCTGAATCCAAGGATCAGGACTAACAAACCGCCCAACCACAGGATCATAAACACGCCCATTCATATGAATAAGCCCAACACCATCCAAATGTTCATGATCTGTAAACCCACGCGTTGTCCCAAACGTCATTTCCTTCAGCGCCTCACCACTCAAGGTATCGTAAGCAACACCTGCCCAAGTTTTATCCGTTCGCCTTCCCCATGAATCGTTCGCATGATAACGAATATCAGGGTTACTCGAATTGTTATCGTCCGTTTTACTTGCTAACGACCCGATATGATCACGCGTAAAGTACACATTATATTCTTCATTCGATTTACGATTGACAACATGCACACCCCAGTCAGCCATGTAATGGCGATACTCAATACCTTCGGGACTGCTAATACGCTCAAAAATTTTATCAACATAAACGGTCTGCGTAAGATCACCATCTTTCATATCGCGCCGTTCAATTCGTTTTTGCAACGCACCATAAATAACACCGGTTTGATAACCATTTGCAAAACCCATATAAGTCGGCTTACCAAATATCGAATAATCAATCGATCGCTGCCCTGGTGACTCAATCATCCGTCCTGCATCATCGTATTTCATTAAGCCGTTTGCATAAGAAACCGCATGAGGCCCAGCCTTCGTTCCACTTACGTCAATAGTTGTATTGTTTACTGAGCAAGGGCCTGTTCCATAGCAATAACCATCAACACCGTCCTTACGCAATAAATTGCCGTGAATATCGTACTTATAAGTTGTGCCAACATAATTGGTGTTGTAAGAAGTACACGCACTACCTATTTTTTCATCCGTCAAACGATCAAGTGGGTCGTAACAGAAATTTTGAATGATAGAACTGCCACTAACACGCTGATCAATACGCTGAGTTAGGTTGCCTTCAGTATCAAAGTTATACAGGTGATCTTGAATTTTTGTGCTGCCATGACTTGCATTGCGAGATTCAATAAGGCCAGTTTCGTTTTTAAAGGCAGAATACATATTAATGTTATTGCCCAAACTAACATGGGTTAAGTTGCCACGTTGATCATCCGCATGGGCTTGCCACAAAATATTGGTGTTGTGGTGATTAATTGCACGATCTAAAAACCCATAGCTGTTGTATTCATTCTCTACCGTAAATCCGCTGGGGTAGGAGACGCCTTTAGGGCGATTAAAAGAATCGTAATGACTTGTGACGGTATAGCTATTCCCGGCGATGATATTGGTTACTGATTCCGGTAATTTGCGATCACTTGTGTAGGTATAGATTTCTTGATGAGCGCGCCCCTGAGTATCTTGGCCCACAATGCTGTTCAATAAACCTTTTTGATTGGATCCCTGGTCATAGGTCCACGTTTGAACAATAGAGCTGCCACAAGATGTAGAAGCATTATCGAAGCGCCGAATATTTCGGTCTAACTTATCGTATTCATAACATATGCGTTCGTTTTCATCGTTTATTTGTGTTGTAAGATGACCAAAAGCATTATAGGTATAATTAATGCGACCAATATCGGGATCATTTAAAGCCGTTTTTCGACTGAGCTTATCAAATTCAATGGTGTGCTCTTCTGCATTACTGCCGTCGCTGTTCGATACTTTGATTTTATTGACGTTGCCTTGAGCATCATGCCAATAGGCAACTAATCCACCCAAAGCATCTTTGATCGTTTTTTCACGGTCTAACGCATCAAAACGTTGTTCACGTGCACGGCCTAAGGTATCGGTTGTCGTGACTGCGACTGCACCACCGACAGCTGAATAATTAGCTGTTTGTTTGACAGGGGTTTGTGTTGTACTGAGCGGAAACTCCGTTTCAGTAACGCGGCTGAGAATGTCGTAAGTAAACTTCGTTTCGAGGCCTGTGGCGTCAGCAAAACTCTCAAAAGGTTCGGTACTTGCTGCAACTAAACCTCTATCGTTATAGCGTGTACCGGAATAATAAAAGCCACCCGTTAAACCTCTCCAACGTTTGCCAACTTCACGACCTGAATTATCATAGTAAATACGTGAAGCACTTGTGCCCGTTGATTTTTGTTGGACGTACCACGCGGCATCAGCGTTATACGTAAAACAATTTTGACCACATACGTGATAATCAAATTCTTTGGTAATTCCCAAGACGGTTTGTGTTTTAGGTCGCCCTAATTCGTCATAAGTGAAAGTTGCTGTTAAATCATTGATATCAGTAGCACTGTCAACCGAACCAAATTTGGCATTAAACACTTCAGTTGTAATATGACCTTCAGGATTTGTGCTAACAATTGTACGTTTACCAAAACTGTCGAACGCCTCAAAAAACTGTGCAGAACGACTCACAAAATCAATGCCGTCGTTTGTAAAATTCTTAACCGTTTCCGTAAGCGAGGCTACAGAGCCATAATTGCTATAAGTAAATGCTTTTTTCAGCCAGATATCATTACCAGCGTTTGGTTCGCGGGTTTCTTCAGTAACTTGACCGGTGCTATTATCAAACAGGAAGTTTGTGTGGCGAGTTTCTTCAGTGGGGGCACTACCTCCATCTGAAACCCATGTATGAACCTTGGGATCTTGGACTAAGCCTAAAATCCATTTGCCATTCGTTAAATTTAGAATATTAGAGTTTTCTGTCTGTGTACCTGTTACTCCAAACGTATCACACTGTGCTTGCATTTCCTTAAGTGCGGTACCATAAGCGTCGTGATACGTATCTGCATCCGCAGTCCTACTCGATTTATCAATGAGTGCAAAACTTGGACAACTCGTTTTATCAGTCCAATCATCGAGTGATTTATATGACCAGCTCGTAAGAATATTTGTTGGGCCTATTTCTAGACTGTAAGTTTTTGCTTCCTCATTAAATAAATAAGAAAAGTAATGCGGGCTGTTGTAATCGTGTTCGTTATGGATTCCATCTCCGTTGGTATCATCGTTATCATCACTATAGGTAAGAACTTTCCAGTTACTTTGTGATTCATTCAATATTTTTGCACCAGTACCACACTCGACAACAGAAGGTGAAGCTACACATTTAATCGATTTTTTAGGTGAGACCAGCAAATAGTCTCCGCTTGCTCCAACCTCTTGATAAAACTCAGTAATGGTACGAATTTTTTCGGTAGTAATTCCTGGAATTGTTTCGTTTGAAATAACTTTTTCAAAACCTAAGTTACCAAACCCCCCAATATGTGAACGGAGGTTTTGATATTGATAACTCGCAAAGGATTGTTGAGCGCCATTAATTTTTAACTCAACGTTGGCAACAGCAGAAAAACCCAACCCCAACCCCGGACGCGTCTGATCTTGAAATACCATTGGCGAAGCGCCACCAGCATTAAGATAACGGCCCCGCCGATCTGATCTTCCTGAGCGCAAACCTTTTTGTTCGCTATGGTTCTGACTGTATAAATCAGGGTTTCGATTTAAATTTTTATAGAGAATATTTAATTCGCGTCCTGAACCTTCGTTTATTGTTTTAATTTCATTTCTTTCGGGGCCAGCGATCAATGTTTGCCAGCTTTCAGGATCATTATTTGAATGTTTTATAAATACGGGATCACCATTTTCGGTAGTCGTTAATCTTCCAAAATGAATGATCATAGTTGGGTGTAAGAGGGCGTTAGGCGATGGCGATAAAGCGTTCATCGGGTCAACACTTTCAAACGCGCTTGATGGCACCGCTGTGGTAATTGCGCCACTTAAATTTGGAGTAGCGTTTCCTGATCCTCCATAATAAGAGACTGACGGGCCTGGCGTATAAGAAGCCCCTCCACCGACCATTATTGTTGTAGACTCAGAACCACCTTCACTCGAAGAAACCACGCCAGTAACAGGACGAGAGGGAGTGCCTTCTCCACCCGCCTGTGCAAAGAACGTGGGGGTTGTTGATGTACCAATTGAAGAAAGACCAGGCGCAGTCGGAAATGTATCTGGAAATGGCGTAGTTGCAATTAAACTGGTAGAAGAAAATCCATTGTGACCATCTGAATAAAGGACAAAATAATCTTGAACAGAAGAGCTTTGTGAACGAACTCTAAAATAAATATCCGATGCGCCATCGCGGTTGGCGTCAACGATTTCCCAACCAAAAATACGGTTTTCAAATCCCGTTTGCCCAAATACATAGCTAAACCCACAAACAGCTTTCTCAAAATCTATTTCTGTTGTCCACGCTGTAGGCTGAGAAAAAGTAACTCCATCACTTAAGGCGACATAGAAACCAGTCTGGTCCAAATAACCGATATCTGCCAAACCGTCACCATTAAAATCAGCGATCGTCGACTTATTTTGCAAATAGGCATTTTTGTCTTCAGATCCATTAGTACCAGAACATTGAAATACAATATCCTCACCTGAAAGTGTTAACGGAACACTAGAAACTTGCCCCCAACTCCAGCTGCTTGAATATTGGAAAACACTGCCCGTATTAATGCCAACTTCAACATCAACACCATGACGCACGCCAATAATATCGGCAAGTCCGTCGCCATTAACATCGCCATATTTTAAATGTGCCCGCGTATGAGCTAAAGAACTATAGTCTGTAATCGTTCCCCAACGACTGAAATCACTAAAACCACTTGCGCTTAAATTTGTTTCATCATAACCGCGGTTTAATGCTACATAAATTCCCGTTTCGTTTAGGTCGGCACGAGAAAAATCGCTTTTTAGCGATTTCTGAGGATGATCACTACTTCTTATAATATCGACTAAACCATCTCCATTAATATCTCGGTATTCGATATTCCATTCACGATAAGATGAATGACCATTTAACGTTTCAGGCTTACCTAATTCAGCATTACCCGAAAAAGAATACTCTGGGGAAAATTCAAAACCGTTATCACGACTAAGGTATACAGCAAGCCCAAAGGCTTTGCGCGGGGAAGTTACAAAATAATCGTCTCTACCGTCACCATCAAAATCCATTGCTCCACCATGAACGGGATCATAGTATGGAATTCCATTTCCACTAACATTTAGTCCATAGTTTGCAGCTTCGGCAGTTTCAATACCTGCGTGGTGATGACATTGACCCGCTGACTCAACATCCAAGTTACAGGACCATCGCGCCACCTCTTTAAGCCCATCGCCATCGAAGTCACCATAAGTAAAACCAAAATGCTCGTTAATTGCGCCGTTAAATGAAGCGCGGTGTGAATAGCCCGGCTCTGATACCAACGACCAATTTGGCCATGCGCCGGTTAATTTACTGAGATCCTGATGAGGACTTTCTTGAGGGAGTGGCGTAAAGTTTTCTGTGGCAACATATTCTGTTGCTGCTTGCGAATTCCAACTAAATTGAATCGGCGTTGAACATTTAGTTAATGAATCTCCGTGACATAAACCAATGCTTTGTATTCTACTTGTTTTAACCGGGTCTTCATACGGTGCTCCTTCATTTGTGCTTGTGCCTACGGCTTGGTATGTTATTGCATACTCACGAACTTTTTCATTATTTGTTTTTACTGTTATGCTGCCAAGACGTTCATCTATAAGCCTTTTAGCTCCAGCAACATAGCGAACTTTTTTATCGTCTCGAGTAACATAATTAAATTCAATAGTATGGTTAGCATCTTTTGCTGCATTGACATTTTTCGTATATTCAATCGATTTAATACGATGAACACCACTCGCAAGCTTATCGTATTCATAGCTCATCGAGTTTCCAGAAACGTCACGCACATCACTTTGATACCATGTCATGATACCGCCAGTACCGTCTTCTAGCGTTGCGTCGACAGTCCCCCCAAATCTTTGTACCGATCCATTTGGTAAAAAGACCTCCCAATAATTTTCGCCCCCGATTTTAATATGAATTATTTTAGTAAAGGACTCGTGCTCAGTTCGGTATTCTCCATCGGCAACTTCAACCAATCGCATCGTACCTAAGCAAAATTTATATGTTTCACCAGCATTAACTCCACTTATGTAACCATCTCGAATAATATCTGCTCGGCAACGTGATATATTTTCGCCCTTACCTGACAAAGACCAACCCCAACCCAAATAACCATTTCGCGTATTGCTGTTATAGTTCAATGCCAAATTAGGCTGCATTCCATTAATTCCAGGCGGGACCTCAATGGGAATTGAATAACTAAACGATCCATCAGGCCCGATAGAATGTTCCCCTGTCAACGCGCCATAATAAATGTCACCGGATAGAGCATCATTCGCCGGATTGACCGCAACTGTAGTCAAACTAGGCACAGAATAAACCGACCCTTCCTGCATATTTCCACTATACAAAGTCGGAAAAGCATTATTAGCATTAGATGCCAAAACAACTTCCCCGAGTCCCCCCGGCCTAATCACCCGGGCATCAGCAACGCCGTCCCCGTCAATGTCTTCAAAAAATACATCAGTTCCAACAATAGCCTTGGTATAATTTGTTAGATCTTCTTCCAAAACTGTTAAAGGTTGCGGAATACCATTACCCCCCTCATAGAGAGCAAAACCATCTTCCCCGGTAATAAATAGCGGAACCGAAATTTCACCATGAATTAATACAAACTTGGGAGAGCCATAAAAGTAGATATCACCGCTTAAACCATCTCCATTAAAATCCCCAAAATAAACCTCAAAATTATCCTCGCTAACTTCAACAGCCTGGGAATAAACGGAAATACCAGAAAGGAAAACCAAACAAAAGACAAGAAATGACTTAAAAGAAGACATCGACGGCTCCATTATCCTAATATTAAAGATCAAATAAATTCATTAATTTTTATTTAATACCAACAGGGGTACAAGTAACCAGTTTTTTCTAACGATGCCCCAAGGAGCAAATCATTGTCCAATAACATCCTGATCCAAAACCCAGCCCTGCCACTAAAAATGGTTAATTCTTATGCAAATAAACTGGCTAAATAAGTTAAGATTTATAGTTAAGACAAACCAACGCCGAATAACCGTAAAAATATATCTTTAATGAGAGAAATTAATTAGAAGGAATTTAGAAAGGTGAAGTAAATATGTGCGTATTTTTACGGCAACATACCTGTCAAGTGTCGTAAGATTTACGCTTGTTATAAAACGAGGTCAAATTATTGCAAGCTTAGCGCTGACCATGCAATTTTTAATAGCATTATTAGTTGCTTAATTCAAACTCCTAGTACTACTGGATCTTTACGTGCTTTATATTGGTGTAGAACGGTGCAGCCACACACCAATATCAAGTACTTAAGAATATCAACCGACACTTATTGTTGTAATTTACTGATCCTCCTACTTATCTGTATTCAATATGACTAATTGAGGTGGCACCACCAATTTTTGAGGATGTATTTACATACATTTTTACTTTGTCGTTTTTTGCTTTAGCAGCTAATAGAAGCGACAAAACTCCATTAAATGCTGGATCTGTGTTAGCCATGAAAAAATAACCATTGTCACCACACACAAGTGATCCACCGGTTGTATCTTTTAACGCAACAATTAATTTATTGCCAAACGCTTCTATCCCACGATCACCATTAACCATAATAGTTAAAATCGGAGCCTCTTCACAAGATTCTATATCTCCAAAGGCGAAACTTGATGACAATACTGTAATACCTAGAATTAATAATTTAGAAAATGATTTCATTTAATAAACCTCATGTTGATTGTTTAACCTAATTAAAACATCTTTTTTATATTTTGATTATACGTTTGAATATCTAACTGATTTATAACGCTGTGTTAAACGGAGGGCAAAGCACAGCTTTGGTCGTCCAGCGAGGAGCCAAAGGCCCACCCCCGATAAAATAAAAAACTTGTTAATGTAACAAATTTTTTTCGTTAAATTTATTGAATTACAATATTGTCTAACGTTTCTGCCACACTACCGCCATATACATTACAGTGACCTTTGCCGTTTGCTGTGACCGACACTTTAGTAGCATAAGCAACCAATGCAACACCTAGTGCTTCTCTTCCGCCAGGCGTATCAAATTTTATTGCTAACACATTTTTATAAGAGTCACCTCTGCAATTAGCGTAATCACCTGTAACGTCGGCAGTAAAATAAATCATTGCCGTGCCGGGACCATGATCTACTCGAATTTTTTCGATGTTTCCCGATACTGTACCAACTGCATGTGATGCAAAAGAAAGAGAAACGAGGAATAAAATAGATAAATATTTATATATTTTCATTGAGGTGTGTTCCTTTTTAATGTAAGAGTCTCATTGCGCATGGCTATATAGTTTTAATTTCGCCCTTCAACCGTTCCGGTTTGCATAGATTACTTGTTAGTCATTTCTACGTTAATTCGATATAGCTGACCAGACATCTATCTAAGTAATATGTATTCGTATGGTCCAAATAAACCTCAATTTCTTTATCTTGCGCCTTGGCCATAAGTATTAACGATATTAAATGTGGATCTTCGCCAGAAATAGCTGCGTAATCCTTATTGCAATCGCTATGAGCATGTTGAAACCCTCCTTCAATTGAAAATTGAACAGTTCCAGATCTGACTGTTGCTGCAATATTACTAGCCAGGCTCATATAATTTACTTTGCCTTTATCGTCTGCAAAAGCAGTATTTGCACAGATGAAAATTGCTATTGCCAGTAAAAAAAATTTCATTTTATTTGCCTTATTAGAAACAAAGTTAATTCAGTTAATGGATAATGCAAATTGAAGGCACTCGGTGGGTGAAACTACCCGTTTGCACACAACCATTTGTTAGCTTATTGACTAAGAGTTGCGAACCTTATTGTGCATAGCCCATTAGTTAATTCAGTACTAAAGTCAATTTCTACAGTTTTACCTGCCATAAACGCACTTAATAACATTGAATAAATTTGATTTTCAGTTGAAGGAATAGCTATATAAGTGAAAGAGCCTTTGCCGTGGTTAAACTCTTCACAATCTTCAATGCCGTTGAAGCCTTCGATTTGCACCCAAGCGTTGCTACCCCAGTAGTCAGCGTGACTTCTCATCATTGCAACCTTACCGCTAGCAGTATAAGTTGCTGAATATGCACTTGATGAGAAAACAATAAATAAAAGTATTCCGGTTAAAAATTTCATTGGATTTATGACCTCTTGATTAAGCGGACGCTACTTGTTATGCCACTTTAATAACCACGCTCAAAAGCAACTCGTTCAATAACAGGGTAATCTAAGTAACAGTTTGTTGGATGAACGCCTATTTTTATTTTCTTTTTTGAAAGATAGGCCGCTAATAACATACTGTAGACTTTATCCCAGTCTTCGGTACTGTTATACGCGATGAGATAAGCTTGATCGCTAGCAGCACTGGCACATTCTGCGGGATTGTAAACCGCAGCAGAATGGAAGAATCCAACAATATTTCCCTTTCCTGAAAATATACCAGTGATTAACCCCGGATCAGAATAATTGGTTGCCCAAGATTGCGAAGAGAATAATATAATTATAAGTGTAAGAATAACTTTATTCATTTTAGTACCTTAAAAAACTAATGAGTCAGCGCGGTTGATCTAAGTTTTAGCTATCAAGCTAGATAAATATTTTTTAGACATTATCAAACTAATAAATCAACAGAATCATAGCTATTGATCAAAATTAAATCCCTCCGCCCCCCTTTTCATTTCCTTTTCATTTTACATATAAGTCTTCTATTTTCTTGAATCATTTATCACTTGTTGCCGTAAACTAAAATTTAAATCCAAAAATAATTGCGTCCCCCATATATTGTTAGCTATATTTCTTGGATAAAAGTCACCAGACCCTCCTCTTCCAACTGTAAGCACCGATATGCCAGAATCCGTTGTATAATAATAACGATCTACTCTTCCATCAAAAATATGGCCAGGAAGAGTTATATTAGCGGTTCTCAGAAAAAAGTTATTTGGACTACTAACAGGGTCATTGATTAGACTAAACTCATGAATTACTGGTTGATATTCCCAACCAAACCACCCAAAAAACGGCAATTTGTTTTTAGCTCCCTCTGTAGCAGGAACTGTTTGCCCTGGAGCGGCATAATTTGGGCCATAATAGCTAATGAAATTATCCTTGGTGCATGCACCTTGACCAAAACTACAAATTTCTTCGGCAAACCAATACAAGTGGCGACTGGGCGTATAAAGCACTCCATTATTATATTGTGCAGGAGCTTTTACCTCAGACCGCCCGTTACAGCTATTATACAACCCCACACAACGATTAAATTTAAACTGAAAAGCCGAAGTAACAGCCCCATTAACAAACTTTCCACCCGTAAGCTCAGAAACACTCCCACCGACAACCATATTTGCGACTAAACCACCAGCAAAACCACCTTTCTCCAAAGCAATTTCCGTAATAGGCGTAGCTCCTTTAGTAACTCCAGCACTAACAAATCCATGAGCAAACTTACCTCCCTGAATATCAGCTCGAATTCCCCCAATCAAAGCATGCGCCCCAATCTGCTGCAGCACTTCTCCAGTAGTCAAAAAATTACCACCAAAATTATGATAGTTCTTTAGAAAATACCCCGCGCCTTCTTCACCAAACGCACCAATTGCCAAGCTAACACGCTTTTCACTTATGCCACGAAAATGTCCACCTATTTCCGAAAACGCATAAGACGATATTCCGGAAAGCGCACCCGCACCAACAGCTTTACCCAAATCCCCAGTAGCACTATAAGTCGAACCGAAGCTATATCCAGCGCCACAGCCGAGCGCTCCCAATCCTGCAGTATTCAAACAGGAAACAACACTACCCAAAGCGACTAACCCAGGTTCACCACCAGCTTTACCCACTTCACCAAGCGCCCAACCTATCGCCGCGCCAGCTACAAACTGCCAGACATACCCACTCGGGTCGGTGCGATTTAACGGATTATTTCGCGCATAACTGTAGCGATTAAACATCTGCGTATCTGTCGCAGATTGCACATAGGGATCCGCCTGCATAAAACGCCCTATTTCAGCGTCATACACGCGGCCATTCATATGAATAATGCCAACACCATCGAGCATTTCATGCCCGGTAAATCCTTTTGTAGTTAAGGAATCATCAAACCCAAACCCTTCGGATGCAGATAAATCCACCCAGGTCGTTACGTTACGGCGTTTACCCCAAGCGTTAAAACTCATGCCCAGTTGGCTGGAATCTGCCACACCATTTTCGTCGACAATAATATCCGTCGAACCGAGATGATCCTTTAACAAAAAGTGCTTTTTAACATCGCCAATTTGCTCGTTGCTTAATGAGGTTTGGTATTCAAATAAAGCTCCGCCGGATAATGACCTACGCCATAAAACTTCGTTATTAGGTTTAATAATTTTTTCAACACTACCCAGATACCAGGTTTGTTCAACACCTGCTGCACTGGTATCTTTTCGATAAAAGCGTGAACGCCCTGGACCATATTTAAATTCAGATTTATAAGTACCACGATCAATACGGAATGGTTTATCGTAAGTCGTATACGCAAATGATCTTACGCCATCATTTTCGACATTGCCGTTTGCATCGTAACTATAATTGCGCGAAACCCCTCCGGTTATCGATTTAACTGCATGAGGTTTTAATTCACCCGCGGCGCCATAATTATAGGTTCCAACTCCCGCTTTAAATTCTATATTTCCATTTATACTATATCGTTGGTCCCACGAACTTTGGTCACTTGAACACGTTCCTGTGATTGAACCACTATGTGTTTTAACCAAACGATTTAAGTTGTCATAACAGAAACGTTCTTTACGATCAAAGTTTTGCCCTAGCGCGCCACTCAAACTATGGCGATACAGAAGATTTCCGATTTTATCCCAGTCATAACGATTTTCTTGAATAGCGGTCGCACCAACATGTGCTACGGTCGCTTCGATATTGCCTGAATCATCATAATATTGACTGTCGACTTCTATCTTATTATTTAAAATAACGCTGGTGATTTGCCCGCGTGCATTAATGCTTTGTGGACGATAAAGCTCATTTCCTTGGTCAATATCAGTGACATACTCTAAATAACCAAAATCAGCATGGTAGTGATTTTCGATACCACTGGTGATTGCAGTGCCCGAACGTTTAACAACGCCATTTAATACATCGTAAGAATATTTAACACGATTATTAGCGTCATATACCTGTGACGTTTCATAGATTTCTCCATCAGGCATTTGCGTTACCGTGCTTTGCAAACGCCCTTTATCATCATACGCAGGATATGAGCAATAGTTTGTACCTGTACAGACATCGGATACGGCCCCTTCGGTATAAATAATAGCAACCGTATTCATCAAGGCATTAGCAACAGGACCGTTTAGAGGGTTATCTGTATTTGAATCATAATACCAACGTGTATAACCTTCGATGGAATTGGTATCGGTGTAATCTGTTCTAGAAACGACCCTTCCCAACGTATCGTAATTATTTATTACTCTCTGACCTTTACCATCGATTTGTTCGATTAACTCCCCAAACGCGTTATAGCTGTATTGCCAATGGCCTTTATCAGGGTCCCACATACTGATTTTGCGCCCCAACTCATCGTAACAATTAATTACCTCTTGATTTGTTTCAGGCTGACGGCACAAACCATTAACACTAAACCCTGGTGATAATGTGGTTCCACCATCAACTAATATAGATTCTAATTCACCATCTTTAGAGTAACGATATTGAATTTGATTGCTTTGTGGGTCTTCAATTCGAACCAATTCACCCAGCGCATTTTTAAATTCTTTTTTAACATGACCTTTTTCATTTCTGACTTCAGACTCATAAGAACTTAAGGTGTACACAGTATTCGAACCATTTGGTGCAACAGTGCGTATTAAGTTGCTAAATACATCGTAATACATCCGGGTCCAATAGTGATCATTTTGAACATCTGACGCATAATAGGGTTCGGATACTCGCGCCTTGCGCCCCAATTTATCGTATTCGGTGTCGACTAAAACAGCCTTGCCGTCAAAACCCAGTGATTGCGATCTTATTTCTCGACCAGACTCGTCAATATAGGACGCGCTTACAATATTGGAACCGGAAATCGAACTCCGCACCACAACGGCAGTAATAGCATTACTCGGGCAATTTAAACCACTATTAGGGCAAGCCAAATACTCGGTACTTTTATCTTCGCCGGTATTGGTATACTGCAATACCTCCCTATTCCAGTTATCCAAGACAAATGATTTTTCCGAGCCATTTAAACCTGTAACTTGTGTTGCGGAGCCATAATCGTTACGTGAAACAACGGTACTTAAGGAATGACCCAAGGCATTATTGGTTGTTGTAACAAAACGCCCCGTGCTGTCATAAACTGTTACGCCCGATCTGCGCTCTTGCACTACGCTCCCGTTCCATCCCGTTTCTGCTATCTCAACTTTGTTACCAAAAACATCATAAAAATGCGTGCGTAATAATTCTTTGCTCAACTTTTCTTCATTTGTGCCGCTTACAACAACTTCTTCAGTATGTAGCATTCCAGGAAAGCCACCATTTGCTGAATCTAAATAATAGGTAAACGACGAAGTATTTGTGGTTTGAACACCGTTTTTATTCGTTATAACTGTCGAGCCCGATAAACGCCCGAGTTCAGCAGCGGTATAGGTAGAACCTCTTAAGGTAATAGCACTGCCTTGATACCAATTATTTGTTGTTATTGATTGATCTATACCTTCTCCTAAAGTACGTGCTACGACTTTTGTAGCATTGCCATATTCATCAAATTCGCTATTTGTGATTAATTGCTTCACCACTTTTTGGTTGCCCGCGAGCCCGATAAAGTTAGGGCAATCTGTCTCACCGGCTAAGCAATTAACCACCGCGAAATTGGTTCCTGTTAACGCAACAGCTTGGCCACCAGTATAATTTGCATTGCCGCTATCCCATTCGCCCGATACTTTAAAACCATAATCCAAGTCATAAGTAACGCTTGTATAGAGGTGCAATGGGCCTAACGAAGAAGTCCCCAGACTGGCCGCTTGCGTACGAAGACCAGTAGTAAAATCTTTTATTTTATAAATATTATGAGATTCTTTTAGTAACTCATCACCGCCCGGCGCATATACAAAGGTAGATTCCGGTCGGCCGATAAACGGATAGTCTTGCCTGTAAAGTGTAGTGGTTTCGATTCCTGATTGTTCATCTATTGTGGTCAAAGAATGAAAGCCTAAAAACCCTCGGCCGCCAGCTTGAATTTTTGCTTCACCATATAAATAAGAAACGGCTACTGTATCTGTATGAGTGCCGCCCGCAGAGTCGGTCATGCTGCCTGCACCAAAATTCTGCGGTGCACTCGTTATATCATCACTTAAGGTTGAAGATGAAACCGAATTTTCAACTTTTGTCACCACATATAGAGGGCCGTTGATTTCTAACTGTGGCGAAAGATCATAAAGGGATTCTTTATCTTCTGGCACCTGATAGCTTTTATTTAGTGCATAGTAAAAATCGCCAGCCTCGTAGTAATGATACGTTAAACAACGCTTTGAAACACGATTGGCAGAGGTGCTACATTGCTGTGTCGAACTTGTTACATTGGGACTGATTGTTAAACCTTGATAGTGATTTCCAGATTCGCTAATAGATTTATAAGTAATCTCCGTACGGTTATTGGCTCCATCTGTAATAGCTGTAATTTGATCTTTTTTACCTGTACTAGGAATAAAAGGTATCGTTTTTAATGTTTCACCAGTCAGTTCAACCCGGTCAGGAAGACCATCGCCATTGATATCAATACTTGAGTAAATATCAGCTTTAGTAACAAACGTCGGTTGATAGCTATCATACGTTTGCAAACTTTGATTCCAGAGTTGAACCTTTCGCAAGCCCGTTGTTGCATGTGAAACCCTATATTCAACTATATCTAAAAAGCCATCAAAATTAATATCGACAAAACTTAATTGTACGTCTTTATCTTGTGGTCCATCTGATAAAACCGAGGCAACTGTTTTAATTGGCTCAAAGCCGTTTCCATTACTCAGCATTACGGAAACTGAACTACCGGTTTGGATTACAATATCTGATAGGCCATCGGCATTAATATCGCGGACAAAATATTCTTTGTTTTTATTTGCTTGAATATCACTCCAACACATATACGCATTCCCTTCTGCTGGTGCTGCTAAGGGTTCATAGTCGGGTGACGTGGGGTCGTATTTAGGATCCGAAGGGCTTGCGAACGGATCATACAAATACGGGTTAGGAAACTGAACAGAGTAAGACCTAGACCCCAGTGTTTTTGATACCTCAAAGTTACCATCTTTCGCTATTAAAACATGTAAATTTTCTTCTGCTGATTCATTACATACGTCCCAGCCGTACACCCGAGTTTGTTTTAGTTCAGACCCAATAATATCTATAAGCCCATCACCATTAAAATCTCCAACGCCCCTAATAGCTTTACTAACATCCGTCCTGTTAACTCCCACATAGGAGTCAAATGTTACACTTGATTGATATTGATGAGAAAAGCCCTGCCATTGATAAGTCTCTCCAGGCGAAAAGCTATAAAACTGATCTGATCTGTAATCCTGCTCTGAAGGGTTTGCTTTGGGTTTTAAATAATGAACCTTATCAGTTGTAACGACATCAACTAATCCATCTCCATTAAAATCTACAAATTTGGCATTTTGGTCACTTATACCAAGATCTATATGGTTTGTTGTTAACTTCCACTCGTCTCCACCTTCACCCGACGGCACGGATAGATAAACCAGCCAATGATTTCCTCTTTTGCGATACAAGGCAATATCAGAACGGCCATCTAAGTTATAGTCTAAAGGCTCTAAGCGAATATCATCATTTAAACCATCTGGAAAACTTAATACCGGAGCGCCACCAGTAAATGCTTCCCTCTGCAATACACCATTTCGAGATATTGCATAGTTAATTTCTAAGTCCCAAGATTTATTCAAAAACCCCGCAGTATTTTGCCATCGAGTTGCCCAAACAAGATCGAGAACGCCATCGCCGTTTATATCAATATTTTTATAATCACTTACAAATCCATTATTACGATGTAGGTTAATAGATGTGCTCTGACCAAAATCACCTGAAATAATATCCCATTCAAACGTAGTTTCCTTTTGACACGAGCCATTCATCGCGCATTGCTGAATCGCAGCTACTACAGATCGCTTGCGAACAGTCGCATCGCGAAAATCGCGCGCATAATAAATATCATAACTTCGAATTTGCTTTTCGCTGTTTACTCTGTTGTTGACTCTAATTTTAGTTAAGCGCAAAGTTGTACTTAACTCATATCCCGCTAAAAAGCCCCTAATGAGGTCTGGGCGGCTATCATAGTCAAAGTATATTTCAGCGTTAGGCGTTGTTCCCCCAGGCCCATTGTCGCCATAGGCGTAAGCAATTCGAGTTAATCTAAAATCAGAACCATTATCTTGCGCATAAAAATAATTAATCGGGTTGCCAACATTATCTTCAAAGCGGGTTTGATACCAATTTACGGTACGCCCATCTGTAGATCGGCTGGGCGATGAAGGCGGAAGCAGCTGTTTAGAATTCGAACCTGAACCAAGGCCATCGGTAAGCCCGTAATAGGTAATCGAACCGTCTTTTCTTTCAACTGAAAAATGATTGGGTTCACCGTTTGACCAGCCGTGCGATTTAATAATTGTACCTGAATCTATTTCAGTTTTGTAAATCGCATTCTGCGACCCGTATGCTGCGCCATTGACAACTAACAAACGCTGACCATCCAAGCAAAACCTGTCTTGTTCTGTCCAAGTAATAGGCAATGACTTTTTGTCGGCACTTAATGTTTGACGACATCTAGAAATCGACGAAGTGGCATTTAAATTCCAACCTATACCTAAAATACCATTCGCAGACTGGCTGGAGTACGACAAACTGACACTGGGTTTAACACTTGCGGTACCGCTTGGCGTTAAGATAGGCACCGTATATGTCGCTGCGCCGGTTTCACTTACTCGAAAACTTCCCCCTAAACTTCCAATCGTGTTACTCGATTTAGTATTAATATCGAACATTGTGCTAACATTCGAGGCAACATAATAATCCACATCAAATTCTGAATTGTCATTCGTATATACAACATCAAGCGTAAATTCACCGCTG
>JANQJB010000133.1 GCA_028281865.1 Marinagarivorans sp.
CCTGCGTTCAGGTCGGGAAAGATGAGCGTATTCGCCGCCCCCGCGACGGTGGAACCCGGCGCCTTCTTTGCGCCGACACCCTCTACGATTGCCGCATCGAGTTGGAGTTCGCCGTCCACCTTGAGGTCCGGCGCACGCTCTTTCACCATTTCGAGGGCCGCCAGTACCTTGTCGACCGATTCGTGTTTCGCCGACCCCTTGGTAGAGAAGGAGAGCATCGCGACTTTCGGTTCCGCTTCCAAAAACGTGCGACAGCTGTGCGCCGCTGCGACGGTGATCTCCGCCAGCTGTTCCACCGTCGGATCGGGAATCGTCGCACAGTCCGAAAAGATCATGTGACCGTCGGCTCCCCACGACGCGTCTCTCATCTTCATCACGAAGCAGCCAACGCACTTCCCGCTGAACCAGCGGCATTTTTTAATGCGCCAGATGAACCAGTCAAGTCATTAAGAATATTCGAGAAATTCATATCATTATCCTCATTGAAAAACGTAAACTTAATGTAGAGAGAACGTTCAGAATTTACCGGGCATCCGCAAGGATCGCTCCAAGATTAAAGCCAAAGCTTTATATTAAGACCATAGCTAAGACCACATGACCAAAACTATAGCAACTCAAAAGCCATTATAAAAATCGTAATTATCATCACAACTATTCGCTTATTTCGAAGTATTTGTTATAGAACTTTTGTTCGTTGGCAAATTCTGACCGGATCTTTTTCGAGTGTGAGAGAAATTTCCTTCAATTAGAGTTTTTACGCGTTAATAATCATTCGAAAAAAGCATATCATTAAACAGGAACATTCGACTTTAATTGCATTTTAAGTCACTTATAATTCTTTTTTTATAATCGATAAACTCCCAGTAACAATGGCTCAAAGAAGGTAACCACTTAGAAATCAGTCGATAATTTAAGATGAGTTAAATTAATTTGATTTGAATCAAAACAACTATTTGAATTTCGTGTTCAAGCGAATAAAGAGACACTAATGTTAAACTTGGATTTTATCCACGTTGCCCCCTTTTATGAGCTGACTGCATTGGTTGTGTTAGCTGGGCTTGCCGGATTTATCGGTGTACTTCTGCGCCAACCGATGATTGTGAGTTTTATTGCTGTCGGCGTGTTAGCGGGGCCATCGGCGCTAAATATTGTCCAGTCTCACGAGCATGTCGAATTACTCGCAGAGCTTGGCATAGCCGTTCTGCTATTTCTTGTCGGTTTGAAGCTCGATCTAAAGCTAATTAGCACACTTGGCCCCGTTGCTCTGGCCACGGGGCTTGGACAAGTCACTTTCACTTCGGCTATCGGTTATTTACTCGGCATTGCTTTGGGCTTTGATACCGTTACTGCGCTTTATGTAGCGGTGGCGTTAACTTTTTCCAGCACCATTATTATCGTCAAGCTGCTATCGGATAAAAAGGAAGTGGACTCTCTTCACGGCCGTATCGCAGTAGGCTTCTTAATCGTGCAGGATTTAGTTGTTGTATTGGCGATGATGGTATTGTCTGCGCTCGGAATTGGAGCGCAGGAAGAAGCGGAAAGCGCCGTCCTTTCGCGCATTGGCAGTGTTTTGCTATACGGGCTAGCGATGTTGGCCTTTGTATTACTGTTCATTCGTTATTTGGCGACGCCAATCGTTAGCCGCGTAGCACGCTCGCAAGAGCTTTTAATTACTTTTTCTATTGGTTGGGCAGCACTTTTAGCGGCGATAGGAAGCCAGTTAGGACTCAGTAAAGAATTGGGCGGTTTGCTTGCCGGTATATCGCTAGCTTCAACACCGTTCAGGGAAGCCATCGTGGCACGGCTAGCTCCCTTGCGCGACTTCTTATTGTTGTTTTTCTTTATTGCGCTTGGCTTGCAGCTCGACCTGGGTTTATTGGGTTCACAAGTATTTCCAGCATTGGTGCTTTCAATTTTCGTGCTGGTTGGTAACCCGCTCATCGTAATAATCATCATGGGCCTAATGGGCTACAAAAAAAGAACCGGTTTTCTTGCCGGCTTAACTGTGGCGCAGATCAGTGAATTTTCGCTTATATTTATGGCAATGGGCCTAAGCCTAGGGCATGTCGCAGCAGAGTCTCTCGGCTTGGTCACACTGGTAGGACTTATCACTATCGCCATGTCCGTGTACATGATTACCTATTCACATCTGTTGTACAGTAAATTAGAGCCTTATTTAAATGTTTTCGAACGTCTAAGAGCCTATCGGGAAGAAGCATTGGAAGCACAACAAGCTACCGATCAGAGCGTCGATGTTGTGCTCTTCGGTTTAGGGCGCTACGGCAAAGCAATTGCCCATTATTTACAACGCGACGGGATTAATCTTCTAGCAGTTGATTTTAACCCAGATGAAGTACAGCACTGGCGCAACCAGGGGCATACAGCTGTATACGGCGACGCTAGTGATCACGCGTTTATCAGCACTCTCCCATTAAAAGGTGTCAAGTGGGTAATTTCAGCGATGCCGCAGCATCCTATTGGAGTAACTCACGAAGACCCTCGGCTGTCACTCATTGAGGGACTGAAGCAGCAAAATTTTACCGGAGGGATAGCCGTTTCTACTCAGCAATTAGACGATGAGCAAATCCTCAAAGAAAAAGGTGCAACCCTAATTCTGATGCCCTTCCACGACGCCGCGGAGCGAGCGGTTGAGCGCATAAATGCGGCACTGTCTATTCCGAGTACTGAGTTAGGCGTACAGACTAACACGACGCAGCAGAGATGAAATTATGAAACGATTTAATAATATTTTGTGTGTGGTGGACCCAAAGGAAAGTGCTGAAACAGCCATTATTCAATCTGTAAAAATAGCTATTGATCACCAAGCGGAGCTTACTTTTGTATCTGTTCTGCAATCATCCAGACCCTGGGGTTTAGGGTTGCACTCGCCGGAGGAAAACAACAAATGTCTCGAAGAATTTGTCGTAAATACACACTCCGAAATTAAAAGCCAAGTGTCAGAAATCGCCCCATCCTTTAAACCCAATATAGAGGTAAGCTCGGGCATAGGGTTTATACAAATCATAAAAAGGGTAATCAAGAATAAACACGACTTAGTTGTAAAGTGTGCTGAAGATATAGATTGGATGGATCGTATGCTTGGTAGTGAAGATATGCATTTACTGCGCAAGTGCCCCTGCCCTGTTTTAATGCTTAAACCTGAACAAAAGAATGAATTTCGAAATATCCTTGCGACTGTTGACGTAAATGACAACTCAGTGAGTGTGGATGACGCGCGAGTGCAAGAGCAGCTGAATGAGCGAGTGTTAGAGTATAGTGCAGCGTTTTGTATGTCGGAGCTGATGGAATTGCGTGTCGGCAGCGCTTGGGAAGCCTACGCCGAAGATCTATTTCGTTATGGCGCTTTCTCTCGTTTACCCGAAGAAGAAGTTAATCAATACATCGAACAGGTGCACAGCGAATGTTCGAATAAACTGAACAAGCTGGTGAAAGAAATGGATAGTATGCTAGGTAAAGCGGCGATGCAGTATCTTCAACCCAAAATACACTTGGTAAAAGGCAAGCCGTCAAAAGAGATTCCTTTGATGGCGGAAATATACGGAACTGATTTAATTGTGATGGGTACTGTCGGGCGAATCGGGGTTCCAGGTCTAATCATTGGCAATACAGCTGAATCTATTTTGGAACAAGTCCAATGTTCCATTTTAGCAATTAAACCTGAAGGTTTTAAAACGCCGGTTGCATAGTATTAATAAGTTAAGCTAAATGTGTTAATTAAAACTTTTTTAACGAACTCCTTTTTGAGTCAGTACCTTTTTGAAGCAATACCTTAGCTCAAGGTTGAGCCTTATGCGCTAATACCCTCGCTAAAGCTCAGATATATTTTGTATTGAGCACACGGCAGAAATATAAAAGTCCATGTCATCGCCATGATCAATATCTACTGCTTCCTTGACCTATCTCATTTGTCAAGTTTGATATGTTCTAAAATATAGTGAAGAATGGTAGTTCAGCTAACATCTAGGACGCTCTTATGATTAAACACATACTTTGCTCAGTGGACACCTCAGGCGAGGCCGATATTATCCTTCAAAAAGCTGTGAAGCTTGCCAAAATCCATGAAGCGAAGCTATCACTTATTACCGTGATTGAGTACAGTTTTTTACCAAAAGATTACCAAAAAAAATTAAAAGCTGAAGTTATACCGAAACTTAATCGACTTGGGGAAAAATATTCCATCGCAAAAAGGCAACGATATGTAAAGTTCGGGAAAAGCTACACTCATATTTGTGATCTTGCCGAAAAGAAAGAGGTAGATTTAATTGTCCTGGGTAGCCATTCTAAGAAAGGTCTGCAAGCCGTAATGGGGTCAACTGCTAATGGCGTGATACAGCGAGCTCCTTGCGATGTATTTTTAATTAAGATGGCCTAAGCAGACAGGCTATCTTCTAAAGCGAGAGCGTTAGAGAATAAGGCTCAACCTTGAGCTAAGGTATTGCTTCAAAAAGGTGCTGATTCAATTACGTTGAAAACATCGGAGTTCTCTGTAATTTTTTGTGTATCCTTTAATTTCTAACATTTAAACATTCGTTTAAAAAACAGCACCCTCCTATTATCTGCTCTACAAAACATTAAACAAAGCTAACACAACATATTGCACATAACAAAGCCGATAAGACCTAATAAAATTCCTAGCCATATAAATAGAAACACTATGATTGAGGTATAGTTTGCTATAGTAAAAAAAAAAAAGACAAGCAATAACCTCATTATTTAAAGTGTTAATTAGCCTGTTTAAGCCAGTTAATTCAATGTATATATCAGCATCACTGGTATATATTTCAAATCAGTCTTTTATCCTCGTTACTAAATAAACAACGCTTACAAAATTTTGCTATAACTAAATGAGCGTCTGTTTAATTAACCAAATTATCTTACCCTCTAAATCCAATATTAAATACTTCAATGGAAAATGCTATGAAGAGATGGCTGATCACATGTGCGCTGCTCTTAAATTCGCTGATAATTTCAAGTGGAGCTTATTCCGAGAGTACTGAAGAGTTAGAACGTAGAATAGAGAAAATCGAAAAAGAGCTAGAAAAGTCCAAGAAAAAATCTCGCGTATACTATGACCGCTTAAGCGGTAAAATTGACAAGGTCTCGGATAGTATTAAGCTTAACGCCTTCGCCACAGCAGGGCTTACTAAAAGCGATTCTAAAGTTCCCGATTACAACGGTATTGATAACAACGCTTGGATCACCCAAACCGACAGTGTGCTCGGCGTACAGATGGGGTTTCAAGTTAATGAAAAAACAAAAATTACAACACAATTTGTATCCAAGGGTGGCGATGAAGCACATAATACCCGCACAGAATGGGCCTATATTACCTACACACACAATCAACATGTTAAAGCCCGCGCAGGACGGATGCGAATTCCTTATTATATGTTGTCCGAGTCGCTTGAAGTCGGCTATTCCTATAACTGGGTACGTCCCCCTGTTGAAGTTTATAACCTCACTTCAAATAATGGTGAATTATTTGATGTTATTCTCAGCAAAAGTTACTCCCGCCTAAATTTAAACTTGCAACTCTTTACCGGCCGATACGCCGATACCCAACAAGCTCCAATCGGTACTCTCGTATTCGAATCCGAAAACGTATTAGGTTCGATACTCTACGGTAATTACGGTAATTTTTCAGGACGCTTGGCTTATATAGGCTTAGATTTTACCTCAACCATTTCCAACCCCGGAGTGCAGTCGTTAGACACGCTGACAAAAAGCTTAGGCGTGGGAGCACTGCAGCCTAATGAGGATTATGCCTATTTTTCTAATGTTGGTTTGAAATTTGATAACGGCAAGTTACAAATCATGGGCGAATACTATCAATTCGATATCGACGATACACTGCTCAATGTTTACCGAGGCTGGTACCTAATGGGCGGTTATCGCTTAGGCTCTTGGACCCCGTATCTCAGCTTTTCAAGCTTGAGCACACATAATAATGATTCTCGAGAAACCGCCATTGCCGCGCTGAACAATATTCCAGGACCCGTCGCACGTTCAATTATATTTGCCGAAGGCGTTCCGCCTGATTTAGCAGCGCTACCGGATGAACAGATAAACGAACAGGCAAGGCAAATATTCGTTGCTCAAATTGCAACGCCCTCCGCCTTAACATTGCGGCGCAGCTTTAACGTCGAACAGGAAACGCTGTCCTTAGGGGTACGCTGGGATATATCACCGGGACTTGCACTAAAGCTTCAGGCCGACCAAGTCTCTGGCTTCGAAGGAGGAAACGGGCTGTTCACAACTGGGGCCGATGCTAATGGAGTACCAAACGAACTGTCGGATGACAGCATAAATATCTTGTCATTGGTTATTGACGTGGCATTTTAGGGGGGAGTTATGATTAAGCGATTCAATCAGATAATGCAATGCTTCATACTGCTCATTTTAATAAATCCAGCAATTGCCGACGTTGTTGTCATTGTACATCCGCAAAACCCCATTAATTCTCTTACTCGAGAACAAATAGCCGATCTTTTCCTGGACAGATCTAAGTCGTTTCCCGATGGCAAACTTTCCGTACCCATTAATCTTGTCGACGAAGACAGCTCCAGGCAAATTTTTGTAAAAAAAGTATTAAAACGCAAAACGACACAACTACGTGCTTATTGGGCAGATTTAATTTTTACGGGCAAAGGAAAGCCACCCAAAAAAGTTGACTTCCCAGAAGATATGCTTGATTTGGTCTCAAATAACCCTAGTATTATTGGCTATTTGGATCTGGAAGACATAGATGACTCGGTAAAAATTGTTTATCGGATTAAAAATTAATTCATTTTTATAAAACACATTTGGAACTGACTGTTTTATTAAAGGCGCTGTTCACGAAGCGGAAAGTACCTACGACCAATTACGCAAGAACAATGAGTTGTCGCTAAACAAGGAAGACTTGGGAGAAGAAATAAACTTATATGAGCGCCGTTAGTGTTAGCAAAAATTCAATTTTTCACTGCATCGTTGAGCATATCAAATTAGGTAAATGAGATAGATCAGAAAAGCCTAAAGATCTGCAGATGGCCGGCCTAATTGCAGATATACGCTAAAGCCACTTTACCTAGCACTAAAGACATGAGATATTTTTATATCGCAGGGCTAACAGTCTTTTACTTAGATGCACTCAAAACTAAACTTTTTCAATTTTGATTCCAACACCCGTTCTGATTGTGGCGATGTCCTGGAAATTGACATTTCTAGCAACGGTTTGGACTGGCCTGGAGTCATACTAGAAAAAGGTTCATCTCCGCACTTTTACCCCCAAAACGTCTATACACCCTATTTTTATTTTGCGCTAGCGCTCGATCAAGACCTGCACTGGAAAGCTAAGACAGTCGATGGTATGGCATCGCTAAAAACCTGCCCCGGTGAAATTTGGATTAACCCTCCCGGTACACCATTTTCCCATGATATCTCTGAACCCTGTTATTTTGTCATCTTGGCGATTGAAGAAGACACTTTTCTACAAAACTGCCCTCTGCCGCTCAATAAGAAACAGCTGAAATTCCTCAATAACTACAATGTCGATGATCACGCTATCAAAGGTATCATCGACCTGTTCTTTACCGAAGTTCAATCCAGTGGTAGCAATGGATACTCTTATGTAAAGAGCCTGATTTCACTGCTCAGTACGCACTACATCAATAACTACTCCAACCACAGTGATTTGCAGCGAAAGCCGGGCGACTCGTCTAAATTTGATCAAAATGAAATCGATAGAATAGATAAATATATCGACGCAAAAATCAGCCAACATATTTCTATTGATGACCTAGCGAACATTATTAGTTGTAGCAAGTACTACTTTTTGAGGGAATTTAAAAAACTAATGGGTATTACACCTTACCAATACCTACTCGCTAAGAGGCTTGAGCGCGCGAAAAGCCTGCTAGGCAATCGTGAAAGCAATATCACGATGGTGAGCTTAGATCTAGGTTTTAACGACCAGGCTCACTTTACAAGAGCCTTTAAAAGCCATTTTGGTATGACGCCCGGCAAATATATCAAGAGCCTACCTCCTTCTTAGAGCAATAAAGTACAAAACTTCAAGCAGTATTCTGCAATCGCAAAAAGCCCCTTTTCTTTAATCTTACTTACGTCAGGGTCAGCTCTTGCGGTGCTGACTGTTCATAAACCTCTAAAACCTATACCCAGTGCGAAGGAGAACAAAGTGAAGATAAAAGCGTTAATCTCAA
Organism: Marinagarivorans sp.; assembly: GCA_028281865.1. GTDB lineage: Bacteria > Pseudomonadota > Gammaproteobacteria > Pseudomonadales > Cellvibrionaceae > JANQJB01. Next base: position 8,223 of record JANQJB010000133.1, read on the forward strand.
CCCTTTTGCTATTAAGTGCGCCATTTCTGTTAGTGGAGAAGACTATGGCAGGAAGCAAGCAGTCAGTTCAAGAAACAATTATCACCATGGTAAATGCTATCGATTCTAAACACTGGCAACTAGCCGAGGACCAGTTTTCCAAGGATGTGTATGTCGATTATTCTAGCCTGACGGGTCAACCAGGCACTGCGGTAAAAGCGTCTGAGCTAGTTGGCGGCTGGAAAAATTTGCTCACTGCGGCTAGCACCCATCACATGCTCACCAACTTTGATATTTCGATAAAAGGTAAAAGCGCAGAAGTTTATTCACATGTTTATGCGAGTCACGAAGCGCCCAGCGTCGAATACTGGGATGCCTACGGTCGCTACCATCACAAGCTCAAAAAAATAAAGTCAAAATGGAAAATTACTGATATGACATTAATCATGCACGGACAAAAAGGGAATAAAAATTTCTTAACTGAGGTAAGCGAATTAAATAAGCGCAACGCGCTAAGTAAAATAAACTCTCTGGAGCCAATGATGAAAAAAGTTACGTTTGACAGTGAAGGTGAAAAAATTGTCGGGAATTTATACTTTCCAAAAAATTATGATGCGTCAAAGCAATATCCCGCAATTGTCGTATCGGGCAGTTGGACGACTGTAAAAGAACAAATGGCCGGTTTATATGCAAAGAAGCTTTCCGAAAACGGTTTTATTGCGCTTGCTTATGACCCGAGAAACTTTGGCGAAAGTGAGGGCAACCCGCGCTTTTACGAAAACCCCTCTCAAAAAGTTGAAGATATAAAAAACGCTGTTACTTACCTAAAAACACTACCGGAAGTAAACAAAGACAGTATCGGTGCTTTCGGTGTCTGTGCAGGAGCCATGTATACGCTTGTAGCCGCTTCCGAAGATAAGCGCATCAAGTCAGTTGTCGCAACTGCATCTTGGTTACACGACGCAGACGCGGTAAAGCTTTTTTACGGTGGCGAAGAAGGTGTTCAAGAAAAAATAAAGTTAGCGCAAGCTGCCAAAAACAAATACCAAAGTTCCGGCGACGTGGAGTATATTCCAGCAATATCAACGACTGATAAAAATGCCGCAATGTACGGCCCGTACGACTACTACCTTAACCCACAGCGAGGTGCCGTTAGCGAATGGAGCGCAGACAAATTTGCTGTTATGAGCTGGGAAGATTGGCTTACCTTTGACCCTACAAAGTCAGCTAAAAATTTGAATACACCAACGCTAATGATACATTCAGATGGTGCCGTTCTGCCCCAATATACCAAGCAGTACTTCGACAAAATCAACACGAACAATAAAGAGCTGCATTGGATAGCGACTGATCTTGAGTCGCCCTATCACCAATTCAATTTTTACGATCAAGAACAGGAGGTAAACGCAGCCGTTAAATTAGCTTCTAGTTGGTTTAGCGCAAACTAAGCACGCGAGTAGATCTTTTTAATCGTAGCGTAAATCAAACGATCAATGGGCACTGTCTTCCTTCAATTATGCAGTGTCCATTTTCGATTATCTGAATATACAACCACTGATTGTTTTGCTTTTCAGGCAAACATAATTGGGCGAGACAAGCTAGTCGGGATTCAATATAAGCCAGGAAGGGTATTGCCTATATTTTTTCTCCGCGGCTGAGCATAACCAAAACGACGAATTACCGTACGTCTAAGCCTACGACTACAGTTATTAATCGCGTCATACATGTCTTGAGACGTTTCATGAACCGAAATATT
>JANQJB010000157.1 GCA_028281865.1 Marinagarivorans sp.
TATTTAGGCCACATGAGGAATTAGAAGTAATCCAATAGTAATATAGGAGAAAATTTTATGGCTTTACATGTGGTTACTAGAGATGTCTTTTTTGCTTTAACTGATTTGTTCACGTTAAAAGAAGGTTTATGGTATGCAGTCTGCGTTTTTATTCCGCCTGAATGGGCTCATGAGTTAAATCTTAGTGAAGAGAGTAATACTGCTATGCAAAATCGAGTTCTAGAATGTTGTGTTGCGCTTAAAAATACAGGTTTCGTGTCGCAAATTAGTTATTTATCTTATTTTTTATTAATTAAGTCGGATTATAAGGAAGACTGGGAAAAATGGTGTCGAGAAAAAATAAACATAAGCGAGAAACCGGAAATACCTTATTCTCTATGGAGATGTGACTCTATTTTAGTTGAAAAAAAAAACTATTCTCTGATTGATATATTTACTTCATTGGAAGTTGATGCTTTTGACAAAGCGAGATCTGATCCACCAGATTTATCAGAAAATAACAAGAAGTAAACTAAGGACATATATGGACACGCCGACGATGTCAAGATATTAATCAGCCCTGCAACCTTTAGCCGCATTTCTTTTTGGGGATACATTTCATATTGACCACTAAAATTGATTTTTAATGCTTGTCCAGGAGGAGTTCGAGGAACGAGAAAACTCCTTGATAAGCGTTAAAAATTATTTAATCTATTAAACCGAAATGTATCTCGTTTTCTTGTTCCTATTTCGCTACGTAAATTAAAGCAGTCGTACTGACATATATCCGGCCTATCGTTGATATTTTGACGTTTAATATCTGGCCCTAATGAGATCCGCACTTGACTGTCTTAAACACCCACTCGGTTTGCAAGAACCGTGTCCTAACCAGACTAAATGTCAAGTACGGAAAACCGCTTAAACCATTAATCGTGTGCGACTAAAGAAACTCTGTTTGACGTTACAGGATCAGACGGTCTGTATTTTGTAGCACTCCCCTCGCTGTAACAGTATCCACGCTAGACGAGCGAGCCTGCTTGCGAGCGCAACGCTAGCTTTTTGTACGCCTCTACGCTGCGCAAGTTGGTTGACCCAACAGGATAATTTATCTGTTTTTTTCCTACAGCGATATAAAACTGCTCGGGCTCCATGGATTAATTGTTTCCTCAGATACCTATCACCACGTTTCGTAATGCCGAGATTATAGGATTTATCGCCGCTACTATACTGCCTCGGCGTGAGACCTAACCAAACCGCTAATTCGCGTGGAGATTTAAATTGGCTGGCATTTCCTATCGCGCTATAGAGTGCTGTAGCATTGATGAAACCAACACCCGGAAGACTTTGTAATTGTTGGCATTTTTCATTTTCATTACAAATAGTTTTTAACGTTTGATTAATATCTTCCAAGCGATCATCTAAGGAATAAAGTTCGTCCAAAATATAGCGTAGCTGTGTACGAATAATATTTGATACATTTGGATTATGTAGAGATACTAAATCCTGTACCGATGATCGAAACGATTTAATTCCGAGTGAAATAATAATGCCATATTCGCTCAGCAAACCTCTCGTTTGATTCATCAACCTAACTCGTTGAGAAACGATGCGTTCCCTTATTCTATGAAGGGATTGAATATCTTGTCGCTCAACTGACTTGACAGGGACGAAGCGAATATTCGTCCTGCAGGAGGCCTCGTAAATCGCAAAAGCATCATTCCTATCATTTTTATTTCCTACAACAAATGGCTTTACATGCTGCGCTGGTACAAGCCGCACTTCGTGGCCAAACGATAGAAAAAGTCTAGCCCAATGATGGCTTGAGTAGCAGGCTTCCATAGCAATTATCGATATAGGTTGCTTTTGAATGTATTGTGTAATATCTGAGCGCTTTAGTGGTTTATTTTCTACAACTTTTTTTGCTTGATTAACTTTGCAAACTTGAAAAAGATTTTTTGATAAATCAATGGCTATCGTATTAAGCTTAGGCATGATGGACGCTCCGAGTTTGGTGGCTTATTTTCGCACTTTAAGTTTGGCGTATTTGCGCCGTTTCACCAAGGGGTGTCCATCTCATCACCCACTCACAAAAAGTAATAATTTTGTTTGATTTCAAAAAGGAGAGGGCTGTGTAATTGTTAAGAGCAACTCTACAACTTAAACTGATGCGCTATATCAGATAATTGGTGAGCGACTTCATTTAGTTTTTCGGATGCCGCGACAATTTGTTGTGAACCGTCGACCAAATCGTCACCCATATTGCTGATGCCGACTACGTTCCTGTTTATTTCCTCCGTTACCAGAGACTGCTCTTCAATTGCCGTGGCTATTTGGGTGCTTCTATCGCTAATTCCAACTACTGCGTCAGTCACTGTTGCTAGAGAATCGTCCACATGAGATGCTTCTGCCACCATTGCTGTCACTTGTTCGTTATTTTTGCGCATATTATCTACTGCTATCACCGTACCGCCCTGTAATTTTTCGACAGTTGAATTAATTTCTATCGTTAATTCCTGAGTTCGTGAGGCAAGGGTTCGTACTTCATCTGCTACCACCGCAAAACCGCGACCTTGCTCGCCTGCTCGGGCTGCTTCGATTGCCGCATTGAGCGCGAGAAGGTTGGTCTGTTCAGCAACACCCTGAATAACACCGAGAATGGCGTTAATATTTTCGCTATCTTTACGAACGGTGCCAATTGTTTGCTCCGCATTAGATGTTTGCTCAGCTAACATCTGTACAGCTTTAACCAGCGTCGACATGGTCTCACGGCTCTCAGTGGTCTCCTTTTTTGCACTGTTGGCAGAGTCTGCTGTTTCGTTAATATTGCAGGCCATTTCTTGCGTCGTGGCACTCATCTGATTGATGGCGCTCGCCAGTTGGCCAATCTCACTTTGTTGGCTACGAATATTGGAACTGCTTTGCAGCATTGTTTGAGATAACTCAGTTGACGAGGAAGCCACAATATCCGATTGTTGCCCTATATTAAGAATGACTTGCTGCAATCTTTTACGCATGTTTTGCGCGGCGAGTTTTAATTCACCTATTTCGTCGCTGCCATCCACTACGATGTTTGTACTCAAATCGAAGTTTTCGATAGCGGAAAAAGACTGACTCAGTTGGCGAGTTCTTTTCAATATTGATGCAGAGAAAATCCAAGAGGAGAGGCTGGCGAGCCCAACCGCGAATATCAATAATATAATTTGCCAGCGGACTAAGGCCTTTTCTTGGTGTTCTGCGTGTAACGCAGATTTTTCGGTGAACTTAATAATTTCTTCGACTAATTGAGATATGTGTTGGTTAAGTTTGTCTTCTTCCTCTATTACACTCTCGGCTTTTATCTCTACTTCGTGTTTGTCTCTATTGTGTATCAGAGTGGCCACCTCATTTGCGTTCTGAGCATAGCGTTTGTGCTGGTCTGCAATTTCATTTAAGTGCTTAATCACCAGCCGCATTTCATTTTTTTCTGTCTCGATGCTTGACTGGTCTAAGTTGTTTTTTGCTAATTGGGTGGCGGTCTCAAGTTCTTGTTTTACCAACGCGTCGAGTGTTTTAAAGTTTTGTTCTGCTTCACGATGTTTCTTTTGTGCAGAATTTTCGGATTCGAGAATCGCACCGTAATGTAGTATGCGTTCGAAGTGGATACTTTGGTTCAATTGATGGGTTGAAATTTCATTGAGATGTTTCCCTAATGGAATGTCGCGCTCGGCGATCGCAATGAGTTCCTCCCCCAATTGCTTGACCTGAACGATGGCGAAGAGGACACTCAAAATCATTGAAACCAGCGGAATGCCACCTACCAATGATATTTTCAAGCGAAGCGACAGGTTGTTGAGAATATTCATGTTTTCCTTTAGCGCACTCAATAAAAGTGGAAAACGATAGTTATTTAAAATCCGATATTGAAACTCATACCATAGACGTAAACGTTATGGTCATCGACTCGGTCTAAATTAACGACTGGTGCAACACCGAAGTTTTCCGTCAAGTGAATGTCGTAGGCTACACTGGCGCGGATCAAGCTTTCTGTGTGTGGATGATTGCCGTGTACTTTCTCTTGCCCGGCCCCTAAGCCGAGCCGCCATGCATTGATGTGATAATAAGCGGAAGCCAGAGTGACACTGAGGTTTTCTCTGTGTCCGTGATGATCATCGTAGCCATCCTGGGTTTTTTCCCAAACAACTCCGACTCCCCATTGGTGATTGAAGCGGTATTCGTACTCCAGGCCATAACCGGCTTCTGAAGTATCTTCTGTTTCAGTGACTCCATTAAATACGCCAACAATATGGTGGTTGAGACTGTGGTGGTTTTTGTCCCCGGCTGCTAGAGCAGCTCCAGAAAGGCTAAAGCTAATAAAATAGAGGAGGGTGAGAGCGCATATTCGTTTTCTCATTGTAATCATCCAGATTAAAGTTTGTTCAAATTAATTATGGCAGAGCTATTTCACGCTGCCACATAGGATTAAACAAACCAGCGAATTTCCCTTTTTAATAAATAATAATAATAAATAAGGTGCTCGCTATTTAAAAAATAAACAAAACACTGATTATATAAACTGAAAGTTTACAGTAATAAAAACCTTAATAATCTTATGTCTTCGTTGGTGAAATATAAAAAAGGGATTCTTATAGCGTGTATTTATTGGTAGGCGATAAAAACTATTACTCATTTTGATAAAGGTATTAGCAGGCTATTCAAAAACAAACTCAAACTTTAAATTGGGAAACCAGCTGACGTAGATCACTACTCAAAGCCGCCACTTCCACACTAGAAGCCGTTGCCTGTTCTGCTCCTTGTGCATTCTGTTCAGATATCCCGTGAATATTTACGACGTTACGGCTAATTTCTTCGGCAACTGCTGTTTGCTCTTCCGCTGCAGTAGCAATTTGAGTATTCATTTCCAGTATTGTGTCGACGGCTGCGGTAATTGACGCTAGAGATTCACCAGCGTGTGCCGCATCTTCGACTGTAGCAGCAACGCGCTCGCGACTTTGCCCCATGGCATTAACGGCGTTTTCAGCGCCAGTCTGTAAAGTATCAATCAAATTTTCAATTTCTGCCGCTGAATCCTGAGTGCGTTGAGCCAAGGTGCGTACTTCATCAGCCACCACCGCAAAACCACGTCCTTGTTCACCTGCGCGTGCCGCTTCGATTGCAGCATTTAACGCTAGTAAATTGGTTTGCTCTGCAACACCTTTAATAACATCAAGCACTGCACCGATGTTTTCGCTATCGGTTTTAACAGTGCTAATAATATCGACCGATGTTTCAACTTCAGTGGCCAGTTTATTAATACTTTCGACCGTTTGGCTAACAATTTCGTTACCCCGTTTTGCTTCACCATCGGCTTGTTGTGCTGCTACGGAGGCACGTTCTGCGCTGTTGGCAACCTCCTGTACTGTAGAATTCATTTCTGTAATTGCAGAGGCAACAAGCTCTGTTTCTTGTTTCTGTTGAATAATGGCGCTGCTTGTTTTCTCAGTGACAGTCGCCATATTTTGCGCTGATGAAGATAATTCATTCGCCGACGCGACTGTCTTGCTTACTATACTTTGTAGCTTCTCTGCAAATTGATTAAAGTTGTTGCCCAACTCACCAATTTCATCGCAGGAATTCACAGGTACTCGCATTGTCAAGTCGCCCCCTCCTTTAGCGGTATCTCTCAAAAAAGAATTGGTTGCATTTAACGGTACCAGGATTCCACGAACGACCACGGTTGCAACTATGACACCAATTACAATAGCGAATATCGTGCCCAACAAGCTCACTTTAATTGCAAATTCAGACGTTGATGCTTGGGCATTACCGCGCTCCACAATAAGCCTTTCCTCTTCGGCAATAATGGCTTTTAACTCATCGCGCAACTCGTCCATGATATTTTTACCCGGTCCGTTTTCCATCATTTTCACAATATCATCAATTGTTATTTTGTACTTATTCATTTTCCAGCGCGCATTTATCTCTGGCTCAGCCGCTTGTTCTTTCCACGCGTTTACACGTTGTTGTACTTCGTCGAGGTCTGCTTGTGTTACGCGCGTTCCTCGAACAGCACTACTGAGTTTTCTCAAATTACTTCTTAACGATTGGCTGCCTTTAACAAATGGTTCTAACGATGCTTCTTGGCCGCTAAGTAAAAAGCCACGCTGGCCGGTTTCCATATTGACTAAATCAAGTGTTACGACAGTGACTAAATGTTTAGCTGATACATCTTTTGGTCGTAATTTTCCTTCAATATTTGCGAGGGAGGCACGGATGCTATCGAAGATTTCTTTCCCCACAGTTCTGGACGAAATTTCCTTAAAGTTTGCTATCGCTTGCTCTCCTTTGGTTACTTGTCGACGGGCAGCAATTTCAGGCTCTGCCGCTTCCGTTATCCAGCGTCGTTTTAAATCAGCCACTTTCTGCCAGCGCACCACCTGTTTAGGGTTATCGCTGGTGAGTTGCTTTCCCTTTTTTATCAGGTCATTAAAAACCGCTTGGCCCTGGTCGAAAGGTTCAAGAAATCTGTCTTTTCCCGCAATGACAAATCCTCGCTGTCCTGTTTCCATATCCACCATTGCGGCACCGACATTTTTAGCATTAATAATAACGTCGTAGGTGTGGTTAACCCACTTCGATGAATCGATTAGCGAACTAATGCTGACGTAAACAACGAGTGAGACGCCCGCCATAAGCGCCAAGACAATGCCATATCCACCGGCTAGTTTTGTCCTCAACTTCAGACTACCTAATATGTTCATACCATTAACACCGATATACTTTACTAACTTAAGAATTTTGTTTAAAGGCGGTCGATTCTTGTGTGTATGCTGAAAGCGCTTGTTGAATTGACTGCACCAGAAAACAGCAAGCGCCCACTAATGGTGCCTGCTGCTGAATTGTTTGCTAATTAAGCTTTTAAATTCTCTTTTGAGCATCTAGATAACTAAAGTATAGACAGACTTAGTTGCAGCAGCTGGAGGTTGTTGACGTGCGTAGGACAAACAATAGAAATAATAAACATCGCACAAAAGCTTAGGGATAGTTTTGAACGTCTTTACCTTTATTTTCAGCGTTTGCCATTCGTGCACTAGTTCCACTTAGCGAGCATAAAGCTGCTGATATCGCACCTTTCTCGCACCTCTCTCGCATCTCGATCACAAGCGAACCTTATTGGTGTTCACACTTATTTCACATCTACCCTTTTAGGCTCAACGCTGAGTGACCCTTGCATGCAATGAGAACAGCTTGGGTTCGAAACTGAACTGTGGCCTCACCTAATTCTTCTAATTGGTGTTACACAAGTAATTGGTCGCTTATGCAGCGTTTTCTTATTGTTGACCAGATACGTGGAATCGCTATCGTTTTGATGGTGATTTATCACCTGATCTACGACTTAGCCCACTTTGGTTATTTAGAATTCGACATGAATGTCGAGGATCACTGGCGTTATTTTCGTAAGATGATAATGACGCTATTTATTGGTGTCTCGGGTATTAGTTTATGGCTTGCTTATCACAGGAAATTTAGTTTAACGTCTTTCTCCCTTCGTTTGGGTAAGCTGGCACTTTGCGCGTTGTCGATTAGCCTTATCTCGTTGGTGATTTTTCCAGACAGTTGGATTTATTTTGGTATTTTGCATTTTTTGTTCCTAAGCAGTTTGGTGGGCGTATGCTTCGTACGCGTACCCGTTATTGCACTACTTTTGGGTTTCGCTTGCTTTGTTATCTCTTGGTTTGAGCTACTGTCGTTTTGGTGGCCATTTGAGTATGCAAGTCAATATTTACCGCAGGATCGGCCACAGGATTATGTCCCTCCAGTACCTTGGTTTGGCGTCATTTTTACTGGCATAGCAGTTGCCCGATACGCTCCACAATCATGGTTTGAAATAAAAATTCCTGGTGCATTGTTGGCTTACCTTGGCCAACGATCCTTGATCATATATATGGCTCACCAACCGATTATTTTTGGAGTCCTATGGCTATATGTGCAAGCGAGTTAGTCGGTGCAAATTACCCAAGCTTGCAAAGATGAAAATTATTTCATTATTAGAAAAAAATAACAGAAAACACCAATTAAGATAGCTTAAATGTATATGAGAATATAAAAGAGATAAAAACAAATGAGTGTTATCAGGCGCACCGATGATATGTTTGCTGGCTCTGCGTGGAGCGATGTTTCCGATTGTGCATGCGTTATTCTTTTAAATTATTATTAAAAACTAATGTTTATAGTCGCTTACGTATTATTTTTTTCAAATAATCCAAAAATTTCTAAAAAACTTAAGTAAAACTGCTCATTTCCTCGCAAAGAGGCTTGCTCTCTTCGCAATATCGAGTACTGTGAGGCTCACATAATAATCGACACAAGCCTACGGTATTCCTATGAAAACTTTACGCCTATTGAGTCTAACATTGACCATTGGATTGGTCGCGTGTGGTGGGTCTAGTAATCAAAACCCCGACTCTTCTAGCTCTAGCAGTAGTTCGTCGTCTAGCTCCAGCTCTTCCTCAAGCAGCTCTAGCTCATCGTCGAGCAGCTCATCCAGTAGCAGTTCCAGCTCTTCCTCCAGCAGCTCCTCGAGCTCGAGTAGTTCAAGTTCCAGTAGTTCTAGTTCAAGCTCCAGTAGTTCTAGCTCTTCAGGTATGGTTAATCTCAATTGTGAAGGTGAGGTTATGCTTGGGCAGCAAGCTTATGAGGATTCGTGCCAACGCTGTCACGGCGATCCCACTGCGGGCAATCCTTCTTGGCGCGGCGACAATGCCGGTATTGACTTCGATAGTATTAACGGAAACGGCTATAAAAAACGCGGAAATGACGGAGGAAATCGCGTAAAAATGGACTTGGATAAATTTATCGACCGTTGGATGCCAACTGGCAATCAAAATAACAACGCTACTGCAACCGAAGCGGAGAATATTACCGCCTACCTTACCTCAGTGGTTGGAGGAGACTGGAAGTGGTGCCCGGGAGATACCTGGCCGCCAGAAGCGACTCAAACCAGCAACAGTAATCTCTCGCAGCGGGCTGATAATGTTCCCGCTGATGCCCATCCCGATATTCTCAAGTACCGCGATGACATAAAACTGGGTGATATTGAAAACGCGCCAAAGGGCAATAGCTGGAAAGATAGCTACTCAGTTGGCGATCAGTGTTTCTGCGACACCAACGGTTTTGACCATGGCATAGGAGGTAAAATGGTCGATACTCCATCTGGCCGCAAAACTGTAAGACAAGCCTGTGCCATGATTGGTAATGGGCCAGGAGCCGCTGGAAACCCTATTTATAATGATATTCAATGCGGAAACGGTCCAGCTAATAATGCACCGGATGAAACCTATTGTCCTGGGCGTGTTGATCTTAAAGGTAATAAAGCAAAAGATGGCTGCCGCCACATTGGGCCGACATGGAACTTTGCAAAAGCGATGACATAATAAGTTTGTAAAGTGCCATTCAAGCAATGGCACGCTTTTGCATTGTCTGTAGCGCAAAAAATTATTCGCTTTTTGCAATGTACACTTTTTTTCTCTTAGCGGCTTAGGCCGCCCGCCAAACCACCTTTAAATCATTTCCCTGTACCGAGCAACTAACACGTTTATTGCCCAATCTGATACAGGTCATTAACAATTGAATCCGAGATCAATCTGATATCTTTAAGCTCATCGTCTGCTCCCCATCTGAAGGCTGCTATTTCTGCGTTAACAGCTAAATCTTTGAGATAAGAATATTTTGTTGTGTAATTGCTGTCCGCAAAATGGGCTAATTTTTTAGCATTTTTATAAATGTTTACTCTGTGCGAGAGCAGAGGTTTATTTAATGCTTTTCCGCCATAATTAAAGTTGCGTTTATAATCTATGATAATTTTAATCGTGGCATCAGCACTTGAGGAGTTTGGCGCCAAAATATTTTTTTCTTTTAAGGCCCTATTTATATAATTTTTAAATTGCTTTTCCATCTCTTCTTGGTTCGAAAATGAACTGTCTCCGTCTCTCACATTAGCGCCATCGCCTAGCGTAAGGTTTACTGTTAGTTCGTCCAAGTAGTATATCGATTGCTCTTTTTTTAATGGTGTGGGCTTTTCATCATATACGTAGGGTGAATTCGAGCAGCTGATTGTTAAGAAAGCAATAAAGACTATAAATAATTTGTTAATGGCCATGGTTTGTCCTAAATTGATTTTACGTTATTACGCTAATCAGATTGAGTATTTTCTTTAAGACGAACGAGCCGGTCGAATCCGCACATTTTTATTTGCTGCGTGATAGGCTCGTCATAGAAGGCGATATAATGAAATGAAAGTAATCACAATTTAGGTGTGTAAGAGGAGAGGCAGTATAGCGTTTATTCCCAACGAGCTTCGTTCTCATCCGATATAAATTCAACATCCTCTTGGTCAGAGCATAATTGCATAATTTTCACCGGCACATTATTTTCATCGAGTTCTACCCAGCCAACCCCAGAGGCGTTGACTAAGCGCTCGCCTTTAGATGCCGGCTCGGGTTTATGTGGAATAACACGCATGCTGCGTCTTTTAGTAAAAAAGTTGAGTGGTGACCAAGGAGCATAGAGCCAACGATTCAGTCGGTCTAATATTTCCAGTATTGTTTTTGGAAAAGTATTGCGCAAGCCACTGCTGGTAATCTGCCAAATCTGCGGACCTTGTTCATTGCGCCGTAGTTCAATGTGATACGCAAAGGAATAATGTACGTCGCCCGATAAAATAATAAAATGCTGCGGTGTGCGCGAATGATGGAACATATTCATTAAAAAACGTGCAGCTCCCGGATGTGCCATCCAGTTCTCAGCGTCCACTGCGAGCGGGTTGCCAAAAAAAGTGAAAACGCGTTGAATCGCTTCAATAAGCTTTACACCAAATATTGGTGCGGGAGAAACCAACACTACGGAGTCAAGCCCAATGAGTTGCTGTTGTAATTCGGTAAGAGCTTCCCAGTCCATCAAACCCGATGGTTTGTTTAACGACCTTTCCGAGCGCCAGCGCTGTGTACGTGTGTCGAGTACTACAAGTGGTGGTTGGGTCTGCCAACTATAATGCCACTCTGAAAACTCAAGTATTTCTTCAAGTAGCGCCTTGTGAACCTCGCTGCCCGGTTGTGCAAACGCTTTCTGCGTTTTGCCAATCAGAGCTGGCGAGAATTTTTCTGGGGCATTGCCCAAGCCTTGGAAAACTAAATAAGCCAGTAAAGCATTTCCGATAATTCTTTGTGAAAGAGGATCATTGTAAACGGCTTGTTCCCAAGCTGCGGTGAGGTTCCAATCGTCGGTAACATCGTGATCATCAAAAATCATTGCCGTCGCTACATGGGCGAGCACTCGTTGAGTTTTGTCGAGGTTTTCAACAAAATTCTCAACACATTTTTGTTCGTCTCGATACTGTTTTTTTTGCTCGTCGCTAAGCGACTCAGGTGGTGAACTATCGGCGAGAGACCAACATGTTGGAGACCAAACCAATAAGTACATGCAGGTTATTTCGGCAAGCGACATAAGATGGTTTCGGGTATTCACAGCGGTAAATACACGTTTTTGCTTACCACAGGTAGTGCGCGGTAACAAGCTTTCGCGGCGATAGTAGTACGGCGTTTCGTTTAAGTTCTTACTGTCTGATACTGTTATTTCACTATTGAGTGAAGGTTCGAAAATCTCATTTTTAAACTGTAAAAGCTTAATCAACGCTTGAATAACTTTTAAGGTCGGTCCTGCGACGAAGTCTACGTAAATTTGATCGCCGCTTTGCACAAGCACACTGGGCCAAGTTGCCGCATTTTTTGTTTTTAATTTTGACTCGAGTAAATCGTCTATGCGTACAAAAGCGTCGGTGCTGCTATGGTGGATTTTGCGGCAAGAGCCATGCAGAATATTTTTAAGTCGTGCTCCAATGACAAAAGCAGGGGAGTCAAGGCTCGGATAACAAATATTTTCAAGTAGATCGGTGCATTTCCTCCACGGCTCGTGCTCATTGTTACGCAAATAAATTTGGTAAGGTATCAGCGTATCCGCAGGCATTGGAGATTTAAAAGGTAAATCGATAAGGACAGTGAAGCAGTGCTTGGCTAATTGAATTTGCGTCCGTACCTTGTCGATTTCTGCGCTTTCGTAACAAATACACGCCTTGTCGGGAAGAGTGAGTTCAATGCGCCACTGCAATTCGGTTGTGGTCACCAACCAAAATGCTATCTTCTGGTGTGTCAGCCGCCTGATTATAGGACCAGCGAGAATAGCGGGGAGGGCTGTTTCGTTTGTTGATTCAATTGCAGACATTCATTCAAAAGAGATAACTACTTGAAGGCTTTTACTGTTGAATTAAAGAATTGTATCACTAATGTCGCAATAGGGTTACTTCAGACGATAACTCACCGGCTATTTAGTTATGTCCGAAGAGTGAGTTACCTGCTTTGCGCAAAAGTTTAATGATGTTTTGCTGCCACCCTCAGGGTGAGGGCCAAGTGTCAAAGCCAACCTTTCCGCCGTGCTATACGGGCCGCTTCAACCCGATTCCTCGCGTTTAATTTGCTTGAGGCGCTCGATAAGTAATTTCTGACCGTACCAGAAGACAAATGCAGTTTTTCCGCAATTTCGTCAGTTTTCAAACCGTCGCCAGCCAATTTTAGCACCTTGCGTTCTTTTTCATTTAGGGGATCGATTTCTCCCCATGCCTCAGTGACAAGTTCGGGGTCGATTATTTTTCTTCCTGCTATTATCTTGCGAATTGCATCGGCAAGTTGTTCCGAAGGAGCATCTTTCAATAAATAACCTTTTACGCCAGCTTCCATGGCACGTTTTAAATAACCGGCGCGTGCGAAGGTTGTTAAAATAATAATCTTTATCGCACTGTTATTACGTTGGAGCTTTTGCGCCAGTTCAAGCCCGCTCATTTCAGGCATTTCGATATCTGTGATTAAAATATCAATCTCGTGTTCATTGCAAGCCTTAAAGGCCTCTGCGCCGTTTTCGGCTTTAAATTTGACCTCAAAGTCTTCCTCCAGCGAAAGCAATGCACTAAGTGCGCCTAAGACCATACCTTGATCCTCGGCAATTCCGATATTAATCATATTCATTTTTCTTGTATTGGATGCTCAGACATATTTTTATTTAACGGTAAATTTATTTCGCTATGAAAACCCGATTCAATATTGTAAAGAAATTCACCGCCTGCTTGCTCAACGCGTTCGCGTATCCCTTTGATACCATTCCCTTCGGTTATCGAATCGATTTTTCCATCGTCATTAAAGCTAAAGTGCAGGTCATTTTCACCTTGGGTTAAAGTTAGTGAACAGGTATGCGCATTTGAATGACGGATTAAGTTTGTAGTGAGCTCCTTGATGATAAACGGCAGAATGGCATTATATTCAGCCGGTATTTCACTAAAATCTAAACTGTAGTCAAAGTCAATTCCAGCGCTTTCTAAAGTCGATTGAGTCATTTTGATTAGCTCAGTTAATTCACCTGTGCGATAACCTGTAACGGCTTCTCTAACCGAAGTGAGTGTATCGCGGCTGATATTCTCAAGATCTTGAATTTCTTTTTTTGCTTTTTCAATATCTTTATCAATCAGTTTGCGCGCTAACTCAGCTTTCAAGGTAATACTCGATAAGGTATGCCCCATAAGATCGTGTAGATCTCGCGCAATTCTCTCCCGCTCAGCTTTTGCCGCGAGATATTTAATTTCGCTCTGTGATAGGTGTATTTCTTGATTTTTGCGCACGATTGTCGCGCTGAAAATACTTGTAAAGCCGATGATAGCTGCAAAGCCCACACCCGGAATTAAATAGTGATTTGGCAGTTCAAAGTACCAAAAGTTAAATGTCGCCCAAGAGCAAACGAGTATTATTAGCGCTATACCGATGCGTAAGTTTAACGTAAGACCCGCGCAGGCGGCGGCGTAAACAAAAAAAGTAGCAGCGCCGGTATGAATACGCGTAAGCACTGTTGCGATAATACACATAAGCACAGCGTGAAAAATAATCTCCTCTGCCTTGGCGCGAAACGTACGGAAGTAGCTGATGAGAAACATCAATGTTCCAAGAGCACTTAGAGTAAAGTCTGAGGCGTCAAATTTTGATGCGTAAAAAATTAGCGGATAAAGATAAAACGCGAGATAGATTAGCCAGACGTAGGGCAAAAAACCCTGTTGGATTTTGGCCGGAATTAACCATTGATGGAATTTTTTGAGAGTCGATAAAATCATTTTGATAGATCGCCGAGTCGTTTATTACACGCTAAAGATATTTTATAGCAAGCTAATCACAGGAGTGATAAGGTCTTTTTTCAGCATTATGCCAATATTTAACTTTGCGATTGAGTCATCTTCGTCATCAATATCGATGACAATTGTCACAAAGAGTCCGCCAAAGGCCCCACATGGCGTTTGACACATAAACAGGGTATAATTGCCGGTTTATTTTAATCCGTCAGACTGTGAGGTGGGGCAGTTCTATGTTAAGGATCGCTGAAGATGCGTTAACCTTTGACGATGTGCTTTTAGTTCCTAGGCATTCCAATGTGACTGCGCGTAACGTTTCTCTAAAAACGCAATTGACGCGCGGCATTTCTTTAAATATCCCCTTAATTTCCGCTGCGATGGACACCGTCACCGAGGCGCGTTTGGCGATTGCGCTTGCGCAAGAGGGCGGGCTTGGTGTGATCCACAAAAGTATGTCCATTGAACAGCAGGCATTGGAGGTACGCGCGGTTAAAAAGTTTGAAGCTGGAGTGGTGAAAGACCCTATCACCATTGCGCCCGACGCGAAAATTAGTGATCTTATTGCGGTGACGCAAAAGCACAAAATCTCCGGTTTGCCCGTTGTTAATGGCAATGATTTGGTGGGCATTGTTACAGGTAGGGACTTGCGCTTCGAAACCAATTTTGATGCCCCTGTATCGAGTATCATGACGCCTAAAGAGCGCTTGGTGACGGTCAAAGAGGGCGCTAGTCCGGATCAAGTTCGCGAGGCTTTGCACAGGCATCGGATCGAAAAAATCTTGGTTGTAGACGATGAGTTCAACCTAAAAGGGCTGATCACGGTTAAAGATATCAGCAAGGCGGAGGCGTATCCGAAAGCCTGTAAAGATGAATTCGGGCGATTGCGCGTCGGTGCAAGTGTCGGCACAAGCCCTGATACCGATGATCGCATTGCTGCGCTCGTAGAGGCCGGTGTCGATGTACTGGTAGTCGATACCGCTCATGGCCATTCAAAAAATGTTATTGAACGGGTGGCTAAGATTAAGGCACATCACAGCGGCGTTCAGGTTATTGGTGGCAATATTGCCACGGCTGCTGCGGCAAAAGCACTGGCTGATGCCGGAGCTGATGCGGTGAAAGTCGGTATTGGCCCCGGTTCGATTTGTACTACGCGTATTGTTACAGGTATTGGCGTACCGCAAATAACCGCTGTTTCCAATGTTGCGAAAGAGCTTAAAGATTCTGGCATCCCAGTTATCGCAGACGGTGGAATTCGTTTTTCGGGTGATATCGCAAAAGCCATTGTCGCCGGAGCGCACGTAGTGATGATGGGTTCGATGTTTGCCGGAACTGAAGAGGCACCGGGTGAGGTCGAGCTCTATCAAGGTCGTACCTACAAGGCTTATCGTGGTATGGGATCTCTCGGTGCCATGGCAAAGAACCAGGGCTCGTCAGACCGCTATTTTCAGGATGTCAGTAAAGGAATGGAAAAGCTGGTTCCAGAGGGTATTGAAGGTCGGGTCCCGTACAAAGGCCCGTTGGCGGCTATTGTGCATCAACTAATGGGTGGCTTGAGCGCGTCTATGGGATATACCGGCAGTGAAAGCATCGATATTATGCGTACCGAGCCAGAGTTTGTTCGCGTAACAGCGGCGGGCATGAGTGAGAGCCATGTCCACGACGTAAGTATTACCAAAGAAGCACCGAATTATCCGAGCAGCGGAAGTTTTTAATAAGCTAGGGCAGCGCTGACTATATTCACAGCACTCAGAGGCGTCCTAGATTTTCATTTTTAATTCGTTACTTAGGCAGGCAACACGAAACCGATGAACACTGGTTTCTTTTTGCCTGCTTTTTTATTTTATTAAAGGCCAGATTTAAATGAGTGTTGATATCCATTCCCAGCGAATTTTGATTCTTGATTTTGGCTCACAATATACTCAGTTGATTGCACGGCGTGTGCGGGAAATTGGTGTTTATTCCGAAATTCGTGCATTCGATATTAGCGATGAGGAAATTCGAGCATTTAATCCCCGCGGTGTGATTTTAGCGGGTGGGCCAGAGTCGGTGACAACTTCTGATTCTCCGCGCTCTCCCGAGCTAATTTTTGAATTGGGAATTCCAGTTTTGGGTATCTGCTATGGCATGCAAACAATGGCGGTGCAGTTAGGCGGCAAAGTTCAGGGCTCAGATAAACAAGAGTTTGGTTACGCGCAAGTAACCGTCGAACAAGAAAACGCACTATTTAAAAAACTTTATGATGCGCGTGATGCCAATGATCGCAGTTTGTTGGATGTTTGGATGAGCCATGGCGATAAAGTTGTCGAATTGCCTGAGGGCTTTTCGGTTACAGCTTCAACGCCGTCTTGTCCAATTGCTGCAATGGCGCAGGAAGATAAAAAGTTTTACGGCGTACAATTTCATCCAGAGGTCACGCATACGCATAAAGGTAAGGAAATTCTAGAGCATTTTATCTTAGGTTTATGTGAATGCGATGTGCTTTGGACGCCTGCCAATATTGTTGCCGATTTAATTAAACGTGTTAAGGAGCAAGTGGGTACCGATAAAGTTTTGCTTGGACTTTCGGGCGGTGTGGACTCATCCGTCGTTGCTGCGCTTTTGCACAAGGCAATTGGCGATCAACTGACATGTGTCTTTGTTGACAACGGCCTATTGCGCAAGGATGAGGGTGATCAGGTGATGACCATGTTTGCGAAGAATATGGGCGTTAAAGTTATACGAGCTGATGCTGAAGCGCTTTTCCTTTCAAAGTTAGTGGGTGTCAGTGATCCAGAACAAAAAAGAAAAATTATTGGCAATACCTTTATCGAAGTTTTTGATGAACAAGCGCATAAACTGCAAGGTATTAATTGGCTGGCACAAGGCACAATTTATCCAGATGTCATAGAGTCCGCAGCAGCCAAAACGGGCAAAGCCCATGTGATTAAATCGCACCACAATGTTGGCGGCTTGCCGGAGCAAATGAAAATGTCCTTGGTTGAGCCATTGCGTGAATTATTCAAGGACGAGGTACGGAAGATCGGTTTAGAATTGGGCCTACCTTACGATATGGTTTATCGACACCCATTTCCGGGGCCGGGCTTAGGTGTGCGTATTTTGGGCGAGGTTAAAAAAGAATATGCGGATGTGTTGCGCGAAGCCGACGCTATTTTTATTGAAGAGCTGCACCACGCTGATTGGTATCATAAAACCAGCCAAGCGTTTGCGGTTTTTTTGCCCGTTAAGTCCGTTGGCGTTGTCGGCGATGCGCGTCGTTACGAATGGGTAATTGCGATTCGCGCCGTTGAAACAATCGATTTTATGACAGCGCGCTGGGCACAA
The DNA here is from genome assembly GCA_028281865.1 of Marinagarivorans sp. Taxonomy (GTDB): domain Bacteria; phylum Pseudomonadota; class Gammaproteobacteria; order Pseudomonadales; family Cellvibrionaceae; genus JANQJB01. Next base: position 17,495 of record JANQJB010000157.1, read on the forward strand.
TTGCCCTACGAATTATTGGAAACTGTTTCCAATCGAATCATTAATGAAATCCCCGGAGTGTCGCGAGTCACCTACGATATTTCCAGTAAACCACCCGCGACAATTGAGTGGGAGTAGCATCAAGGCGTTTTAAGGCTCCGGCGCACTCACTTTGTATTTGAGATAGGTTCAAATTATTTTCGCCACAACATCAAGGGGGTCGTGTCGGAGGAGGTCTTTGTTAATACTACCCAGTCAAAGCCATCCCCAAAAGAACTCTCGATATACCAATCTAGGCGAACAAATATATCTTGATAACCGTCACGATTAAAATCGGCTTTTGCAACGACGACGTAATTGACCACCATATCTTCGACGCTAATTTTTACGCTGTGGTCATTAGATTCTAATAAGGTTAATTTTGGTTCATGCTCTCCCAGGTTTCCCGTGCGCCCATCTAGGCTTTGCCCACCCAAATACGGTACTGCCGTAGCGGGAAAGCTTTTGACAAGTGGAAAGTCAAAGGTAGTAGGCCAGTAGTTTATTGCAACTTCAGGGGCAGCATAAAAACGGTTTGCTGCTTCACAGTCTGCTTTGAGTAACTCCCATCTTGCAAATTCGCTTTCTACTATTTTGTCCTGCCCTAGGTAAGCAACTTCCAGACAGTTTTTGACTTGTACAGTGTCTCCATCAACCTTTGAGAAGGCAATATCAAACTCCAGATCGTGAGGTGTAACTCCAATTGATTCAATGCCAGGAAAGCCATGCGTGTTATACCAACGTGCTTCCAGTTTTTGGAGAGACGATTCTTTAGTGTGTGGTGTTTGACATGTGCACAAACTAAGAGTGAAGACAGTAGCTAAAACGAGTGAATAAAACTTAGATTTTAAGTTCATGCTCAATCCCTTAAGGTGTTTTGGGCTTTTGGTTGTGAGCCGCTTTAAACAGATCAAACACATATTTGTTTCTCGTTGCTGATATTCCAATGCGGTTGCTTTGCTTGGCCGCATCCTCCCAGCTCGTTGTTTTTATAAAGTCATTCATTTTAGTGTATTGTTTCTTTAGTTTTGTAATGCCAAGATTAAATACCATGTCAAACAGCGCTTTTTGCACTTCTAATGGCATGCCGTCAAAGGCTTTTGCAAAACCGTTTGCTTTTGTGTAGTAGCCTGACAGTTCCTTGTAAAATGACTGGATGTGTTTGTCGCGTTGGGTGTCCATATCAGTGTCTTTCATCACAAGTGTTGTGTACTTTTTGAAAGATGCTGCTGTATAACTTCTACCAAATGCTTGTTTTTTAATATTATCGTATTCAGTATACTTTTCAGCATCGGTGGCTAGAGAGAGAAGGTTATTCGCGCCTTTCTTATACATGGGTACGCTTACGATTGCTGCTTTATTTGGCACCAGGTGGCCGACTCCTACAGTGACTTTGCCCACAGTATCTAAGTACAGATGTGGGATACGCCCTTCATATTTTTCGATATTTTTACCAACTTCCGTCTTAACTGTTGTATTCAAGGGCATAGATATTCACCTTAGTGGTTTTCTTTATAGTTTCATCCAGGTTGTTTTAATCGTTTGACAGCAGTCAACCTTTTCTTCTCATGCGTGATTAACGAATGCTCGTTTTGCGTGGGATCTAAGCTAACTCTACAGTCGGATGATTTTGCGTATCCAAGGGTAACACAAAATGAGTTGTCGGATGTTGGCAGCGTTGAATTTGGTGGAAGAGAGCAATTACACCCACCATAAGGTTTTCGTGATATCCGAGTGAATCCAATGAGCTAACCAACTATAATAATGGAAAAATTCGATAATGGAAAAATTCGTGACCAAAGTTATTTCGTGACCAAAGTTATTTCGTGACCAAAGTTATTTCGTGACCAAAGTTACTTCGTTAGCTAAAAACGCTATGTTTGTTGAACGGCTCTATCAGGTGTGAGTTGCGTTTCGTGGGAACAGCGATTCAGAAGCAAAGTTAAAAATGTTACGAGGAGAATTGAAAGTGCCAAGCAAAATAAAAATATTTTTTTTACTCTCGTTAATTGTTTCTACGAGTGCATTCACCCAGGAGAAAAAGGATGTTGACTTCCTCGATAAAAAGAATAAGTTTACTGAAGGTTGTCAGCGCTGCCAACTAGATTTATACCTTCCAAAAAAAGCAACAAAAAGCTTTCCAACTTTGGTTTGGTTTCACGGTGGTGGCTTAAAAAGAGGAGATAAGAGTAAAGAGATCACTGTGGATTTTGCAGAAAGCTTGCAAAAAGTTGGTGTGGCAGTTGCTGCAGTAAATTATCGTTTGTACCCCGACGATCCGTACCCGTCGTTTATGTATGATGGTGCCGCAGCCACGCGTTGGGTAATCGACAGTATTTCGTCTTATGGAGGCGACCCTCAGCGAATCTATATCGGTGGACATTCAGCGGGTGGATATATTGCGTTAATGTTAGCGATGGATGAAAATTATTTAAAAACAGCTGGTTTAGGTTTGGCAGATATTGCAGGTTTTATTCCGGTGAGCGGACAAACGGTAACGCATTCGACCCTGCGGCAAGTTCGTGGCTATGCGGCTAATCAAATTATTGTTGATAGGAATGCACCCTTATTTCACGCAAGAAAATTTGAAACACCGATGATGCTAGTCGCGGCTGACAATGACTCGCCAAATCGTTTGCAGGAAAATCAGTTATTTTACTCGGCACTAAAAAATCAAAAATCAGAGAACGTTAGTTTATTGGTTGTTAAACACCGCCGTCATAATTCGATAATCACTTCGGCTACCAATAAAAAAGACCCGTTAATTAAAGGAATTCTTGATTTTGTAGGTAGTAAATAGGCTATCCTATGGGTTTAAGTTTTCCTTTAGTTTTGCCCAAGTTTAGTTGTTGCTAAAGCCAGTGCTGCACCTGTTAGAGCTGTACCGCCAACAGCATTTTCAAACTTATGCAAATTTCTCCCTAACAAAATGGTTTTAAGCTTTGCCGCTAGTATTGCATATAGTGAATCGAAAAATAGGGCTAATAACCAAAATACCGCTGAGTAAAAAAGAGTTTGACCGAAGTAAGGTAAATTCTTATCAATAAACTGTGGAATAAAAGCGCCGAAAAATAATATTGTCTTTGGGTTTGTTAGCGATACCCAAAAGCCACGGTTAAAAGAGCCAATAGGGGATATACTGGGCTGAGAACAATCTCGCTTTAAGTTTAAAAAATGTTGGCTTGCCAAGTATAGAAGATAAATAACACCTAGCCATTTTAAATAAGTTAAACCTTTTGATAACGATGCAATAAATAAAGTGGTGGCGAGCATCGCGACGATAAGCTGTATGACCATCGCCACGCTAGTACCCAGAACGGTTTGTAAGCCTCGTTTTTTACCGTGAACTATCGAAGTGGACACAATGATTAGGACATTCGGCCCTGGAATAACAATTAGCGCGGTAGAGCTTATTAAAAACAGTACGATTTCCATGAGTGTCACTCTATTGGGGGAATCGAAAACAAGATAATGGTGATTTAAGCAATTATCAAGTTTTAGACAGGGAAAACATTATTGAAATAGGCCCGAAGTGTTTAACTAAGAGCCTTAAGTATGTTGAGTTTTCTGCGTTAAACCTTTAACGCGGAACTGGGGCCGGAAGCAGCGCCGCCATTAACGCTTGAATTGCCGAATTGATTCACATCGTTACCAAAGGCTCGCATCACCGAAACGTGAATATTGTGTAGTTTTTCTCCCCCCACATCGATGCAGCGATTACCCTTCCATAAGTCCGAGCCTTGCCCTCCAATAACCATCCAACTCATATTTCTGTGGCTGTGGGCATTGGGTTTACTAATACAGGTTGTATACAGTATTAATGAGTTATCGAGCATAGTGCCAGAGCCGTCCGCTTCCGGAGTTTCAGCAAAAGTTTTAACCAAACGCGCTAATAATCCTGTGTGAAATTTATCGACTTTGGTGAAATACGCGTCGGCTTGCGGTGTATTTAACTTCTCAGTATGCGTAATGCCATGGTGAGTTTTGGTGCCGTATACTTCGGTGTGCTCAGGCATCCAGTCATAGATCATATCGACAGCGCCCTTACGGGTAGAATAGGTACCGATATTGGTAAGGCCGCAAACAAAGGCTTGCGTCGTCAAATCGAGCAGTAGCTCTGCCTCTTTCGGCCCTGCATCCAAGCGCCCCGCAGTTTCGGGTACGATGCAGCCGGCTGCTGCTCCTCCGCCAGCGCTTAGCTCAACGCGTTTTTCTATTTCACGAATAGTTTCGATGTGTTTTTCAAGGCGTTCTTTATCGTCGCCAACAAGCTCGCGTTGCATCATTTTTATTTGATCAACAATTCCATCAAGCACCCGTACCTCACGCTCGATAGCTGAGCTATCTACAGGTGCAGAGGCTCCGCCGAGGTTTGTTCCAGGTGCTTTACCTTTAAACAACTTTTCAAACAGTGCAGCTCCGCTGTTTATAGGGTTTTTCGGTGAGTTTGGTGCTGCGTAGGAGATTCGCTCTTGCGAGCCAATACCCTTTGTACGAAACCCAGTCTCAATGCTCGAAAACGGGACATTGTCGCTGAGTTGATCAGAAAGAATTTGATCGAGTGAGCGTGCTGAAGATAAAGCTTTTACATTTGCTGTACTGGTGTTGCATCCCGTTAATAAGGTAACCGGACCCAAAAAATGCACACGAGAATTTCTACCCGCAGCATTGTCCAGACCTTTTATCGCGACAATGTGGTCGGCGTAGGGAGCAAGTGCTTCGTGAGAGTCACCGATGACGAGTGATCCACCAGGCCCGGCTGAAGACCAGCGCTGTTGCCAGAAACCACCGCTTTGGTTTAACACGAAAAACCGTCTCGGTCCTTTTTGCCCCGCCTGAGCATAAACCCGGTTGATGGGGTAGGCCATAGTCAGAAGCCCAGCTGTTGAAAGCTTGCCAAAAACACGGCGACTAATGGGCAGATCTTTAGAAAATTTATCGAACTTATTCATTGCGCTACCCCCCGAAAAATGCCGTTTGCTTTAAGGTTTCGATGATCATCTGATCAATGCCCGAGTAACCTTTCACGCTGTCCACTAGGCCTTCGAGTTCGCAATTGAGTTGTTCGGGAACAGCTTTTCTGAAGGCGTAAGCCATCCAGTGCTTAGCGGTGCAATAGCGCAGCTCTTCGGTATTAGCGACGTAATTTAGCAGGTCGTTAGCATCCTTGAAGTCGTAGGTACTGTCCGTTGTAGGGAAAACTCCGGAAGCGTCGATAACAGAACCCCCATCGTGAGTGCGCAGGTTTCCGTACTGATCGTAATTTTCAAACGCTATACCCATGGGGTCGAATAGTGCGTGGCAATTGCCGCAAATGGGGTTTTCACGGTGTATTTTCAAGCTTTCACGCAGAGTCTCACCTGCAACGGGTTCCGGAAACATGACATCCCCGTTAAATGTCGGGACTTCGCGGCACAGCATATCTTCAACAAAAAATACGCCGCGCAGTATTGGCTCCGTGCGTTCAGAAGAACCAAAAGCAGCCATCCATGCGGGCTGGGTGAGCAAGCCAACTCGACTTGGGTCGTTTGTTAGCTGGTTAGTGCGGGAGTCTCCTACCGCAGGCTCAGTTAATAAGCGTTCGATACTCCCGTTTTCCCCCCACGCAGTGTTTAAGATGAAAGTAATCGCGTCGTCTACTTGCTGCTTGAGGGCGGTATATTCAATGTCATCCCTGATAGCAGTAGCATTTTTAACTTTAAACCAGCGTGCAATAAATTCGCGCGAGAGGTATTCGCGAGTTTCCGGCTGAGCCAGCAGGCGCTGTGCATGCTGCAAAAGATTATCGGAGTCTAAGTTGCCTGCTTTGGCATCGGCCCAAAGGTCTTTATCGGGAATGCTGCCGGTAAGAAGGTAGGAGAGTTTGCTGGCATTTTTGTACTGGTCTAGGCTCGATCCGCTTGCGTTAGAGCCTATCGTCAATCTCGGTTTATAGATAAAGAAGGGTGATTGCATAATCAGCTTGAGCGAGTCGTGAACACCTTCCTGAATTGATTCGCGTGCGCCTGCCTCGTACACCGACAGCACGCTTTCGAGCAATTCAGTGCTAACCGGCATACGGAATGCGCGTTCTGCGATATTTGAAATATAAGTTTTTGCACAGTTTTCGTTATTCAACGTGCAAGCTGTTTTGCTCGCGTAATCTGAGACAATGGCAGTGGCGACTGCTTCTGAAATTGCTTTATAGCCTTCTCCCGTCTCGGCCAGCACGCTTTCAGCATAGAGAAAGCCGTTGTCGAGCTCCTCCTCTGGAAAGCCGTCTAGCGACGGTATGGAATCTAACTCGAATAAATCCTTGAGGCTGCGGACGTATTCGATTGGACTCAGCCTAACGAGTTTGTCATGTGCGAGTGTTGCGTCTTCTGAGCAGCTTAAATTACTTTTCGCAAAAACTTTTGCTCCTGGATCAACGAGATCTGTTCCCCAGTAAAGCATGTATTGCGCAGTATCTTTTGCGCAGTCGCCGACACAGGTATGGGGGCCATAGCCTTTCGGCATGTCGTCCTCGATATATTTAACTAAGTTTTCGTAAGTAGTGTGAACCAGATTATCGGGATCGATTGGCGATGTTCCTTGGTTCTTATTTGTGCCGTGGCAGTTATTGCAACGATGCTCGACCCAAGAGGCAGCTCCCTTTTGTGCATCGCCGCCAACATCAATTTTAGACGCGATGCTAGTCGACGGGTTGGGATCGCTGGTGTCTGGAGCTGATATACATCCTGCTAGATGCGTAACAAAAGTAACTAGCGAGAGCAAATAAAGTGTGCGGACCAGATTATTAAGCGAGCGGAATGAGCCGTTGCTCAATCCGCGTTTTATGCATGCATTGTAAAGGAGTCTAGGCACTTGAATTTACCACTTAGATTATTTTTATTAGCTAGAGTAATTTTTTGTTATACACCAGCATATATATAAGACTTGCTTATTGTCGGACAGACTCCTCAAATATCGTGTGCGCTTTCTCTCAAAAACCTTGGATTTATAGGGTAGTGCTAATTAAAGTGGATATTTATACAAATTATGTTTTCGCAGATAAAATATGAAATAAAAACGCATTAATTTGTGCATGCGCAGATTAAATTTTGTGTATTTATAATCAGTAAAAAATAGGGCCGCGTATCCGCAGCAGTCGATGTACTAAAGCGTTTTTTAAAAGTTATTTTTTATTTCCTGACGGCATTATTACCTGAGGTCATTATTAACGGCTACCTAGCTTATTATTAGCCACGTAGCCGCTAGAATTGCAAAAGCAATAATCATACGATCAAACAAAATTTGATTCGTGTGCTTAAGTAGTTTGACTCCTATAACGGAACCGAACACTGTCAGCGGGAACAAAAATAAAAATAAGGCAATGGTTTCCCAAGTAATAATATTAATTGCGACAAAAACGGGTAGCTTAAATATATTGACGACAAAAAAGAACCAAGCGGCTGTGCCCATTAAACGATATTTGGGCATGCCGAGAAGCACAAAGTAAATTGCCATTAGCGGGCCTGCGCTATTTCCAATTACTGTACAAATGCCAGCGAGTAAACCAATTGCCACAGCAAGAAATTGGTTAGAATGAAGTTCATCCCATCTGAAGCGTCGTCTCATTAAATCGAGCGTTATTAAGCAGATTAGCAATCCGCCTAAGAACGGTCGGACAAAACTATTTGTCACAAGATGCAAAATGAGCGCGCCGATCCCAATGCCAATAAAGACGTGTGGCAGCAGTCGTTTTAATAAACTTAAGTCAGCGTGTTGTCGATAATGCAGCACAGCAAAAGTATCACCGACGATAAGAAACGGAAGCAGCAAGCCGATTGATATCTTGGCTGGTACAAAAGCTGCAAGCAGGGCAGCGACAGCAATCCCAAGTGCTGGAATGCCGGTCTTTGCAACCCCAGCTAGAAAAGCACATAAACCGATTACGATCAGGCTTGCTAAATCCCAGTTTGAGAATACGGACAGCATTGGAATAGCTCGTCAAAAGGGGTTATTGTAACCGAGTTAAGGAGGCCCCGATTAACTTCAATAGTCAGAGAGGCAAATGATGACAACCGCTGGTGGCATAAAAGCGATAAAGAGTGTACTGCGATATTCTAAACAGATCGGGCCCTTGCAACTTTATCGGGCACTGAAATCTAAAAATGCGTGCAAAGCCTGCGCATTTGGCACCGGTGGTCAAAATGGGGGGATCTTTAATGAAACAAAGTCGGGCATAGAATTTTGCAATAAAAATATTCAAGCTCATTTAAGCGATAGCCGGCCGGCTATTAGCCAACAATTCTTTTTGGAAAATTCGCTTGAGATGCTTGGCGAGCTATCGGGAAAATCGCTTGAGGATCTCGGCCGACTTACAAGGCCGCTATACAAGCGCGAGGGTGATAAGCACTATTCGCCTGTGAGTTACGAAGAGGCTATTGATATCGTTTTAGCGCGGCTGCAACAAAGCAAACCCGAGCGCAGTTTTTTTTATGCATCCGGAAGGTCCTCGAATGAAGCGGCTTTTTCATTGCAGTTGTTAGCGCGCTTGTTTGGCACAAACAATGTTAATAATTGCTCCTATTATTGCCATCAGGCGTCGGGTGTTGGGCTTACGGAAACGATAGGCACCGGTACTGCAACAGTCCAATATACGGACCTGGAAAAAGCTGACACGCTATTTGTTATCGGCGCAAATCCGGCTTCAAACCACCCGCGCTATTTAAAATGCTTATTGAAATGCCGCCGGCGCGGAGGGAAAGTGATTGTTATCAACCCGGCAAAAGAACCGGGTATGTTGCGCTTTGCCTCACCCAGTGACTGGCGCTCAATGCTGAGTAATGGCGAAGACGTTGCGAGCCATTATGTCCAACCTCACTTGGGCGGCGATCTCGCTTTTTTTCATGGTGTGGCGAAAGCGATTATCGAATCGGGCGCTGACGACAAACAATTTATTGCTCAGTTTTCAGAGGATTACCAGGCGTTCAAAGACTATCTCGAGGGTTTGGACTGGAAACTGATTGAGAGTGCCTCGGGCGTTGAAAAATCACAAATCTTAGATATTGCGGATATCTATAGCCAATCGACTAATACGATTTTCAGTTGGAGTATGGGGCTTACCCATCATGTCCACGGCGTTGACAATATTGAGGCCGTCGTTGCGCTTGCGCTGTTGCGTGGCATGGTTGGGCGGCCGGGCGCAGGCCTCATGCCTTTGCGCGGTCACAGTAACATTCAGGGAACGGGGTCCATGGGTTTTACTCCTGCACTAAAAAAAGCTGTTGAGACTAAACTGCAGCAAAAACTTAGGCTACAGCAAAAGCTCGATTGTGCGTTACCTAGGGAGAAAGGGCTTGATACTATGGCCTGCATGGAGGCATCGGCAGCAGGAAAAATGGATGTTGCAATAATGCTTGGTGGTAATTTATTGGCGTCTAATCCCGATACCAAGTTTGCTACGCAAGCGATGAACGCCATTGCGTTTAAATGTTTTATCAATCCAACGTTAAATTTAAGTCACGTGCAGGGTGTAGACGGCGAAGTATTAATTTTGCCTGGGCGGGCGCGCGATGAAGAAAAACAAAAAACAACTCAGGAGTCGATGTTTAATTTCGTGCGTTTAAGCGACGGAGGAATAGAACGTTTTCCACAACTTTGGTCTGAAATTGATATTATTTGTTCCTTGGGTGAAGGTTTAATTGACAAAGACAAATTTGATTTTTCTATCTTTCGCAATCACGAAGCCATACGTAAGTTTGTTGGCGATGTTATTCCCGGTTTTGATCGTTTAACGGATATTGATCACTCGAAAGAAGAATTCCATATTGGCGGTCGGACTTTGCATCAGCCAAAATTTTCAACCTCAAGCGGCAAGGCACGATTTAAGTTCAGGCCTGTAACAGCTCGCCAAAGTCTGGATGATAAACAGTTTCTACTGACCAGCGTGCGCAGCGAGGGGCAATTTAATTCGATTATTTATCATGAGTTTGATAGTTATCGCGACCAAAGTGATCGTCAGGTCTTAATGATGAATAAAGTCGACATGGCGCGTTTATCGATAACTGATGGACAGACAGTAAATGTGTCGACTACAGTCGGACGTTTGGAAAATTTAAAAGCCAAAGCATTTGATATTCGCCCAGGAAACATCATGACGTATTATCCCGAGGCGAATGTGCTGGTTCCCAAAGAGGTTGATGGCCGCAGCAAAACCCCGGGTTTTAAGTCTGTCCTGGTCAGTTTGGAGTGCTAAGTAGTTGGCGCAGAGCAATGCTTGTTTAAATAATCTCGGTGAGCCTGAGTTTTTGCTGCACATTGCTTAATAACGTGCTGTGTCCCATCCAAATGCTTAGAAATTTCATCGGTTGAGACAGGGGCTGTCAAAGGACTTAAATTTTCACAGCTAATACCTTGCCCTTCAAAAACAGACAGCCAGCTATTTTCAGAAAAAAGCTCGTGTCCTTCTTTGTATAAATATCCAGTCGATTGATAGAGTTCGATTTTCTCTTGTAAAGAATCGGGAATGGCCATATCTCTGCAGTAACGCCAGAATTCAGTGTCGTCTCTGTTCGTCGCTTTATAATGTAAAATAATAAAATCGCGAATCGATAAAAACTCGCTTTCAATTTGTTTATTAAAGCGCTTTTGCTCGGCTTGATAACTTGAGAAACTGGGCAATAGACCGATAAATTTAGAAATTGCCGATTGGATGAGGTGGATGCTGGTTGACTCAAGTGGTTCAAGAAAACCGCTCGACAATCCCAGCGATAAACAATTTTTGTTCCAGGCTTTTTTTCGGCGACCTGTGGTAAATTTGATATGTCTTACATCTGTTGTTGCGTCGGATGCCAGATTTTGTAATAAGGTCAGCTCTGCCAACTCGTTTGAACAATATTGGTTGCTATAAACAAAGCCGTTACCGGTTCGATGTTGCAGCGGTATTCGCCACTGCCACCCAAACCCATGCGCAATCGCTTTTGTATGGCTGGGCAACGGGTTTAGCGTTTGGCTTTGAACCGCAGCTGCACTGTCGCAGGGGAGAAAGTGCGACCAGTTTTCGTAACCCGTTTTCAGTGCTTCTTCTATTAGAAGCCCTTTAAAGCCGGTGCAGTCAACATAGAAGTCCGCTTCGATATCGGCACTATTTTGTACGTGAAGCTTTTTGATTTCGCCTGACTCTGGGTCGAGAGAGCAGTTTTCTATATTTCCTTCAATACGAATGACACCCTGTTTTTGGCTGAGCTCGCGTAAAAACTTCGCCCATAGACTTGCATCAAAATGGAATGCGTAATTAATTTTTGCTAGTGGTGAATTAGGCACATTTTGCGGTTTCGCAAAAAAACATCTCTTTGACATCTCGCTATTTAGCGAGTACATATCCAGTGTTTTAGCATTTCCGTTTTGTCTTGCTTTTTGCCAGAGTTGATGAAATTGTACGTTAAACGCGTCGGGCCCATAAGTGCCAAAAGGATGATAGTAACTGTCTCCGATATTGCACCAGTTGATAAACTCAATGCCCAGTTTATAGGTTCCGTTCGTCGCGGCCAGCATCTGGTTTTCGTCGACTCCGAGAAGGTCATTAAATGCTTGAATGGGCGGTATTGTCGCTTCGCCAACACCAATAGTTGGAATATCGGCTGATTCGATGAGCGTAATTTTATAGTGAGAATTAGATAACGCGCGACTAAAAGCTGCAGCAGCCATCCAACCTGCGGTACCGCCGCCGACAATGGCGATGTGATATTTATGATGATCAGACTCAGTCATTTCTAGTTCAATTTTTTTTGATTAAACTTTCGGTAAGTGTAGTGATTTTTTCTTTATTTACAGCTCGTGCAGTAAGGTTTACACCCTTTGGTTTAACGCCACTTGCATGCAATAGACCCGCCCAGGCGCTCTCGGACATAAAAGTATTGTCTTCTTTAATTGTATTTGCAGAAGAACTAAAAAGTTGCACGCGCCTTTGGTTTTTTTCTGTAAGTTTCAATTCGACGCCTTTGCAGTTAGAAAGTAACAGGTTTAAGCTATCGATCTCTTCAAGTACTTGGTTAATGGCTTGGGAGTTAAAACGTTTTTGGTGATAGGCTAAATCTATTTGGCTGTTGTCAATATCCAAAAGCCAAGGCAGTACACCCAATTGGTTGCTGAGACTTTTTTCAGCGCTGATTAAGACCTCAGGTAAATGTTTAAAGCAGTTGCCGAGAGCAATACAATTATTTGTCCACGGATTCTCGTAATAGTGAGCTGTTTCACCGGTTTGAGAAAAATTATAGTGGTATTCCTCTTTGCCGGCATCGCAACAAGCTTCAACTTGAATAGCAGAATCTAAAAAAGAAATAGTGTAGTTTGAAGTTTTATTTTCAGCGTCTGTAATCTTTTTTACTTGCGTGGTCCATCGGGGAACAATTGATTCTGGTAATTTTCGAGGTGTTTGCAAACAACCGATTAATTTTTGAGATTTTGTGCAATCGATAAATAGGTCGCCACTAATGGATTGATTGTTATCAGTGGAAATATGCTTTATAGACCCGTTGACACAGTTGACTTCGATATTGCTTGCAGGAACAAAGCACACACCTTGGCGGACGGCCATTTTTTGGTAGATATTTTTCGCCCAGTTTCTTGAATAAGTAAAACCGTTTTTCTGCTCTTGGCGAGCGTCGAGAAAAGCGTCGAAGCGATATTGTTGCGACGTATTTTCTTTGTAGATTTCATAGCCCTGCGAAAAGGAGATTGTCTCGCTTGGTACGCCGTAAGATGAAAAATTAAATTTAAAACCATCGCTGGATTGCGCAGTATTTAATAGTATATGCGTTAGCGGTGAAACCTTAAGTTGTCTTTGTAAAATAGGCGAAACCGCAGGTTCAAACGGGGGAAACGTAGCGCCAATATCACCGTTTTTTACTTCTTCCGTGTCGAGGTTGACTGCCACAAATGAAAGGGGAAGATGTTTAGTTTGGTTCGCTAAATAAGCGGCTGAAATGGCGAGATGCAGTCCTTCGCCGACAATAACGATAAGTCGCTTTTTTGATGCCGGTTTACTGATACTCATGAAAATACACCGTATAGGCTTAACGCGGCTTTCGGCCAGGCTTCGTCATAGGTTCCACCGTGAATACCTTCGATTGCCCTCTGATTGTCGGATACGGAATTTGCAGCTTTATTAATTTCCTCACGGAATTGGCGTAGTTGAGCGATAAGTTCGGGGTCTGTGAGGTGGTCTGTATTGCGCATTTTTGCTTGGCTTTTTCCTCCTTGACCATAGAATACGTAAGCCCAGCTACTCTCAAGAAAAAGGCCGTGTTGATAGGTATCAATTAATCCTGCATGTTCAATAATTCCGGCTTTTTGTTGATAAGTATCGGGTAAATCCATCGATTGAATATAACGCCAAAAATCTGAATCGTCCCTTCGGGTAATGCGATAGTGAAGAATCAGGAAGTCTCTAATTTTTTCATATTCATCGCTCATCTGAGCGTTAAACTCATCGCGTTCCGCATCCATATTTCGAGACTCTGGCAACAGCTCTACCAACTTCATAATCGCTGTTTGAATAAGATGGATACCGGTCGATTCGAGCGGCTCGATAAAGCCGCTACTTAAACCAACCCCCGCGCAATTGCGCTTCCAGGAATTCTTTTTATGACAAGCTTTGAAGCGAATCACTTGCGGTTCGGCGAGAAGCTCACCGGTAATATTTTGTTTAAAGATGCTCAGCGCCTCGTCGTCACTGATAAACCTGCTTGCATAAACACAGCCATTGCCGGTTCTGTGGCGCAGCGGAATTTTCCACTGCCAACCGGCTTTATGAGCGGTCGCTCTGCTAAACGGCATATTGACATAAATGTCATTGGTTGGCGCGGCTATGGCGCTGTCGCAGGGGAGGTAGTCGGTCATGTCGATTAACGGCTCATCCAGTGTTTTCCCGAGGATTAATGATCTAAAGCCTGTGCAATCGATAAAAAAATCACCTTCTATTGTTGTTCCGTTATCTAATTGAAGTTCCTTAATATCACCGCTTTCTTGGTGCTGTATGACGTGTTCAATTTTGCCTTCGATACGCCGAAAATTTGGAAAGTTTTTTTCGCAAAACTGCCTTAAATACAGTGCGTATTGATTGGCATCGATATGAAAGGCATAGGAAAAAGTCGATAACAGAGAGTTTTCGTTTTTCTTGGGGTAGGCAAATCTTCCCAATTTTGCCATACGTGTTGCGATTGAAAACTCATCTGCGGCAATGCCGAGCCCAAGTTTGTCGGCTCTTGCCCAATACTGATGAAAAGGAGCCTGGGGAGTGGCGAAGCCCATTTCACCAAAAGGGTGGATATAACTCTCACCGAGAGCGCCCCAATTAACAAACTCAATGCCGAGTTTGAAAGTTGCATTTGTTGCGCGCATAAACTCGTGTTCGTTAATACCGAGTTTCTCATTGAAATATCGCAGATGCGGTATTGTCGCTTCGCCAACACCGACTGTACCGATTGCCTCCGATTCAATTAAAGTAATTTTGATCGGAGAGTCGCGCAACAGGCGACCAAGCGCCGCTGCCGTCATCCAGCCAGCAGAACCGCCACCAACAATAACTATGGTATTCAGCATCTTATAAGCCCCGATAGCTCATGAAAAAAGTTCATGCAAAAAAAAAGCATAGCCCTATGAGGACTATGCTTATGGATTATACGCGTATCTCTGTACTATATTGAGCTCTTTGCAACAGAGAGTTGAGCTTTGTTAATGAACTCCAGCAGATAACGCTTTGATAATCACCTATATCTTCGCTTGAATAAAGAACGCTAAGCGACGGTCGTTAACAAAGTAAGAACGAGGCGAGCGCACGGTCTCTTGGTTAAACGAAGCCGTATCCGGGTCAATTTCATTCAAGATCGTCGTCTTGGTAACCTCGTCAAATAGGTTATTTGCCTTGATACCTGCTTTAAAGTTCTCGTTAATTTGCCATGAAATAGTCGCATCAAACTGGCCTGTCGACTCGCCAAATACCGGCGCAAACGCAATTACGTCACGCGAATTGAGTAGGTAACGAGATCGCCAGTTATAAGCAAAACGCGCTTCAAAGGTTCCGTTATCAAAAAACGCTACAAAGTTGTAGTTGTGCTCTGAAAGTCCTTCTAAAGGCAAGTTTTGAATATTATTGAAGGTAAATTGTTCAGCATATTTATCCTGCGGATCTCCGCCAAAGGCCGGGTTACCGTTATCTTCCGCAGAGCCATCAATAAACGTGTATGTAGCTTGAACACCGAAGGGATCGAGTGATTCATCAAATGAACCAAGCGAGCCGAGGAACGCAAGCTCATAACCTTGAACCTTGGCGTTACCAGCATTTTGAGTGTTAGTCACTACCACTGATTCAGTGCGGCCGGCTTCATTCGTTAAATCCTCGACCGTGCTGGACTGACGGAAGAAATCACGAATTCGCTTGTAGAAAAATGAACCAGTTAACGAGCCAAAATCGTCGTAGTACCACTCAAGAGTCAAATCGTAGTTGGAAGAGAGTTCAGGTTGTAACAACGGATTGCCTGCACCATTAGCAACATAGCCGGTAACCTCAACTGTCTCGATACGATCGAGTTCCTCATTAGTATCGAGGTCTCTAAACCGAGTAACCAAGACATCGGGAGTTACAATACGATTATTGCGAACCTGGTTGAGGTTGGGCATGAAGATGGACTCAGAGAAAGCGATACGTGCAACAAAGTCTTCGCTAAGGCCTACCTTCAGGTTAAAGCTAGGTAAGAAGCGCTTAAACTTATCACCTTTTAATTCCTCAACAGGGCCGTCTCCCTTGTCGAGGTAATCCAAGGTGTCGTCAAGAACGGCTTGTTTTTCAGCAAATTTCTCGTCCAAAAGTGTATTGATTCGAGAGTTTGCAATGCTTTCAGCTTGTAGCTCCGGAGTCGCGAAAGCTGGATCGGCCATAATATCGCCGTTGTTTATACCATCGAGTGCTTCGGTTCGGAATGTGTCGAAATAACGCGCGGTATAGAATTCAGCGGTACTTTGTGGTTGCCAGTCAAATTCGCGGTCACGGTGGTACTGGGTAAAGTTGAAGCTTTGTAAAAAGTCGTTCGTCTCACCTGAGAATACGCCATCACCTGTTAATGTAGGACCAAAAATATTGGCGCCTGTCGAGGTGAGTTGCCAATCGACGTAGCGAACACCGATATTACCTGAGAAGGGAATATCAGCATCTTCATTGCCAAAATCGATTTGTACATAGACAGCAGTACGATCTTCTTCAGTTGTTGCAAATTCAGCTGGTCGGAAAGGTCCACCATCGATTGCTTCGTTTCTTAACTCCAACGGAACCCAGCTGCCGCCGCCCATTCGCGCGCCGGTTGCAAGTGCATCGGCATAAAATTGGCGTGAGTCTCTAAGTGATTCTGTTGAAGGGAAATAAAAAGTGTCGTTTACACGGAGTGAATTGCCGTTTAAATGTCTGTCGAATGTAAACTCTTCAACCAAGCCAGAGGTTTTGAGTGTATCGAATGTGGGAGGGTCACCCATCCAGGTTTCACCCAGTGAGCCCCAGCTATAAACAGATTCGCGGAAGTTGACGGTTCTTTCCGACACGCGAACACCTGTTTTCACAGCCGTTATCAAACCTTCATCAAAGGTGTATTCGCTGTCGAGTTTAACCGCGAGCTCATCACCTTCGTTATCTGAAGCATGATCCATAGCGGAACGCAAGAAGTAGCTGCTTGGGTCTTGTACGCCAGCGCTACCCTCTTTTTCGAGAACCTCAAAACGTGCGTTGTCGGGGTGACGCAAATCGAGAAAGGTATCAGTAGAGCTCAAACGACCGTGCACGGTGAAGTCGTAAATCTCATTCGTTGCCTTCACCGACTGCACATCGGCAATAATTGTCCAGTTTTCCGAGGGATTAAATTCTAAATTCAAACTGACATCATCAATGACACGTCGATCTTCTCGGTTACGTGTACCAACGACATAGAATGGATTACCGGAAAATCCGTCCGTGCCAATAATAGTACCGGAGGTGAACATGCAGGGTTCGCGATTGATGTCTTCATTTTCAAGACAATTGTAAGTCGGATCATT
>JANQJB010000023.1 GCA_028281865.1 Marinagarivorans sp.
TGGATGGAGCCCATTATTGCCATGTGGCGATTCAGTAAAAACAATGGCATTACTGAAGGTTTTCATAACAAAATGGAGATGATGTCGAGACGGGCTTATGGCTTTAGAAATTTCGAAAATTATCGGTTGAGAGTATTAGCTCACTGCGGGTGGGATGGTATGATTAATCGAGTAACACGAATGCCCATCCCCCGTTAATTGGGTAGAGCCGCCACGGAGGGCTCGACAGGGGATACAAAAGAAGCGCAACGTTGCGCCAGGATGGCAACTGCAAACCTTACTTAGAGGCTCGGTCAAGTCCGGCAAACAATCAGACATAAAAAAGCGCAGTGGCCCTATAACAACTGCGCTTTTTATTGGTGCCCAAGGCCGGACTTGAACCGGCACGGCTTACGCCACTACCCCCTCAAGATAGCGTGTCTACCAATTCCACCACTTGGGCAATAACTGAAAATAATTACTTCTAAATTAATCCGCAGCACATTCAACAACACGCTACGCGTGGTCGCTAACGCCTTCCTGGCTCTCGCGACACTTGTGCTTCCTGCACTTCGTCTACCAAATTCGCCACTTGGGCAATAGCTAAAATAAATACCTCTACATCAATCCCCTAAAGCGCTCGAAGCGTCAGCATCATCTTCATTGGTATCCTCGGCTTCGCCTTCCAACACAGAAGCACCACTGTCAGCAGAATCTGCATCAAGAGCACCGGTGGCAGGAGCAGTTTCAATAGGTTCTTTCGACTCGATCAGTTCAGGGGCTAGAAAATCAGTCTCAATTTCTGAACCTTTTTTCGCCACGACCGCAAGAGCAAAGCTGGTAACAAAAAATATAGCGACCAATATCGCAGTGAGTTTGGAAAACAAATTTCCACTTCCAGCTGCACCGAATACTGTAGCCGATGAACCAGCGCCGAAGGACGCACCAGCCTCAGCACCCTTACCTTGCTGCAACATAATGAGCCCGATAATGGCACAGGCCAAAAGGACGTGAATGACTAAAATAAAATTTTCCATTGTTTATCTCTGATATTCTGTTTCTATACTTGCTATTTTTTTAACTAATTTATCTGCTCAATTAAAGTAACAATTGCGACTTTAAACAGCAGCTGTCTTAACATCACACTAATTTAATTCTTAGGTAAACCGATATATTTATTAGCTTAGCTTTAACCAATAACTCAGTTTTAACCAAGCTCTGCAGCGCGACAAATATCCAAAAAACTGTCGGCTTTTAAAGATGCGCCACCAACAAGCATGCCGTCAATATCGGGCTGAGCAAAAAGTGACGCAGCGTTATCGGGTTTCACACTACCGCCATAAGCAATGCGTGCCAGTGAACCTTTATCACCAAAAAGCTCGCGAATGAATGCGTGAACTTCTTGGGCTTGTTCGGGCGTCGCAGTTCTGCCAGTGCCAATGGCCCAAACCGGCTCATATGCAATAACACCTCGCAAAAGCTTTTCGACACCGCAAAAATCCACTACTGCGCCGAGCTGCTCCTTTATGACTTGCAATGTTTGGTTATTTTCGCGCTGTTCCAAGGTCTCGCCCACACACAGTATCGGTTTTAACTGAGCATTGTGCGCGACCTCAAACTTACGCGCGATTTGACCGTCAGTTTCCTTGTGATGGGTACGCCGTTCTGAGTGACCAATAATCACGTACTGGCAACCGATATCCTGCAACATCTCAGCAGAGATATCGCCGGTGTATGCACCACCTTCGAACTGACTGACATCTTGAGCACCCAAACCAATATTGGATTGCGCTAAATATTCAGTATAGGCTTGATGCAGATGCACAAAGGGTGGGCAGACGACGACTTCAGCCTCGTGAACACCACTCCATGAGCTGATCAGTTCACCGAGCAAATCACCGACAAATTGGGTGTCACCATTGAGCTTCCAATTACCAATTATTATCTTGCGTCTATTTTGTCTCACAGTCGTATTCTTTAAACTAACGTTTTACGTCAGAGCTAAACCCTTGTTTCTTAATGGTTTTGAAGTATTTCAGCTCAATTCGAATTAATTTTTGTATTGAAATTTCTTTTTGGCCAACGCCAGATTATCAAATCCTTCGCTGCCGCCCACAAAGCGGGCCGCAATGGTAGCGAAGAACGCTTATGAAGACAATCTTTATCCATCCCACTATCGGGCCCGAGCCCTGATCATCCGGGAACAGAAAGCGGTTCACTTGGGCCGAGATAAAAGGCCCTCGGTCGTTCACATTATGAAACAGCCGCTTCAACTTTCTGCGCTAAACCCCTTGCCAGCTCCTCTACAAAATTGTGCTGCTGGCCCTCTACCATAACGCGTATTAGGGGTTCGGTTCCCGAGGGGCGCAGCAACACGCGCCCGCTGTCGCCGAGTGCCGCCTCCGCCTCTTTTACCGCAGCTTGAATGGATTCATCCGTTTCCAAATCAAGCGATTTTTTTCGCGGGACATTGATCATCACCTGTGGATACATCTGCATATTCTGCTTCAGCACGTTTAGATCTTTGCCTTCGAACATAATCACTCGCAACACTTGTAAAGCAGATATGATGCCATCTCCGGTTGTCGTCGCGTCACCACAGACAATGTGTCCAGAAGATTCACCCCCAAGCAACCAATTATTTTTTTTCATTTCTTCAAGCACATATCGGTCGCCGACCTTAGCGCGGGTAAACGGAACATCCAACTGCCTCAGGCCTGTCTCCAAACCAAAATTACTCATCAGAGTACCAACTACGCCTTTACAGCCTCCGCCATGCTGTTGCTTATGCGCAGCAACCAAATAAAGTAATTGGTCACCGTCAACAACTTCACCCTTATGGTCAACAAACAACACGCGGTCACCATCGCCGTCGAAAGCAATGCCGATATCGGCTCCAATCTCAAGTACAAACTTTTGTAAAGCCTGAATTTTGGTCGAACCGCAATTGAGGTTAATATTCAAACCATCGGGCTCGATCGCCATAGGGCTCACTTTCGCACCCAACTCGCGAAAAACTTGCGGCGCAACCCTATAAGTAGCTCCGTTGGCGCAATCGACTGCGATATGCAAGCCCTCTAGACTAAAACCCCAAGTCAAACTGCCCTTGCAGAACTCAATATAACGGCCTTCCGCATCCTCAATACGGCGAGCTTTGCCAAGCTGAGCCGAAGTAGTCATCTCCTCATCAAGCTGTTTTTCAATTTCGAGCTCCACGTCATCCTGCAATTTCATTCCCATAGTGCTAAACAGCTTTATACCATTATCAGTGTAGGGGTTGTGAGAAGCACTAATGACAATACCAGCGCGAGCCTGAAAGGTACGGGTTAAATAGGCAATCGCTGGTGTCGGCATCGGGCCGAGCAAGCCAACATCCACGCCGGCCGCAATTAATCCCGACTCCAAAGCCGATTCAAACATATAACCTGAAATACGCGTATCTTTACCGATAAGTACCATGCCGTGCGAAACATCTTGGTCCTCTGAACGTGCCAATACTTTTCCAACTGCCCAGCCGAGCTTAAGAAAAAATTCCGGCGTAATCGCACCTTTGCCTACACATCCACGAATGCCATCGGTTCCAAAATATTTGCGCGCCATAAAATTACCTATACTGAGTTATCACAACTATCGACTGAATTTGTGCTGACATAATTTTTGTCAGTAAGCTGATAAACTTTTATTACATCTCTCGTTCCGGCCACATCGTGAACGCGCAGAATATTTGCACCTTTTTGCAGCGCAATCAACGCAAATGCCAAACTTCCCGCAAGACGCGCGTCGACATCACGATCAAGCAAGCGGCCAATCATAGACTTGCGCGACACACCAAACAACACCGGGCAACCAAAGCGCGAAAATGTGTCAAGCTGATTAATAAGCGCTAAATTGTGCTCATCGCGCTTGCCAAAGCCAATTCCCGGGTCAATAACACAGCGACTAGACGAAATTCCAGATGCTTCGCAACGAGCAAGGCTATCGATAAAAAAATCGCTTACTTCTTTAACAACATCTTTGTAATCGGGTTGATGTTGCATAGTTGCAGGTTCACCTTGCATATGCATCAAACATACAGGTAAACCCGTCTGCGCCGCTGCTTGCTGTGCCCCCTTTAATCTTAGAGCACGCACATCATTGAGGAAGCCGGCGCCTAAATCGGCAGCTGCAAGCATAATTTCAGGTTGGCTACTATCAACCGAAATAACCGCGTGTGTCGTTTTCGCCAAGTACTCAATTACTGGCAAAACCCGATGTTTCTCTTCTTCAAGGCCCACCGGTTGCGCACCGGGCCGGGTCGATTCACCGCCAATATCAATAAAGGTCGCACCTTCCTCAAGCATTTTTTCTGCCCGAGCTAAAACTCCCGCAAGCGAAAGCTCACCGCCTTTATAGAGTGTGCCACCATCATAAAAAGAATCAGGCGTAACATTGAGCACACCCATAATGTGAGGAGTACTTAGATCGACTAATTTGTCACCACACTGCAATTTCATTTTCGATTCAATGTCAACGAAAAAGGCCAGGAATCCCTGGCCTTTTCTATACTTAAGTGAGTTAAAAAATTAGTGATCTTGAGCAGGTCCACCAACAGTGTTATCGCCGGAAGATTTGTCATCTGAAGATGAACTTTTACCTGAGGGCTCATCGTCTGAAGCAAAACCACCATCTCCCCAATCGCGCGGCGGTCGGATTTTGCGTCGCGCCATAAGGTCATCAACCTGGTCAGAATCGATAGTTTCATATTCCATCAACGCGTCTTTCATAGCTTCAAGAATATCGCGGTTCTCTTGCAATAATTTTTCAGCAGTCTCATAACACGTAGTCGTTATCGAACGCACTTCCTCATCAACCAGTTTACCGGTGTGACCTGAAATCGTTTTGACAGCATAGCCACTGCGATCATCATCATCGTAATCAAGCGGACCAAGTTTTTCTGACAATCCGTAATTAATCACCATAGAGCGAGCAATACGGGTGGCCATTTTGATGTCGCTATAAGCCCCAGTGCTCACGCCATCTGCACCATAAAGCATTTCTTCGGCTATTCGACCACCATAAAGTGTAGCGATATCGCCCAGCAACTTGCGTCGGCTTTCGCTAATGCGATCGCCCTCAGGAAGAAATTGGGTAACACCCAGCGCTCGACCGCGCGGAATGATAGTCACTTTGTGTATAGGGTCATGCTCTTCTGACAAATAACCCACAATCGCATGTCCAGCTTCGTGATATGCCGTACTCTCTTTTTGTTCTTCGGTCATCACAAGTGTGCGACGCTCCGTTCCCATAATGATCTTGTCGCGCGCTTTTTCAAACTCTTCAGAGGTCACGATGCGCCGGTTTGCACGAGCAGCAAGTAGCGCAGCTTCATTAACGAGGTTCGCCAGATCAGCACCAGAAAAACCTGGGGTCCCGCGTGCAATAACACTTGCGTTTACACGCTCATCAATCGGCACTTTGCGCATATGCACTTTAAGAATCTGCTCTCGCCCGCGAATATCGGGAAGCCCAACTACGACTTGGCGATCGAAGCGCCCGGGACGCAAAAGCGCTTTATCCAGCACATCTGGCCGGTTCGTAGCGGCGATAACAATAATACCCTCGTTACCTTCAAAACCATCCATTTCGACCAACAACTGATTTAATGTTTGTTCGCGTTCGTCGTGGCCACCGCCATGACCACCGCCGCGATGACGGCCTACAGCATCAATCTCGTCAATGAATATAATGCACGGGGCCTGCTTTTTTGCCTGATCGAACATATCGCGCACACGCGACGCACCGACACCCACGAACATTTCGACGAAATCTGACCCAGATATTGAAAAGAAAGGAACTTTTGCTTCGCCTGCAATCGCTTTGGCCAAAAGCGTTTTACCTGTTCCCGGTGGACCGGACATCAACACGCCGCTGGGGATGCGCCCACCCAAGCGCTGAAAGCGCGATGGATCACGCAGGTATTCCACCAGTTCTTGCACTTCTTCCTTCGCTTCATCAACACCCGCCACATCGGTGAATGTCGTTTTAACCTGATCTTCCCCTAGCAAACGAGCCTTACTCTTGCCAAAACTCATGGGCCCACCGCGCCCACCGGCACCGCCCTGCATTTGGCGCATAAAGAATATGAATACGGCGATGAACAACAAGATCGGAAAGCTCGCAACTAACAATTGCTCCCAAAGGCTTGGGCGATGAGGTTCGACCCCTCTAATCAGCACGTTGTGCTCATATAAGTCATCAATCAACTTAGGGTCTTCTAAATTCGGGCGAACCACTTTAAATTGGCTTTTATCGACACGGACACCCTCGATGATTTGGCCTTCTATGTCGACACTCGCGACACGACTAGCCCGAACGTCACGAATAAACTGGGTATAACTTAGCTCGTCACGCGGGTCTCGGCTGCTAAAATTCTGAAATACAGAAAACAGCACAGCCGCTATTACCAGCCACAGAACAATATTTTTCGCCATGTCGTTCAAAAGGTATTCCCCATCAAAATTCTCAAATACACACTCATTATTTCATTATACGCTGCTTTCAGCGATAACTTCAGTTTATTCGTTTTGCCCAGGTGTTAGGTTTTATTTCTTTTTGCAACATTGGCTCTTCTGTTAGATAGTTGGTCCTTTAGATAGTTGGTCCTTATCGGCTTTGCCAACCTTCACTAGCACTCGTGCAATACGGCTAGGGCTTAAAACCCGTCGCTACGAGATAAACCTCCCGTGATCTGCCTCTGGACGCATCGGGCTTACGTGTTAGACAACGTCTAAAGCGATTTTTCGCACTGCGAAATAACTCGTCAAAACCTTCTCCTTGAAATACTTTAGCGACAAAAGAACCGCCTGGTTTGAGTGTCTCACCTGCCATATCAAACGCGAGCTCTACTAAATACATCGCTTTTGGCTGGTCTATCGCCGCCATACCACTCATATTGGGGGCCATGTCGGAAATTACAACATCAGCTTTATTGTCACCCAATGCGCTGAGTATTTCCTGATACACAGCATCCTCAGTGAAATCTCCCTGAATAAACTCAACGCCCTCGAGCACATCAATCGGCAAGATATCTGATGCGACAACCCGACCTTTAGAGCCCACTTTGTGCGCAGCAACTTGCGACCAACCACCGGGAGCAGCGCCCAAATCAAGCACTGTCATACCGCGGCGAAAAAGGCGGTCCTTCTGATCCAGTTCGAGTAACTTATAACTCGCACGCGAACGAAAGCCATCCTTTTGAGAAGCTTTGACATAGGGGTCATTGAAATGTTCTCGCAACCAACGGTGACTGCTTTTACTTCTTGGCATCTTACATTCGAGGTTTTTAATCTATTTAAACTGGATAGCCTACTGTATCATTTTTTTTGATAACCAAGCCTTAAGACGCTAGGCATCCAATATTTTTACACGAAATCCAAAAGATTATTGCACTAAACTGATCTAGGGCGGCAATCTTGGAGCCCGAAGATCAAGTATCAATGCAAAGAAAAGGTAACAATGCTTTCAGCCACAGATAAAAAACAGATGCGCGCTCAGGGCCATGGCCTCAACCCCGTCGTGATAATTGGAGCGAAGGGGCTCACTGAAAATGTTTTGCTCGAAGTTGAACGTGCCCTTAACGATCACGAACTTATAAAAATAAAAATTGCCTCAGGGGATCGAGACAATCGCAAGATACTGATTGAGGAGATCTGCTCAACATCGGGCGCTGAAACCGTACAAATCATTGGCAGAATCGCGCTGATATATCGTAAAAACGAGCAAAAACCCTAAGATCGTATAGGTAATAAATTGCTAAGAAGTATTCAATTTAAACTCTGGTTCGCATTTGTCGCAATGCTTTGCTTGTCCTTAAGTGCCACATTTGCATTGACACATTGGCGCTTTAAAAATGCGTTTCTCGAATACGTTAATCAACACGTGCAAAGCGATGCCGAGACCATAGCCGCCTGGTTGGTCAATAGTTATCACGAAACCAGAGGATGGAAAAAGCTTGTCCAACCCACCAACGGCTGGCGCAGCAAGTGCACCAAGGCCTTAGCACCCTACCGCGTCATAGAAAGCCAACAAGCGCAACTTCCTGTACCAAGGCCGCCACAGCTGGGGACACGCGAATTTTGTCGCAATTTAATTCTGCTGTCGGCGAAAGGAAAAATTCTAGCGGGAAAAAAACAACCGCGCTTGCATTATCAATGGCTGGACCTTGAACTCGGCGGCGAGCCGCTAGGTAAAATCGGTTATACG
>JANQJB010000163.1 GCA_028281865.1 Marinagarivorans sp.
TGGCTACTGTCAGGGAAATTTTAATAGTGACAACTGCGCTGCCGGTGGTTTTACCCTTGACTACGGCCCATTTGGTTTTTGTGAAATATTTGATACTGAGTTTCAACCGTGGACTGGCGGCGGCCAGCATTTTTCATTTTTTAATCAGCCTGCCGCAGCGGAAGCGAATTTTCATATGTTTTGGACCACGGTGCGACCGCTTCTTGCAGAGAATGCTGAAGCTTTAGAACAGTTCGACAAGGTGCGCCGTGGCTTTGCAGAGGAGATGCAAAACCAAGTTCAACTTATGTGGGCGAGCAAACTTGGCTTAACTGATTTTAACCCAGAGTTATTTAAAAAATTAATTCAACTTATGACTCGCTCAGAAGTGGATTACACTATTTTCTTCCGCGAGTTATCCCATATACCCGACAATATTTCGGCGTTAAAAAAGAGTTTCTACGTCGAAACTTCTCAAGAGCTTGACGAGCAATGGCAAGCTTGGCTCTTAAGTTGGCGCGATCTAGTCAGTGCCGGTAGCGACTTAACTGAGCTATCCACAAAAATGAAACAAGTTAACCCAAAATATGCGTGGCGTGAGTGGTTAGTCGTTCCAGCCTACCAACAAGCTATGCAAGGTGATTACACGTTGATAAAAGAGCTGCAAGAAGTACTGAGTTATCCTTATGACGAGCAATCCTTAGAAGTAGAAGAAAAATATTATCGCTTAAGACCGAGAGAATATTTTAATGCGGGTGGAGTGGCGCACTTTAGCTGCTCGTCTTGATGTTTATAATTTTTGGCGACACCCTTGGTAATGCTGTTAAGCCTTGCCCGTAGATTTTATCAAGCCCGCTCCAAAGCTCCACCTAAAGTTTTCAGGACCGCCACAAGTACCTCCCTGTAAGCTTCCTCAAACACTTCCTGTGTTTGAGGATCCCGAAAACTTTAGCTGAATCTTCGGAGCTCCGTGCCTTATCTATATATAGCCTTAAGTTAAAGACACTGCTATCACTGGAGTTATCGGTTGAATGAGTGCTCGCTCAAAACTAACTATTTTATTTTACTCTCGCGACAAAGCTGTTTCTGAACGGGAACTCATTACGCTAAATTAGGCTGCAACCACTTTTCTGCGTCTTTTTTCGACATCCCTTTTCGCTCTGCATAATCTCCCACTTGATCTAGCCCAATTTTACCCAAACCAAAATAACGCGCTTCGGGGTGAGCAAAATACCAGCCACTCACCGACGCTGCAGGAGCCATCGCGAAGTTGTCAGTTAAAATACTTCCAATATTTTTATCGACATCAAGTAACTTCCACAAGGTACCTTTTTCGGTGTGCTCTGGGCACGCAGGGTAACCCGGCGCCGGTCGAATTCCTTGATAGGCTTCTTTAATTAAGGCTTCGTTGCTAAGGTCTTCTGTCGCGGCGTAACCCCAATATTGTTTGCGAATTTTTTCATGTAGCAATTCGGCAAAGGCTTCGGCGAAACGATCAGCCAATGCTTTAATCATAATCGCGTTATAGTCGTCATGCTTGGCTTCGTAATTTTCTGCCAAAGCTTCAGCACCAAAACAACTAACTGCAAAAGCCCCCATGTAATCTTTGATTTGAGAGTCTTTAGGCGCGACAAAATCTGCTAATGATCGATAGGGATTCTGCGCGGGTCGATCTGCTTGTTGTCGAAGGTGATGAAGCGTCGCTTGGACTTCGTTGCGGTTTTCATCCGTGTAAATTTCTGTACTATCGTTATCGATACCGTTTGCGGGAAATAGCCCAAACACGGCCGAACATTGAAACAGCTTTTGTTCAATAATATTCTTTAATTGTGCTTGAGCATCATTGAAGAGTTTTGTCGCCTCTTCGCCGACAACTTGGTCTTCAAGAATATCAGGATATTTACCCGCGAGTTGCCACGATTTAAAAAATGGCGTCCAGTCAAACCGCTTTGATATTTCTTCAAGCGAGTAATCTTTTAATAACTGCGCTCCCAGCTGAGTCGGTGTCACAGGAGAATAATTTTCCCATTCGAATTTAACGGCATTTTCACGCGCGAGACTTAGCGGCGAAACAGTCTTTTTTGCACGCCGCTTGGCATTGTTTTCTCGTATTTTGACATATTGACTACGAATGTCTTCAGCAAAGCTCGCTCTACCGTCCCCAACTAAGGCGGTCGCCACAGGCACTGATTTGGAAGCGTCGAGCACGTGTATAACAGCGCCGTTATACTCGGGCTCAATTTTAACGGCGGTGTGAACTTTTGATGTTGTCGCTCCACCGATGAGTAACGGTACATTCATATCACGCTCTTGCATCATTTGCGCGACAGTTACCATTTCATCAAGTGAGGGTGTAATTAAACCCGATAGGCCGATGATATCTGCGTTGGCCGCTTGTGCTTCATCGAGAATTTTCTCCGGGGGAACCATAACGCCAAGGTCAACGACCTCAAAGTTATTGCAAGAAAGCACAACACCGACAATATTCTTACCAATATCGTGCACATCGCCTTTAACGGTGGCCATGATAATCGTACCGTTATTTTGTGTTTCTTGGCCCGAAGCTTTTTTTTCTTCCTCGATATAAGGTAATAAATAAGCGACGGCCTTTTTCATCACGCGGGCACTTTTCACCACCTGCGGTAGAAACATTTTTCCTGCGCCGAACAAATCTCCGACGACATTCATACCGACCATCAAAGGGCCTTCGATAACTTCTATGGTTTTGTCAGTGTGTTGACGGGCTTCCTCCGCGTCCTCTTCGATAAATTCTGTAATGCCTTTTACCAGCGCATGGGTAATTCTCTCTTGCAGATCACCCTCGCGCCACTTAAGTTTGTCTGTTTCTTTGGTGCCGGTTTCCTGGTCTTTAACTTGTTCAGCGAATTCAATTAAACGTTCTGCGGCATCCTCGCGCCGATTTAGTACTACATCTTCCACTCGTTCCAATAAATCTTTAGGGATGTCATCGTAAACCGTAAGCATTCCAGCATTGACGATTCCCATGTCCATACCGTGTTTAATGGCATGATAAAGAAATACCGAATGCATCGCTTCACGCACAACATTATTACCGCGAAAGGAAAACGATACATTGGAAACACCGCCAGATATACGTGCGCCTGGCAAGTTATCTTTAATCCACTTAGTGGCATTAAAGAAATCAATCGCATAATTATCGTGTTCAGGAATTCCGGTGGCGATAGGGAAAATATTGGGATCAAACACGATATCCTGCGGAGGAAAGCCCAAATTAACCAGCGTGTCATAAGAGCGTTGACAAATATCAATACGTCGTTGGTAGGTGTCGGCTTGACCTTGTTCATCAAACGCCATCACAACCACTGCAGCACCGTAACGTAGAATTGTTTTAGCGTGCTTAGTGAATTCTTCTTCACCTTCCTTTAAGGAGATGGAGTTGACAATGGCTTTGCCCTGCACACATTGCAATCCCGCTTCTATGATTTCAAATTTGGATGAATCGATCATAAAAGGCACACGTGCGATGGAGGGTTCTGCACTTAACAGATTTAAGTAACGGCGCATCGCCGCTACACCATCAAGCATGGCGTCATCCATATTTATGTCAATTATTTGCGCACCATCTTCAACTTGTACGCGCGAAATCTCCACGGCCTCTTCGTAATTTTCTTCACCGATAAGGCGTGCGAACTTGCGCGATCCGGTGACATTGGCTCGTTCTCCCACGTTCACGAAGCCAGTGCTTTCATTCAATATCAGCGGTTCTAATCCGCTTAGTATCATGTCAGGAATTTGCTTGTTCACGATTAAGCCACTTTCTCCGCAACGCCCATTTTCCGGGGTGAATATTTTTCTGCTAATTGCTTCAAGGCAGCGATATGATCCGGAGTGGTCCCACAGCAACCACCGAGAATATTGAGGTGGCCCCCTGCAACAAAGGGCTCTAATTCAGCAACCATTTCTTCCGGCGTTTGGTCGTACTCGCCGAATTCGTTTGGTAAACCGGCATTCGGATGAGCCGAAATCGAACGAGTAGCGACTTTATCAAGACGCTTTATATAGGGGAGCATATCTTTCGCCCCCATGGCACAATTCAAGCCGATACTGAAAAGCTGACCGTGCATCATCGATACCCAAAAAGCTTCTACTGTCTGGCCGGACAATGTCCGTCCACTTGCATCGGTGATGGTGCCTGAGACCATCAGTGGAATATTTTTGCCGCGCTCATCCATAACTTCGCTGGCGGCGAACAAGGCTGCCTTCGCGTTGAGCGTATCGAAAATGGTTTCAATCATAAGAAGGTCGGCGCCGCCATCCAACAGCCCGTTACAGGCTTCCTTGTATGCGAGTCGCAAATCATCGAAACTTACCAAGCGCTTGCCGGGGTCTTCCACATCGGGAGAAATCGAAGCCGTCCTGTTGGTTGGGCCCAGTGAACCGATTACAAAACGTGGTTGTTCAGGTGTTTGTTGTGTCCAATGATCTGCAGCTCGACGAGCACATTGCGCTGCATGGAAGTTTATATCGCGTACATGAGCTTCCATCTGGTAATCGGCCTGGGCAATGGTCGTACCGTTAAATGAATTGGTCGTAGCGAAGTCTGATCCAACTTCAAAGTACGCGCTGTGAATACCTTCGATAATCTCGGGCCGGGTGATTGAAAGCAGGTCATTATTGCCTTTCAGCGGATGAGGGTGATTTTCGAAGTGCCCGCTACGAAAATCCTCTTCTTCCAATTTATGGCGCTGAATCATCGTGCCCATCGCACCATCGAGTAACATGATACGTTTGGAGAGAATTTCATTGAGTTGTGTCATGGTATCTAGTGACATATGCGGCACCTTACTTTCAGTTTGTATCGATAGGTTGGTGGTTATAGAACAAGTTTAGTCGGAAGGGGGACATATCCGTCTGCGATCCCATTTGGCTTCTAAGTTGTTGATTGGAGGTTTTCTAAAAGCGAATTTGCTGGCACCCCAGAGATGGATTTAGCCATAAACTTATATAGAATACTGTATTTTTAAAATTAATAAAAATGATATATTTTCATTTATTAATGAGATTTATTCATGAAGTGATGAGTGTACTAATTGACCTGAAGATCATGTAAGGTTTTGAACAATACGGGTCTTTTGCCGCATTCGGCAGTTTTGTGAGATCCACCGACCAATTAAGGCTATCTAGGATATGAACGAAATAGAGTGGGAAGACTTTCAGAAAGTTGAGCTTAGAGTAGGGACGATAATTGACGTAGAAGAATTTCCTGAAGCGAGAAAACCGGCTTACAAATTGAAAATTGATTTTGGCGATGATTATGGAATTAAAAAATCGAGTGCACAAATAACAGATCTATACAGCCGAGAATCACTTTTGGGCAAGCAGGTGGTGGGAGTAGTAAATTTTCCACCCAAACAAATCGGTCCAGTAATTTCTGAGTGTCTTGTTACCGGCTTTTATCGGTCGGACGGTAAGGTGGTGCTAGCCGTTCCTGATAGTGGAGTCGACAATGGTTCTAAACTCGGATGACTAAAAGTGGGGCTGCGCAAATAACAGGACTTATTATTTTCCCGGGGATATTGTGCTTACAGGGCTAAATCACATTACTATTTCAGTCAGCGACCTGGCCAAATCATTCGATTTCTATGTTTCCTTGCTGGGAATGAGGCCCAAAGTAAAGTGGGATTCTGGTGCTTACTTGTCTGTTGGCGATCTGTGGATTTGTTTATCAATGGGTAAAGCGTTGCCTGCACAGGACTATAGCCATATTGCCTTCACTGCAGACGCGGAAGATTTCGACGCTTATTGCTCTCAGTTACTGTCATATGGTGTCGAAGTATGGAAGCAAAATACAAGCGAAGGAGATTCCCTCTATATTCTTGACCCTGACGGGCACAAGCTAGAAATACATGTTGGAAACCTTCAATCAAGGCTGCAAAAACTTAAATCCGATCCCTACAAGGGCTTGAAGTGGTACTCGTAACTCGGCAGCAAAATAAATCTTCTTGATAGATTCGCCTTGGCCAAAGGCAATAAGCGCCATTTTCACGGACGACTCTTTAAGTTACTTAAATTTTGTTTCATGGTAGAAAGAAAATTACCCTCTGCAGGGCGATTACCGCAAGGATCGAAAACAATGGACTGTATTCCCATTTTTTCTAAAACGGCTTTGGTTTCAGGAAGTGGTTCACCTTCCCAGAGCATGATCTTAGCAGGATGCCTACTGAGCAGCGTTTTTAATTCATTCCACATATCCTGGTCTGGCGCTACATCAGGTTCCCAATGAACACTTTTGAGATTGAGTTCATATCGCCTAGTCAGGTATTGGTAAACGGGATGCGAGCCAAGTAATGGCTGCCCTGATAATTTAGCAAATTCGCTTTCCCATTCTTTGTCCAATTTCAATAAATCATTTTTAAGCTTATCAAAGCCAGAATTGGACAAGTCCAACTTTGTGTTAATGGCTGCCGCCTGCTGAACGGCTTGTGTTAGATCGAGCCAGGTGGTGAAAGCTGTTTCGCCATGTGTGTGTTCGCCACCGGGGCCGTGGCTATGTGATGTTGCATCCTCAATCCTAATGAAACGCTCACTGAAGGTTGCCGAAGTATCGAGTAAGCGTGATTCTGGCAGTGATACTTTTGCAAGCCATTTTGCATAGCTTGCGCCGTTTAAGAGGATCAAGTCTGCATTTTGAAAATTGGCAACCTGCTCCGCGCTTGGCTGCCAAAAAGCGGGATCACCTTCCATTTCTGGAAAGACGACATTTGCCTGATCTCCAGCAATTTGTTCAGCAAAAAAAGCCAAAGGATAATTTACCGTATAAATTTCTGGTGTTTGTTTATGAGTGCTTGCATTCTTATTTTCAGAGCAGCCTGCGAGGAATAAAATTGCAATAAATACTAAAGGCGATAATTGGCGGACCGTTTTTTTCATTAGAGCTTTTTTCATTAGGGCAATTAAAATAATAGGTTGTGGATGAGAAAGTTGCCGTACCTAGCAAGTAGGAGAGTCAATATTGCAGCCAATACTATACCTGAAATCAGCACGACGGCAATTTCAGTTCCGAGTAGTGCAATAACACGGTGATTGGGGACACCTATTCGATGCATGGTTTCAATTTCACTATGGCGCAATCGCAAAGAAAGCACAAATACAAGTATTGCAGTCATAATTGTGGAGCCACCGGTCAACGCCGCGCCGGCCAAAATATATTGTTGGATGGTGAGTATGGTTTCAAGCAAATCGTCGACAACTTGACTCGGGCGAATAATCTGCATTCGTTCAGTATCTGCCAGATACTTCCCTTGTAACAAGGTGCCTGACTTTGTGTCGTGGGGCAAAGCTATCACAGCGGTGATGGGAAATGTTGATGGGTCGCCGTGAAAATGAAAACTGTCCCGGTTTTCATCTGTGATTTCGTTGTAATTGACGACCGAAGCGTTTGCGATAATATTGCCATTTTCTTTTTCGCGAACATGAGTTGCAGCTTCCGGTTTTGCTAAATCCTGATGGCCGTGAGCCAGCCCCGAGATTATCCAAGTTGTTTTTAGGTCGGTAAAAATTGCTCGGTCATCGGGTGTTCCGGAGTATTCCAAAACGCCAACTATTTGCATCTTTAGTGGGTATATCCCGGCTAGATCAAAGGCACTTTCCGGAGTGGAAATAATGGAGTCGCCTACGCTGAGCCCTAGAGATTCTGCCACCGCTCCACCCAGTATGCACTCTCCAAGCAGCGCCATTTTCCTACCCTGAGCTAGCTTTAAGTTGCGAAAGTCAAGGTAGTCGATGCTCGTGCCGACAATAGGAAATTCTTTTGACCTAAATCGATTATACAGCGGTATGGCATTCGCTAGATTAGTTTCGTTAACGCGTTGAACTTGTGAATAAGAAATTTCCGGTGGTGTGTTAGATTCAAAATACAAGGAATTTAGCGTTAACTCCAAAGGGCTGCCTTTTTCTCCTATAACCAAAGGCGTACTCATTGCTCTTACCGTGAGCGACTCTGAACTTTGACTAACCAGAACGTTTAAGCCGATCGGGAGAAATGCAATCAGCGCAATGGAAAGGATAAGAATGGCTGTTTTGATGCGATTGTATACGAGGTATCGCCAAGCCATGTAAATCATATCACCCATGAGCGCGCGCCTTTCTAAAATCGGCAAAATCTAGAATGCGATCGAAGCGTTCTAGATAGCTGCGCTCATGTGTAACCGTGACAAGCGTGGCACCAACGGAACGAACATGCTCAAATAAAATATCGAGAACAAGGTCCGTATTTTCTGGGTCGAGGTTTCCGGTCGGTTCATCGGCCAACAACAAGGGAGGATCGCTTAATACCGCTCGGCAAAAAGCGACGCGCTGACGTTCGCCTTGAGATAAATGCCTGATTGGGTGTTTCAACTTATCAGCAATGCCGGTTCTTTTTACGAGCTTTTCCACTCTTTGGTGTACATCTTTTTCGAGTGTTAATGCCGAACTCATGCGGTAGGGGAGCAAAATGTTGTCGTGAACATTTAAATACTCCAGCAGCTCGAATTCTTGGAAAATCATACCGATGTTTCGAATACGAAAATCACGCCGCTGTTTGTCTGACATACTAGATAGTGCGCTGTTATCGGTAAGAATTTCTCCGGATTGAGGTTTGATAACGCCGGCAATTAAATTCAACAGGGTTGTTTTCCCTGTTCCACTTGGACCGATAACGGCGACTGCTTCGCCTTTATTGATATGCAAATCTTCAATGCCCAAGTTAAAAGAACTATTTGGGTAGGCAAATTGAAGGTTTGAAATACGGATCATGATAAGGTCTACTTAATACGGCTTTCGTCCGTTACTTCAATGTCAGATATAAGCCACAGCTTTTCGATAGAAATTAGAGCGAATTTTGCCTGATATCGGTTAAGGCGTTCATGGGTATGGCCGAAGTGGGTAACTTTTCCAGTGACCTCCCATTGTCCTGTAACGATAAACGATCTACCTGATTTGCTGAGATTCTTAACTTCACCCATAACGATGTCGAGAATCTTTACCCGCGCGCCGCCGCGGTTGACGGCTTCCATACGTCGTTTTTGTTCAAGATAAAGGGAGGCGAGCTGCTCGCCTGCTACGCTAACGGCAAGCTTATCGTAAATGCTTGATTCTTGTTGATATTCGAATGCAGCGTAGATGTTATTGAGCAATTGCTCTAGCACAGCAACCGCTTCTTTTGTATTGAGTTTTGGGCTGCCCAGCCAATTTGTTCTGACAACCCTAACGGGCTTAACTTCCGGCGGTCGAAATTCCAAGCCTTGACGACTCCAGTCGACGGTAAGCAAATACTCACTAAATTCAAAGTATTGAATGCGATCTAGTGCTTGCACTCGGACAGGTAAACGAGCCGTATTTTG
This sequence comes from Marinagarivorans sp., assembly GCA_028281865.1. Classification (GTDB taxonomy): domain Bacteria; phylum Pseudomonadota; class Gammaproteobacteria; order Pseudomonadales; family Cellvibrionaceae; genus JANQJB01. Next base: position 9,345 of record JANQJB010000163.1, read on the forward strand.
GGGTAATCCGCTTAGGTTCAATTGAAAAAACTCTGGTATTTGATCCAAAGAAAAAGTGAAGGTCAGTCCAATCACCGCTTCGTCGATGGGTTCGTCTATGGCCTTTTCCTTAATAACAGAATTAGCATCGCCTATTTTCAGAAAGCTTGCTTTGCTTGTATCGTGCGCAGATGGAATGCCATCTAATGACAACACAAAGTGGTTTTCAAAGTATTTCTGTGCTTGCTCTTTGAAACTATCTTGCTCGCCGACTGAGATGATTTTGTTATCTGCAATCGGATAATTCAACAATTCAACAAGCAGAGGGCCTTTTACCAAAATTTCAACTCGAAGTTCGTAGGGTTCTACTTCAATAAAATAAATAACGGGCTCATCTAGATTGAATTCACGGCTGAATGTTGGTTTTAAGGATTGTGCCTGAGAAGAGGCCGCCAAAAATTGAACCAAGTAGAAGAGTATGATTATTTTCTTGAACATTTGTTTTATGCAAGGCCCCAACTTAATGGAAGCTTAGGACTCAACTTAGTCAGGGTTTATGCTCAGGAGAATTAGTGTGTAAAGACGCTCTTTTTTGCATATACGAGGCTCTCATTTTATCGGTCTGTGTATTTTGCTTTTGTTCAGGTAATGCATTGAGCATTGATATGACTTCATCGTAAGCATCAATTATCTCTTGTTGACGCCCCGCAAGTTCAAGGATTTCGGCACGTTTTACAGCGTAAGGAATTCGTTTTCCAAAGAGTTTTTCAAGGCTTTCAATATTTTTAATGGCATCGTCGAAGTGTTTAAGTTCTGTATTTATCCTGATACTCAAGTGGAGTAATTGACTTGCATCGATTGCATTGGTGAAATTGGCAATACCTTGTCTCACTGCTGCTAGAGCTTTTTCCTTGTCTCCTTTCTTATCGCGTTTCATTAATGTATCTGCGAGAAACACATAGTTATACAAGTTTCCTTTTGGATCTATGCTCAAACATTTGCTTAAAGCCTCAATCGCCTCCGAAACCCTCCCAGTCTTCATGGCAATAACGGCGCGAATATTCCATTGATAATAATTATCAGGGAATTGTTTTATTCCCCAATTGCTCAACTCGAAGGCTTTTTTATCATTGCCGCTTTTTTGGTAAAAAAAGATATAAGTGAAAGTCGAGTCAGCACTTTTTTCCTTTTCAAGTTGATCAACGCGCTGCAACGTGACCTTAGCTTCATCCAAGCGTCCCATTCGAATAAGGACATGAGTTTTATCGATTAATAACGACACATCTTCCGGTTTTGCTTTCAACTCGTTCTCGATTTGGTCGAGTCCCATCCATGGGTCGATATGAGCCAGAGCGAAATTTGAAATAAATAAGATTAAAAGTATTAACCGCAAATCCCGAGGCACATTAGGCAGCATATCTTTTTTCCAATGCTTTAAACACTGCTCGTAAACCCATCGCCTCGCCGCCTTTGGGCCGGCCCGGTCTCGCGCGATCATTCCAAGCGCCTACATCAAAGTGTACCCATGGGCTGTTTTCAACAAACTTTTGAAGATAAAGAGCAGCGGTGATTGACCCTCCCATTCCCGTGGATGCCGAATTAACCAAATCGGAAATAGAGCCCTTCATGTACGAGGCGTAGGGTTGATGCAGGGGTAAGCGCCAAACGCAGTCTTCCTCGGCCTCGCCAGCGGCCATCAATTCTGCCGCGAAGGCATCATCAGTACTGTAGAAACCGGGCAACTCTAAACCGAGAGCCACACGTGCAGCGCCGGTTAAAGTTGCGAAATCGACGATTAAGTCCGGCTGATCGTCATCCGCCAAAGCTAATGCATCACACAAGATTAATCTGCCTTCGGCATCGGTGTTGTCGATTTCGACCGTTAAACCTTTGCGCGTGGTGACGATATCGCCAGGTCGAAATGCGTTGCCGGATACGGCATTTTCGACTGCAGGTACAAGTACGCGCAAACGAACAGGTAGAGATTTCGCCATGATCATGGCTGCCAGCCCGAGGGCGTGGGCAGCGCCACCCATATCCTTTTTCATCAAGCGCATACCTGCAGTGGGCTTTAAATCCAATCCGCCGCTATCGAAACACACTCCTTTGCCGACGATGCATAATTGCGGTGCTGATTCGTCGCCCCAGTTGAGCTCTAACAAGCGCGGTGCGTGATCTGACGCTCGCCCAACCATGTGAATGGTAGGAAAGTTTTTGTCTAGCAACTCATCGCCAACGATTTCCGAAAACTGAGCACGATATTCATGCGCAAGCGTTTGCATCGTCTGCGACAGGTGCTCGGGCATCATATCGCCTGCGGGCGTATTCACCAGATCGCGAGTTAACTTTACTCCTCTCGCCAGTTCGGTCACATCGTTAACGACGGCCTCGTCATCAATGTACAAGGTGGCGCGTTCCGCCCCGCCTTTATACTCCGTAAACTGATACTGACCCAGCACCCAACCCAGTGCTGCGGCCGTCAGTTGTTCTGCATCTCCCTCAAGATAGAAGGACGCTTTAGGCAGAGCGGTTGCTAGACTGGATAATTGCCATACGGAATGGGCATCGTCGACGATTACAACAACCTGATCCAAATGACCATCCTGCGTGGGAATGAGACGATGCCCCTTACCCTCAAAACCAGAATGCAGCAGCCAATTGAGCACAAATTCGGACTGCTTCGACAACCACTGATCGTAGTTGCTGTCTTCAATGACATTAATCGGGCGGCCTTCACGACCGTAAGCTAAATTAAACATGGTTACTGCCTTAAGTATTCGATACTGAGTCAAGGATGGGAGGTTTTCTTCCTGACAATTGTAAGCGCATTCGTCGCTTTTTTTTAGTCAAATGAAGTCGCAGTAAATTCAGTTGGTTTTTTTATTCGTATTTTGCTGGGTTTCATTGATAGCGATTTTTGTTGTTTTTTGCTTTGTCGTTTTGTTCGGGGCGTCGAGTAAGCTGGTTTGCTGCGCCACGCGCGCTAGAAAAATAGATCTGTCCTTTTTAGATATTGATTGGGTACGAGGGATCTTTGCTTTCATTGGATTAACCGGGCGGCCATTAATATGTAGTTCGAAGTGCAGGTGTGGCCCTGTTGAACGACCCGTATTTCCCGACAGTGCGATCGCTTGCCCCCGCTTAACAGACGCCCCTTTACGGACAAGTATGCGATGCAAATGCAGATAACGTGTTTTGAATCGTCCGCCGTGTTTAATTTCTAAATAACGCCCGGCAAAACGATGGTTGCCAACTCGCGTTACTATGCCGTCGCCGGTGGAGAGTACTTTTGTGCCCGTGGGGGTGGCAAAGTCAGTTCCATTGTGAGGTGCCACACGACCAGTGATAGGGTGAACACGCTTGGGATTGAAACGAGAGCTAATGCGGTAGGACTTGCCTAAGGGCGTTCTCGTAAGAGCTCGAGCTAGGCTTTTTCCTTGCTTGTCATAATAGCGGCCATCTTGAAATAGAAAAGCCGTATGCTCATAAGCGCGGCGCTGCACCCGTGCACTGTCAATGCGCGTTTGTCCTGTTGGAAGATCGTCAATAAATTGCACGTTACGGACGATTTGGAATGTATCGCCTTTACGAATGACGCGAGAAAAATCCAGTTGATCTTGAAAAATTTGCGTTACTGTAGCGGCTTCAGCTTCGGTTAAACCGGCGCGCTGTGCTGACGAATAAAAATTGCTCTCGATCTTGCCGCTGATTGTTTTGCTGCGCCATTCACCTTCTCGGATAATGGTTTCGTAATTAAAGGCATCTGCGGCAATACGTCGATACACAACGCGATGGCCCGCATGTATGTATAGCTCCATTTCTTCCAGGTCTTGTGTTTTTTCTTTATAGCGAAAAAATAATATGTGGCCGGGTTGCAGCGTTTCTAATGCCAGTAATGATTCGTCCGCACTTAATAAATAAATTAGTGTTGCCTGTCCCAAATTATAGTGGTCAAACAAGCCGCTTAGCGTATCACCTTTACGAATAACGATTTTTTCTTGGATAACAACTTTTTCTTGTGCCGCAACTTTATCTTCTTTTTTCTCCTGTGGAACTACCTCCGTTAGTTCAATCTTTGGCTCATGGACTTCCTTACTGGCTTCCTCATCGATCGAGATGGGCTCAGTTTTTTCTGGGCTTATTGCAATCTGCGGTGAAACAGTTGGCTTTGGAGCTTGGGTATGGCTGACGTCTTCAGGTGTATCCAACCAAAGCGTAATGGCAGTAAGAGCCAAGACTGCGATGAGCATCAAATGTCTATAAGGAAAATAAAGTGTTTGTTCCAACAGTGATTTAAAGGTTTGTTTTTTATTGTTGAAAAGCATTGAATAGATGGAAGTTATGAGCGTTTAGCAGAGCAGTCAGCACAACGACCAAATAGAGTAATTTCGTGGTCCGTTAGCTGAAACCCTTCGGGGAGTAACTTTTCAAGAGGCCCCGGAGAACCATTAATTTCAAATACGGATTCGCACTCGAAGCACTTAAAATGGTGGTGATGGGCTAAATCAGAACGTTCATAGCGGGGGCTATCACCGGGCAGGTTTACGACTTTCGCACTGCCTTCTTCCACCATTTTTTTTAAGGTGCGGAAAACTGTTGCGATGCCAAGTGATGGCAACAATACCTGTGCTTTATCGAACAGTTCTTTGGGAAACAGAGGCCGACCTGCCTCGCTAAGCATCTTTTCAATCACTTGTCTTTGTTTGGTTTGTCTTTGCGGCACTGTCTTTTTCGATCTTTCTCAAGCTGATATCTTAATGATAGTGGATTATCAATAAGTGCTCAATTACCAACATCTGATATTGGCTAATGCTTCTGCGTGTTCGTGAAAAGATGTTCTTGACAAGGTGTTAGCGACAAGACGCAAAATTTAAAAAGTGTTGTGGGCAATTTCTTTAGAAATAATTTTTTGATAAGAAATAAAAATACTATTGATATTGGTAGAGGTCAGAAGAAAATTAAGGCTGATGGTGTTTTCTCCTACATCAGCCTTAAATATTACCTTTCAATAAACAGGAAAATCACGCGTTAAGGCGGTAACACGCTCGCGTACCTGAGCAATTTGGTCTTGGTTGTTTGGCTCTTCGATAACATCGGCGAAGTAATTTCCGACTAGTCTTGTCTCTTTTTCTCCAAAGCCGCGCGTCGTTATAGCTGGTGTGCCGAGGCGTATGCCCGACGTGATAAAGGGTTTCTCGGGGTCATTCGGAATGGCATTTTTATTGACGGTGATATGGGCCTCATCCAACACGCGTTCGGCTTCTTTACCGGTAATATTTTTTGCGCGCAGGTCCACCAGCATGACATGGCTTTCAGTGCGTCCGGAAACAATGCGCAATCCGCGAGTAATTAAGGTATCTGCCAAAACTTTAGCGTTGTTAACAACCTGTTGTTGATAGGTAATAAATTCGTCTGACATGGCTTCTTTAAACGCAACGGCTTTGGCCGCAATCACATGCATCAGCGGCCCGCCCTGAATGCCTGGAAAGATCGCTGAGTTGATCTTTTTGGCGAACTCCTCACGCATTAAGATCACACCTCCGCGAGGCCCGCGCAAACTCTTGTGTGTGGTGGTCGTAACAAAGTCGGCATATGGCACTGGATTGGGATAAACGCCGGCAGCAATTAATCCCGCGTAGTGGGCCATATCGACCATGTAAAAGGCACCAACTTCTTTGGCAATCTGAGCGATGCGCGCGAAATCAATTTTCAACGCAAAAGCAGAAGCACCGGCGATAATCAGTTTGGGTTTATTTTCGCGAGCCTTAAGCGCCAGCGCTTCGTAATCGATATCTTCCTCAGCATTTAAGCCATAGCTCACCACATTGAACCAACGGCCACTCATGTTCAGCGCCATACCGTGGGTGAGGTGACCACCTTCGGCGAGGTTCATGCCCATAATGGTATCGCCGGGTTTTAGCATCGCGAAGAACACACCCTGGTTTGCCTGGGAACCGGAATTCGCTTGCACATTGGCCGCCTCCGCGCCGAACAAGGTTTTTGCCCGGTCTATCGCGAGTTGTTCCACAACATCGACATGTTCGCAGCCACCGTAATAGCGCTTGGAGGGGTAACCTTCCGCGTATTTATTGGTGAGTTGAGAACCCTGCGCTGCCATAACGGCAGGGGAGGTGTAATTCTCGGAAGCGATCAGTTCGATATTATCTTCTTGACGCTGGTTTTCATTTTTGATCGCGTTGAAAATTTCGGGGTCGATACGTTCCAAGGCGTATTGCTCTCGATTAAACATAAATTGCTCCTCTTTGATTAGCTGGCTTTAGCGTCCAAATTCGAACGTAAGGCTTTAGCTGCTGCAACCATATGGAGAAGTGAAGGTTTCACTTCTGCCCAGGCACGCGTCTTCAAACCGCAGTCTGGGTTTACCCAGAGGTTGCGACGAGGGAGAACAGCTTCGGCTTTGTTCATTAATCCAATCATTTCCTTCTCGGCAGGTATACGTGGCGAATGGATGTCGTACACGCCGGGTCCAATCTCGTTGGGGTATTTGAAGTCCACAAAAGCATCGAGCAATTCCATATTGGAGCGGCTCGTTTCTATCGTAATTACATCGGCATCCATAGCGGCGATAGACTCGATAATGTCGTTGAATTCCGAGTAGCACATATGCGTGTGGATTTGTGTATCGTCTTTTACGCCGCTGGCACTCAAGCGAAAGGTTTTTACAGCCCAATCGAGGTAATCCGCCCAATCGCTGCGACGCAAAGGTAAGCCCTCGCGGAAGGCGGGTTCATCAATTTGGATGGCGGCGATACCGGCGGCTTCGAGGTCGACTACCTCGTCGCGAATCGCCAGGGCAATCTGATGCGTAGTTCTAGAGCGTGGTTGATCGTCACGTACAAAGCTCCACTGCAGGATGGTGACGGGGCCGGTAAGCATGCCCTTCATCGGGCGTTT
>JANQJB010000041.1 GCA_028281865.1 Marinagarivorans sp.
AGACTTATTCGTTAGAGCCTCTGCTAAAAAAGGGGCCTCACCAAACAAACGGTGAGGCCCTTTTTTATATGACGTCTTGAGGATGAAGGACTATTTTCAAGTTCTCTGCCCCCTTGATTGTGCTTACTAACCACTTAACATATTGGCTATTGAAGTGAATGCGGCCTCACTAATAAACCCAAAAATAAGAAGAATTGAAGCGGAACCAAATATAGTAAGATATTTATCTTTTGTTAATTTGTAGAATAGGACAAAAGAGGCGATAAATAAGATAGCGTAAATCACTTGGAATAACACTCCTTCAATGCTTTTAGCCTTCATGTCCGGTTCTTTAGCCTCTTCTCCACTCGAAGTCGTAATTTCGTCGGCTCTGGCACTACTAAATAATAAGCTAAATGGGAGTTTCTTATCTAAAGATATATACTCATTCTTGATCGCTGTCGTTCTTGAAGACGGCTCTTCTACAACTTTTACATTAACAATATTTGGCTTTTGGCCTGTAAATATCCAACCATGTTTAACACTACCGTTATCGCTATACGAAATTTTTATCCAGCGTTGGTCTCTCCCAATATATCTAACTTCCTGTCCAGTTATTCTAAAGCCATTTTTTAATGTTGCTATCGGAGGGTTAATCGAATACCTGAATGTAAAAACTGTCTTCCAGCTAGGCCACGGAGGTGCGTCTCTAACATCTAATGATTTAACCGTTACTTCTAGTGTAGTTGGCGTTTTTATTTCTGAAGCATGGGTCGAAGCATTCGCCATAAAAAGCAACGTCGTTACCAATATTCCTATAGTAAGATCAATAACTATTTTCATAATCCCCCCCTTTAATATCGCCTATTGTTAGTTCATATTCTCCCAGATGACTACTCAGCTATCGCTTGACACCTTTCCGGACCAGTATTCTAGGGTCAAAAAGGGTCAGTGACAAATTGAAAAAGAAATCAATTATTATTTGTCACCGCCCCCCCTTTTATGGCGCTAGCTAAAATTATTTACTGGGAAATGGCGACGTAGTTCTAGCTACACCTTTAATCTTTTCAAACGTACGCAACCCGCCCATACCCAGCATCGCAAGAACTAATTGAAATAGGCCATCGCTGTTTATTATTGGAAGGATATATTCACCTTGCTCATTCATCCATATAGCTTTATCCCCCCACACTTGAATCGCCCAGATAGAAATAGGTTGAACGATAAAAGCCCATAGTATTCCAATGCCGCATACCCAGCCTATGAATGGCCTCCAACCTGCAACAAATACACTTTTATGGGAGGCTTCAATCTCGTTTATTTTTGTCTGTGCAATACTGGCTTGGTTGACAGCATCTAATAACTGCTTTTCGAATTCCTCTTTCGCCTTTTGCCTTTCATTAGGGTTAGGAATCCTGTCAACTAATTTATCAACAATTGGACCTACGACTGGTGCAAGAAAATTCCACATAGTTTATCTCCTAAATTTTAGAGTTGAACTAGATTAAAAGTGCCATTTTTCTGAGCGGGCTCACAACGCCCCTTTTTGCGGTAATATACAGAAAAATAACTCCCATGAAACGAACCTCTTTCATTTGGGCATTTTTTCACAAAACCCAATTACATTTCTTCACTTAAAAAAAATCACTTTCTCCCTAAACTAATATCCTTCAAAACCAATCTTTAAGGAAAATCTTATGTCTAGAGGAATTTCATTTCTACCAAAACTTCTCCTGTGTGCCTCGATTGCCGCTTGTGCCCTGCTGTTTAGCAGCGCAGTACTTGCGGATGACGAGCGCTACATCGAAAAACGTTTTAAAAGTAAGGAAACTGGGGTCGAATATCTTATACGCGTACCCTACAAACATGCAAAGGATGAAAGTATTTTCGAAGATGCTTACGAATTAGTTGAAGAATCCGAGTCCATGTTAATTGGCCTGCAGAAGGAAACAGGCGAGCGACTAGAAGGCCTACCTGCAATTCAGATCGATTGGCTGCGTAAAGGACGTACCGTAAAAGGTAACCCAGAACAACCGATTGCCAAGGAAGATAAAAGGTTTAACCGGGTCGATGGCTACCGCGAATATGCACCTAAGGACGTGCCAACAATGGACAGCTTTTCCGCATACAAACCGCACACCCTCAATGAATTTAACTTTTATATTCCTGCTGAAATTCGCGAATTAAATTTCCGCGTAACCTTAGAACATAAAAGGAACGATAGCTTCGTCGGTGAGAATAAGGATGAAACTAATGAAGAAGTTGAAATTCGCGATGAGCGAAAATACTACCCGATGGGTTGGAGTTTTAATGACGATAACCGCATACGTTTAGGTTCACTCAATACGCAAATCAATACCTGGCCTTGGCGTACAATTGCCAATTTTGATTACGGCGGCGCAAACAGCGGATGTTCGGGTAGCTTAATAGGCCCTCGCCATATCGTTACCGCCGCCCACTGTATTAACACCGCCGCTTCAGATGACTTCTTTGCACTGGCCGCACGTGTCGGACGCAACGGCAACCAATGGCGCGCCTCCTCATCAATGCCGGGCTGCCCAAATTCAAACACACAAAACTGCCCAAGCATCGGTGCAACTTATTGGTATTTCACACCGAGCCAATGGCGCCAAAATAGCGTGAGTAATCGCGAACAATATGACTTCGGCATTATCGTGATACCTAATCGTCTCGGAAATAATGTTGGCTGGATGGGTTATTGGTACGCTCCAATGGGTTCACTGAACACCGTTTCAAAGTACAGCCGCGGTTACCCCTCTTGTGCAGCAACGTCAAACGGTCAAGCTCGTATCGACGACCCTGCGGACCCAGCAATGTGTGCTACCTGTACAACTGATTTACAAGTCTGCAACCCCTTCCATTTATATGGAGACGCAGCACGCTGTTCGGTTGGCAACGGCACGAACTTAGATGGTAATGGCTACAACCGAAATTTCAGAATGTCTTGTGACGGCTCTGCCGGTATGAGTGGCTCGCCATTATATTTGTACGGAAATGGCAATGTCGGAAATAACGGTTCAGTTTATTATACCGCCCACGATATTCAATCAACTTGTGGCGGCACTGCAAATTCATCGTCTTGTGCAAATGTAAGTCGCGCAGATAGGATGGTAAGACTGACACCAGGATATGCCGCTTGGATCGCATACTTCCGCGCTGTATTCCCGTAAAAATACTATTTATTAAAAAAGAAGGAGAGAAGCTGACAACTTAATTCAGGTTGTCAGTTTTTTTGCATATGCGTTACTTTATTTTTCTTTTTAGTGTTTATTTGCTCTCCTGCTCTTCAATTTCTTGTATCACCAATGATGAGAATATTCAGGACAAAGAGACTTTGCCTTTTAACAGTAATGCCATCGTCGCAATAAAAGTAAAGGGCGAGAAAAATTTTTGTAGTGGTGTTTTGATATCGCCAACTCAGGTTCTAACCGCTACGCATTGTATTTATCATATGAAAACTCAACGCTATGCCTCAATAGAGCATATAAAGGTAGGTATAGGCGAAAATTTATTTGACAAATCCTTCGAGTGGAAGCCGATTTCAAAAACTGGAAAATTACCTAAAGAAACTTTTTATTCAACCGAAGAGTTTATTGAGCGAGATATTGTTCAACTTTTTCTACAAGATCCTGTACCTATCACTCCAATCACCCTCGCAAAAGAAATCGATAACGACGCTTCGTTTTACGCTTGGGGTTTTGGCGAGGATCAATGGGGTTATATGGGCATTAAAAAATCTCGGCAACTTGTCAATGCAAAAGTCGAAGATACAGTCATTTCATTTACCTCCGGAGCTTGTAGAGGTGATTCGGGCGGGCCTATTTTAGATAGCGAAAACCGATTGGTTGCAATAATTAGCCTGAGTCGTGTTCCCTTATGCGTCGAAGAAGGAAAACGCATTGCTCAAAGGTTTAGCTTCAGCTCCCATCTCTAATACACAAACTATTAGCGCAACAATGTGCAAAACGTGCTATGCGCATAATGTCTTTCTATCTGACAAATAGTATCTTGCTATCTGATAAATAGTGTCTTGCCATCTGACAGATAGTGTCCTGCCATCTGATAAAACGATATACTCACGAAAACAGTCTCAAGCATAAATGCACACGAGACGTCCAGCTTGAGGGGCATTACGCTCTCATCTTGGAGCTTAGAGCACTTGTGGAGAAGGAATTACAGTTTTTGGGATAGGTGAGATCCACTAATCAGATATTCAATGGTATATTCATTCCCCATTAATTTTAATACTGTACGCTGTCAGAACAATACTGTTGGAAAATTAATATCGCTAATCATCTGATGAATATAGGAAAATAAAAGGAATACTCCATGAGGAACATTGTTCTCATGCGCTTGCTTTGCTTAAGTATCGTTAACTACCGCACAAATTTAGCTGTTTTGAATAGTCCATTAATCAAAAGTTCTTATGCCTTGTTCTTCTGTATCCTCGCATCTTGTGGCGGTAATCCCAAGACTCAGGACTACTCCATTGAATTTATCCATCCTACAAATTACGCTAGTTTAAGTGGCTCAAATTCCTCTGTACAAGTAAGAGGAACCTTAAAAAATGGTGCAAACAGGCTAACGTCAACACCACAAGGCAGCTCGTTAACCGTTAATGGCTTGGAAGTAAATTTTGATAACAACAGGAACGACTGGTTAGTGGATGTTCCAATAAACCATCAGCAGCAAAAAATCCAAGCGACCTTGACCCTTGCGGACGGCACTAAAATTAGCGAAGAGATATCTATCGACAACTCAGTCTTTAGAGCGAAACCAAACAAAATAGTGATAGATACTAACTCTAGCGACCTTTACGAATTAAGTTTTGTTTCGGAAACACTGACTAAAATAAATATACAAGACCAATCCACAAGTGTCCTTGCAAGTCCCGAACAAGGCGAGGGAACAAACCTAGGCTTCTCTTATAAACTCCTGTTTGATGACAGAAACCATCGATTAATCGCCATTGAGACTCCGGGAGGTAGCCTATTATCAGTAGACTTAACGAGTGGTGACCGGCAAGTGATAGGCAGCATGAAGTTGCAAGGTTTACGCGCTGTTGCTGGCGCAGCGTATATTAGTGATAAGAACAGCATCATCTTTAACGATTGGGATGGGACGTTCTACGAGTATGATCTAGATGCAAAAACGCAGAAAGAGCTTTTATGGAGCACCGACGTCCGTGTTGACCAATTAACCTATGTAGAATCAAAGCGTTCTCTATATGGCATTAAAAGCGATGATTTAGTATTTGAAGTCAAATTAGATGAAAACCAGATTAATTTTATTTCTGAAAACCAGTCAGGCTCTGAAACTAATTTTGAACGTGTTACAGGACTACAATTCTTAGCTTCTGAAAATGCCCTTGTCACGCTAGACTACGAAAAACAACACTTAGTAAAAATCAACCTTGATAATGGCAATCGGTCTTTAATAGCAAACTCGGACGGGCGTCAATCTACTCCGTTAAAAGGGGCTGAGTTGTTTATCGTCGACGAACGCAACGACAGTCTACTTGTATATGATTCTTATTATGCCGACTACATAAAAGTAGACTTGAGCTCGGGGGACAGCGAAAGGTTACTTTCATTAAATAAAACTACCGGCAATGAGTTTCTTAGGTCGCCCTCGCAATCGACTTTCCATGACAACAAACTATTTATTGCGGATAAGCACGACATTAAAGTTTATGATTTTAAAAATAATGCGCTGAAGTCACATGAAATTAATTCTTTTAACTCAAGCGATTCCCTCAATGAGAGATTTGCGAATTTTATAGACAGTTTTATTATAGAATCTGATGATAAATTAATCGTTAACGGTGGCAATAAGAAGAATATCTATTCCGTAGACCTAAAAAATAGAAACACACAGCTCTTGTCCGCCGGAAGCGAAAACTCTGAAAAAAACCCAGGCCCCAGTGATCGCTTTATATACGACCGAACGAATCAGCGAATCATTACTTCCGTAGATGACCTTTTCCGCGACACCGGAGCTATTGTTAGTGTAGATCTAGCATCGGGTGAACGAAAGGCCTTAAGTGTTAGTTCAGAAAAGTTTTCTTCGATTGAGGTCGGCTCCGGAACTTCCCTCGAGAATATTCGAGACATAGCCTATGACTCGGGGCGAAACTGGGTTTACGCGACAACTCGCTCGATAGATTTGATTAAGATCGACTTAAATAACAACGGTAGGCGCAGTATTGTGATGCGCCCCGCTGGCTTGAATTTCGACACACGCACAATAGCGCTAGTGGGTGATACTCTTTACGTTGCAGACGAATTAACAAATAACCTGCTATCTATTAATTTAAATACGCTCGACTATAAAGTTGTGTCTGAAGCTCAGGCCAATGACCTATCGTTTAGTCGGGTAGAGAAATTATCGCTTGATGTTGAAAATCAAAGGGCTTTTATTACCTATTGGTTATTTTATTCCGGCCTTATCCAAACGATAGACTTGGTGACAGGCGAGCGCTCTATTCTGACTCAATAATTTTCTTTTACAACTGTTTTAATTTTTATCAAGAATCAAAATAACGGGAAACTTGATCGTTTCAATATCAATATTTCCCTTGTGACGGTACCACAAAAATAAAGCGCTACAAGCGGCTCGCAAAGCCATATTTTGCGAGCCTTAAACCGCTAATACTATTCTGACAGCCAATGTATCAAATTAATCGTAAACTGCGCATTGTCTTTGGCTTCATCGTGGTTCATCCCCATGTTTTGATTTCGAGCTGAGATTTGAGCCGTAAATCCACTCGCCTCTGCGAAAATAGCAACTCGCCCCTCTCCATACGCTGCAACTGCACCGCCCGCTAGGCCGCCGATATCTTGCCGTTCTGGGCTGGTTCTCAAACCGCCTTGACTTCCCTCAGGTAGCAACCAAAGTATTTCCGAACCGGGAGCGGGTTTTATTGCGGAACCTGTCGCTGTGCGGAAGTGATTAATTTGCGGGTTATTCGTTATTGCATGATCGAGCAAGGTACCTTCCTCACGTGTATAGCGAATGAGAGAAGGGCCCGAAGGTAAAAATGCAGTTAAATTTAATAGCTCAAATTCAAACGCCAATGCCAAACCCTGCGAAGCTTCAACATACGGAGGATGATCCACTATAAGCAGCAGCGACCCTCCCGAACTTACCCAATTTTCAATGGCTTGAATTTCACTAACGGTAAATTCTGTCCTTGCATTAGCGGATACCAATATATCGATCTCAGCTAGCGATTCTGCGCTAATTTCTATGGTGTTAGCTGATACCTGATAACCATCATTAATCAACATATTGGCAAAAGGAAGGAATCTGTTATCGATGGTATGGAAATTATTGTGCGCAGCGTCGACCGCAACCACAGGGCCCTCTCCAAGCGGGAATAAAGCCGGCGTGACTTCTGGTACAAAATCTAAATCCGGCCGCTGAGGAAGCCTCGGAAAGCTCGCACGAACGACACAAGTCTTTAGATCAATATCATCAAAGGTATCGACACAAACCGCTACTTCACCAAACGGTTCTTCATATTCGTATAAACCATCGACGGGAAGATTTACTCGCGATAACTCCATTCGTGTGCAATTATTATTTTCGTCGCATTCCTCAGAAAAGATAAGATAGTAGCACTGATCAGTGGGTGACTCTCGACAATTCAATCGTCGCAAATAGCGCGCTTCACCTATTAGTTGCACTCCCCATGCAACACGAGCTGGGATACGTCTAAAAATAGCTTCAACTGTTTTATCCCCAGTTTTAACCCCCATTTCGACCGTACACACTGGCATTGTAAGATGTTCTTCCATACATTCTCCGCTCCAACTATCAAAAGTATGCGCAGAATCGGGAGTTGCATTTAAAACCACTGATACCGGATCTTTATTTTCAGCATAATTTGCTACACATTGCTCACCACACTCTATTTTAGAGTCGTCAGATTGAACAACCCCACCACCTTTATTAACCACCTTTAAATTACAAGCAAAAAGCAGAAAGGAAGAAAAAAATACGGTATATAATTTAAAATAATTCATCATATATCACTCCTATTTTAGGAAACATATTTTTGGCGTACTCAAGCGCCACGTTTTCTATTTATGATCGAGGTTAAGGCAAATAACTTGTTATATCTCTACATCGATATCTATCTGACGTATAGAGGATCCAAATACGCACCCAAAACTCAAAAATTTTCTAATTAATCGAAATTTTGAAGTTTTGCACGTGATGGGAAATGACTTGATTGGACGAAGATAGCAAGGACTCGTGCATTGAGTGCAATGCCATATATTTGAAAATAAAAGCTGGGGTAATACCACAATAAAATCTATAAAAACTTCTCCTTTTGAATAGCTTAAAAACTTTAATTAAAAAAGAAAAATCAAGATTATTGCTTTAACTTCGACACGAACTCGGCAGAAACTTGTCGTCAATATCGCTACTCGTGCACGACCATGTCAAATTTCCCGAGGCGTTGATAACCGGTGTAAAAACCAGTATGTCACCATGTATTTGGGCGCTAACATTATTACCAAAATTAATTTCGATGACACCATCGTCTTCAACGTCGACGCGGCTGACATAGGTTGAGTTCATCGAAAAGGAGTCGGGTAATCCAGCAGGCGCATTGTTATCGGGGAGTACGCCAGACGTGTAATAGGTTTCTTCGACGGCAATTCTGGCTGAGCCCGCCATAATAATACCTTCGCTAATTTGAGACCTTACGACATAATTTTGATAGCTGGAAATCGCTATTGAGCTTAGTACACCTATGATTGCAACAACAATCATTAACTCGATTAAAGTAAAACCATCTTGTTTCATAACTTCACCGTTCACCATGGACTAGATTAACGATGACGTCCGTTTCTAATTTTCTGCACCTCTATGTTCAGATGGCAATTTCTACGCCAAAACCAACGGTAACACTATAAGTGCCTTTTTATGATATTGAGCTATGAATAACGCTTAGATGAGATATTAAAGTTTTTAAAACCGATAAAATCAAAAATAATTTTGTTAAAATGTTACAAATTTTGGCAGTTGTTACTTATATGGACACGCTTCTGCTTGCTCGCGGTAACACTGTTTTCGTACAAAGGATGCCAAATTAAATTCTTTACTCGAACCTAAACGAGAATATTATCGGCAAAGCTAATTGGGAGGCTGACAGCGAAAAAACCCCAGCGCAGTGAGGTTTTATTAGGATTATTTTGACTAACTTAACTATTATTGAGCGGGCCCGAAATTACCGTCGCAATTAACTTCACCCGTTATAGAAACTGGAGGATTTCGAGTCGCAAGTTCATAGTTTACTGTACAAGGGTGGGTTCTACCCGGCACTGGAGATGGCGTAATATCGACTTCTTGCAGTGAATCCGCCAATAAATCCCCATCCAGTCATTCCCGATGCATCCACACTGATATAGTTCAGATTAGATAAATTGCGAATTGCATAAATATCTGCATCGTCAAAGTTGTTTGAGTAGGCATTGAACATTATTTATGGGGAGCTAGCGTTTCCTTAACCGGGGAATACAATACCTCGGTTTATATACCACATCGATTTATCGTCCTTTTTAAACGCTAATTCCTCAAAACCAAGATATCAAAAGAAGAGCCACCGATAACTACAAGAACTTGTAGTTATTGATAACATTTAAAAAATGTCGGTAAAAGAAAAAAGCAGCAATATGATAAGTGATTGCTGCTCTCAAGAAGGTGCAAAGTAATATATTGTTTTAATATTAAATAGTGTAGAAGTTAAAAGCGACTATTCATTAACAACAACACTGTATATCTTGGTGCCTTGATAAAAATCGCACACTAAGCTATATGTTGTGTTTGGATTAGAAGACGCAATGCTAGCAAGATCACTGAAGCTAATAACCTGGAAGCTTGAATCAGGTAAATGAGTAACACCTACAGCACTCGTCCGCTCTGTATTGGAGTTAGTGACTGAATAAACTTGACAACCCTGAGGAGTAAAATCTGCCTCCTTGACAGCAGGCGTTTTTATATACACTGTTACACTATCAAGTTGCGAGTCGCCAATATCAAAGCGAGGCAGACCACATATAAAATCGCCTGCATCTGTGGCCGTATCTGTTGCACCATTTACATCATAATAGGCCCTATCCTCTATACTATTTTCAACAATTGCCGCACAAATTGAAGGGTGCAGAACGTAAGTGTCCGCATTTGCGTTAGAAAGTGTTATAAGCGCAGTTAATAAACTGGCAGAAAAAATCCAAAATATTTTTTTATCAAAAAACATAATATACCCTCTTCTTATTCTTCGTATATCGCTGAACGTAAACTTACATCACCGGACATGGCACAGATAATAGAAAATGTGGAAACGTCATTCTTTGCGGCTGGCAACTCTTCTCTTGTCCATTGAATTTTTCTAAATTCAAAATTTTGCGATTGTCCGCTATGGATAAGATATCGATAACCAGTACCTGCGTATTCTCCATCTAGCGGTGATACCGTAGCAACATTACAAGCCACTACTCCCTCTTGTTGCCCCATTCGAATATTGACCTCTACAGATTCCAAACGAAAATCGTTAGGTTGGCGCCGTATAATGGGACAGACATAGACTTTAGGATAGTCATCTACATGATTAAGACCTTCAGTATAAAAAGGCAAAGAGCCTGGATCTGCTTCAACACATGCGGAAGGTGGCAAAACTAAAGCTACAACTACCGGAGATAATAAAAATGTTAAAACAAATATGAGCAAATACCCAATACGGTATCTTAATAATTTATTTAAACCTTTACTATTCATTAATAATTCCTCTATAGATAAAATTAATCTTCTACTGTGATAAAGCTTATTAGTGAGGTCGCATAGCATTCCATCTGATATGTTGCCTCATTACTTCCTACAGGAATATTCGTGATATCCAATATTCCTTTGCTATTTAGAATTTCAGCATCGGGTATCACAGCCCAATTTGATGCTTGCGACGCCCCTGATACCTCAGTAGCAACAATCCTACAGTAACCTCCAGCATTTCCGTGGTTATTTAGATAACGCAATGAAGCCGAAATGATTGGACCATCAACAAGTAGTGGGCAGATAAACTTCTTTTCAGCGGTCTCATTTGCTACTCCATTAGCGCTGTGGCGAAAAAAAGGTATTTGCTGTTGCTCAGCTACTGTACACCAATTAGCATTAAACACTTTTATATCAGCATAAACATTATTACCTGCTAATGTAAAAAACAAACTACAGATAAATAATATAAGCTTAAAATACTTCGATTTATTCATAAATATTCTCCTGATTGCTTAGTTTTTGGTTTATTTAAATAGACTTAGACCCAGTATAAAATATCGAAAATTTGCACTAATAAATTTAAACGCATATGGTGAGTGAGCCCAAGATTGAATACCCTAGTCTTTTGAAAGCTAGCAAGTAAAAATTTAGGCGCATAAAAATGCTTCCATGCAAAAAAATCCTATTAGCATCACCGGAAAGTTATACAAGCCCATATTCTTCTAATGACATATCTGGCCAAAGGACTGACAAAAATGCTATTTTAAAAAGTCATGGAAACAGTATGTGCTTATAGCGACACTAAACCGATAACAATAATCACATTTTTAAGATTTAATTAAACATCAAAAAAAATTTATATTCTTACCTCGGCACGTCAATAGCTGTACGCAGGACGACAACTTTTTATCCTAAAATGACAAATAAGCTAAAGAAGAAGGGCCGATAGAAAAGGTGCCACCCAAAAAGCGAAATCGCCGTTATGGATTGGGCAAATATTAACCTACGCTAATACAAAGCGGAATTTTTGAGCGCTAAGCTTAGTTATGTTATTCAAAAAATCACTCATTAGAAAACAAAAAAGCCCAGCAACTAAAAAAGAAGCTGGGCTACGACATTTAATTATTGTTAAGGGCTTTGACTCGCTATATTGAAACGAGTCAAAATCACTTATTGGGGATTATATTCATAAGTGGGATATTGATAGGTCCAATAACGTGAATTATTAGTACTGCAATTCCCTAGCGCTAAAGGTTTGTTCGAACTTTTGCGGTATAAACATTTGTTTGGATAAGCAACGGAGCGAATTCTAAAGTATTTTAGATCGCCTGCTATATATTCAATCGACCAAGTTAATTGATCGATATCGGAATTTCCGCGAAGCTTAGGGCTTGATTGTTTAACCGACTTATTTGAATTAGCCCAAAGGTTCATCTGCGTCTTTTTATTGATGATCTGGACTTCTTCGTGGCCGTTTAAACCATCCCCAACGGATTTCTGAATCGCAATATAAAATTGTTGCAGAATATCGTTGTTATTACAGTTTTTGACATTGACTTTTGGGGTATCAAATTTTACAAAAGTATCGTCATTACTTTTGTTGCTGTAATTAGTCGCCTTCATACATCCCGCAGCCTTATTCTTGAGCATACGAGACACGGTACCTTTTAAGCCATACCGAATGGACACGATAGTTTTGCCGCCGTTAACTGCGGAATTGCTTGTCGAGAAGCCCATGTCAGCAATTCGATCGCCATTAAAGTCACCCATAAAGCTGCGGTCACCCGGCCAAATATTCAGATCAGCGTTTGTCTCAATGGCAAACTCTCCTAGTTTCAGCGCTTTACCGGATCGAGTACCATCTGGATCTGTGTGGTTTGGCGGCTCAGTCTGGCCTCTATCATATTGATTAATTAAGCTTGTCCAGGCAGAACCCAAGGAATATGCTAGGTCGTCGTAACCATCGCCATTGACATCGCCTGCAACTATCGCACTTGCATACGCTGCACTTCCTTGCAGCTGGAAATGGCTTGAACCACCAAAACCTATTTCGCCGAAAGGTGGATTCGGGCCAAAGTTATAGCCTATGAAAAATCGACCGTCGTTCAATAACATCCCAATATCGTCGTGATCATCGCCATCAAAATCACCGATCACTAAAGGGATGCTCGTATTCGCTGTATTAAAGTTGACGGTTACATCCTCGACAAATGCTCCTGCTTGATCATTTAATAGGATAGTGAATTGACCACCATCACGATAGAGAAGGTCGGCGTAACCGTCACCATTAAAGTCTCCAGTATAGGTATCAAATGCAGCATGATCCCAGCCCTCCACATCAGCCAAACTACTACGACCATCCGCCTGCATGATATAAATGATAATTGAAGTATCGTCTATGACAACAAAAACATCTTCACGGCCGTCACCATTGTAGTCACCCGTTCGAATTGCGTCATGACTACCTACATGCGAGGCGTACCAAGAAATTTCTGAGCCGTATTTTCCTAGCGCCGGCAGATCCTGATGGCGCGGATGTTCTATCGCGGGCTTGCAATAATTGGGTCGAATAGAATCGTAAGGTGGAGAAGTTCGACGGCAAGTATCAATTTTTACCGCCGCTTCAAAATTAGCCTGGCTGTATGTAGCCGCTCCTGGGGGCATCCAAATGGGGTCGTTACTACTGTGATCAAACTTTTGCGCAAGTGTAATATAATTCCAGGGGATATAAGTCCACCACTCTTCAAACTTAAACGCATCCGTACTAAAAACAGGAAACTGGTACATCTCTTCATTAGTTGGCTCACTTAGATTAGCGCTTGTAAGCGGATTGAATTTTGTTGAATTACTTGGCCCACTACTAGCGTCGACAGCGTTGTCAACATAGTTATCCGCAGTGGCAAGCAAAGCGTAGTGCGACGCCGTTCCTTCTGGTCGCGTCGTATACTTTTCGAAATCAAATGAATATACCCACAACGAACTCAGGCGATGACAATTAAGGCAGTTGGAGTTTTCAACTTGAATGGATAAAAACCTTTCTTCAGGGATCGGAACATTCCAATACGGGCTATTATCTGTGTAATAGAAGTTCGTCCACATCCCTGGAACACGATGCTTATCATCCGTTGCCGCGCCCATATAGGGAGTGCGCAGAAATGGGCCGTTATCGTGACACCTCGTGCAATCCTCAAAGCCAAATTCCCAACTACCACCGTCTTGTGTCAACTGCACTCCCAATGAAGGACGTTTTATATCCGCCGCAGAAAGCGTTCCATGCGCCTGTAAAAAGCAGGTAGCGCCGTTGTTGCGATTGTGTTGAATGACCGCAACATCGTCATAATAATTTTCACCTGGAGGAATGCGACATGATGCTACGATTTGCACATCGGGGCTTTCATACAAAACGGCAACAGTACTTCCCGGTGCACAATTGCCAGCCAATAGGCCAGGGTATTTACAATCTCCCGATCCGTTGCCCTGCCCACCGACTAAAGAACTGGTGATACCAGGGGGTTCGTACTTTTTAAAATTTCCTAGGTCCTCACACGTGAATTCAGGAATACTTACACCTATCTGGTTATCACACTCCTCAATTTGATCATAATAAAAGCTATTTGATAGTGCTACTGACGATAACAACATCAACACAAAGGCAAAATACCATTGCCGATTAATTTTTATTTTCACTGTAAACTCCTCGATTATACTATCAATATTAAAGATTATTTTTATTAAGTAGCTTTCCCTTTGTTAACGTTTGGAGCGCTAACTATTAAGTTTTTATTTATTTAGACAGACCAGGTCAGCTTTAACACGGCGATCAATCCATACCACAAGCGACCCAAGTGCTAAACCCACTTAGCAAACAGATATGACTTTCTGGAAGCTACTCTAAATCCATGTATTGAACATAGTTTTGAGGAATTCAAGGTTTCCTTAACAGAGGAATACTCGACCTCGGTTTTATTGGCCATATGGATTTGAAATGCCTTCTCCTTCCCACAGATGAGTTTCTATCCGTTTAACAAATGAAATATGCAAGTAGGTTCATCATGATTTTATAAATTATTAGTATCAAATGGTGAGACTCAACTAGCAACGGCAATCAGATTTCTAAAACGTAATTAAACATCAAAAAAAATTCAGATTCTTACCTCGACACGCCAATAACTTTGCTCAGGATGACAATTTTTCTCCCAAGAGGAAAAATAAGTTAAAGAACAAGGGCCTACAGAAAAGGAATCACCCAAAAAGCGGAATTACCGTTATGGATTGAGCAAATATCAACCTACTTTAATCCAAATCGAATTTTTTCAGAGATGAGCTTAGTAATTTCACCCAAAAAATGACGCATTAGAAAACAAAAAAAGCCCAGCGACTATAAAGAAGCTGGGCTACTACATTTAATTATTTTGTTAAGGGCTTTGACCCGTTAAATTGCTTTACCACTCGTAAGGAATTAATACACGATACGAATCACAAGTGGAACCGTCTAATTTCGCGCCATTATAAGCCACTATGCTGCAAGGTTGTCCTGATCGTCTTGAAATAGTGCTATAGCCACGTCGTGAAGTGGAAGGAAGTGAACAAAACAAAACATCTACCGTATGACTTCCACGTTGATAAGGGTGACCACTAAAGACTCTTTGCCAATGGCAATCAGCGTGCGTTTTATTTCCATACTTGTATCCAACAGAAGATAATATTTCGCCAGGGTAGCATTCCCTAACATCGCCCCTTATTTGCACTGGATAGCAATTATCATAGTGCGAAACAAAGCGATCATAAACAATTGGCATGTAGTCGCTTGCGGATGCTTTTTCATCTCCACAAGACATTCCCTTACATTTGTTTAAACCATCTTTGGAAAAATATTGCAAAATCGGAGCATTTTCGTAGCCGAATCTATTGTGGTTGCCTATCATTACCGTTACGAATTCACCTGGTACACCATACCCTCTGTTGTTTGCATATGGGATCCCAAGCGAACCTTCATTTAACACGCCGTGCCCGGCTCCAAGATTGTGACCCAATTCGTGAGCAAAAGTATTTGCGGAACACTCGCTAGCGACAATTGAACCATGAGCCCCCCCCCAGGATGCCGTAACACGTCTTCTCGCATAATCTTTACTTGGAGTAGGTGATGCTGAAAGTGGTTTAGAGCCGATTCCACAAGCGACGTCACCTGATTCCCCAATTTGCATGATAAGATGCGGTTTATATTGATTTGCGATGCGAAATACGTCTGCAGATTTTTCAAGTTCTCTTAGTGCTGCAGATGTCGGATACTCCCCCTCTGGGTTGCTCCACTTCTCGAAACCAATAATTTTTATACTTAAATCCATTCCACTATTTTTATAAGCTTGGTTGGTATAGGCCACCCGGTTACTCATATCGACTTTTAATGCAGTGAGACTATTACCATAATTTGAGCTCAGCATTTCATCTGAATAAAAAATAAGTAAATCTATTTGCCTATTTGCAAATGCCTGCATAGCCAATAGACTGAATGAAAAAAATAAGATTATCTTAGTGATGCGATACATTGGTGTACGTCTCCTTTTTTGTATGTAAAAACTTGTTAATTTACGGCTATATTCTGTATTTGATTGTCATTTTTCGATTCACTTGTAACGGGGCCTAAACTATGGCTCGATCGTTTGTTAATACTCGCGAAGGTATTGTTTTCAAAGGTATCGATATCTACAATACCCTTTTCCGTTGTAACTGTTCCAAACAGGATGCCCTCAGCAAAAGTCAGTGTCACGCCATACCCAATATCTTTTCCATGCAAGTGACCTTTGATAACGGTAATATCGTTAGCCCTGTCAATGCTAGTAACAAATACTTCAGGATCACCATCCTCTAAGAATTCACCCACAGGTATTGGAAAAATTGTGTATTCCTGTATTTCACTAAAAAATTCAGAGTCAGGCTTTATGATAATAGGCTCTCGACTGTCTACATATTTAAATCGTTTTTTCGCATTTTCTATCGCCCGCTCCCCTTCAGGGTTGTATTTATCAATAACTTCCCACGGCGCCTCTGCATCCCGATATTTTTTGCGCGCTGCCGATTCACTTAAATCAATTTCTTCTTCAATTTTTTTAGCTTTACTTTGAATATTCTCACTCAGCAAAAGAGCCTTGTTTGTTTGCAGATGATCTTCGGCTTCGAAGGGTTTGGCCTTTTCGATCTCAGTCAGTGGCGCGTTATCTAAGGTGATAGGGTCAGAGCTGCGAGAAGCAACTACTAAGTAAATACCCGTTGTTAAAGTGCAGACCGCTAAAGAAACGGCAATAACTTTCTTGTTCATAATTCTCTCGTTTTTTATTTTGCCTATTACGCTATTTCTAAGCGCTTAGAGCCAGGAAAATTTTAATGTTTTTTAATAAGAACCTGCACTACTGATAATCTTTGTAGGTGGTTGAGCCATTTTTTTAAATAATGACTTATAAGAGCTACCCGTTTTGATTGCAGATTTCTCTGACCCCGTTGATCCTAGTGTCAGTCAACACGAAATGAAACCCCACACAACGAAAACTCAACAATACCACCAGACTCATAATAAACATTGCCATCTGCATCGATAAAAATTGATGCAAATTGCGCATCTGCAACAACTGCAAATCGTTCTCGTGCTGTGGGCCTATATCCCGTAGGGAGCGTAAACAATTTCGTTGGGTTATTGGGAGGAGAATTTGGGTCATCGAATCTTATTATTCCGCGAAGCTGCACTCTACCGAGTTTGTCTTTATAGTAAGCCGCAGTTTGTCGGGAACCACCATAATTAACCCAATTATTTTCTAACGAGGGCTCTATCCACGCCTCATCAACAATAAAATCTGGATCAATACCAAGCTCTCCATCGCCACTGGAAGTCACCTTTAGCACTTGAGTACTACTCGTCCCCTCCAAGGTAATCGCCGATTGATTACCGTCATCACCCACTATCTTTAAATAGCCAGGAACACCTCCGACAGGGTTGCCTAGAACAATCTCATTGGTACTAAATTTTTGTGAATTCTCATTAACATTGGAAATATAATTTCTTTGGTTTGGGGATTCATCCAAATACAGCCCATAGCTTCCATCGCTCGACGAGGGATAATTGCTGAAATAACCATAAATCTGATTGTAGTCTGCCGTCACTCCAAAATATATATCATATGACGATGAACTAGAGGCATCATTACCTTCAACATATAGTCCAAAGAATTTATTGTAGTCCCCATTAAGTTCGACGCCAAAACTTCCATTGTTTTGTGCAACTACATCATAAAAATAGTTAGCAAAAGTAGAATTAGAACCCGTTCTTAAACCAGACTGACCATTAATTCTCAGATCAAGGTTGATAAAAGTGCAGGCGTTGGCGTCATTAGTCGAGCGGACATCAAAGCTCGCATCGATATTAAATCCATGCCGACCATTGGATAAGCAAGTAATTCCCTGCCAAAAGGAGATGTTACCAAACGTAAAGTAAACACCGTCACCACGGCAATTTTGCACAATGATATTTTTCCATTGCCCCCGTGAAACTCGTGACCAGATTCCGTGACTCACGTCGTCGGCAGCGCCATTGTCTCCTAGTATTTTTATATCCGCTGCGCCACTTCGGTTGCCTTCAAATTTAAGCCCTACAATAGGCCCAACCGGCATTATAGTTGTTGCTTTGCCACTATTTGCAGGATCTTCGTTGCAGCCATCACCTTGCAAAAATATAGTGCGACCACCATCTTGCAATGTCGATTCAATTTTATATTCGCCCTGCGGCACGAATACGACTCCACCTTCAGTCAAGCTGTCTATCGCTTGCTGAATCGGCTCTCCTCCTTTTGGAGAGCCATCGCCTTTTGCACCAAACCAAGTGACATTTACCGCGCCAGAAAATATTCTTTGAGCGTAAAGGTTGTTAGCTAAATCTAATTTAATCGCTGTCCCATTATTGAGTACAACATCATTAGTCAATGTTCGTACAACAAAATCACCGGCGATACCTTCATCAGTGAGTTGAATTACCTGCCCCAATGTGGGCGCAGCAAGACTTTCTAATTCTGAGTAATTACATAGAACTG
Source organism: Marinagarivorans sp. (assembly GCA_028281865.1). Lineage (GTDB taxonomy): Bacteria > Pseudomonadota > Gammaproteobacteria > Pseudomonadales > Cellvibrionaceae > JANQJB01. The sequence goes on from JANQJB010000041.1 coordinate 18,858, forward strand.
TTATGTCATGACTTCCTACGAGTGTAGAGGCATTGCTATTTGCACCAGCAAGCAGGGCTAAGCCTCCAGAAGCTAGACCAGCCTTTTTTAAAAGTTTTCTTCGCTCTGAATAATCGTACATAGAATTATCTCTCCATTATTAGAGTGTGCGTTAAACTAGGGTAGATTTAGATTGACAAGCCAAATATAAAAATGATGAGTCTATAAATTTTAGGTATCAAATAGTGTGAGACTCAACTAACAACGGCAATCATATTTCTAGAACGCAATTAAACATCAAAAAAAATCCAGGCTCTTACCTCAGCACGACAATAACTGTACTGAAACTGACAATCTTCCATCCACAAGAGCAAATAAGCTAGGTAGCTTAAAAAAAAAGACTGTCCCAAAAGCGAAGTTATCGCCATAGATTGAATAGTTACAAATCCGACAGGAGATAAAACGAAATTATTGAGTGAGATATTTGATTCAACGATTCAACAAACGCTCAATTAGAAAATAAAAAAGCCCAGCAATTAAAGAGACGCTGGGCTTTTGATTTTGTTAAGGGCTTTGACCCCTTAAAATTTAAACTGGGGTAGGTTTACCCTGCCCCATGAACCCATCCAGTATTTAGAACTGCATTCCTCCCTCGTATATCTCTGGACTATCTTCATTTGGTCTAAACACAGCAGCTCGTGGATCATTCCAGCTATCGTGACTTTCCACCACAACGGGAGTGTTATATGTATCTGCTAAACTCTGGTAATGATCGCCACCGTATTTCAACATGTGATCAAATTTATTTCCGTCATTAACATAAATTGCGTGGGCTCCGTGAGAATCCATCGGACCAATATTATCTGGGTTGGACCCAACACCATCGGCTGCTACACGTTCACCCACCATAAGTACTCTTAACTCTGGATCAGTAAACATTGAATATGGCCAAGGGTCCTCATGTTCTCCAATAGTCGCTCCCACTGCAGCGCGTTCACCGACTTCACCTTTACTCCTTTCATGTTTAACTTTCCATCGAGCTTCACTTAATTTACTATCAGCTGCGTTACCTATTGTACCTTTTTGCGGATTATCTTCGTCCTCGTCGTCATCAGAATCCTCCCCCCAGACAATGAACCATGGCTCTCTAAGAGGCCTTGACGAATCATTATCCGGGAGACTTGGTAACGAAGGTCCTGTTCCTCGACCTACTGAAGGCAAGCTTCCCATAAAATCGAATCTATTATTAAATAACTGCCATCCAAACATCCCACCGAACGTGAACATATTACCTTGGTTGAGCGGATTAAACCCAGGCTCAAACGTAGGCGTTATTTGTGTCGGAACACGAGAGGTCGGCACGGCAATATAACCGGAAGGATCCGTCATACTTAACGGGTTATTCATCACATAACTGTAACGATTAAAACTC
>JANQJB010000053.1 GCA_028281865.1 Marinagarivorans sp.
AATTTAAGTTCATTGGGTCAGCATCGTTTGAGAACGGCTGCCCTGGGAACTCAATAAAACGTTCGGTCCAGGTCAATTCAGAGTCGGAGCGAATGAAATCAATCGTAGCTTTTACTGTTCCTTCATTATTTTCCCATTGCAATGCACCGGCGATACCTAAACGGTCTCTATGGTTGAATTGCTGGCGAGCTGACCCTGCAAGCGGAGCAAAGTTATTGGTTTCTCCAACTCGTCGGTAATTGTAAACACCTACGCCGTCGCCGCGACTAGTGAATACAGATGAAGAAAGGCTGATGAGAGCACCGTATTTGCCAGTGTCTGTATCCCAGGTATTACTTGCTAGAAAAGAAAAAGCAGGCTTGGTTTCATCAATTAGGTCGGCGTAACTGGCTTCCCCAGTGACACTGAAAACCAAACCATCATTGTCAAATGGCTTGCGAGTAATAAGGTTAATGTTGCCGGAAATGCCGCCTTCAATAAGGCTTGCGCTTTGGCTTTTTACAACTTCGACAGCGGCAACCATTTCAGGAGGGATATCCGAGAAATTTAGACCGCCGTCTGCGCCAGCACTGAAACTATCACGACCGTTAATTTCTGCTCTTACGCGGTTTAAACCACGAACAGTAACGTTACCGCCCTCCACTGAGAAGTGGTCGGGGTCGTCGGAAGCTTCGAAGCGTTCGATGGCTACACCTGGAACACGTTGCAGTGCTTCAACAACAGATTTATCCGGCAGGGCGCCGATATCTGATGCAGTAATAACATCTTTTACTGTGGTAGCTTCGCGCTTAATGTCTTGAGCTGTTTCCAAACTTTGTTTGATGCCGTATACGATAACTTCTTCAGCAACGGCTGGAGCATCATCTTGAGCGAATGTTTGCACGGAAGCAGAAGCTGCCATCACGCACATTGCTAGAGTTGATTTTTTGAAAATAACTTGTTGCAAGTCTTTTTTCATTTTGTTTTTAAGTTTGGCCATAGCTCCCCCTGTTAACTGTGCATAAGCCATTAAATATTAAAGTCTTTGTGATATCTCGTGTTCATTTGGTCGGACGCGATATTAACGGCATTTCGCTGCCAATGGCAAACGAAAAAGCCTGCCGGCTGCGAAATTAAATTAGGAACCTTGCACCCCAATGAATGATCGCAATATCGCTCGCCAATCTTGAGTTTTAGTTTTGATCTATTTATCAAGATATCGGTGTCATAAAATTACGAGCGGCGATAGCATACGCGATTAAGAATGAATAAAAAAGCATAAATTACGATACAGAAGTATTAATTTGGTTGTTTTTTGATCATTTTTATCGCGGCTCCCAAATTAGACAGAGAATGTTTTGATTAATTTATTTTTCAATGCATAAATAGCTTTAATTGTGATCTGTGTGGATATTTTTTATTCTTTTGATTGAAACAGCGTGTTGTTGAGCGCTGGTGTTTAAACGATCATGCGAGTTGTTAGGCGCGTATGGTCACTTATTCTGACTCTGGGCATCCGGTTATTGCGATAGTCTCGATTGGATATTTTTCGCACTAAAACAAAAATAGTGTTTTACACAAATACGGTTTGCTTTAGACTATTGCAAATTGTCTAAGGGCTTTATATTAAGAGTGCTTGATACCGAACCTTCCATCGATATTTCCCGTCCGCAAAGCTTTCAAATAAAAGGGGCGCTCCTGCCTCTCACATTATTAGAAATCAAAACTTCTCAGCTCGAGTTGGTTAAGCGTGAACTCACTAAAAAAGTAGAGGTCGCTCCTAGCTTTTTTGATAACACCCCCGTTGTTTTTGTTTTGGACGGAATTCAAGATAGTGCGGCGCTAGACCTGATGGATTTGTGCGACTTTTGCAAATCGATTAATTTAAATCCAGTCGGGCTGCGCGGCGGTACTGATTATTATCAAGCGCAGGCTCGCCAGGCGAAGATGGCATTGTTTCCAAGTGTTAAAAGTCGCACCAGAGCATCGCGACCTGATGCTGCTCCGCCTGATACTCAAACGACTAATATAGACGGCGATATTGTAAACAATGCTAGTGAAGGCTCGAAAAAGCCGTTGGAGCCAACGGAAGTCAGTGAACCGCAGCCCGAACAAGCTAGTTCGCGTGATAAACCATTAATTATTGATGCTCCGGTGCGTTCTGGCCAGCAAATATTTCACGCTGGTGATCTGATCGTTATGTCGTCTGTTTCGCACGGGGCTGAATTATTATCAACGGGTAATATCCACGTTTATGGCGCGTTGCGGGGTAGAGCACTGGCAGGTGTCGAGGGCGATGAATCGACGCGAGTGTTTTGCGGTTCGCAAGAAGCAGAGCTTGTGTCGGTGGCGGGCCACTATATGGTAGATGAACAATTAAAAAAATCTTTTTGGAAGACTGCATCGCAAATTTTTTACGATGGAAAAGAGTTGCAGATAAGACAGCTAAGCAATTTTTGATCTATATATTGGTTTGTCGGGAACTAAGCTATCGGCATTTAAAGCTTTTCCATTAAATTACTTTTTCATTAAATAATAAAGGTACGCATTTTGGCTAAGATAATTGTTATGACTTCCGGTAAAGGGGGTGTCGGTAAAACGACTTCGAGCGCTGCGATCAGTAGTGGATTGGCAATGCGTGGACACAAAACGGTTGTGATCGATTTCGATATTGGTTTGCGCAACCTCGACCTGGTGATGAATTGTGAGCGACGGGTGGTTTACGATTTCGTCAATGTGATAAACGGTGAAGCCACTTTGAAGCAGGCTTTGATAAAGGATAAACGTATCGAGAATCTATTTATCCTGCCGGCATCGCAAACACGCGATAAAGATGCATTAAAAAAAGAAGGTGTCGAGAAAGTGCTCGATGAACTTGCCGCAGAAGGCTTTGAATATATTATTTGTGATTCTCCTGCAGGTATTGAGCACGGTGCATATATGGCACTTTACTTTGCCGATGAGGCGATTGTTGTGGCTAATCCGGAAGTTTCGTCTGTACGTGACTCGGATCGAATTTTGGGCATTTTACAAAGCAAATCGCGCAAGGCTGAAAAAGGTGAGCATGTAGAAGAGCACCTGTTATTGACGCGCTACAACCCCGAGCGTGTTGAAAAAGGCGAGATGCTTGCGGTGGAAGATGTACAAGAAATTTTAGCAACAAAACTGTTGGGCGTTATTCCGGAATGTGAATCGGTTTTAAAAGCCTCTAACCAAGGTGTTCCGGTTATTCACGATAAATCGAGCAAAGCCGGGTTGGCATATGACGACGCCGTAGCGCGTTTGCTGGGAGAAGAAAAAGAGCACCGCTTTTTAACTGCTGAGCACAAAGGTTTGTTTCAACGTTTGTTTCGGAGATCTGCATGAGACTAATAGACTATTTTACGCGCAAGCGGGTAAACAGTGCGTCTATTGCTAAAGAGCGATTGCAGGTTATCGTTGCTCATGAGCGCAACAAGCGCCAGCAACCGGATTATTTACCGCAGTTACAAAAAGACATTATGGAAGTGATACGCAAATACGTGGATGTTGATATGGAGAACATTGACGTTCAACTAGACAATAATGGCAGCTGTGCTGTTCTCGAATTAAATGTGACGCTACCCGATTCGAGTGATGCAGCTTAATAAAAATATTTGGCTTACCACTCATTTAGATTTGCGTAGCGAGTGATGGTGCCGTTATCGTTAAGGTCAAATTCGACAATGCTATGCGCACAGTTGTGAATACTGGGCGCGTTCCACAAGTCTTTCATAGCGCGCCCCGCGAAGTGTGCTAGGAGCGTTTGGATTAACGTACCGTGGCAGACCACTAGTAGATCGTGGCCGCGGTGCTTGGTCACAAAGTCATTTAGGATAGCCAAACCACGCGCTTGTAGATCGAAAAATGTCTCTGCTCCGGTAAGCGAAAACTTATCCGGCTCTTTAGTAAAATAATGAAATTGCTCTGCGTGTTTTTCCCTCATTTCACGTCGTAAATTTCCTTGCCAAGGGCCTAGATGAATTTCTCGCAGTGCATCTACATATTGTATCGGTGCGTCGATATTTTTGGTTAAATGTTCTGTTGTTTCGCGAGTGCGGTTCAAGTCGCTGGAAAAAATTTGTTTGAACTTCGTCTTTTCTAGCTGCTTTGCTGTATCCATAGCTTGTTGTCGACCGCGTTCTGTGAGCTGAGACTCTGCCTGGCCTTGCATACGTTCTTCTGCGTTCCAGTCCGTTTCACCGTGGCGCACTAAATGAATTCGCGTGAGCATCTTGTACGACCTACATCGATATCATTAAAAATAGCAGCTCAAATTTAAAGGAAAATATTAGCGTCTTCAGGAAAAATTCCTGTTTTAACGTCGCGGACATATTTTTTTAATGCCCCCGGAATGTCCTCCGCTTCGACCAAAAAGTTTTTTGCGAATTTGGGTGGTTTTTCGGTGAGGCCGAGAATATCGTTTATAACCAAAACCTGAGCATCGGTTTCGCGACCTGCACCAATACCTATTGTCGGAATCGAAATTGACTGTGTAATTAATCTCGCTAACTCACTGGGTATGCACTCTAAAACTATCGCATGTGCGCCGGCTTCAGCGAGCATTTTTGCATCGGTAAGAATTTGTTTTGCATCAGCTTCGTTTCGCCCTTGAACACGGAAGCCTCCAAATTTGTGGACCGATTGCGGCGTCAAGCCCAAATGGGCACAAACAGGAATGCCACGATCACTCAAAATTTTTACTGTATCGACTAGCCATTGACCACCTTCTATTTTTACGCAGTGCGCGCCCGCTTGCATAACACGGGTGGCGTTTTCCAGTGCTCGATCAGTCGTGCCATAAGTCATAAATGGGAGGTCGCCGATAATGAGCGAGCGGTCGTTGCCACGCTTAACCGCTTCAATGTGATAAATCATTTGCTCCATTGTCACAGGAACTGTCGTGTCAAAGCCGAGTACAGTCATGCCTAAGCTATCGCCAACCAAAACGACTTCTACACCGCACTTTTGCGCCATTGCCGCCATCGGTGCATCGTAGAGCGCAACGGTGACAAATTTTTCTGCATTTTTTTTGAATTTTCCGAGGGAGTTTATCGTAATAGGTTTTGCCAGACTCTTTGGGTCGTCAATCTTTTCTTTGTTAGAGCTATAGACCATTTCTAGTATCTTTATAAACTTGGTTGAGGGTTGTAATAATGTCTTCCACTTTTAATGTTGAGCAAATATTCAAGTAAGTGCTTGTAATCTGCTTCACTGTTTGCCCAGTCGATGTTCGCAGCGTTAATAATTAATAGTGGAGCCGAATCGTAGTAGTGGAAGAGTTTTGTGTAAGCATAAATGAGAGCATTTAAATAATCTTCATCAATGCTTTGCTCTTCCGGTATGCCACGTTTTTTAATGCGTTCAAGCAGCACATTTGCCGGTGCCTGCAAGTAGACAACTAAGTCGGGTTTTTCGGCGTCGATGGTTAAATGCTGATAAATTTGTTGGTAGAGTTTTAACTCGTCTTGGCCGAGGTTAACCTCGGCAAACAACTGGTCTTTCTCGATAAGAAAATCAGCGACGCGATTGGGTGCAAATAAATCTTCTTGGCGCAACGTACTTATCTGTTGAACGCGTTGTAAAAGAAAAAACAATTGTGTCGGCAAAGCTGCGTTGTGGCGATCGCTATAAAATCGCGGTAGAAAGGGATTTTCCTCCGCTTTTTCTAACATTGTTTCGTAACCAAGCGATTTCGCAATCATCTTTGTTAAGGTTGTTTTGCCGGCGCCAATCGGGCCTTCAATTACGATATAACGTGGCGGCTGAGGTTCTTCCGCTGGGTTTAGAATACTTTCAAAGTCTGAGGTTTTTACCACTATTGGACCTCCTGGTTGCTTGAGCGCTATACATTTTTGTTTTCGGTACTCTGGCTGTGCTCATGATTGATTTTAGGCGCTATTTACAGTTATTTGGTCTAACAGCTCGATATCATCGGCATTGCGTGCGCCCGGGAGATCCTTGATTTTTCTCCCGTCCGGCAAGCTAAGTTCTGGAGCGATTGACAGCAAAGGATACAATACAAAATTGCGTTGTGTCAGGTAGGGATGGGGAATATTGAGGCGCGGACTGGAAATTTGCTCGCTGCCGTAAAGTAAGATGTCTAGATCTAAGGTGCGGGGCCCCCAGCGCAATACGCGTTCGCGCCCGTGCTGACGCTCTATCTCTTGCAGTATATCGAGCAATTCGAGGGCCTGAAGTTGCGTATCTAATTGCGCCACAGCATTTAAGTAATCGGGCTGTTCGGCTGGACCGAGCGCTTTGGAGCGATAAATTGGAGAAGTTTTGACGAGATGGCATCGATGCAATTGATCGAGTTCTGTAATTGCTTTTCGAACATGATTTAGCGGAGTGTCGATGTTACTGCCGATGCCGATATAGGTCGTGAGCATGCTCAATTTACCGGCGGTTGGACATTTTTGCGGGGGTTCCGGCGTCTGGTACGTCGTTTTTTGGCTGGGTGCAATTCACGAATCATTTTGTCTCGTCCTGCTTCGTCGGTATTCTGAAATGCTGTCCACCATTTGCCCAGTTGCTTCAGATCCTCTCCCGCGTCTTCGCGCAATAAAACAAAATCATAGGCGGCTCGGAAGCGCTGGTGGGAAAACACTGCGTAGGCGCGTTTTGCGTCGCGCTTAGGTAAGCGTAATTGTAAATTCCAAATATCGCGCATCGGCATTAAAAAGCGCTTGGGGATCGAAGTGTGCTTGCTTTGGTCGCGCACAATGATTTGCGAAGCTTTTAGTAGCGCGTCGTGTGGAGGCAAACTGCTTGAGCTTATAAGTTCATCCATTTTTTTTTGTAACGGTGGCCAGAGCATTGCAGCGAAAACAAATGCTGGCGTTACACGTTTACTTTGCCGAATGCGCTTGTCGGTATTGATGGCGACTTGCTGAATGAGCTTATACGCAACTGAACTCTCTTCTTTAGCGAGCGCAGCTGAGGCTGGAAACAGATGTTTTAATAGATGATACTCGAGCAAAAGTTGTAATGTGGCCGTTGCATTTCCGCCTAAAAAAAGCTTGAGCACCTCATCAAACATTCGTGCTGCTGGGATATGCTGCAGATAGTGTCCCATATCATTCAGCGGTGCTTGGGTCTTCTCTTCGATCAGAAAGCCAAGTTTAGCAGCGAACCTAACTGCTCTTAACATTCTCACCGGGTCTTCTTTATAGCGTTCGCGCGGGTCACCGATCATTCGAACGGTGCGATTGTGTAAGTCGGATAGCCCACCGGCAAAATCCATTATCTCTAAGTTGATAGGGTTTAGATAAAGCGCATTAATTGTGAAATCGCGGCGCACGGCATCAGACTGGATGTCTCCGTAAACGTTGTCGCGCAAAAGGACTCCGGCTTCAGACTGATTGGCCTCGCGCGCAGTTTGCGCCGTCGTGTGGTGTCCCCGGAATGTCGTAACTTCAATGATTTCACGACCAAAGCGAACGTGAACGATGCGAAACCGACGCCCGATTATCATCGCATTGCGAAAGCATGCCTTCACTTGTTCCGGTGTCGCGTCGGTTGCAACATCAAAATCTTTTGGCGCAGCTCCCAGCAGCAGATCACGCACACCACCACCGACTATGTATGCCACATAACCTGCGTTTTGGAGGGATTGTACTACCTGAAAGGCGTTGGGGCTGATCAGGTTTTCGTCGATGCCATGTTCCCTGCTAGAGAGTATTTTCGGCGATATAAAGCCTTCGTCCTTAGCAAAGATTTTAAGAAAGCGGTCTAGCATGGTGCTTTGGGTGAACAAAGTTAAAGACGGAGTCTAGCACGTGAACGGCGGGTGTAATAGTTTCGTTTGGGTGCAATAGTTTCGTTTAAAGGAGAAAAGGCTGGATAGTAAAGATTATCTTGGTAAAGGAGCAAGACTCCGGTCGGAGTCTTCAGTTGTTGCCTGCATCGGGTTAGTGCGTTGGGCTACTAAACTTAGTCGATTTCTGACGGCGCTCTTACTTTTATTATTTTTTTACTTACTTCTTATTATCTACCGTGCTAGCTGTTTATTACTATTTTTTTTGATGCTTTTTATATAAGCCAGCAATACTAATAAAAAAGTCAGTTTCTTATTGTTTATTGTTATTTTAGGTTTTTAAAAAATTATTTTTATTCTTTATTGTTTTTATTATGTCGCATTAATTTGCATTGCTTGTGCCATGTTAAAAAATATTAATAAAAACAAAATCAAATAAGGTCAATAACTTTTGGGTATAACGCGTATGGGATTATTTTGTTACCAAAAGTTATCAATAGTGTTACCTCACGGTGCAGCAGTAACAGGTGTGATGTGTATAATTTAGTGCAGCAGTTCTCGGCAAAGTGTGAAATATTACCGATCTTTTTGGATAAAATGATGTTGTCGAATTTGAAGTCTACGCTTTCAGGATACCGAAGCGCAGGGGAGGCAGACCCAGTATTTTGCTGTGGCGATGTCGTGACTAATATTGCTTTGCTTAAATTTTGTATTGCTTTGCTTAGATTTTGTATCGCCTTAGTTAGATTTTGACGAGTTTTTGGTTCTCGGAATTCCCAAGCGTTGGCGTCTTTCCCACAAGCATTTGCGGCTCACCCCTAATTTGCGCGCCAATTCGGTTTCGCTCATGGTGTCCTGATGCTCGAGGACAAAGCGTTGGAAGTAATCTTCTAACGAGAGTTCTTCGATAGGTAATGCGTTTTGCGCGGTTTGCTCCATTGCCTCTGTTTTGTTGCTCCTGGCCTTGTCTTCTTCGAGCCGAATATCTAGCAACTGTTGGGTAATTTGCCCGCCGTCTTCACAGAGAATCGTGGCGCGTTGTATAGCATTTTCCAATTCGCGGATATTGCCTGGCCAGCTGTAAGTTGAGATGGCTTCTATTGCATCGGAAGATAGGCTGAGTTCAGGTTTTTCTATTCCCTCGCAATTGCGCCGAATAAAGGTTTCCGCGAGCGTTAGTATGTCTTTGCCTCGCTCGCGTAGAGGGGGCAGTTTGATTTGCACAACGTTAATGCGAAAGTAGAGATCTTCGCGAAACTTGCCTTCATTAGCGAGCCTGCCAAGATCGCGATGTGTGGCCGCAATGAGACGGACGTTAACTTTTCGGGACGAGACTGAGCCGATTGGTCGCACTTCACCTTCTTGCAAAACTCGCAGCAGTCTGGCTTGAGCTTCAAGCGGCAGTTCGCCGATTTCGTCAAGAAACAAGGTGCCGCCATCTGCAGCTGAAACTAAACCTTCGCGCTCGCTTGCGGCACCGGTAAATGCCCCTTTTTCGTGGCCGAATAATTCTGCTTCTATTAAGGTGTCTGGTATCGCGGCACAATTGACGGAAATCAGTGGCTTTTCTTTGCGCGGGCTCTCGTGGTGAAGAGCACGTGCGACAAGCTCTTTGCCTGTTCCTGTTTCACCATTTATTAATACCGTTGCCTGAGTTGGCGCGACTTTGTGTATTGTCGAATACACTTCCTGCATAGCCGCGGATGATCCGATCATACCGAACATATCGGAGCTTTCTTGACGCGCTCGTTTGGATGCAGCGATCTGTGGTTTTTGCGATTTGCTCAGCACGCGAGCAACAGCGCCGAGCATCTCGTCGTGGTCAAACGGTTTTGCGATATAGTCGACGGCGCCCATACGCATCGAATCTACTGCCGAGCGCAAGCTTGCGTAGCTTGTCATTATCAGCACCGGCGTATTATTCGCGAGTTCGATAAGGTCTGTGCCCGGAGGACCTGGTAATCGCAGGTCAGAAATAATGAGATCAAAAGAATCAAAGTTATACTTGGATGCTTCGCTAATTGATCCTGCTTCCTTAACATCGTAGTCGTTGCGCACTAGCAGCTTTCGCAAAGCGGTGCGGATAATGACCTCGTCCTCTACAATCAAAATTTTCTTCATACTCTCACTATCGCTTTTTTGCTGCGTTTAACCTGCCGCGGGCCCGACCGGATTATGATGCATTGTTATCGCTCGAATCGGATCTTGCAACATTGCGCTGCAGGGTGACAATAAAACGCGTCCCATTTTGTGTATCTAGGTGGGCAGGGGATTCTATCTCGATGCCGCCATGATGTTCTTCGATTATGCTGTAAACCATTGCTAGGCCTAAGCCTGTGCCTTCGCCAGGTTCCTTGGTAGTAAAAAAGGGTTCGAATATTCTGTCGAGGTTTTCAGGGGGAATTCCGCTACCGTAGTCCGTAACCGTGATGCGTGTCACGTTACCCTTCGTTTCCGCGTTGATATCGATTGTTCCGTAGTGAGGGCTGGCGTCGCGCGAATTTGATAGTAGATTAATAAATACTTGTATTAAACGCTGGCTGTCGCCCATCACCAGAGAGCCTTCGGGAACAGCGTTATTGAACACCACTTGTCCTTTTTCTTTTTGCAGTGATAACAAGTTGATTGCTTCTTGAACGCAACGATGTACATCGACCTCCTCGAACTGAACTGCTTTTTGCTGACCGGCATGCGAGAAGCTAACCAGTGACTGAACAATACGGCTTACCCGTTCAGTTTGAGAGAGAATTTGATTAATTGATTCGAGAACCTCAGGGTCGTGTGTTTCGTAGCGTAGGTTCTGCGCTAAGCAGTCGATACCGGTAATGGGGTTGCCAATTTCGTGAGCAACCCCCGCTGCGAGACGCCCGACCGAAGCGAGCCTCTCGCTGTGCACTAGTTCTTGTTCGAGTACTTGCAACTCGGTGACGTCCTCCAGCAAGATGACTTGGCCGTCAACTTGTGGGCCGAGAGTAGAGGGGATATTGGCTTTATGCAGTGTTATCCAGTGGGGGTGATTATCGAGTTGGATTTCACGTTTATAAAACTTTGAATCGCTTGAGTTAGCGAATTTAACCAGCAGGTTGCCCCAGGGCTCAAGAACGTCGTTTACGCGAGAGCCTTTCACCTCATCACTGCTTATTCCAGTGAGCCTTTCCATCGCGCTGTTCCACATAAGAATTTCCATATCTTGGCCGATAGAGCACGTCGCTAGCGGCAGTTCCTCCAGAGTTCTGCGGTGGTACATACGCAAGTTATTCAGCTCGGCGGCCAGCCCAGTTAAGTGGGTGTGGACCAGATTTAAGCGATCTTCGATCAGGTTTATATCGGCGGGAGCCTGAGCTTCGGGGACCCTGTAGGGTACGAGTTGATCGAGAACCTCACTCGCCATTGACGCTCCCATTAAACTCGAGAGGTTGGCTTCGATTTCATCGCGGATACGGCGCAATGCATAAGGGCGGCGCTCGTTAGCGCTCAAATTGAGTCGCTGCAGGGCTTTGTCCACCTCGGCTTGTGCTGTCGCTCGACCAATGCGAGCACTCAAGCGCTTAACAATGTCTTCAGCGGAGTGAACGTCGAGTGTAAGGCGCACAGGGTGGGTCAGTTCGTCTTGGCAGCATAGTTCTGCGCTGTATCGCTCCTCGTCAGTTTGGCGAGTGAAAATGGATACGGCGAAAAATGTCAGCGTATTTAAACCTAGGCTCAAAATCGTGATGACCTCCCACGCTTCATAGCCAACATTGAAGACTATGTCGATATATTGAATGCGCACGCGCTCTATACCAAACAGCATCGGTAACATTAGGCAGACCAGCCAAATTAACCAGCCGACCATCAAGCCTGCAACAAAGCCTTTGCGGTTGCCACGTGTCCAGTGATTGATGCCGATGATTCCTGGGAAAAGTTGCAATGCGGCAATAAAAGAAGGCAGCGCAAGTTGGGTAAGGTTAAATCGATTGTTCAGCGCGCTGAAGAACACGAAGCCAATCAAAATAACTGCGACAACCAGCCCGCGACGCATCCACACAAGCTGGTCGTAGACATCGCGTTTTGCTTTTAAACGTGTTGCCGGGAGTATCCAGTGATTCAAAATCATTGTCGACAGTGATAACGCGATAGCGATCATCGCCCCCGTAGCCGCCGAGAGTCCACCTATAAACGCGATAATGGTAAAAGTCGAGTTATCCGCCGCCATTGGCACGGTGAGTGGAAAATATTGCACAGAATTGCCAAGTTCAAGAGCGTAGCCCGCCCACAAAATAGGGAATATTGGGAGGGCCATCAGCAGCAAAAACAGTGGAAATGCCCAAGAGACCATCGAGATGGATTGCTTGACTTTATTTTCAACAACGGTCATATGAAATATGTGCGGCATCGAAACGGCAGTAGCGATAAATACCAGCATCAGCGCGTGTGTCGTCGTAGCCGAAGGGTTTGTGCGCAAAGCTTGTTGATATTGAGGGTTCTCTAGCAACCAAGTATCGAGACCCTGCATACCATCAAAAAGATTGAAGACAACGAACCCGCCGACTGCCAATAAACAGGACATTTTTATCAGGGATTCGGCTGCCATCGCTGTCACGAGGCCCTTATGGTGATGGCGATTAGAAACATAGAGCAGCGCAAAAAGCGCCAATACCAAGCAATAGGCCAAGGCGAAACTTCGTTTATTTGAAAGCTGCGAAGCTTGCGTTTGTGTGCTCGCTGTCAGTAAATTTACTGTATCTGCTACGGCTTGAAGTTGAAGTGCAAGTAGCGGTGTCATCGCTGTCAACATAACGAGTGTAACAATACCGCCAACGAGATGGCTGTTATAGCGAAATACAAGCATGTCGGCCATCGACGTAATTTGAAAACGCTTTGCCAGTTCGACGAGTGGCTTAAGGGCGAAACCTGCGAATAAAAATAATGCTCCGGTGCCTAGGTAGTATGCGAGGGCGCTATAACCGTATTGGTGGGCGAGATCGATTACTCCGTAGAAAGACCACGCACTGGCAAAAATCCCAAGCGAAAATATATAGGTTATCGGGTTGACAATAATTCGCTCTGGGATCTTGCCCTTTTCGGTTAAGTAGGCAATCGAAAAAATAACGCAGAGGTAAAATAAACAGATGGCGGCGACGCCAGCGTAACTGAATGTCATTTTGAGTTGGAACGCCGTTGCCAGGCGAAGGCTGCAGCAATGATTAGCAGCCAAACAATAAAGGGTTTGTACCAAACACCGTGAGAATTTGTGACCCAGCTAAAAAGTGCTGGTGAAAATATATAAACTAACAATAAAATTAAAAATAAAGGTCCGTGTTGTGACATAGTGATAGACAGGGGCCTCAATAGTGTTAATTTTTCAGGTTAAAGTATAGGAAACCTGAGATTGTTCGAGGTTAATCAGAGCTTCCTATAGGTTTAATATTACCGATGCCATTATCGGTCAACCCGCAGAAAGTGTCACAAATATAGAATGACAGAACTTGATATCGCGTATTTCAAAGAAAAGCTGTTAAAAACGCAAGCCCAAATAAATGCATTGGAACAAACTCACGAGCAGGCAAGCGAATGTGTGACGCTCGATCAGACGCGTGTCGGGCGCTTATCTCGCATGGATGCTATGCAAGCGCAAGCGATCGCAGTTGAGACGAGACGCCGAAACCAACTGATGTTAAAAAACATTGAACGCGCGTTAAAGAAAATCGACGCAGATGATTTCGGTTATTGTGAAAGTTGTGACGAAGCTATCGATCGCAGGCGACTTGACTTCGATCCTACAGTGCGATTTTGCGTTCATTGCGCTGAAAAACTTGGTAATTAGCGTTCGCTATTTTCTAGTCGATAAAGTTATTGAATCCTCATTTTTATAGCTGATTTCCGCTCAAATAACGTAAGGACTACGTTAATTCTATCTCCCAAATATCAGGTTATAAGCCCAGTATTTTTTTATTAAAGACAAGGATGGGCGGTTCGTTTCGCAAGATAAAGCTGATCTCTTGGCGCAATAGACAACACTATAATCGTATAACGGTGTTTCAGATTATGTTGTGTTGAATTTGAGCACTGAGAGTCATTTTTGATGATACGGGTAAGGTTATGCGGTACTCCCGGCTTGTTTTATTGCTTTTTCTTGCAATCTCACTTTGCGCTTGCACTGGAGCTAGTGATTCCGGTGGCGGTTCTGGTGATCAAGATCCTCAAGACCAAGACCCAGTTAATCAGGAAGATATCGCAAATTTCTATAGCACCTATGTCGAGTCGCCGGCAACTCAAGCTCGCTGCGTTTTGTGTCATGTTGCAAATGGTTTGTCCGGGCATACACGTTTGGTATTCATAAGCGGTGCTAATCAGACGGCAGCTAACCAAGCTGTATATCAAAGCTTTGTCGACGACGTCGAAAATGGTGCGAATATCTTGTTAAACAAGACTCGCGGTGGTGACAGCCACGGCGGCGGGTCGATCTTTAGCTCCAGTTCGGACGAGTACGCCGATTTAGAAACTTTTTTAAACATGGTGTCGGGTAATACCGGCAGCGGTCAGCAAAACGTTAACTTTTACGAAAGCGTCAGTTTTGACAGCGCGGAACAAACACTCCGTCGCGCGGCGATAATTTTTGCTGGCAGGCTGCCTACGGAAGAAGAAGTGTTGGCGGCACAAGCGAGTGAGGCAGGGCTTAAACAAACTATCCGAGCATTGATGCAAGGAGAGAATTTCCACCAATTTATTTTACGCGGTGCAAATGACCGCTTGTTGACGGATGCCTTTCTTAATGAGAGTTTTTTGGAAGTTACCGATAGTAATTCGCCTTTTTATCCGGAGTTAACGAATCGGCGTTTCAATGCCTATAGTGCTGGCGAAACGGAACAAGAGGAATTTCGCCAATTGATGCAGCGCGTGCGTTACGGAGTGACACGTGCGCCGTTAGAATTGATCGCTTATGTCGTAGAAAATGATCGACCCTACACCGAAATTTTGACGGCTGATTACACGATGGTTAACCCGTACACCAATATTATGTACCAGTCGGGTTTAAGTTTTTCGACCGAGAGCGTAAATGAATTTAAAGTCGGCGAAAATAATGGTCAGATATTGCTGGATGAAGATTTTGAAGGAGAGTTTGTCGACAATGTCGGAACGCAGATTTTTTCGATGGGTTCTCCTATCGAATATCCTCATGCAGGTTTATTGAACGAGCCTGTATTTCTTAATCGCTATCCAACGACGGATACGAATCGCAATCGCGCGCGTGCACGTTGGACTTATTATCATTTTCTCGACGTTGATATTGAAAAATCTGCGGCACGTACCACCGATCCGGACGCGCTTGCTGATACCGACAATCCGACCTTGAATAACCCCAATTGTACTGTGTGCCATCAAATTATGGATCCAGTTGCTGGAGCATTTCAGAATTATGGCGATGAAGGTTGGTATCGCGATAGTGACGGCGGTTTAGATTCTTTACCGAGAGCGTATAAATGGGAGGAGGGTTCGCCTTATCAATTAGGTGACACCTGGTTTAGGGATATGCTCGCACCGGGCTTTGGTAATCAAACAGTTTCCAGCACAAATACGAGTTTGCAGTGGCTGTCGCAGCAAATAATTGCTGACGAGCGTTTTGCTGAAGCGGCTGTAAAGTTTTGGTGGGAAACGGTAATGAGCGATGAACTGGTAGAAGCGCCGGAAAATAGCGGCGATAGCAGTTACCAGCAAAATTTGCTTACTTACGAGGTCCAGCAAGAAATTATTCAAGCACTTGCCGAAGGTTTTCGTAGTGGGTTTGATGGTGGAGCCGCGTATAACTTAAAAGATTTGCTAGTGGAAATGGTTGCAAGTAATTGGTTCCGCGCTAGTGGTGTAAGTGAGGCTTTAAGTGCTGAACGAGAGATCGAATTACAGGCGCTCGGGAATAGTCGCTTGTTAACCCCCGAAGAACTGGAAGCAAAAACTAAAAGTTTAATTGGTTTCGCATGGGGGGAAGCAGATGATGCCGCTTGGACACTCGATAACACGTGGAGTAATTTAAGCGACCGATATCGAATTTATTACGGTGGGATTGATTCGCTTGGTATCACTGAGCGGGCAAAAGTATTGAATAGTTTAATGAGCAATGTCGCTTTGGCTCAAGCGCTTACAGTAGCGTGCCCAACGGTGATTTTTGATTTCAATCGAGATGCAAACGATAAACGATTATTTTCTGAGGTTGATCGTTATACGACACCCCTGAGTCAAGCGCGGCAGCAATACTTGGTCACAGGTACTAGTACAGCGACTGCGTCGCAGCACTTGCTTGAAACGAATCTTCAAGCAGGCGAACAGCGCCTGAGAATTTCATTTGCTAACCCGTATTGGGACAGCCAAGCGCAGCAAAGCTCGTTGTTGGTTATTCACGATGTCAATGTTACGGACTCACAAGCTAATACGGTGCTGAGTTTTAACGCGGAGACTGTGGAAAGTATTTCCGGCGCATTGGTTTATCAAAACGACCAAAACCAAAATACAGGTTCGCGCTATTGGGACGACACGCAAAACACATTTACGGGGTTTTTGTTGTGGCAGGGGTACATTGATGTGCCGTTAGTGATTGACTCAAACGACAATTATCAGATTTCTATAACAGCTTCCCGTCTAAATTTACCTGATCGTGATGTGAATTTGGGTGTCGTTGTCAATGGCACAGATCCCGACAGTGGAACAGCAGGAGAACAGGCGATTCGCACTCAGTTGCAATTGCTGCATCAAATGATGTTGGGCGAGTCTATCGCAACAGATAGTGAAGAATTGGATGCTTCGTATGAATTATTTGTTGAATTATGGCAACAGCGTCAGACAAATAATTATCCAGCTTCGGCAATTGCTTGGGATTCGGAAAATTGTGATATGCAAATCGACGGCTGGTGGGACGAAGACAGAGGAGAGGATTTGGCTGACCCAGAATTTATTCAGGGCACGTGGGTATCGATGTTAATTTATTTCTTGACAGACTATATGTATTTGCATGAATAAATACTCAAACGGGTTGAGTCAAAAATTTAGCAGGTTAATAAATTTGATATGAAACGGCGAGAATTTATTAAACAATCAATCGCGATGGGTGCTGCACTTAGCACATCGCGTGCACGCGTTTATGCAGCTCCGGAAGATTATACGGGGCGTTTTTTTGTAACCTTGCAGGCCGACGGGGCGTGGGATGTTTCAAGTTTTTGTGACCCGAAAACCAATCAAAATGGCGAGCCTGAAATCAACACTTGGTCTCGCACGCAAGGCATTCAGACTGCTGGCAATATCAATTATGCCCCGTTTGGAAACAATGCTGCTTTTTTTCAAAAATATTACGCTGATACACTTGTGATCAATGGAATAGATGCGCAGACGAATTCGCATAGCACGGGTGTGTTACATAATTGGAGTGGACGAAATTCAGCGGGCTACCCTTCTTTAACTGCACTATATGCTGCGATCAACGCACCTAATTTACCACTTGCATATGTTAACTTTGGTGGTTACGCAGAGACTTCACGTTTGATTCGCTATACACGCCTTAACGATATTAATTCACTCATTGGTGTCTTAACACCTAATACGCTCGCATGGGATCGCGATTCCAATTATCGTGATCCCGATATGCTATCACTGGTTATGCAGCGTCAGCAGGAACGACTAGCGCGAATGCGTCAGCGTTCAGACGCGCTGCCACGTAAGCAATACGCGATGGATGCGTATTATCAGGCGCGGGCTAGCGCGTCTGGGCTAGAGGATTTTGCCACCGTAATCCCAGACTCTAATAGCCTGGAAGGACGGGTTCAGGTAAATAATGACGTCAACAGCAGCCTTCGCCAACAAATTCAGATTTTAATGCTGGCATTTAGTTCGGGAGTCGCATGCAGCGGTGATCTTGTGTTAGGCGGCTTCGATACACATGCAGACCACGACGCTATGCACAGTCCTTTGCTGGCGCATATGACAGATTCAATTGATTATTTTTGGACTTATGCGGAAGCTTTGGGTATAGCCGATAGAATTACCCTATTGGTGGCATCGGATTTTTCACGTACACCTAACTACAATAGCAGTAATGGCAAAGATCACTGGCCAATAGGTAGTGCATTATTAATGGAGATGGGTGCAAGCTGGGGGAATCGAGTTGTTGGAGCTACTGACGGCGGCCAGAATGCACTGCAAATAAACCCCACATCCTTAGCTGTTGAATCTTCACAAAGCAGCACAGTTATTTACCCTAAACACTTGCATAAAGCTTTGCGGAATTATTTGGGAATTGATAATAGTGCGTTAGCAAATCCGTTTCCGTTTAACAATACAGAAGACATCGCTTTCTTTTCTTAGGTTAATATTGATCCTAACTTAATAGCGCTCACACCTTTTAGTCTTCTTATATCCCATTTTTCGACTGCCCAATCGAGTTGCGTTAGACAATTTTCTTTTTTTAGCTCTATAGGTGGTTTTAACTGAAGTGCACGCAGTGAATAATAAATATTTAAGTTGGGCTTTTCTATATCAAGACCCTTAGCGCCGTGCTGTTTACTTAATTTATAGCCGTGGTTGTCGGTAATGACTGGATGATGCGCGTAGTTTGCAGTACGAGCGCCTAGCAATGTTGTTAAATATATTTGACGTGCCGTACTTTCAAGTAAATCGATGCCGCGCACAATGTGTGTAATGCCCTGAAATATATCATCAACAACAACAGCGAGTTGATAGGCAAATAAACCATCTTTGCGATGAATAACGAAGTCGCCGCATGTTTCTAACAAGTTTTCTTTTTGCGGTCCACAGATATTGTCTTGAAACATTATCTCGGATTTTTTGTTTTGATAGGTTTTAGGTAGGTTACCTACTTTTAAGCGCAGTGCGTATTGGCCACTCGAATCGAAATGATGGCGACAGTGGCCGTCGTAACAGTTATTTAATAACATCAGGCGTTTGCGGGTGCATGTACATTTAAATAGCAAGTCCTCGCGCTGCAAAAATTTGAGTACGGAATTGTAAGCGTCCGACCTTTCACTTTGTCGCAACGGCCGGTCATCCCAAAATAAACTGTGAGCCTCAAGTGCTTTTTGTATTTCAATTATTGCACCAGGCTGTTCACGAGGTGGGTCAATATCTTCGATGCGTAATAACCATTTACCAGAGTGTGCCCTGGCGTCGAGAAAACTCGCAACGGCACAAACTAAGGAACCGAAATGCAGGGGTCCAGTCGGAGAAGGCGCGAAGCGCCCAATATAGTTGGAACTATCAGATGTTTGAGTGCGGTCAGCCGACATTGCTGGAAGCTGACCTAAAAAGATATATGAAAGAAAGTTTAGCCGGTAGTTTGTCTTTCTTTAATTTCTGCAAGGGTTTTACAGTCGACACATTGCGTAGCTGTGGGTCGCGCTTCGAGCCGCCTAATACCAATTTCAATACCGCAAGTATCACAGAAGCCATAGTCATCATTTTCGATAAGATCTAAAGTTTTATCGATCTTTTTAATCAACTTTCTTTCGCGGTCGCGAGTACGCAATTCCAGGCTAAATTCTTCTTCTTGGCTCGCGCGGTCTGCAGGGTCGGGGAAGTTGGCAGCCTCATCCTTCATATGTGTAACGGTGCGGTCAACTTCTTCCATTAATTCACGCTTCCATGCTAACAGCAATTGGCGAAAATGCTCTAATTGCTTTTCATTCATGTACTCCTCGCCTGGTTTTTCCTGATAAGGTTCAAAGCCGTGCAAGGAGCCACTGTTATTTGCTAGAGAATCGGGCATTAGTGTAAGCCTCTTTTTTTAGCGTTCTCAAATTGCGATAAACGCGCTGTAATTAATTAGTAGGCTGATAATGCAGCCTGTTTGAGTCAATAATTAAACAGACGCGGGAATATTGGGTCACGCCTTTTTATTTTCAAGTTTTATCTTGAACTTTGATCTTAACATCCAAGTTTAGGACATAAATTGCGACAGGCGGGCAAAATTATCAAAAATCTTGGGGTCGTGCTAGCACTTTGGTTTCAATTTTAGCGAATATTAGTAAATATTTGTGGGGCCCGGGCATTCAAAAGAGAAAGCTCAGCATTTTCTGAGCAAAATCGGGCTATAGGTATCACGAGCGAAGTTTTCTGGTTGTTTTTTGATCAATGTTGCTGTCAGGGTTAAGGCTTAATATAAACGCGGTCTTGCTCGATACGCGATTCCACAGCAGTCAGATAGTCACCGATGCATGGCCCCACGACGCATTCGCCGGTGTTTAGCTCAAACAACGCGCCGTGTGTAGCACAGCGCAGAAGCCCGGTGTCCCCGTCGATGAAATCGTCAGGTTCCCAGTCGAGTGGCGTATCGGCGTGCGGACAACGGTTGATATAGACAAAAATATCGCCGTTAGATTTAACGGCGATATAAGATTGGTTTAAAAGTTTAAAGCCTTTGGCACGACTTTCCGGTAGATCTGAAATTCGGCACAGTTCCAGCAGCGAATTTGGCAAAGTCATTTAAATTGGCACAATTGAGGTCTGAGGCTGTTCTAGTCCAGGGTAATCCATCCCAATTCAGCTGCCAAGCCTTTGTTTGTGCTCTAGCTTACTGCTGCTTGTTCCAAGGCCTGGTCTGCATCTTCCACCAATTGCTGCTTCAGCTCAGGGGCAAGATCGTTCCAATGAACATTTAAGAGTGCTCCTTGTAGTGCGTAAAGCATCACTTTGGAGACTTGTATACCGCGAGCCTTTATTCGATTGTAAGCTTCGACGGCCCCCATTTCGGCCAGATCTTCGTAAGATCTAACGCCGATGGCGTTTAGGATATTAACCGAGGCCATACCCAGATTTTTAAGTTCGATAAGATCATTCTGCACGACAGTCATAAATAGCTTTCCCAACAACTTATTATTATTGCGAGTTGTTAATCGACAAACCGCGTCGACCGGTTTTAAAAATTACAACACTATTACTTATGTTTTAGCACAAACTGAGAGATGCGAAGAGAATTTTTCAAATTTTCTTTATAAGCAAGAATCGGAAGCATCAATTGTGTAAACTTATCCAAACTCTTGGCTATAAAAACATGTGATGGCTTCGATGGTGAGAGCGCTTGAAATTTCTATAGCACATATATTGGGTGCCGATAGTTCCTACATCGATTGCCAATCTTTTGAAGTGCCGGTTCATCGATCGATCATCGAAGATGTAAGTTCATTAAAAAGTGCAGCTGAACGTGCGGGCTTTGAGCTCGGGCTGGCAAGTGGGTATAGAAGCTACGAACGACAGTTGTCTATTTGGAATGCTAAAGCGACTGGCAGACGCAATTTGCATGGCGATAGTGGAGAGTTGCTTGATATAAACCAAATGTCTCCTGAACAAGTGCTCTTTGCGATTCTCAGATGGTCCGCGCTGCCAGGTGCGTCACGCCACCATTGGGGCACGGATTTCGATGTATACGACGCAAGCGCGCTGGGAGCTGAGCAATCGCTGCAATTGACCATTGAAGAATGTGAGGGCCCGTTTAAAGCATTTTATGATTGGCTTGATGATTATCTTGCATTGCCCTCCTGCGCTTTTTTTCGCCCGTATTGCCTTGACAGCGGGGGAGTTGCTAGGGAACCCTGGCATTTAAGCCATAAGAAAATAGCGGCTTTTTATGAGAAAAAGCTCAATTTAGATATGCTAAAAGAAAGCTTGCAAGACTCTTCGTGCGAGCTTAAAGAGGTCGCTCTGCGAAACTTGGAAAAGATTTTCAAAAATTATGTTTTGGTTTCAAAGGACTTGTAGCGCGTAGTTGACTAACTTTTGTTTGCTCAGATATTCATTAACTGATATCCGGCGAACAAAAAAACGACTTCGCAAAGCAGCTTGCTCGGCTGGCACAAGCTTTAAATTAATTTGTTAATAAATAACAGGTTTATCGCATGCCAGAAGGTGTTGTTGGATAAGAAACTTTCGGGGCGGTTTGGCGCAACATTAAATAGCTTTTTTGCGGGGATATTCTTGCTCTTCAATCTCCGCGCCTTGTTTAATCAGCCATTCTAAAACTGATATGCGCGAAGCTAGCATTGACTCATAAGTTTTTAAAATTGACGAATTGGGTGATTTAAGCTTTTTAATTCGTTCAATCCGACTACGCAAAAAATTTATGTCTTCCAGAGTCTTCGTCGCTAATAGTTGAGTATTTTGCACAGACCCAGTCGATAATAATTCTTTGTCTTTATTATTGCCTTTTTCGTGAGCATTCATTGCTTCTATCTCCAACTTGGGTTTAATCAGTAGTCATACTCACTTGTAAATGAGTCGCCTAGGTTATTTTCCAAGCGACTAATTAAATTATGATTAAAAAATATGCATCCATCCAGTTTGAAAAATCAATAATGTGTAAGGGTCGTAATGCGTCAGTGCGTTCGCTATAACGGAAATAAATATAAAGCTGGAAAATAGCCGGCTATAAATTCCATTTTATAATTTTGATAAATACGTCACACAATCTAAACAAACACTTTTTATCGAGTTAAATCAATTGTTTATTGTGGGTTTTGATGCGTACATATCTGTATTAATTGCATAATTCACGATTATTATGTGTATCGTGTCTAATCGAATGGCGCTATAAAAAGTATGTTTTTGATGTCAAAATAGTCTACGTCTTTAATCGGGCGTTTGTAAGATAGTCGCCCCTGTCGTCGTAAACTGAGAACAAATCTGAAACGACGTATAAAATTAATACAACGGCATCGAATTTATCAGGAGACCCTTGGTGTGAAAGAAGAGCTATATGATTTAGTCTTTACTGGTGAGCTGGTTCCAGGGAGCGATTTGGTGCAAACCAAGAAAAACTTAGCCAATCTTTTTAAGATGAGCCCAGATAAGGTTGAGATGTTGTTTTCAGGGCGCAAAGTTGTGCTAAAGCGGCAGTTGAATCCAGACGCTGCAAACACCTACAGGGTCGCGATAAAAAAAGCAGGGGCTCGGGTCGATTTAGTTCAGTGCCAAGCTGTTGATCAATCTCCCGCTGACAAGGCTAAGCCGCCGGAAGCCCCCCGCAAAGCGTCTTTTACCGTCGGAGAACCTCAGGCTGCTGCGCAAGCTCAAGATGCCTTGCGGACTCAAAATTTAAGCGATGCCAATGACGCTAACGAAGCTGATGTAAACCAGACATCCAAAGCGGCAAAGTCGGGTGATTTGCCGAACAATAACGACGTGTCGAAAAAGGGAGAAGCTTATAGCCTCAAAGCTCAAGGCGGTAATTTGGTTGAATCTTCCGAGTTAGAGCACGCTGCGTCGGTGGAAGTGGACACCGGCCATATTTCGTTGCGTGAAACCTCTGGAAATCTCGTTGATGAAGGTGAGATTGTGCATGCGGATGAGCTTGATATTGAAATTCCAGACATCGAATTAAGCAGTCTGGATGAGGACTTGCTAAAGCCAGACGAGCGTAAGCAGCCTGAGCGCTCAGCGCTGATGGATGTGGAATTTGACCTTGCCGAGGCCGGAGCCCGATTGAGCGAACCCAAACAAGAAACAGCGGTTGAACCTAATACTGACCATCTTTCTCTTTTATAGCTTTTAATGAATTTAAAATAGGACTTATTTTCAAGCTGCCTTTCTGTCATATTTCTGTAGTTTTAATACAATAGCCTCGCGATAATTCTTGAGTTTTCTGAGGTTCTGCAATGTTTAAAGCCTTAATTGCTGAAGGTTTAGGGACTTTTATTTTGGTCCTGGCGGGCACGGGTGCGGTAATCGTTAATGATGTATACGGCGGCATAGTAGGGCACCTTGGCATTGCCTTGGCGTTTGGGTTTACCGTGATGGCCGTTATTTACGCGTACGGCTCTGTTTCTGGTGCTCATATCAACCCCGCAGTGACGATTGCCTTTTGGTTGGCGGGTCGCTTTCCTGCTTCACAAGTTATGCCTTATGTAGTGGTGCAAATACTTGGCGCTATTCTAGCCTCAACGCTATTGCGAGTGAGCTTTCCCGCTCACGAAAGTCTGGGCGCTACAGCGCTGAATATCGCTGTTTTTCCCGGTTTTTTAATTGAGTTGATTATGAGCTGGTGGTTGATGACCGTTATCTTGCGCGTTTCACAGGGTGCGCGCGAAGAGGGCTTTATTGCCGGGGTCATTATTGGTTCGGTTGTGGGTATTGAAGCGCTTGTTGGCGGGCCAATTACGGGGGCGTCAATGAACCCGGCACGTTCGATAGGTCCTGCCATCGTTTCCGGGAACGTTTCGGAGTTATGGCTTTATATAATTGCACCGATTATGGGAACGGGTATTGCGGTATTAAGTTGTAGCCTTGTGTCGTGCAAAAGTTGCTGCTCCATGGCTGCGGTAAAAAATTAATTACTCTGCGGCAACATCTGGGTAATCATCTGATCGTCCGTCGAAAATCTGCGGTGTGAGTTTCAGGGGCGGGTATTAGGTTCAAAAACCGTCAATTCAAGGATGAATTGACGGAACTACAGGGATGTATTTATGTGTTTTTTGAACCTAATACCCGCCCCTGAAACGTCTTGAGGGCGCTTTACTCTAAGCGTGAATCAAGTTGTTGAGCAGCATATAAAAACAAAAAAAGCGGCTATGTATCTAGCCGCTTTTTACGAATCAACTGTTTAACCAGAGATTTAGTTTTTAGAGCAAAGGTGCTATAACCAAGCTAACAATTGCCATCACGTTGATAAGGATATTCATAGCCGGTCCAGAAGTATCCTTAAACGGATCGCCAACTGTATCACCAACCACTGCTGCAGCATGCACATCGGAACCCTTGCCGCCGAAGTTGCCTTTTTCGACAAATTTCTTAGCGTTGTCCCAAGCACCACCGGCGTTCGCCATAAACAGAGCCATTAGGACACAACAGACTAATGCGCCGGCCAACATACCACCTAGCGCTTCAGGACCGAGTAAAAAGCCCACAACAACAGGTGAAGCGACGGCTAATACACCGGGAAGTACCATTTTGGCAAGGGCCGCGCGCGTCGCGATATCGACGCAACGACCTGTGTCAGGTTTTGCGTTGCCCTCGAGCAAACCGGGAATTTCTTTAAATTGGCGACGAATCTCTTTAATCATATCGAAAGCAGCGTCGCCCACGGCGCGCATAGTAATAGCACTGACGAGCATAGGAAATATTCCGCCGAGAAACATACCCATTAGCACTTTCGGGTTTTCAATATTGAGGGCAAAATTGTCTACACGCATCGATACTGTTTCGATATAAGCAGCGATGATTGCCAGCGCTGCAAGGCCAGCCGCGCCGATCGCAAAACCTTTACCAATAGCAGCAGTGGTGTTGCCCACTTCGTCTAGGCCGTCAGTGATTTCGCGTGTTTCTTCGCCGAGGCCAGCCATTTCTGCTATTCCGCCTGCGTTGTCCGCAACGGGGCCGTAGGCGTCGATAGCCATGGTAATGCCGACGGTACCAAGCATGCCGACTGCGCCAATACCGACACCGTATACGCCTGCGCCCTCGGGAAGTAAAAAGCTGGCAATTAAAATAATACCGGCGATGGAAAGAACGGGAATCACTACCGATTCCATACCCGCTGCTAGGCCTGATATCATCACTGTTGCGGGGCCGGTCTCTCCTCCTTTTGCAATTTTCTGCACCGGCTTACCGCCCGTGTAGTATTCAGTCACCAATCCGATAATGATTCCACCTGCAGCGCCTGAGACTACACAAAGCCAAACGGGTGTCGATATGCCCATTGCTGATAGCAATATATAGGCTGCGATCATAAAAATGACGGTTGCGCCGATTGTGCCAATACGCAAAGCAACTTCGGGAGACTTGCTGGACATGACGCGCACGATAAGAATACCGGCGATGGAGCAAAATAGCCCAAGGGAAGCGAGTGCAAGAGGCGCGAACATCAATTGCTCGCGCGCGCCGCCAAGCTCAGTTACAGCAGCAACTGTCATTGCAGATGCGATGGCGATGCTGGCAATCATCGAACCACAATAAGACTCAAAAATATCTGATCCCATACCGGCAACGTCACCTACATTGTCACCGACATTATCCGCAATTACTCCGGGATTGCGAGGATCGTCTTCTGGGATACCGGCTTCGACTTTACCGACAAGGTCTGCACCAACGTCAGCGCTTTTGGTAAAGATGCCACCACCTACGCGTGAAAATAGTGCCACACTTGATGCACCCATACCAAAGCCGTGAATCGCTTCCGCATGGGCTGGGTCAGACCCAAATAATAAATAGAGCGCACCCAAACCGAGTAATCCCATGGAGGCTATGGTTAGGCCCATGATTGAGCCGCCGTAAAAAGCGACGGTCAGAGCTGACGCCGCGCCTTTAGTATTAGCCGCTACAGTCGTTCGCACATTCGCTTTGGTTGCTGAGAACATACCAACGTAGCCAGCTGTTGCCGAGCAGAGCGCTCCGACCACAAACGCAACGGGTGTATGCCAGGAGCGAAAGCCAACAAAAAGCAGAACCGTTACCACGGCCGCGAACATAGCTAGAATAGAATACTCGCGTTTCATAAATACCATCGCACCGATGTGGATCTCGGAAGCGATGTCAGCAATTTTTCCTTCACCGGAAGGAAATTTAGAAACAATCGAATAAATTATAAAGGCAACAACCAGCCCAACACCGCCTATGATAGGTGGCATCATGAGTACATCCATAAATCCCCCAATATTAACTATTACTTTGTTTTACAGCTTGTTTTACAAGTTGCTTTTACTTGCTACGTGTTTTTTGTTTACTGCTTGTGTTCGCGCAAAGTGCGAGTCTTCGGGTACATCTAGAAATAATACATCGTCTATAAATTAGTAGCGAAAGTGCATTGACTAAGGCTAATCTCTCACACCACATTCCGAGATTAGATGTATATACACATGCCAAATGAAAAAGCGAAGAAGAGCGAATACCCGCTATTTCGAACTTGGGCGATTCTACGGGACGAAATGTCCGGGGTAAACCAGTTAAGGCATTCAAAGGTAAATAAATAGTGGGCTTTCGCGCGATTTTTTACCAAATTGCTGGCTTTAAGTACTAAATTTAGGAATGTTGCAGTACAATCCGCGCGCTTTTTCGAGCGCTTTAATTTATTGTTTTTCAAGTTGAGTATTAGCTGTATGAGTCTTCACCTTGTTCCCACTGGCAAAAATGCCCCCGACGAAGTTAATGTCGTGATAGAAATTCCTATGGGCGGCGAGCCCATTAAATATGAAGTTGATAAGGATTCCGGTGCGCTTTTTGTCGATCGAATTCTTGGAACCTCAATGCGGTATCCGTGTAACTACGGTTATGTCCCGCACACACTGTGCGGTGACGGTGATCCGGTGGATGTCTTAGTATTTATGAATCGCCCGCTAATGCCGGGTTCTGTAGTAGCCTGCCGTCCCATCGGTGTGCTGAAGATGACTGATGAGTCGGGCGACGACGCAAAAGTTATTGCGGTTCCTGTTAGCAAAATTACCGCCTATTACGACAAAGTGGACGAGGTGAGTGATCTACCGGCGATAAAAACAAAACAAATTGCCCATTTTTTTGAGCACTATAAGGACTTAGAAGAGGGGAAGTGGGTCAAAATCGAAGGCTGGGAGGGCGCCGAGATGGCGCGCAAAGAAATCGTGGACGCGATTGAGAATTACAAAAACGAGCCCGATCAGCCGCGATTTTAATAGCAAGATGCCTGTAACTTCTGGTTAATCACTCCGGTCTATTAAAATACACTGTATACTCTTTTCGTTCGAGATACAGAGATATGTAGATATAACTATACGAGGTCGACGTGTGAAACCAGCCTTGCAAATCTTGAGGTCCCCAGTCTCTTTGCGCGCAAATGTGAGGGCACTATTTCGCCCATTACTAAACACAGGCTTTTGGGGGCCAAAACATTTCAGCCTTGCCTGTTTAATGTTATTAGTCGGTAGCGTTTGTTCCGCTGGCGAAACACCTCCGCCCCCAGTGACAGATACTCCGTCCGCCGACAACTATATTAAAAAAGCCACATTTGCCGGCGGTTGTTTCTGGTGTATGGAAAAACCTTTTGATGTGCTTGATGGTGTCTCAAAAACTGTTTCGGGTTACACCGGAGGACTCAAACGAAACCCTACTTATAAACAGGTTTCAGCTGGCGGAACGGGGCACTATGAGGTAGTGCAAGTCACTTACGATTCTCGCAAGATTAGTTTCGGCGAATTACTGGATATTTTTTGGGTAAATGTTGATCCTCTGGACGCGAAAGGACAATTTTGCGATAAGGGCTCACAATATCTGAGCGCAATTTTTTATCGTGACGAAGAAGAAAAGCGTGTTGCTGAAACAAGTTTAGCGAGCCTAAAAGCCTCAAAAAAACTCAGTGGAGAAATCGCAACAAAAATTTTACCGATGAAAGTTTTTTACCCGGCAGAGGATTACCACCAAGATTATTATCAAAAAAATCCACTTCGCTATCGGTATTACCGCGCTGCTTGTGGGCGCGACAAGCGCTTGCGGGCGTTGTGGGGAAAAAAGAAATCTGATTAACGCGGCAGCTGCGTTAATAAGCGGCGTACGGCACGCCGTCATTGCAAGAATGGCAATGCAAGCCGCTGAAATAAGAGAAAGTCGCATATTTTGCCAGTGTTTCAGCGGCGCGTAACCCAATAGATGGGACGATCTATTGAGTTGCCAGGTTAATGAATCTTCAAGTTTCTATTGGGAAAAACCGGATTATGCAGCACATCCATATTCTTGGAATTTGTGGCACTTTTATGGGCAGCCTAGCTCAACTTGCAAAAGCAAAAGGCTATCGAGTAACCGGTTCTGATTTGAACGTTTACCCGCCCATGAGCACGCAATTGGAAGCCGCGGGAATTGAGTTATATGAGGGGTGGGACTCCAAGCAATTATCTTTGAAACCTGATTTAGTCGTTGTGGGTAATGTTATAAGCCGAGGCAATCCGGTGATGGAAGCTGTGTTGAACCAAATGTTGCCCTATACGTCCGGCCCTGCTTGGCTCGCGGAGCATATTTTGCGTGGTCGATGGGTGCTCGCGGTCTCTGGTACACATGGAAAAACCACAACAGCGAGTATGCTCGCATGGGTATTAGAGTTTGCCGCAATGGAACCGGGCTATTTAATTGGCGGCGTTCCACAGAATTTCCCAACTTCTGCGCGTTTGGGTAAATCGGATTTTTTTGTCATTGAAGCCGACGAGTACGATAGTGCATTTTTTGATAAGCGCTCTAAATTTATTCATTATCTTCCGCGAACACTGATAATTAATAATTTGGAATTTGATCACGCCGACATTTTTTCCGATTTAGCAGCGATACAACGCCAATTTCATCATTTAATTCGCACTGTTCCAAGCGAAGGTTTGCTTCTTACGCCGTGCGCTACCCCGGCAATCGATGCCGTCATAGATCAAGGTTGCTGGACTCCGATACAGACTTTTGGCAAAGATGGCCAATGGTCTTATGAATTGTTATCAGCTGATGGAAGTACTTTCGCGGTAAAGTTAGAAAACCGTAAAGTTGGCGAAGTCCAGTGGACATTAACGGGTTTGCATAATGTATTAAATGCGTTGGCTGCGATAAGCGCCGCACGACATGTTGGGGTTGTTCCGGCGATGGCGTGCGAGGCTTTGTCGGAATTTGGTGGTGTTAAACGGCGTATGGAATTGATCGAGCAAATCGGAAATTGTTTTGTTTACGATGATTTTGCTCATCATCCGACAGCTATTGCGACAACCTTGGACGGTTTGCGTAAAAAAGTTAAAAACCAAGATATTATTGCGGTCATTGAGCCCCGTTCGAATACTATGAAACAGGGTGTGCACTGCGATAGTTTAGTCGAAGCTTGCGCACTGGCTGATCACGTATTTTGGTTTGAACCTGGAGAATTGCAGTGGTCACTTACCGATATTATTGGGCAACAGAAAAATCACTATTCTGCAAACTCAGTAGAACAATTAATTTCGATGGTTATAAAAACTGTCGCTTCAAGCCGGGACGAAGCAGAACACCTTCATATTGTTATAATGAGTAACGGCGGCTTCGGTGGTTTTCATAACAAGCTCTCGCAAGCGTTAAAAAATATTGGCTAAGGTCTATAGCACTAATTCGATGACAGAAAATATCTCAGTAGCGGTAACGGGTGCTTCGGGTGCGCAGTACGCGA
The DNA here is from genome assembly GCA_028281865.1 of Marinagarivorans sp. Lineage (GTDB taxonomy): Bacteria > Pseudomonadota > Gammaproteobacteria > Pseudomonadales > Cellvibrionaceae > JANQJB01. The sequence goes on from JANQJB010000053.1 coordinate 29,853, forward strand.
TACGTTTAATCGAGTGCTTGATTCGCGCTAAGGTGAAAGTGCATTTGCTTATCTCTGATGCAGCAGAAGTCGTAATACGAACGGAAACTGATATTCCATTACCGGAATTAAAACAAGAAAAACAGGCTTTTTTATCGGACTTTTTCAATGCGGAGACCGGTCAAATTACCTATTATGCTAACGATGATTGGTTCTCGCCATTGGCGTCTGGAACATCGGCACCCAAAAAAATGGTAGTTTGCCCTGCAAGCGGGGGAAGTATTGCAGCAATTGCAATGGGGGCTTGTAATAGTTTAATTGAACGTGCCGCTGACGTGGTAATAAAAGAGCGCAATCAACTAATAATGGTGCCGCGTGAGACACCTGTTTCAGATATACATTTGGAAAACATGCTAAAACTCAGCCGTTTAGGCTGCGTAATTCTGCCTGCCAGTCCCGGTTTTTATCAAAACCCGAAATCTTTAGATGATATCGTAGACTTTGTTGTTGCGAGAATTCTCGACCAGCTCGATCTCAAACAGGATTTACTTGCGCCGTGGGGAGAACGTTAATTTTCCCCTAGATCAAACCTTTCGAACTCAAATAAAAAACAATTCCTATCACGATCAATACCGCAAATACACCCGCGACGATAGAGGTAGTTTTCGGTCCAGTTTGCTTGTTCTTTTTTTCAAATTCACTCTCAATAGCGATGGCAATGCCCTCGTCGACTTCGTCGAGGCTTGCCGATAAATCCTTCTCCTCGGGTTCTTCACTATTCGAGTTTTCGATTGGTGTTTCTACGGTCGCAGGCCTTGGCCGTCTCGCCGCTTCTTCGCTTTTCGGTGGAGGAGACACAGTTGCTGAGCGCGGCATCTCATATCCTGGACCAAAAATACGAAAGTTATGAATATCCAAGCGCAGCATATCGCCCGCTTTCAAGGTTGCCTGCTTGATTCTTTCGTTATTGACAAAGGTGCCAGTTGCGGAATCCAAGTCGATCAATTCTATGGACTCTTCTTTGATATTTAATTCAACATGCTCCTTGGCCAATTGAGTGCCTGGAAAACTAATATCGCACTGTCTACCGCGGCCAATTTTTATTTTATTCTCTTTTTGCGGGCGAATACGGAATTCTTGCCCTGTCATCGTTCCGTTGGTAGAAACTAATGACCACTGATAAGCACTATTCTCGCGCTCCCGTAACGGGTCGACAACCTCAATATCAATATTGCCGATGCGTATCACGTCATAACGACCTATTTGGACCTGGGAGATTTTTTCTTCATTTAAGAAACTTCCATATTTGCTGTCACAATCGCTAAGTAAAAACGCACCGCGCTGGTTAGTGATTTTTGCGTGAACAGGGCTTACGGATGGGTCGTTGAGTACCAGGTTGTTTTCGGGGGCACTGCCAATAGTAAAATTCTTTTCGACAAGCCAGTGTGAGGCTTCGAAAGGGTGTTTGAGCTGGATTTTTAACATGGGTCTAAGAGTTTTTGTGTTTCTTTTAGTTTTGCTAACGCCAACTTTTTTCTATAGTGCGATTTTAAATACGCTGACGGTAAAGTGCTGAGAGTTTGAAGTCAAGGTGCGAAAGTCCACCCATAAGTGCGCTAAAAAGTTAGAATTGCGCTTATTGTAGATGCGGTGGCCCAAACCCCTGCGCCGAGCATTATTCAGAGGTGCCCAGGCCAAAACAAGCCTAAGGCCCCCAAAATGTGGAGTACAACCGCTTGTGTCCGATGAAATGAAGGCCCGAATCGTGATTCACTATTGCAATCGTTGTGGTTGGCAGTTACGCGCTGCCTGGCTCGCACAAGAGATTTTAACGACTTTTGAGCAGCAAATTGAGGAAGTCGCGTTGCGCCCGGGAGACAGCGGTGTCTTTGAAATCTGGGCCGGTGAGGTGCTGATTTGGGAACGCAAGCGGGATAACGGCTTCCCGGATGCAAAAACACTTAAACTTCGCCTGCGTGATCAGGTGTTCACTGACGTGTCTTTAGGTAGACATCTTGAGTCTCATTAACTCGGCAATCGAATCGGCCATTCTGTCAATTTGATTGCGCCCTTCCGAGATACCGGAGAAAATGTGCGAATTTTCTAGTATTTCCGGGGTCTGCATTCTCCTGTAATTCTTTTGAGAGGTTTGACGGTAAGCTGACTATGATTGATCGATTTACTCGCACTTGGCTGCATGTTGTCACCGAATATCCACGTTTGGTCCTTTTAATCGTTGCGGGTTTGCTCGTGTTGTCCGGATTGGGATTACCACGCTTTAAACTCGATGCTTCGTCGGATTCGCTTACGCTAGAGAACGACAAAGATCTCGACTATTTTCGACAGACGATCAAAAGTTATGGTAGTGGAGATTTTTTAATTATTACTTTTCGCCCAGAACAAGAACTTTTTAGCGAACCTTCTTTATTGCTGTTGCAGAACTTGCAGCAGGAGCTTGAGCAAATCGATGGCGTTGTTGGCAGTAACAGTATTCTAAATGTTCCATTGCTTTTTAGCCCCAAGCAATCGTTGAGAGAAATCGCTCAAGAACCCCGCCGCCTGCTCGATGAGGGCGTCGATTGGCAATTGGCGAAAAAAGAGTTTTTAACCAGCCCTATTTACCGTAAGTTAATCCTGGGACAAGACGGCCAAACCACCGCGTTGCAGCTTAATTTAGCTGTGGATGAACGTTTTATTGAGCTAGTTTCTCGGCGAGATGAACTGCGTGAGCTGGCAAAGCAAAGTGGTTTTACCTCTGATCAGCGACGCGAGCTTGAGCAAGTGAGCCAGACTTTTTTAAATTATAGAACCAACGCTGATCGCCGTAACCATCAACGTGTAGAGGAGGTGCGAGAAGTCGTTAGACGATATCAAGACGAGGCTCAAATTTTCGTCGGCGGTGTTACGATGATAACGGCTGACATGATTTCTTTTATTCGCAAAGACTTAATTGTTTTTGGTGCGGCCGTAATTGCATTTATGACATGTGTATTAGCTGTCATATTTCGTTCTGTGCGTTTCGTTGCTATTCCAATGGCCACGTGTTTGTCGGCAGTATTCTTTATGCTGGGTTTGATAAGTTGGCTGGATTGGCGCCTAACTGTGATTAGCAGCAATTTTGTCGCGTTGTTACTAATAATTTCGCTCGCCATTATTATTCACTTAGTTGTTCGTTACCGCGAATATCTTTCTAGCAATCCCGATTGGTCGCAAAAACAATTAGTTGTGGCGACAATTAAATTCATGGCTTTGCCGTGTTGGTACACCGCGTTAACCACAATTGTCGCGTTTGCATCGCTGGTCGTTTCAGACATTCGACCTGTTATTGATTTTGGTTGGATGATGACAATTGGGCTTGTTTTTGCGCTTGTATTGGCGTTTATTTTATTACCCGCAAGTTTAATGCTGTTGCCTAAACAGGGCAGCCGCCAGTCCAAGGCCTCGAGTAAGTCAAGTAAACCACTTACGCTTTATTGTTCTGCTGCTGTAGAAAATCACGGTACTATCGTACTCATTGCCAGTGCTCATATTGCTGTTTTAAGCGCGTGGGGGATTACGCAATTGAAAGTCGAGAATAAATTCATCGATTATTTTCGTGCTGATACTGAAATACACCAAGGACTCGCCGTGATCGACCAACAGCTGGGTGGAACGACGTCGTTAGATATTATCTTAAATGCCGACATTATGTCTTCGGGGGAGCGTGAAGGGGAGGTTTTTGCTGAAGATTTTGATGAAGGTTTTGATGATGACGAATTTATCGATGATGAATTTGTTGCAGCAGATGACAGTGATTTTGAAAGCGATGAATTTGCCAGTGAAGACTTTGATGACGGTTTTGAAACTGCGTTAAGTATGGACGAAGAGAATAAGCAAAAAAGTGTCTGGATGAGCGTGGTCGGTTTACAAAAAATAGAAGCGATTCATGACTACCTTGATAATTTACCCGAAGTTGGCAAGGTTCAGTCACTCGGCATGCTTTATAAAGTTGGCAAAGAAATCAACGGCAGTCTCAATAACTTTGAGTTGGCACTTCTGGAAAAATCCTTGCCGCAATCAGTGAGCGGCGTTTTATACGATCCCTTTGTTGATAGCGCAACCGACGCGACACGCATTAGTATGCGTATTGTCGACACTTACCCGGGGTTAGAAAGAAAAAAATTAGTTGAAAAAATTGAAACTGATTTACATTCGGTACACGGATTGGAAGATACACAGTTTAGAACGACCGGTTTGTTGGTATTGTACAACAACATGTTACAAAGTTTATTTAGCTCACAAATCGTCACGCTCGGTGCCGTATTTTTGGGGATAATGACGATGTTTATGATCCTATTTCGTTCATTGTCCGTCGCATTTGTTGCTATTGTGCCAAATATATTGGCTGCATTAAGTATTGTTGGAGGCATGGGTTTGGCTGGCATACCGCTTGATATGATGACGATTACTATTGCCGCAATCACTGTGGGTATCGGAGTGGATGACACTATTCATTACATTCATCGTTTCAAGAAAGAGCTGCAGATAGATAACAATTATGTGGCAGCTATGCATCGAGCGCATGGCTCGATAGGACGAGCGATGTATTACACATCGGTGATTATTATTTTCGGCTTTTCTATTATGGTGCTATCCGAGTTTATACCGACAATTTATTTCGGCTTGTTAACGGGTTTGGCTATGTTGGCAGCGCTCGCGGGAGCATTACTGCTGTTACCGAAATTAATTCTTATCGTAAAGCCGTTTAAAACTACTTAAGCAATAATCTATGTCGCAGGTTCTGGCTAATCCTTGTGAAGTTTGAAAGCTGAGACACTCTCTGAGAGAGAGTTTGCATGTTTGGCCATAATAAGACTAATTTCTTGGTTGTGCTCGACCTGTTCAACTAACTTTTGGGTGGCTTGATTGAGTGCTTCTGTGTTTCTGGAAATTTCTTCAGATGAAGCGGATTGTTCCTCTGTCGCAGCTGCTATTTGCCCATTCAAAGCGCTCAAATTAGATAAATGTTCGACAATTTCCGTAATTGAAGCCGACGTTTGGTCGGCTTTATCGACCGTCTTGTTGGCGCTGGCCAAACTTTTTTCTGTTACCAAAACTGCCTCGCTTGCGCGGTCTTGAAGCTGATCGATAATCGTTTTTATTTCTGCCGTGGATTGTTGTGTCCGCTGCGCTAAGCTGCGAACTTCGTCTGCTACCACGGCAAAACCTCGTCCTTGTTCACCAGCACGGGCAGCTTCAATTGCTGCATTTAATGCTAATAAATTTGTCTGTTCAGCAATACCGGTAATAACTTCAACGACAGTATCTATTTGCTTCGAATCATTTTGTAATTCAGTGATTATGGTCGATGTATTGTCAACATCTTTTGCTAACGCATTAATGATGGAATTCATGTCTTGAACTAAAGACAAACCTTTGTTCGCACAGTTTTCTGTTTCGGTTGTTTCTGTCACCAATTGATTACAGTTGCGCGCCACTTCACGAATGCTTTCTATCATTTGATAAGTTGAAGAAGAATTCATTTGCGACTGTTGCATTTGCTGTTCTATCTCCACACGACTTTGCTCGGTATTTTGCGTGAGAATTTCCGCATGTCGTTTCACATCACCTGATGAGTGAGAGATTTTTTCCAGCAGTTGCCTGATTTGCAAAATCATCTTTGCGAGATTGTTAGAGACGCTACCAATAATATCGTTACGTTGTTTTTCGACTGTGATGGTAAAATCGCCTGTTGCCATTTTTTCGCAGGCATCGGCGGCATTTTCAATTGGGTGTGTAATAGATCGACGGACACCTAACACGCAATACCAGCTTACAACAATTAATACGAGTGTTGAAATAATGATGACATGTGCTTGAAGGCGATCTTGTTGTAGTTCGTTTTGCAGAAGTTCCTCTATAATTGCAGAATATTTATTATCTAATTTCAAGGTCTGCTCAATTGCATCGCTACCCAATGCGAAATATTGAGAATTTTCAATTAATGTTTCTTGCCCAGGTTCCAGTTTGGACGTTGCTGCAAAAAAATCTTCCAATGCTTTGTTAGCGCGGGCGATATCGCTATTTGAAATTAAATTGTTTAGACGTTCGTAATTGCCAAGTAAGCTCAATTTAAATTTGGCTGTTTTTTGCCGGTGTGATACTAAACTAAGCAGTGTTTTAATTTGAATATCTTCGGTATTGGATATCTGTTTGTCCGTAATTGCGCCCGAACCAATACCACGCAGCTGGCCGATGAACTCGCTTAGCTCCGGCAAGCCTTCAACTATTAGGCTGGCTAAATAATGTAGTTCCAAGTGTTTATTTAAGAGCAATCCTGACTCATTGGCTATCAGATCAATATTTTGAAAAACGATAACAATTAAATCGGAGTGAGCTTGGAAATTGCTTGCTTTGTCAAGTACATTATTTTTACGCGTAAGATTTTGCCAGTGTTTTCTAAATGTCGTAATATTTTCCGCATCAAGGTAGGCACTTGCGTGCTGAAGAGCATTTTCAAGCTCGCTTTCAATTGCATCAAGTTGTGCAGCTTTTTCATTTGCACCGTTTAAATATTGACTCATATTACCGCGGTGTTTGGCTGTCAGAACTGCTAGTGGTTTTGTAGCCGCAATGGCTTCAAGTCCATTGATTTGACTTTTAACAAAGGTAATTTTGTTTTGTAAATAGAGTTCGATAACGATAGCTGAGATCAGGCAGGGTACAAAAAATATGCCGCTAATAAGGAGTAGCTTCCCGCGAAAAGAAAGCACATTTGCAACCTTTATGATTGGCGAGAATACAGACATCCTTTAACCGCTATAGATTTACCTTGTTACTCTGTCTACCTAGGGTTGTCTTATACGCCCTGAGTGATGTTGATACGATATTGTTTGCAAGCAACCGTGCTGGGAGTACTGAAACAATAAACGGCGCAAAGTTCGCCACCTGCCCAAGGGTCTCGTGTAAGACTGAAGCGGCGGTGACAACTATAAGTGTAGCAGTATCCTGGAAAGGCAGAAGTTGAAAAGTATGATAAAAACGAAAAGTAAAAATAACTTACACGTTTATTCCAATTTTGAACAGAATAACCTTAACCGCACCTAGGTTATTTTTTCTTTTTTTAAATAAGCTGGCTTTCAAGCCAGGCAGCCGCGCCCACAAAAGCAACTTCCGGGTGAATAATAAGGTCCACGGGTATTGGCGCAACTACTTTTTCCATTGCACCTTTTGCGGCGAACTTGGCGTTAAAGTCACTTTCCTTAAGAAACTCAATAAACCGTGGAAAAATACCGCCAGTTATGTAGACACCGCCCGTGGCATTGTAGGTAAGCGCCAAGTTTCCGGCGAAACTGCCGGCAAAGCTACAAAATAGCTTCATTGTTTGAAAGCAAAGGTCGTCTTCCTTGGTAGTGCCCAAGCGAGAGATTTCTGCCGACCCAAGTTTATTGGCTTTTGTTTCAGTGGCACTAGCGAGTGCGTGATAAAGGTTAATCAAGCCGGGGCCGGAGATAAAATTCTCGGCTGACACGTGGCCGAGTTGAGCAATACCCGCCTTGATGACTTCTGCTTCGAGCGCGTCAGTCGGAGCAATATTCACATGTCCGCCCTCGCAGGCGACCGGAATATAGTTTCCGTTGTGGTAGACGACGCCTGCAACACCAAGCCCGGTGCCGGGGCCAAAGACCGCTTTATTGCCCTGCGGGTCATTGCTGCCAGGCTTTATTCGTGTCAAATCGTCGGGGGATAGATGGCTGCACGCCACTGCTAACGCACCATAGTCATTCATTGGAATAAACTTTTCCAACTTAAACTGTTGTTCCAATGATTCACAATCGATTAACCAGTCGATATTGGTCATTTGAATTTTTTTGCCAACGATTGGACCGGCGACGGCCGCACATAAGTATTTTGGTGAGAGCGTACCGAGGGAATCGAAATAGGCCGCTAGGGCTTGTTCAAATTTTGGGAATTCCTTGCCTTTGTATTTTTGAATATTTTCAATTTTAAAACCGTTAGCGTCTTTGGCAGTAATCGTGGCAAAGCGGGCATTGGTCCCGCCGATATCGGCAACAACATATGGATACATAGACGGCTCTTGGGTCGACTCTCGCTAGCGAGTTAGGTTTAAACGGATGGGCTAGAATAGGCTAAAACTGCTTCTCATGATAGCATGTTCCCGAGAAAATAGGGTCTTAAACGCTTGAATATTTGTTGGTATAACTTGTCTAGGGCGCACCGCTATGGCCAAACATATTGCTATTGTCGAGGACGAAATAGCTATTGCACAAAATTACTGCGACGCGCTGCGTCGCCAGGGTTACAAAGTTTCGCATTACGTCAATCGACCCGACGCAATGACAGCTTTTTCTCACCGTTTGCCGGATTTAGCGATTGTCGACGTGGGGCTCGGTGATGAAGTGGAGGGGGGATTTGATTTATGTCGTGAACTGCGAGCCAAAGCGCCTGAACTTCCGATCATATTTTTGACCGCGCGTGACAGCGAATTAGATGTGGTTTCCGGCTTACGTTTAGGTGCTGACGATTACTTGACCAAGGATATTAGCCAAGTGCATTTGCTTGCGCGAATTACTGCTTTGTTTCGTCGCGTAGAGGCGTTGCGAAAACCCGAAGATGGTGAAAAAGTCATTGAGCGCGGTGACCTTGTTCTCAACCTCGATACGATGGCGGCCAGCTGGAAAAGCAAACCGATTGATTTGACCGTGACGGAACTATGGATAGTAATCGCGCTAGCACAGCACCCAGGGCACGTCAAAAATAGGCAGCAATTGATGGATGCTGCGAACGTTGTGCTTGATGACAATACCATTACTTCACATGTAAAGCGTATACGACGAAAATTTAAAGCCGTCGATAACGACTTTGATCAAATTCAAACAGCGTATGGAATGGGCTACCGTTGGTCGAGTTGAATTCCATTTTCCTTTCCTATAAGAGCCTCCGGTAAAAAATGAAATTAAGATGGCAACTGTTAATTGTCAGCTTATTGACCTTGTTTTTGCCTTGGGCAGGCTGTCAATACGTTAAGGAAATGGAGAGCGTACTGCAGCAAGGGCATCTGCGCTCCTTAGAAGCAACCGCCTCAGCTGCTGCTGCGCGGATTCAGCTCGATAACCGTCTTGTCGATCAACTGCAAGCCCACCACGTAAACCCCGATGAATCCGTTTTTTATTTGCATCGCATTGCCGGGCAGATTGTGGTTGACGGTTACTCGGATGGCTGGGGCGGCCTGAATATCGCGCGTCAAAAGTTATTGACTGTTGAGCCATCGACGGACGATCAATTCCATGCAAATATACGTGGCGCCTTCGATGCTAACCACATATATGCATTTATTCATATTGAAGATAACGACATCGCCTACCATTCACCGCAAAAAAAATTAGCCGAGATTGATTTTATTAGCTTGCGTTTGCTCGATGAAAATAATAAACAACGCGCCTTTCGAATTTATACTGCTGCGCCGGGACGAGCCAGTGTAGTTTCCGCTAATTCATCTGCCCCTTCTAATCGCGAACACGCAATCGTGGCTTATTGGCAGGAATATGAACTCGGTTACATGGTGGAACTTAAGATTCCGCGTGCTTTGGGCCATCTAGGTATAGGAATAGATTGTTATAACTCGAAAACGCAAAGTGTTTTGAGCATCGGTCGACAAGCCGGGCAGGTGGCCCGTGTAATTAATAGGGAGATAAATTTTGATAATGCCCTTATGGTTTTTACTGGCAACCATAAGCGGCTGTGGATGAGCAATAATTCTGGCTGGATAGTTGCCAGAGTAGGGAGGGCTTCAAATCAATACCCTGCGGGGGCATTGGAGAGAGATGTTTTTTTAAAAAGGCTTTATCGCTTGATTTTGGGCGAGCAATCTTTTCAAACAGATATCGATAATGCGCGGGACGGGCGGATTGAATCTGAAGAAATGTTTACCGCGCTTGACGGTAAAAAAGCTCATCAATGGTATTCGCGCGAAGGAAATTATATTGCTCGCTTAGTGGTTCCCATATTTAATACTGGAGAGGAAAAGCGTGTAATAGGGAGCATAGTTGTCGAACAGAGCACCGATATTTTATTGGATCTCATTAACAGTGCGTTCGGTCGTGTATTATTTTATTCATTTATGGCAACTTTTTTTGCTGTATTTTGCCTGTTGGCTTATTCGAGTTGGCTATCGTTGCGGATTCGAAAACTCAGTCAAGCGGCGGAGCAGCTTGTGGATGAAAGTGGTCGTATTCGCACTGAATTCGTCCCGAGCAAAGCACAAGACGAAATTGGAGACTTATCACGCAGCTATCGTTTACTGCTGGATAGATTGCTGCGCTACACACAATATTTAGAAAGTTTGGCCAGTAAATTATCACACGAACTTAGAACACCCTTGGCCGTTGTTAAGTCCTCGGTAGAAAACCTCGAACACCAATCGCTTGACGAGTCAGCGCGCACCTATGTGCAGCGTGCTGGGGAGGGCCTGCATCGTTTATCTCATATTCTTAATGCCATGAGCGCCGCCAGTAGGTTAGAACAAACCATTCAGGCAACAGAGCGAGAGTGTTTTGATTTACGTTTGCTTTTGCAGGAGTTGGCGTTGGCTTACGCTGATATTTATCGTAACCATAAAATTACACTAAGTGCGCAAGAACAAGACTACCCGTTGTTGGGTGCTCCAGAGCTAATTGTGCAAATGCTTGATAAGCTCGTCGACAATGCCAGCGACTTTGCTCCAGCGGGAACCGAGATTAACATCGATTTGAGGCGCGAGGCCAAGGACATATTTATAAGTGTTATTAACGAAGGACCTCCATTGCCTGAAGAGCATCAGACACAAATTTTCGACTCATTGTTTTCGATTCGCGAAGGTAACATCGAAGCAAATCGAGAAGCGGAAAACGAGGGCGTGCACTTAGGTCTCGGTTTATATATAGTGCGTTTAATTGTTGATTTCCACAGTGGATTTGTTCGAGCGTTTAATCAGCCTGGCGGTAAAGTCGTATTTGAAGTCCAGCTTGATACAATGGAAAAATAAGCACTTAAGCTATTGTAAGCAAGTGCTTATTTGATCAAATTTGGCACTGAGTTTCCTTGAAGTAGGGGCACTATTCCTGACTGTGAAAATCTTGGATGATTTTGACAGAGCCCCCAGGGAAGGGTTGAGGGGGAGCGCCTAGCTTGGTCAGGAATAGTGCCCCTACTTCAAGGAAACGGTCTCGCTAAAGCCTAAAAAAACGAATAACTCACCGCCAATACTTTTCCCAAACATCCATTACTTTTTCGACATAGGTCGTTTTCCCTAAACTACCGTTGTAACGCGCAAGAGCTTCAATCCAATCGCCATCAGCACGTTTTAAGTAGTGTTTTAGAATGGTACAGCCATAGCGTAGGTTAGTTTCCATATTCATTAAATTATCGTTTTCGCGCCCGATTTCTCTTTTCCAAAAGGGCATAACCTGCATCATCCCCTGTGCGCCAACGCGTGAAACAGCAAAGCGATCAAAATGGCTTTCAATATGAATAATAGCGAGCACTAATTCCGGCGAAACCTCAGCCCTCTTCGCCGCGCGATGAACGGCTTTTAAAATGTGCAGCTGTTGCTCCTTATCTTTGACATAGCGAGAAATCGGCCCGATTTTTGAAACGAGCCAAACTTCCGCGTCAAACTTATCTTCAAAACTCGAATTGCTGTCGTTGATGCTTTGCTTCAACAAACTGCGTAGTTCTGGGTCAACCGTCGCGGTTTTGGCAAAGATAGGCGAACAGTAAACCCAAAAGATAGAAGTTACTGCAACAAAAAAAAGTAGCTGATATTTATTTTGCCTGCCCGCCAACATTGATCTTATTTTGCAATACCTTACTGATATCTTCGAGCGCGACATCCGATCCCTGCTCGTCACGTCGACCGCGATATTCCACTAGATTTTTCTCTAGACCGCGATCACCTATAACCACGCGATGAGGGATACCCATAAGTTCGACATCCGCTAACATCGCACCCAATCTCGCTTTTTCCTCGTCCATTAGTAGCACATCCAAGCCAGCATCAGTGAGCAAGCGGTAGAGATTTTCTGCTTCGGTTCTCACTTTTTCCGACTTGTGGTAATTAATTGGGACGATCGCCACGTTAAAGGGTGCGATAGCGTCGGGCCAAATGATGCCATTGTCATCGTGGTTTTGTTCGATCGTAGCGGCTACGATGCGTGATACTCCAATCCCATAACACCCCATTGTCATTACCTGCGCCTTGCCGTTCTCGTTAAGTGCCGTTGCATTCATCGCTTCTGAATATTTTGTTCCCAGTTGAAAAATATGGCCAACTTCGATACCTCGTTTTACTGCCAGTGTGCCTCGGCCATCGGGGCTTGGGTCGCCGCTTACAACGTTGCGAATATCAGCTACTGCATCAAAGCTGGCTTCTTTTCCCCAGTTAGCGTTGCGCAAATGGAAGCCTGTGTCGTTAGCACCACAAACAAAATTAATTGCATTAGCCGCCGCGCGGTCGGCGACAACTTTAACACTTAAGTTTATCGGTCCTAGGGAACCGACCTCAGCGCCAACAGCTTTTAATACCTGCTCGTCACTGGCAAAACAAAGTGGTGAGGCAACTCCCTCAAGCTTTGCAGCTTTTATTTCGTTAAGCTCGTGATCCCCGCGAATTACCAACGCGATTAATTCGGGCTCTTCTTCGTTACTCTCAGCCAGAACAAAAAGCGTTTTAACTATCCTGTGAGCTTCCGTGTTCAGAAATGCGCTGACTTCCTCGATAGTCTTTTGGTTGGGTGTGGCAACCTTTTCGGCATCGAGCTCGTCCTCTGCTAGTTTTGCCGGCGCTATTGCTTCGGCCATTTCGATGTTAGCGGCAAAGTCGCTTTCGCTGCTAAATACAATGTCGTCTTCACCGCTTTTGGCCAACACGTGAAATTCATGCGAGCCCGAACCGCCGATTGAACCCGTGTCTGCGAGCACCGCACGATAATCCAAACCGATGCGATCAAAAATATTACAGTAGGTTTGGAACATGATGTCATAGGTATTTTCTAGGCATTCTTGCGACAAGTGAAAGGAATAGGCATCTTTCATTAAAAATTCGCGTGCGCGCATCACACCAAAACGCGGCCTGACTTCGTCGCGAAACTTAGTTTGAATTTGATAAAAGTTGGCCGGAAGTTGTTTATAGCTGTTAACTTCGTTGCGGATTAAATCGGTAATCACTTCTTCATGGGTCGGTCCCAAACAAAAACGATTGCAGTGTCGGTCATCGAAGCGTGTCAGTTCAGGACCAAACTGCTCCCATCGGCCCGACTCTTGCCACAAATCTGCGGGCTGTACCACGGGCATTAAAACTTCTTGTGCACCGGATTTGTCCATTTCCTCGCGCACAATGTTTTCCACTTTGCGCAAAACACGCAATCCCAGGGGTAACCAATTATAGAGCCCTGATGCGAGTCTACGAATTATGCCCGCACGCAGCATTAATTGGTGGCTCACGACGACAGCGTCGGAAGGCGTTTCTTTTTGTGTAGCAATGAGGTACTGACTGGCACGCATAGCGAACTCGCTTATTAAAATGCAACTGATAAATATTAGGGCGGTTATTTTAGCCTAAGGTGCGGCGATGGAAAATGGTTGAGCTTCAGAACAGTTTGGAGATTTGTTTAGTGCAGAAGAAGCCTGCGCCTATACGAGATTAGGCGCAGGGCAAGAAACGAATACTTTCAGTGCTTGAATATTATTCGGCCATCTCTTTAAGCTTTTTAAGAGGGCGAATTTTCACTTGAATGCTAGCAGGTTTGGCTTTGAACGTAGTTTCTTCGCCAGTGAATGGGTTAATGCCTTTGCGTGCACGGCGTGCAGGCTTTTTAACCGTAGCGATTTTCAATAAGCCAGGCAGTACAAACTCCCCGCAGCCGCGTTTTGATACGTGAGCAGCGATGATCTCCGAAAGCTCCTCCAATACAGCGTTCACATCTTTACGACTTAACTCCGTCGCGTCAACGATACGGTTTAAAATATCCGTTTTAGAATACCGATCTTTGATAGCCGTTAATTTCTTAACGGGAGCTTTTTTTGCTGGAGCAGCCTTTTTGGCAGGAGCTTTCTTCTTAGCAGCGACTTTTTTTGCTGGTGCTTTCTTAGCTGGAGCTTTTTTGGCAGTTGCTTTTTTACGTGCGGCCATTGTTTACCCTCGAAGTGTTATGGAAAAGTTGTGGTGAGTTTATTGTCTGATTGTTGTGCATCATAAAGCAGCTCTTGGTTGATTATAGGTTCAACAATACTTTCAATATTATTAACAACCTTATCCGAACCTTTGCCTCGTGCCTTGCTCTTTTACCTTAAAGTGAACTGCACTTGAACTGTAAAGTAAACTTTTTGGAGTGAGCTTGGAAACGACGCAAAAGAAGTGCTTACCGTGCTTGAGCTATATATAGTGTATTAATCTCGCTACGGCAACAAAAATTTAAAAAAACACGCTATTTTTAGTGTTTTTTTTACTTTTTGCGGTACTTTTAACGCTTCTGTTTAGTTTCGAAAGTTCAAATGCGTGTTTAAATGCAATCTGTCTACGTAGTAGTTTTCTCTAAACGAAGCATTACTTAGTTTCCGTTTTGCGGTACACATTCAATCGTGAAAGGCCGCGCACTATAACAGGCCCATTTGCAAAAAGGCAATGATCTGATTTGGCGCACTGTGAAAGGGGCATCTCTTTCCATTCGCGTTAAAATTGTCGAAGCTCTGACATGCTTTCCAGTGCAAGTAAAACTTTTTCTGTGAGTTGGAGCAACACTCGTGTAGTCACTGATTTATCTTCGGCATATTTTTGGCCGCGTGGTACATTGCAAAATATTGCTTTGCAATAAGCTTATGATGCAAAGTTGACAACCCTTGTAGTGAAAAAACTGTTTTGTTCGTGAGTTTAGTTTGTCGCATTGCGATGTGGGTATGATCGAACATGAAATCTTTTCTATTGCAGGGTCCTTTTCTGCCCGATAAATACTCTTTAGATGTCTGACGTCTGCCAGATAAATTGGACAGGCTCATTGAAGCATTTTCGATCTGATAGCGGCATGATGTCGCTGCGATTTCTGTCATGTATAATGCGCTCCCTCATAATTTTACTGGCTTTGCGAGCCCGTATTGTGTAATTATTGATCAATATTGATGGGTCTAGGCCGATGAGTGGCCTCTAAAGCTGAGAGTGATAGTTGGTTGAGGAAGTGTTATGCCTTTTTATGAGTATCAATGTCGGGCGTGCGGATACGAATTTGAAGCCTTACAAAAGATGGGCGACGAGCCGTTAACGGAATGCCCTGCATGCCATAAAGCGGAGTTAAGAAAGAAAGTAAGTGCCGCGGCTTTCCGTTTGAAGGGGGGCGGCTGGTATGAAACGGATTTTAAGTCAGGTGATAAAAAGAATGTCGCCGGTGACGAAAATAAGTCGAACGATACTTCTGGGAATGGATCTGGCGATGGCTCCTCGGGAGAGCGTTCCAAAGATAAGAAATCTGACAGTAAAGAGAACAAAGCTGGCGAGTCTAAAAAGACCAGTGATAATACCACAAGTACTAAAAAACCTGACGCTTCTAAAAGTTAAGATGAATGGCAACGAGTTTAGAAGTGCTGGGAGAGAACTAGAGTAATTAAACAAACAGGTATTTTTATGCGCAGTAACTATTGCGGTACGGTTCGTGCCGCAGATATTGGAAAAGAAATCTCGCTCTGTGGTTGGGTTGA
The DNA here is from genome assembly GCA_028281865.1 of Marinagarivorans sp. Taxonomy (GTDB): domain Bacteria; phylum Pseudomonadota; class Gammaproteobacteria; order Pseudomonadales; family Cellvibrionaceae; genus JANQJB01. The sequence continues at coordinate 45,555 of JANQJB010000053.1, forward strand.
TCGGAGACGCGACCATGGTGGTGTGATATTTATTGATTTACGTGATCGGGATGGCATTGTTCAGGTAGTGTTCGACTCAGATGCTGGTGAATATTTTACGCTGGCCGATAAGGTGAGAAGCGAATACGTGCTGCAAGTTGTCGGCAGAGTTCGCCCTCGCGATGAAAATACTGTTAATCCTAATATGGCGACAGGAGAGGTTGAGGTCTATGGGACACAATTACAGATCTTAAATTCTGCCGAGACACCGCCGTTTCAATTAGATTCGCACATTACCGTTGGTGAAGATGTGCGCTTAAAGTATCGCTATATTGATTTGCGTCGTGAAGAGATGCAAAACAACTTGCGTTTTAGGTCTAAAGTAACAACTGCGATTCGCAACTATCTGGACGATAATGGTTTTCTTGATATCGAAACGCCGATTCTGACACGAGCAACACCCGAAGGGGCGCGGGACTATCTTGTTCCAAGCCGAACGCACGAAGGTCAATTTTTTGCGTTGCCGCAATCGCCACAGCTGTTCAAACAGTTGTTAATGGTCTCGGGTTATGACCGTTATTATCAAATTGCGAAGTGTTTTCGCGATGAAGATCTGCGCGCGGATCGTCAGCCGGAATTTACGCAAATTGATATTGAAACCTCGTTCTTAGGTGAAGAGGAAATCATGGCCATTACCGAGGGCATGATTTCGCAATTGTTTCAAAACTTGCTGGATATAGAATTGGGGTCTTTTCCGCGAATGCCGTTTTCGGAGGCGATGGAAAAGTATGGTTCGGACAAGCCAGACTTACGTATTCCGCTTACGCTAGTCGAAATCAAAGACTTGATGAGAGATGTGGAATTTAAAGTTTTTTCTGGTCCCGCTAACAACCCCAAAGCGCGCATTGCTGCATTAAAAGTGCCTGGTGGAAACGACAAGCTCACGCGTAAGCAAATCGATGATTACACTAAATTTGTCGGTATCTATGGCGCCAAGGGCTTAGCTTATATAAAAGTTAACGACGCCAATGATTTGGAAGAGGGTTTGCAGTCGCCGATAGTTAAGCATTTACCTGTTGATGTGCGCGGCGCTATTTTGCAGCGGGTCGGAGCTGAAACCGGTGATTTAATATTTTTCGGTGCGGATCATGCCAAAGTAGTCAATGAGGCCTTGGGCGCTTTGCGCTGCAAACTCGGCGAGGACTTAAATCTTTATACTGCTGCTTGGGCCCCGCTTTGGGTGGTTGATTTCCCAATGTTCGAAGAGGTTGACGGTGGTTTAACAGCTTTACACCATCCGTTTACAGCTCCGTCGTGTTCTCCGGAAGATTTAAAATCCGACCCTGCAGCAGCTTTGTCACGCGCGTATGACATGGTATTAAATGGTACTGAGCTCGGTGGTGGTTCTATTCGTATTCACAATCAAAACATGCAGCAAGTGGTTTTTGATGTTTTGGGAATTAGTGAAGAAGAGCAACAGGAAAAATTTGGCTTTTTACTTGATGCTTTAAAATATGGCGCTCCGCCTCACGGGGGCTTAGCGTTTGGACTGGATCGTTTAATTATGTTGATGACAGGTTCAGACTCGATTCGAGATGTTATTGCTTTTCCTAAAACGCAAACCGCTGCTTGCGTTATGACTGATGCTCCCGGAGATGTAGATCCATTGCAATTAAGGGATTTGCATATTAGCGTGCGCAAGAAAGAGAAAAAGGAAAATTAGAATTTTAAATGAGCGGGTGGCTTGGTTTCTGTTGTTAGCTAAGTGCCTAGATGTTAGATAAGTGCCTAGACGCACTGCTGTTCCACATAGGTTGAGAGGCAGGGATTGGGGGTTGTTTTCAAGGCCGTCGCGCGATGACCTCCATCGGGGGAGGAAATACTGGAAATGCAGCGTCCAGAGTTCCGGAGCAATTTCCACTGCCCGCGCATCGAACCTACAAGCATGTATTAAGGGGGCGCCTAGCCCCTGTATTGAAAACAACCCCCAATTCATGTCTCGGTGGTGGTAAGTAGAAATACTTACTTGTTGCTTTTGAGACTTCCGTTAATTTGTAATCAACTTATAGGACGGCAGTGGTCTAGACCGGACGGTAGTTTTTTAATTAATTAGTACAAGAAGAGTATGTTATGGCCGGTCATAGTAAGTGGGCGAATATTAAACATCGTAAAGCAGCACAAGATGCAAAGCGCGGCAAAGTATTTACTAAAATAATCCGCGAATTAACGGTTGCTGCAAAACAAGGCCCCAACCCGGACGACAATCCGCGTTTACGCGCTGCGGTAGATAAAGCACTGGGCGCGAATATGAAAAAGGACACTATTGATAAAGCGATTGCGCGTGGTGCCGGGGCGGGCGAGGGCGATAATTATGAGGAAGTAACTTACGAAGGTTATGGCCCAAATGGTGTTGCCGTAATTGTTGAGTGCATGACCGATAATCGCAAACGCACTGTCTCCGAAGTGCGGCACGCCTTTACCAAACGCGGTGGTAATTTAGGGACAGATGGCTCCGTTGCCTATTTATTTAACCGTCGGGGTCAAATAAGTTTTGCTGCGGATGTCGATGAAGAGCAGTTAATGGAGGTGGCTTTGGACGCAGGCGCCGAAGACGTGATCGGCAATGATGATAACAGTGTGGATGTTATTACTGCATTTGAAGATTATTTAAATGTTAAGGACGCGTTGATAAAAAGTGGTTTGGTTCCTACGAGTGCGGAAGTCACCATGATTCCAACAACGACAGTTGCACTGGAAAAGGAAGACGCCCTAAAAATAATAGGCTTGGTCGATATGCTGGAAGATTTGGATGATGTGCAGAATGTTTACAGTAATGCTGATATTTCTGATGACGTATTGGAAGAATTGTAATAATTTTAATTATTGTTTGTAAAAAGCTCCAAAAGTCACTCAGTTTGGAATAAATGCTCCGAACATTCTTCTTTAGTTCAGTCCACTCATTAACTCCATATATAGCCAAGCGGGGCACAATTGTTACATAAGGCGCATATTTTGCGCCGCTTCTCTGGTATGCTTTTTTTGTCAAAACGGTGGGGAACTTCAAAGTAATAGCGGTTGTGTGAGAAATGAAAGTTAAAGCGGTTTATTTCTTCGATTATTTCGCACTTCTATTAATCTCTTTTATATTAAGTGCTTGTGGCGAAAGCGATAACAGCGATACGAGCTCAGTGTCTGCCGGCACTGGCTCGACTTCGTCTTCCAGTTCTTCGTCAAGTGCGTCTAGTTCTACTTCGTCGAGCAGTAACTCAAGTTCCTCTTCGAGTTCAGGCGGCAATTCTTCGAGCACGAGCGCTAGCTCTTCGTCGAGTTCAGCGGCGAGTTCGTCTGGGCAAACTTCCGCGCCACTCGACCCCTTTACAGCAGTCGCTGATATGGGCGTCGGTATAAACCTTGGTAATACGCTTGATGCTCCTGAGGAAGGTGCTTGGGCTCTAAGTGCAAAGCGTTCTTATATTACTGCGTTCAAGCAAGCGGGTTTTAAGCACGTTCGCGTACCGGTAACCTGGGACGCTCATGTACAAATGGGAGCTCCGTACTCCGTTGCTGAAGCGCGAATGGATCGTGTAGAAGAAGTGATTAATTGGGTGTTAGAGGATGGGCTTTATGCGATTGTAAATGCTCACCATGAAGATTGGTTAAAAAAGAATTATGCGGTTGCAAGTAATCGCGAGCGTTTCGATGCGATATGGCGCCAGATCTCTAAGCGGTTCAAGGACAAGTCGCCTAAACTAATTTTTGAAATTCTTAATGAACCTAAAGGGATGACTGCCTCTGAGGTCGATGAGCTTAACGTGCGAATTCTCGGCATTATTCGAGAGCAAAACCCTAATCGTTTGGTCGTATTTTCCGGCAGCGAATATACGAGTATTAACGAATTATTGAACGTGAAAATTCTGAACGACCCCTACTTAATTGGTAATTTTCACAGTTATGACCCCTGGTCGTTTGCAGGGCAGTGTACC
>JANQJB010000057.1 GCA_028281865.1 Marinagarivorans sp.
ACACTCATTTGTCCGGCAGCAATATTTTCACCAACAGAGTTCCAGCTATACCCCGCGCTGCTCGCGCGTGAACCTACAGTACTTCCATCGATACTGGAATGGCCGAAGAAATTGTTGCGTACCATTTCATTCGCATGTGCTTGCGCAGCGTTTGCAAGTTCGCAACTCCAAGTCATTTTCCCAACCGGTGCAAAACTCACTCCAGCACAAGTCTGCGTTTGGCTTCTAGCTTCATTTACAGCAGCGAGCATCGCGATATCTTGGCTGGACATACAGTTATCAATCACATCCTGCGACGTCGATCCGACATCAGCTGTTGTGTTAAAAGTCCAACTTGAGGCACCCGCCAAATCGCCGTCAACAGACATAACACTTTCGCCAATAGAAACTTGATATTCGGTATTGGGAACCAACGATGAAAAAGGAATGAAAACCACTTCACGCGACGACGCGTTATACGTAACAATTCCGCGAACGACACGATTATTGACCGTTACAATGAGTTGTTCGTGATCAAATTCGCCATTGATAAGAGGTTTATTAAATGTGAAACGAATTTGCGTGCGCAAAGCCCTGTTTTTATCATTATTTTCGGGGTAGCGTTTGGCGATAGCAAATCCCAACTGCTCGACATTCTCTTCGTTTTGCGCTTCAACTTCAGAAGCATCAAGAATTTTTTCATTTGAGTCGAGAACGATGAGAGTTTCATCTTTATCTGTATTAACTTTGCTATCGGAGTCATTCGCCTCAGATTCGGGTGTTACATCCAAAGCGGGTACTTGATCCTGCTGTGAGGAGTCAACGTTATTTGCAGAGTTTTGCGAGTTGGAGGCAGTGTTTGAACTACCATTTCCGCCACAGGCGCTTAACAGCATAGATGTAAGAACGGCGATAACGAACTTGCGATTAATAGACCAAACAAACATTGACTAAACCTCAAAAATCAAGCGCGGCTTCATACCGAGCCTTATTACTATCAAGTCTTACTAATGGTCATTAACAACTTGTCGTTATATGTTGAGGCCTAATGTATCGGAATTGAGGCTTTATTCGAGGAACTGGACCGCTGTTAGGTCGTGACAAAGGTCATTTTTTGACCACTTTATATAAAAAATGGTCAATTCAAGACAAGGCTATATCAGAATGGACTTAAAAAATACAAACCCGCGAGACGGAAAAACGACGGTTGTGCCCGCCTAAAAAGAAGCAGCATCAGCTTTGTCAAATTATCGCCGTTTAGTTTGCGTTATTAGCGATGTTTAAAACCAAATAATAATTTTGCACATGCAATTACAAACTCAAGTTATAAAAGCAAATCACAAAGATTGATAATGTCTTATCAAGAGAAAAATTAGGGTGTAAAGACAACCGTTTTTTGCCCATTTAATAGGACTCTGTGTTCCGCGTGCCAGCGAACAGCGCGCTGTAAAACAACAGCCTCGATATCGCGCCCAAACTCCACCAACTGTTCAGGTGTATGTGCGTGCGATACGCGTTCGACCGCCTGCTCAATAATAGGGCCTTCATCGAGTTCAGTTGTCACATAATGTGCGGTTGCACCAATCAGTTTAACACCGCGCTCGTAAGCTTGGTGATAGGGCTTGGCGCCTTTAAAACCAGGCAAGAACGAGTGGTGAATATTAATCGCTCGCGCGGCAAGTTTTTCGCATACAGTATCGGAAAGAATTTGCATATAGCGCGCGAGCACGAGCAAATCGATTTTATCTTTTTCAACTATCGACAGTATTTTTGCTTCCTGTTCACTTTTTTTTGCATTTTCGATAGGTAAATAATGATAGGGCAAGCCATACCAATCAACTAATGAACGCATTTCTTCATGGTTGGAGACCACACCAACAATATCGACAGCAAGCGAACCGCGCTTCCAGCTATTTAACAGGTTATTTAAACAGTGCCCCCACTGAGATACGGCAATCAGTATGCGCGGTTTATACATCGCGTCGCATAATTCCCAATCCATGGCATAGCGCTCTGCTATAGGTTTAAAAGCTGATTCAATATCGGCAAGGTCTTTTTTTCCTTCGGTAGATTCAAGCACCGTGCGCATAAAAAAACGCGACGTGTAAATATCTTCAAACTGTGAAGATTCGCGAATATTAAAACCCTGCAATGAAAATAACCCAGCGACAGCGGCCACAATGCCGGGCTGGTCTGCACAACTAAATTTTAATACCAATTGCTCCGCTTTTTTTTGCATATGCGGATTGCGTTCTACAAACATTCTTTCTCTTTATCTCCAATATCGATTCGTAAAATACTACGCTGCGGTCCCACAAAGTAATTTTTATTTTAGATGCAACGGAGAATATTGCTAATCTTCAATTCCATGAATCACCACCGAGACATGAATCGGGACTTGCTTTCAAGACACGGACTAGGCGTCCCCTCTTAACCCCGGCAAGCCGGTCCGGCCAACAATGTTATTGTTGTCGTTCGAACTGCGCGCAAAGCCGTGCTTTGCAAACGCTTGTCTCACCCATGGGGGCTCGATTGCGCGATCACTGAAAGAGTGCTCCCGGAACGCCGTACCGTTACACTTTCAGTATTTCCACCTTCCATGGCGGTCATCCTGCGCGCGACGGTCTTGAAAACAAGTCCCAATCCCTGTCTCTCAGCGTTTATCGGACAGCAGCGAAATACTTCAATTTATTTCTTCTTTGTCGGCGGAGGCGAATTGGCCAGCATGGCGACTCCCCCTTGAACCCAGCCGCCATCAACAGGCATCACTACTCCGCTAATATAATCCGCTAACGGGGAAGCCAAAAACAGACACGCGTTGGCAATATCGCTTGCTGCACCTAAACGTTGCAATGGAACAGAACGCCTAACCGCCTCGCGCATTGCGTCAGTAGGCGCTAAGCGCTGCATACCTTCAGTATTGTCTATCGGACCCGGCACGATGGCATTCACCAATACACCGCTGCTCCCCCATTCAATTGACAAGGAACGCGTCAGCATGTCAACGCCCGCCTTTGCGGCACTCACATGCGATTGCATCGGAATCGGCACAGTGCTCTGCGGCGCCGAAATATTGATAACCCTAGCACCCGGCTTTTTGAGGAGATCAAAGCTCGCGCGCAGAACATGATAAGAGCCGAGTAAATCAATATCGACAACCGACTTAAATGCATTGGGTGACATTTGAGTTGCCAATGCGGGGAAATTACCGGCAGCCCCAGAAATTAAAACATCAAAATGCCCGTATGCATCGAATACTTTTTTTAAGCCTTGCTCGATCGCTTCATAATCTCTGACATCGGCACTAAACCCCATGCTATCAGCTGCACCGAGCGTTTTTAACGCGGCGACGGTGTCATCAACTTTATCTTGACTGCGGCTAGCAACGGCTACGCGGGCACCTTGCTCGGCAAAGCCCTCGGCGATCCCACGGTTTATACCGCTGGTTCCTCCAACGACAACAACTGTCAAATGGCTAAAATCGAGTTCAATCATTTTAAGGCTTACCTATAAGAAGTTTGTTTAATACTTGTTTTAGTGTCGGGCGAAGCTTGCATATAAAAAATGGGTCGTTACAATTTCGCGACTATTTTTAATAATTTAGCGCGTTACCCTACCATGAAAATACTGCAGCTTCTAACTGAACGTTTCCAACAGGCCATGCAACAGGCCGGCTTACCCGCAGAGTTAAAGCCACACGTAGCGCTGAGTCGCAACGCGGGCTTTGGTGATTTTCAAGCAAATGGCGCCATGGCTGCAGCAAAACAATTGGGTGAAAAACCACGCGATATCGCGGTAAAAATCGAGCAAGCGCTGCAAATAGAAGACCTAGCCGAAAAAGTCGAAATTGCGGGCCCAGGCTTTATTAACGTCTATTTAAAAGCTGAGTGGCTTGCCTCCCAGTTGGCTGGTTACGCGTGCGGTGAAGTGCAACCTAGCAACACTTGCCCAGCAACAATCGTTATTGATTATTCTAGTCCCAATCTCGCTAAAGAAATGCATGTCGGGCATTTGCGTTCCACCATTATCGGTGACGCCGTTGCTCGAATATTGGAATATCAGGGTCATAAGGTTATCAGGCAAAACCACGTAGGTGATTGGGGCACGCAATTTGGCATGCTTATCGCCGAACTCGAAACCTCCCTTAAAGATGGCGAAGTAGCCGAACTTGCGCTGCAAGATTTAGAGGCGTTTTACAAACAATCTAAAAAACACTTTGACCAAGACGAAAGTTTTGCCGATACCGCTCGCGACTACGTAGTGAAACTCCAATCGGGAGATGCAAAGATTAACGAGCTTTGGCAATTATTCCGCAAGGTTTCGTTAACCCACAGCGAGGAAATTTACCGCAAGCTCAACGTAACATTAACAGAAAAAGATGTACGCGGCGAAAGCGCTTACAACGACGATCTCCCTATTTTAGTTGAAGAGTTAAAAAATAATAAGTTGGCAAAAAACGACGCCGGCGCTTTAGTTGTGATGTTAAATGAAATGTCAAACAAAGATGGCGATCCGCTCGGTGTTATTATTCAGAAAAAAGATGGCGGCTATCTATATGCTACTACAGATCTCGCTGCAATACGTTATCGCAAGAAAACACTAAATGCAGATCGAACTATTTACTTTATTGATTCTCGACAATCGGACCATATGCAGTCTGTTTTTCTAATTGCACGCAAAGCAAACTTTGTCGACGAACAAACACTGCTTGAGCACGCAAAATTTGGCACGATGCTAGGCCCAGACGGCAAACCGATAAAAACGCGTGAGGGGGATAGCGTTAAGCTAGCGTCACTGTTAGATGATGCAATCGAAAAAGCGCGAGAAGTCGTGTTAAGCAAGCTTGCAGAAAAAGGTGAAACTATTGATGAAGGCGAGCTGAGTTCGATCGCCGAAAAAGTGGGCATCGCCGCAGTCAAATATGCCGACTTATCTAAGACGCGCACCAACGATTACATATTTAACTTAGATGAGATGGTTAAATTTGAAGGCAATACTGGCCCTTATTTGCAATATGCTTTTACACGAACACAAAGTGTATTTCGCAAAGCCGAAACAAGTTTCGAACAATTAGCCGGTAAAATTGATATAAAGCGCAAAGAAGAAAAAGCCCTCGCGCTAAAACTTTTGCAGTTTGACGAGGTTGTCGAACAAGCCGGCCGCGATGCCTATCCACATTTGCTGTGTAATTATTTGTATGAAATTGCCAGTTTATATTCGAGCTTTTACGAAAATTGCCCAATTTTAAAAGATGTGGACGAGGAAACAAAAACTAGTCGCCTGTTGTTAAATGGTAAAACAGCTGCTGCTATAAAATCGGGGCTTGGGTTATTGGGAATTGAAGTGATGAATAAAATGTAGGAGCATGATTAAATTAAATTGAACGTAGATAAATACTATTCCTACTCACAACTGTCCCACGAAGGTTGAGAGGCAGGGGTTGGGGGTTGTTATCAAGACCGTCGCGCGCGGGATGACCGCCATGGAAGGTGGAAATACTGAAAGTTTATGGAGCACTCTTTCAGTGATCGCGCGATCGAGCCTACAGGGGTGAGACAAGTGCTTGCAAAGCACTGCTTTGCGCGCAGTTCGAACGACAACAATTTAATATTGTTGGCCGGACCGGCTTGCCGGGATGTAGGGGGGGCGCCTAGCCCGTGTCTTGAAAACAACCCCCAATTCATGCCTCGGTGGTGGTAAGTAGAAATTCGCACTTAGTACTTTTGAGATTTCTGTTAATTTGCAATTAACTTATGGGACAGCACTGAATCCTACGACTCATTTAAATACTACCGGACTTGCTTTCCTCTTTGATCATTTCATTAAAACAGTGAACCCAATATTCATCAAACTGCGTACCGATCCCCGCATTAATTTCTGATATTGCGCGAATCACTGAGCGTCTGCGGGTGCGATCAGCACGACCGCTGACGATGGAGAAAAATGCATCTAATATCGCCAAAATTCTCGCGCCGGGATGGATCGCTTCGCCTTTGATGCCATTGGGATAACCGTTGCCATTCACCCATTCATGATGTTCTAAAACCATAATTGCCGCTTCTTGCCAACCGGGAATACGCACCAAAAATTTACACCCCGTCGTTGGGTGGTGGCGAATAGATTCTGTTTCAAGATCATCCAGTTCGGTTACTTTGTTTAATATTTCATGAGGCACAAACATCATGCCCAAATCGTGTAAATAAATTGCTGCCGTTAATTGCTCATAATTTACAACACTGCCTGCAATTAAATTCATTTTATGTGCCCAATCGAACAACTGCACGCTGCGGTCTATCCAATATGGACTCTGTTGATCAATAAAAAAAGATAACTCTTGAAAATAACTTAAATCGGCCTGTGCCCGTTCGGGCGTACCCTGATCTGGAACGACAAGCACTTGAGGCCGTGCTTCGGGGTCAAATTTATCGTCTTTGATTTCTTCCTCGTTTGCCGAATACACACCCGCCCCGAGCAAATTAAGGATCGTTTTTGCGCGCTCTTCACAAGTACTTGAGTCTGCCACTGCCAGCGCTTTAAACAACTCTTTTAATTCTTGCTCGTATAAATTGCCAAACTCGTGTCCCCACAGCTCACGGTTATGCAGATCACGCAGGCGGTCAAGCCCTAGCAATATGCACTCGCCAATCGGCTCAGTTAGCGGAAAACGACCACCGCGCAATGCTTCTGCAACATCTTCTATCACATGGGTGAAATCAACTAGGGAAAATAGCTGCATGATGGCCGCGTTACCCTTAATAGAGTGGATCGACCGAAATAGATGATTAAGGCTTTCAGGTTCGCTTGCTGTCACAGACTCCATCAAGATAACTTCCACTTCGCCGTACAGCTCGGCAAAGCCGTCCATTAGCTCTCTTTTGGTTTCGTTATCAATTTCCAATCGTCTGCCTGCATTTGCACTCAAGTTAGCTCTCAAAACTCAATAAATTAAGAGTTTGCAGCGTCTCACCGCCGCCGTGTTTTAAACAAAAAAAGAGCGTTTAACTTTAGAATAGCTGCAACTCAGGGAAGACTTGTCAAAAATAACGTCATGAAAAAAATAAATACGCCAAAAAATGGGTATTTCGTTAGCTCGCGAGTAGCTTATAAAACGCAGCAGAATATACGGGGATTTTGCTAACTCTAATCCGGAACAAAGGAAAACGCGAGACGGCTATTTCTGCGTGCAGCTTCATTCCACTCGCCCGCACTAACGCCAGTTGAGATGGGCGGATAACTAACCCTTGGAGAAGAATAACCTAAGGCAGACATCTCGAGCTGAATGTCTCCCTCGATCAAAATAGGTGTGCTGTGAATGTAATTTAAAAAGCCTACAGAGACCTCAGTGTCGACTTCCTGGTCATTAATTCGATCGGTTAGGAACACGCAGTCATCCAAATTGCTCTCAGGCTCCGGTAGCAACCACTGTCCGCTTGGGCCCTCGATAACACAGTAATTACCGGCGTGGATATCCAAAAAAATCGTGCCGTTAAAGTTTGCCGCCGTTAACAGCGATAACAGTTCCCCCAACAGATAAATACGCTGGTCTCCCAATGCTTGCTCACCAAATGGAATTAAGGTGTCAATATTGGCCGCCCAACCCAAAGCGTCGAACAAAATACGATTGTCGTTGACCGGCGCCGGCCGTGGCTTTTCCGCCAGTTTGCGAATAACGGTCAACAATTGCTGTTGCTGCTGCTTGTTCTGCTGCGCAAGAACCTCATATTGATCGGCCAGCACAACCAGCTCCTTATTGTTGAGGTACAGGTGAAAACCGGTAAAACCAATGGCAGTAACCAACATAACCCATAGTATTAAAGTCGCAGACGCATAATCGCGGTTAGAGGTGGGTGGCTGCTGAAACTCAACATATTCAACTTTTTTAGCCGGCGCAGGAATTTTGTTACCTTGCCCCTGCGACTTGTCCTGCTGCTCGCGAGTTAAACGGCGCATTAAAAACTTAGTCGAATCGGCAATCTCTTGGCGCACTTTCGCAATCTGCAATTCAAACAAACGCCCAACTTGCTCCTGCATGCGTTCCAAATCGCGACGGTGCTCGTTCGAGGATGCCTTATCCTGAGCTGCGGATTCGTCAGTATCACCGCTGCGATGGCCCTCTGTTTCAACCTTTGCAGCCTCTTGTTCTCCTTCCGTCTCGCCTTTCTCATCCTCGTCCTTAGGCAAGATATTCAAACCCGCCATCGTCTGTTGCAGGTTCGACGGCTGAACAACGTCTTTTGAAATAATATCCAAAGCGCCCAGCGCGCGCGCTTGGCCGACATAGAGGTCACCTTGCTCAGACGTGTACATTATCACCGGGATAAGCGCTGTATCAGGGTTTGATTTAATAATTTTTAACGCGGCGAGGCCATCCATGCCCTCCATATGGTGGTCGAGAAAGATAATTTCGGGTTGTTTATAGGAGAGGTATCCTAGAGCTTCCTCGGCCGACATGACGGAGTCAACCTCAACATCGTAAATGTCGAGCATCTTGCGCAAGCGAATTTGCGCGGTTCGCGAGTCATCGACAATTAATACACGCCTTTTGGCCATGCGGGCCCCTTGTGACTGCAACGGTTTCAGAAATATTTCTTAGCGCGCTTCAACACTACCTTAAAGGCGCTTTTTTCAGAGTTTGTCAGAACAGGCATATCGTTCAGCAACAAAAACACAATATCCACAAGCCTTTATATCATAGAACAATCGATTAAGTTCCTGCTTCTATTCTCATTCGCATAGGCTCAGCAGGGTTTAATCCGCTGTTTTATTAACCATTGGACTATTTTCAGCTGTTTTGGACTGTTTTTTGTTTGATAGGTTTGAATTGTTTTGGCTTGGCCACTGCTCCGCTGCGTTACAAAAAAAACGACCCAAAGGGGCCGCTTAAGGGGTTGCAGACGAATCTGCTATCACAGGAGATGGTAAAACGTAAGTTAAGGAGCTTGCAGCTCGATTTTTCCGTTGTTTTCACGAACGGGGTATGTCTTAACTGCAACCGACTCGTCTTCCAAGCAAACGCCAGTCTGCAAATTAAAGTGCTGCTTATACAGCGGCGACGCGACAACTATCTGACCTTTCAAATCGCCGACAATACCTCGCGACAAAACCGCAGCTTTTGTAAAGGGGTCGATGGCGTCGATGGCAAAGAGTTGATTTTGTACACGAAAAATAGCTATTTGCGCACCGTCGACTAAGGCGCGAACGCCCAAGTTGTCAACAACGACTTCGGCATCACATACGGCTTTCCACCCGCCCTCTTGGGGATTCGTTTGTTCGGCATTGGTTTCTTCGGAATTGGCCACCTGCATATCAATTGCTCTCATATTTAGCACTTTTTCTATCTGTTCTCTTTACTCGCATTAATACATGCTGAAGCCTAGGCCTCAGCTTTTGCGCCCGAATCACTTACGAAACTCACTATTTCTGCTTCATTGGCGGGTCGAATTTGATCGCGCTCCTGCACATAAACCACAGTCGAGTCCTTTTTATCGCTGTTAACGAATGTGCGGAAGCGCTTCAATTTTTGCTCGTCGTTTAGGGTTGTCTTCCACTCACACTGGTAGGTCCCGACAACGTGCTGCATTTCGTTTTCCAATTCCTCACACACACCCAGTTTGTCATCAATTATTACCTTGCGTAGGTAATCGAGCCCTCCCTCTAAGTTGTCCATCCACACCGAAGTGCGTTGCAAGCGATCGGCGGTGCGCACATAAAACATCAAAAAGCGGTCGATATAACGAATAAGCGTTTCGTCATCCAGGCCCGTGGCAAATAAATCGGCATGGCGCGGTTTCATACCACCGTTACCACAGGTATAGAGGCTCCAGCCATTTTCGGTTGCAATGACACCGACGTCCTTGCTCTGCGCCTCGGCGCATTCACGCGTGCACCCAGACACAGCAAACTTTAATTTATGCGGAGCACGCAAACCTTTGTAGCGCTCTTCAATTTTTATTGCCATACCGACGCTGTCCAGCACGCCGTAACGGCACCAGGTACTACCAACACAGGATTTCACCGTGCGCACGGCTTTGCCATAGGCATGCCCGGTCTCAAAACCCGCGTCTACCAGCTCTTTCCATATGGCCGGTAAATCGTGCAGCTGGGCGCCAAACAAGTCGATGCGTTGGCCGCCGGTAATCTTTGTATACAGGTTGAATTTTTTCGCGACTTCGCCCATTGCGATTAACTTGTCAGGCGAAATTTCTCCCCCGGCAACACGCGGTACGATCGAATAGGTGCCGTTTTTCTGCATATTCGCCATAAAGTAATCGTTTGTATCTTGCAGCGGTGCAAGAGACTCATCCATGATGTAGTTGTTCCAGCAACTAGCCAAGATCGAAGCCACTGCGGGCTTACAAATATCGCAACCCAGACCTCGCCCATGCTTGGCGACCAATTCTTCAAAGCTTTTGATTTTTTCAACCCGAACGATGTGATAAAGCTCTTGGCGAGTATGCGGAAAATGCTCACAAATATCGGTATTAACCTCGACACCAAGCTTGGTTAACTCACTGTTAACGAGTTGTGTTGCAAGCGCAACACAACCCCCGCAACCTGTACCAGCCTTAGTGCAGGACTTTATCTCGCCGATAGTTGTGGCACCATCGGCAACTGCACTGCAAATAGTGCCCTTAGTGACCTCATGACAAGTACAGATCGTCGCACCTTCAGGCAACGCGTCAACTCCCATTGCCATTCCCGCGCCGCCATCAGTTTGCGGGACTATTAACTGCTCTGGTGCTTCAGGCAGCTCCATGCCATTCAGACAAATTTGCAGCAGGTTGCCGTAATCCTCTGCCTCACCAACCAAAACTGCGCCAAGCAACTTCTTGCCATCAGCAGAAACCACTAGGCGTTTGTATATTTCGTTAATGCCGTCCTGGTAGACAAAGCTCAATGCACCGGGCGTGCGCCCCTGAGCATCGCCGATGCTGGCAACATCAACTCCGAGCAGCTTTAGTTTGGTGCTCATATCGGCACCGGTAAAATCGCCCTCACCACCTGCGATATGGGCGGCGGCGACTTTAGCCATCTGGTAACCCGGCGCTACCAGGCCGAAGATGCGATTGTTCCAAAGTGCGCACTCGCCGATGGCATAGACGTTGTCGACCGACGTTTGACAAAAATTATTTACCACAATGCCGCCGCGCTCGCCCATCTCCAAACCAAATTCGCGAGCCAGCTCATCCTGCGGACGAATGCCGGCAGAAAACAAAATCATATCTGTTTCAAGATGGCTGCCATCCGCAAAATTCATACGGTAACGGCGATTTTCTCCGGCAACAATTTCTTGAGTATTTTTCTCTGTATGCACATTAACATCGAGGTTTTCGATTTTTTTGCGCAGTAACTGCCCGCCACCTTCATCGAGCTGCACCGCCATCAAACGCGGGGCAAATTCAACAACGTGGGTCTCCAAACCCAAATTCTTCAGTGCGTTGGCGGCCTCCAAGCCGAGCAAACCACCACCGACAACGACCCCCACTTTGCTTTGTTCGGCAGATGCCATGATTGCTTCGAGATCTTCGATGGTGCGGTAGACAAGACAGTGCGGCTGCTCTCTACCCGGTATTGGAGGGACAAATGGATAGGAGCCGGTCGCGAGTACGAGTTTGTCGTACGTTTCGACACGCCCCTTCGCTGTCACAACCTGGTTTTGATCCGTATTGATTTCGACAACCTTGTCGCCGAGCACATAGGCGACACCGTTTTCTCGGTAATAAGACTCCGATGTCAACATCAAATCGTCTGCGGTGGAACCAGAGAAATAACTGCTTAACTGCACGCGATCATAGGCAAGTCGCGGCTCTTCAGAAAACGTGATAACTTCAAATTGCTGCGCATCTTCTGATGACAAAATATTTTCAATAAACTTGTGGCCAACCATTCCGTTACCGACCACAACCACCTTTTGTTTATGCATTAGACACTATTCCTCAGAAATTCTAGGTTTCTATACACCTAGGGCTTTTATCTAGGTCATTTGCCAATATTCCCGCAAGAACGAACAAAAACCTCGAAAGTTGCAGCACAATTGGCGGGATAAAAGGGCGTTTTGCAACAATGGTGCCACAAACAGTATGGTCATAACGGCCCACATAAAAGCGAATAATTTCATAGACTTACAAATTTCGTTTGCAATAAACGACCTAATCACTGGTTATCCAAACACAAAAAATGCACCATACAAATGCAAACAAGACTCATAAGTGACCACTATAAATTTATTGGTTGATCAAATTGAGCACCAAAATAAGACAAAACAGGAATTTAAGAGCACCGAATTAAAGCAAAAAGGAAAAATATCACCTGGAAGCAAAATTGTGGTAAAAATATCGCATTGTTTTAGATTTAACACGGCTTTGTTTTCGATTTCACATAGCCTAGTTTTTGATTGACCGTTTTGATTTAAAACCATGACCAAGCCCTACCAACTGGTAGATCGCTTTAATCGATCTATCGAGTACTTGCGCCTCTCCGTCACAGACCGTTGCGACTTTCGTTGCACCTATTGTATGGCTGAGGATATGACCTTTGTTCCACGCGCAGATATATTAAGCCTGGAAGAAATGTTGCTCATCTGCCGCACGTTTATTGCTCTCGGAGTCAGCAAAATCCGCATCACCGGCGGAGAACCATTGATTCGCAAGGATATCGATTGGCTGCTGATGCAACTCTCCCAAGAGGAGAGTCTTAAAACGTTATGCCTTACCACTAACGGGTCACAGCTAGAGCATTTCGCGCCCGTGCTAAAGCGGGCTCAAGTAAAGCGCTTGAATATTAGTCTCGACACGCTCAACCCGATGAAATTTCAGCGTCTGACCCGTTATGGCAAGCTCGACCAGGTATTGCGCGGGATAGAAGCCGCGCGTCGAGCCGGCATCGAACACATTAAAATCAACTCTGTCGTTTTAAAAAGTATTAACGCAGACGAGGTGCTATCACTGGTAGAGTTTTGCTTAGAGCGCGAGCTCGATATTGCTTTTATCGAGGAAATGCCTCTGGGAAGTGTTAATTCGCATTCGCGGAAGCAAGAGTTTATTAGTAGCGCCGATTTACGCAATCTCATTGAGCAGCGTTATGCGCTTTCACCTCTCGCAACATCTACCGGTGGCCCTGCACGTTATTGGCAAACTCCGGGCCACCCTAGCAAGCTTGGCTTTATATCTCCGCACAGCGAAAATTTTTGCCAGTCCTGCAACCGGGTGAGGGTTACGGCTGAAGGTAAGCTATTGCTATGCCTCGGCAATGAACACAGCGTCGACCTCAAAAAAGTGATGCGAGAAAGCGGACATGATGAACAGGTTTTGCAGCAAACAATTATCGAATCAATGCAGATCAAGCCCGAAAGGCATCACTTCATCCAAGATGATAAACCTGAAATAGTGCGGTTTATGAACGCTACGGGCGGCTAATGTGCAGTTAGCCGTAAACAAAAAACTAATGTGAGAGTTGATGGCAATGGCCGCAAATCACGACGAGTTTCAGCCACTGAATATAACCGTACTGACGGTTTCCGATACGCGTACACGGGAAAACGATACTTCCGGTGATTATCTCGAACAAGCGATTGCAGCTGCAGGGCATATAATTAAAGACCGTGCGCTGGTTATTGACGATATTTATTTAATCCGTGCACAAACATCCGCTTGGATTGCCAACAATGCGATCCAAGTAATCGTTATTACCGGCGGCACTGGTTTTTCCGGCCGAGATAGTACTCCCGAAGCCATGCAACCTCTGTTCGATAAGTCCGTTGAAGGTTTCGGAGAACTATTTCGCCAATTGAGTTTTGACGACATTGGAACATCAACTATTCAATCCCGTGCACTGGCTGGCATCGCCAATCGCACACTCGTTTTTTGCCTACCTGGGTCTACCGGCGCCTGCACATTAGCGTGGCAAAAAATTATTGCTCCTCAACTCGACTGTCGCACGCGACCGTGTAATTTTTATAATCATTTAAAGACGGATTAATTAATGCCTGCACTGCAAAGTGTCGAGCAGGCAATTGAGAAATTGCTTGCGTCGGTCGAACCAGTTCCCGAGTGCGAGACAACTGCCATCGACAAAGCACTTGCACGTGTTAGTGCACAGTCCTACCAATCAACGATCAACATCCCACCCGAAGACAATAGTGCAATGGACGGTTTTGCACTGCATACCGATACGCTGAAGCTTACGACAACATTGCCGATTAGCGTGCGAATTGTCGCCGGTCAATCGAGAATCACACTCAAACAGGGCACCGCTGCGAGAATTTTCACGGGCGCGCCGATTCCCGTTGGCGCAAACGCTGTGGTTGTGCAAGAGCAGTGCGAGTTCTCGGATAGTTCCGGCGATAGCAATACTGTCAAAATCAGCCAAATACCCTTGCCAGGTGAAAATATTCGCGCCGAAGGACAAGACTTGAAAATAGGTGACTGCATTGTTAAACAGGGAACCTTACTCGAACCCCAACATATCGGTCTCTTGGCAGCAGCCGGAATTGCACAAATAACCACCCGACGACCCATTCGAGCCGGGGTGATTAGCTCAGGTGACGAACTCGTTGAACCCGGCAGCACCATCGAATCCGGGCAAATCTACAATTCAAATGCGCCAATGCTTGAGGCGCTTATCCGCAAGGCCGGGTGCGAAGTGGTCTGCGTAAAGCATATACCTGACGACGAAACCGCCACTGAAGCTGCATTTACCGAACTAGCCTCGCGTTGCGATTTAATTGTTAGCAGTGGCGGCGTTTCTGCAGGTGACGAAGACCATGTAAAACACGCTATCGCCAAACTGGGCGAGATCGACTTTCACAAAGTTGCTTTAAAACCGGGTAAGCCTTTAATGAAAGGTAAAATTGGTACTGCCCACGTACTCGGCCTTCCGGGCAACCCAACTTCAAGCTTTGTCACATTTTTACTATTCGCACTGCCTCTGCTACGCGCATTACAAGGCGCTCCAACAAAATTGCCACAGCCTTATTTTGAGCCCATTGCATTTGCCATTGATAAACCGCGTAAGCGGCGCGAATATTTGCGCGTGAGGAGATCCGCGGATGGCTTAGTTGCCCACCCCAACCAAAGCTCTGGCGTGCTCAGTTCTGTGGTGTGGGGAGAGGGGCTCGCTTTAATTGAGCGGGACTTGCTGCTGCAAAAAAATGACCTTGTACCCTACTACCCCTATCCAGTATTCTTCAATTCATTGCCGTTTAAATAACATGCTTATTTTTTCTTCAGTTTAATTAATCCAATAGCCTTGACTGCGCAAGAGCTTATAAACGCGCCATCGAAAAAATGATTAGAGTTGAACAGATTTACATCTATCCAGTTAAATCTCTCGCAGGCATAGAGCGACAGCGCGCCACAGTCACACCTCAAGGTCTGGTTGGGGATAGAGAATGGATGCTAGTTGATCAAGATAATCGGTTTATTACGCAACGTAAAATTCCAGCGCTCGCTTCAATCAAACCTTCGTTGCGAGACAATCAACTGTATTTATCGACCGCCACGATGGGAGACTTACCTATTCCTCTGCCCGATATTGAAAATAAAGAGGCGCCGCGAGTAGAGGTTAAAATTTGGCGCGATCACTGTCATGCGTTTACTGTTGCCGATGAAATCAATGCGTGGATTACTGAGGCAGCAAAAAGTGAAAGCGAATTGCGCTTAGTCTATTTCGACAAATTGCACCAGCGAAAACTCGCTTCAGAGCGCTTTGGTCAGGGTGACTTTTTCTTTGCTGACGCGGCACCATTTTTATTTACCAACCTGGCTTCGCTGCGCGAACTCAACAAAGGCTTAGAGCAACAGCGTTTGGTTCCTGCTGACATACGCCAATTTCGACCTAACGTCGTTTTATCGGGCATTGAAGCTTGGCGCGAGCACGAAATAAGCCAATTACAAACCGCAAGCGACATCCGTTTCAAATTAGTTGATCATTGCCAGCGTTGCAGCGTGATAAACGTTGATCAGGATACTGGAGTAGTGCGCAATAAAGGTGAGCCACTTAAGCAACTAGCCACAATAAATACCATGCCGGATAAACCCAAAGCTCCAGCCTTTGGTGTCAACACGATTTTAGAAAAGGGTTGGGGAAAAATTATTAGCACTGACGAGGAGCTGAGCGAATAAAGCTTAAGTTTATCTAAGCTCAAGGGACTTTAAGGAGCGACACCTTCGAAACGTTTTCGGGTTAGCGGCTAAGTTCAAAAAACACATGAATACATCGGTGTAGTTCCGTCAATTCGTCCTTGAATTGACGGTTTTTGAACTTAGCCGCTAACCCGAAAACTCACATCATCCTTTAGCTTCTCAAGAAAAGGCTTGAGAAAATCCTGTATATAATTAGCGACGCTTCCTATAAACACAGCACTTTTTTAACAAATGGAATCGTTAATTTCCGTTGTTCCTGCAAAGACGCATCGTCTAAGCGATTTAACAAGGTAAATAACTCGTTCATATCGCGAGGAGCACGGTTAAGAATAAACTGCGTAACTTCGTCACTTAATTCCATTCCGCGATTTTGTGCCCTCGCCTGCAATGCGGCTGACTTTCCGTTATGGCTCAAACCTTCGACATGGTAGACAGTTGAACCCAATATGCGAGACTTTAAATCCGCCAATACAATTGGAAGTGCGGGCGGACTGGTATGCGACGCGATAAGTAAGCGCTGATCGTTATCTTTTAGGCGATTGTAAAGATGAAAAATTGCCTGTTCCCACTCAGCGTTACCGCAAATTTCATCAATGCCATCAAGACAAACAAATGCCAAGTCTTCTAAACCCTCACATACCTGAATGGGTGAGTAGCCTACTAGGTCGCGCATCGGCAGATATTGCATAGATTGGTCAACGGAATGAGTTCGCCTGGCACACGCTTGTAACAAATGCGTCAGCCCCGACCCGCGGCCACCCCATATCACTAGGTTCTTATCACCTTTGCACTCAGCAAAATTCTGCAAAGCCTCTACAACAATCCGATTGATGTCTCCGACAACATGATAATTGGCAAAAGTCGCTTCATCGTTTAACGAAATACCAAGGCTTAATTGAATCGGCTCAGACAAATCAATTGACTCCCCAGCGATAGCGTAACGGGTTTTCAAACGTGCCGAGTGAACTGAGAGCCCATTGTGGAATGCTCTCTGCTTCTGAAAAATCGTCCGACATCAAGCGGCGGTCCAGCGACAGTGCGTTGCGAAGCTGCTCTATCTCTCCATTTATTTGCAATGAAATATAAAGCGCATCTTGCTTCACATGCAAAATCTCGTGGTCCTCGATTAACACCACCTTATCCAGGTAATTTAAGATTCCGCGGTAGTGCTCAAACCCGCCAATGCCATCAACACGAATAACAATACCGGACGCGTGAGTATCCCCTGCTAGCACAGAATAACGCTGCGCCAGATAATCTGCCAAAGGGTTAATTGCAATTGCAGCAATTTGCTCGGGGTCATCTGAACGCATATCCGTAAATTGACTTTCGCCCCGGTGGAAAAACTGCCATGAGGTGAACCAATCCCCACCGGAGGTTTGCGAGTACCGGCCGATTAAAAGTGTGCTGGCTGCATAGCGCTCACTGGCAGCAAATAATGCTGCTTCATCCAAGTCCCACACTTGGTCGCCGGATAGGGCGAGTTGATCATCTAAATCAAGTAACGGCAGCTTTAAGCCCAAGCCACGCTGTTTCGCCACGTCAAAAATGCTCGAAAGCAAGGGGGATTCGGGATCATTAACCAAGTTTCGGCCGTCCGCGCTATCTTCGACCAGCCACACCAACACTGTTGGCCTGTTGAGCGGCCAATACGGAACCTGCGCATCCTGCAGTAGTTCGGTCAACAGTGACTGGGTGAAGCTGATAACAATAGCCTGTTGCGGCCCTTCGTTCACCTCGTCTGCCTCATCCAGTGTCGTATATCGGTATTGCTCAATATAACGCCGCGCTTGACCAACTCCATCTCGAATGACCGGCGATGCGAGTACATCTTGAGAACCGGCAATTCTAAGCAACACAGTGCGCATTCCAGCACGCGCGGCACGCGATCGTTCATTGGCACTTTGGGATTCAACCGGTACAGTAGCTTCAAATATGGCCGAAGCAAAAACTGAGTCGCTGACCAAGCTACCTAAACTGCAAATTAGCAATAAGCTGATTGCTTGTTGAAAAGTTACGCGCCGGACCATTTTTTTGAGCACTATAATTCTCGCTTGAGTTATCGGGGGCAGAAACACCTGCACACCCAGACGTTTATAAATTGAGGGTCAAAACTATAGGCACCTCTAAATAATGTCAATATATCTCAGCGCTTACTGCTCGGCCGTATTTACTGCTAGAATGTCGCCCCTATTACATACGGAGATTGATATCCAAATTGATTCCTCCAAGTCAGATATTTTCTCGCATTACCATTAATACACTTTCTAGTTGCAAATATGACGAACCCCAAATCCCCTCTAACTTATGCGGACGCCGGCGTTAACATCGACGCGGGCAATCAACTCGTTGAGCGAATCAAATCTGTTGCGCGTGCAACACAACGACCCGAGGTATTGACCGGCCTCGGTGGTTTTGGTGCTTTATTCGAGTTACCGCAGGGCTATCAAGAGCCTGTGCTGGTTTCAGGAACGGATGGGGTTGGCACGAAATTACGCCTGGCGATGGAGCTCAATCAACACCGTTCAGTCGGTATCGACCTGGTGGCAATGTGTGTCAACGATTTAATTGTCGGTGGCGCCGAACCACTCTACTTTCTCGATTATTACGCGACCGGAAAACTTAATGTCGAAAATGCAGCGACCGTAGTCGAGGGTATCGGTGAGGGCTGTAAGCAAGCCGGTTGCGCACTTGTCGGCGGTGAAACCGCCGAAATGCCCGGCATGTATTCTGGTGACGACTATGATCTAGCGGGCTTTTGTGTTGGCATTGTCGAAAAATCGCAAATTTTGGATGGCAGTAAAGTTAATGTTGGCGACACCCTAATAGCATTAAAATCAAACGGCACCCACTCCAACGGTTACTCATTAATTCGAAAAATAATCGAAATTAATCAAGTCGATTTATCCCAGAAATTCGCCGACACCACTCTCGGAGAGGCATTACTTGAGCCAACCAAAATTTACGTTAAGCCGATTCTCTCTTTATTAAAATCGCATTCCGTTCACGCTCTCGCGCATATTACCGGAGGAGGTTTAACTGAAAATATTCCGCGTGTATTACCACAAAATACGAAAGCCGTTATCGATACTTCCAGTTGGGACTTTCCCGAGTTATTTAACTGGTTACAGGAAACAGGCGGCATAGAGAGAACAGAAATGTATCGTACATTTAATTGCGGTATCGGGATGATAGTGTGCGTACCGAAAGATTCAGCCGACGCAGCATTAGGCCAGTTAAAAACGCTCGGGGAAGAGGCTTTTATTGTTGGCAATATTGAACCAACTAACGACACTACTCCCTTTGTCGAATACCGCTAAGTTATATTCGTTTATATAAATGACACCGATTTGTTAAGTTGCATTAGTTTATGAACATCGTCGTGCTAATTTCCGGCAGCGGTAGTAATTTACAAGCGATTATTGACGCCTGCATAAAAGGAACTATTAACGGCAATGTCGCTGCCGTCATCAGTAATCGCCCCGATGTTTACGGGCTTCAACGCGCGCAGGAGCATGCCATCCCAGCTGCTGTTGTCGACCATAAAAATTATTGCTCCCGCGAAGAATTTGAAAAAGCATTAATAAAAAAAATTGACCAGTTCGAACCAAACCTTGTCGTCTTAGCTGGCTTTATGCGTATTCTTACTCCGGGTTTTGTCAATCACTATTTGGGTAGAATGCTAAATATTCACCCTTCCCTTCTGCCAAAATTTCCCGGCCTGAACACCCACCAACGTGCCATTGATGCAAAGGAAAAAGTGCACGGTGCCACCGTTCATTTTGTCACTGCTGAATTAGATGGCGGACCACCGGTGCTGCAAGCTGAAGTTAAAATTGAGAGCGGTGATACTGCAGAAACATTGGCAGCGCGTGTACTAACAAAAGAACATCAAATTTACGCGCAGGCTGTAGCTTGGTTTGCGGAAAATAGACTGCAATTTAAAAATGGCTTGGCTTATTTGGACGGAGAATTAGTGCAAAAAAACGGCGTGATGTTTAGCGGCGATTAAAGCCGCCGCATAAGCGACGGCCTTATCTTTACTCAAATATTATTCAAGCAATAAATTTAAATTAATCGAAATTGTAACTGATACCTAGCAATACTCTGCGACCAACGCGTTGGTATTCTGCAGGAATATTAAGTTCATAACCGTTGTCGATACCAGCATATTGCCTTAACTCTTCAGGCAAATGCGAATCATCTTCATCGTTGCGAATATCATCAATGGGGTTAATCCGATAACGAACGACATCTTCTTCGAACAAGTTAAGTGCTTGTAATGATATACGTATATTGTCGCTAACTGCATAGCGTGCGCTCATATTCACCTGGCCACGCTCATCTTGGCGAATTGCACCACGGTTAAATGCATCGCGCCAGCTGTAGGCAAAGCGAATCGAAAACGGACCATTATCCCAATAAACTTGAGCGTTTAGCATTCTCTTCGAAAAGTTAGAGGGTTCGGTCTGAAGTGTATACTCATTCGCAATCGTATCTGCCTCAACGCTATTATTTAAATCGCGGGGGTCATTGATACTCACTACACTGGTCGGGATTTCCGCTTCTGTATAAGTATAGGCCATCTGCATACCGAAGTTTCTCACCCACTCGGGAAGGCTATCAAAATCAAGTACCTGTTGGTAGGTTACTTCAATACCCTTAATATCTCCGCCTTCGCCGTTAAGGGGCGAAGTTACGGGAAGAATCAGCTCAACGTTGGCTTCCGTTGCGGTCGGTATTAAACCTTCTGACAAATCTCTAATATCTAAACGGCTCACTTCAGTCGCGTCCATCGCTCCCTCTATTTGAGTATCTTGAACCGCCGCGATAACATCACCATTTGTTAAGTCAACTTGCCCTGCGAAGGCATTAACAATCTCTCTGCGTTCTCCATTGGCATTAATAAAACTATTAACATTTTTTTTGAATAAACCAACCGCCAATACGTTTTCATCGCTAAAGTAATATTCAAACGACAAATCTCGTTGGTTAGCGCGAAATGGCTCCAAAAACGGATTACCCGATTTGGCACCGAGATCACCAAAACTGAAGCCGCCCGTCTCTACGTCAATTTCGGCCAGACCATCATTTAAATTCAAGCCGCCTCCAAGCTGCGACAAGGTCGGGCGAGTCATAACTTTCGCCCAACCAAAGCGCACAATAAATTCTGGCGTAACTTCGAAGCTTACGTTCAAAGACGGCAGAAAATCCGAATATTCATTCTCGCGCTCAATGTTTGTAAGCCTGCCTAAATCCACTTCAGAATTACCTTGGTCGGGGTAACTGACGAGAAACTGAGGGGCCTGAATTTGAATCGGTGTATCGGCGATATCGACCATAATCGGAGTATCTCCGAGAACACCATTTACCACCTCCACCGGGTTGACAAAAGCAGCCGCAATCGGGGCCACAGCTTGGGTTGTGGTAGCCTTAGTATCTATATATCTGATGCCAAAACCACCCGACACCGGGATCCCCATAAAATCACCGCCAAAATCAACTTTATAAAAAAGCGCTTGTGTCTCTTCTTCAACTGTCCAAGTATCAGGTATCAATTGCGCTACACGCGGATATATCGGAGCTTGGCCACCTGGAAAAAGCGCCTTCCACATAGCCTCTTGCTCCCATGTAAACCATGAAGTCGGAAACGGACGACCAATCTCTTTACCTAATTCAGGCAAAAAAGGCGCAGTGATATCGCGTTCATTAACACCGAAATGTCGGTACTCCAAAAAATTCGGGCTCCCGTCGTCAGCGGGGTTAATCACTGCTAAATCGGGATAAGGAATGCCGGCGTTGGGACCGGTTTGTTCGGGTTGCTGGCGAAAATACGTATTCTCGTTTAGCAGCGTTCTTAAATGCGAGTTGTTTTTTTCACGCGACGCAAGACGAATTCCGGCTTCGATTTTTCTAACGGTTCCTTCATCAAAAGATTTCGCAATCTCAAGTCGAACAGCACTCAGTTCATCTTCAGAGTTTTGTAACCTATATTGTGCCTCGCGCAAACGATAAATTCCGTCGTCGGAAGCTAAATCAACCGGATAAGTAACCAACGGAAACGCTGAGTTTCTGTTATCAAATATAAGTGGCGCACTAAAAAGTTCACCGTCGGGTGTTCTATAACCCATAGCGCGGGCGTTTTGCGCGTTAGCCTGAAATAGCACAAATTCCTGTGCTTGGTCACGACTCGCATTTGAATATGAAAAATCAGCTTCAAATCGCAAGTCACCGTTATCGCGTACGATATTTAAGCCAAGCACGTTGGATTCTTCTTGAATATCAATAAAACGATTGCTTGCAGAGTAAAGTGGGCTCCGCAAAGTTCCACTACCATCTGCCTCCAATTGATCAATCGCACCCTGCACATGGATAAAATTAGCGACGCCAAATTGGTCTATACCAATTGGCTCAACAAATACCTGGCCGCTGCACCTTATACCACCTGAAACCGCGTTCTGAGTCTGAGCGTCATCACCGATATACGTCACATCACCGTTTGCGTCTCTCACCGGATCGCAGGGATCAGCACCGGGCTCACGGCCTGCAGCGGCAGCAACAGGATCAAAAAGCGCGCGGTTGTTTAAGATAACTTGTTGCGCCTGAATAAATTGATTAATACGAAATTCATGCGTCTCTGAATCTGCGTCAGACTTCGAGATTAAACCATCAAAATTAATATCCCATAAATCGTTAGGCTTAAATTGCAACGCTAGCATATGAGATTGCAAATCGTCTTGTTTATCCTCACGCTTAAAAAAGAAATTATTCGGAAATACCCATTCCAAATCTGAAGGTAAATTTAGAGCTTCACGCGCTAAACGGTAGTTTTCATAGTCAACTGATCTCGCATCCAACGCGGGCGCAAAGTTTCGACCGGCTTGAACTTGAGTCCAACTTGCTCCTGTATCTGGATTTGTCGCGGGATTTCTAGGCAGAGCGCCACCATTATTGGCGTAGTTCCTGCCCCTCCAACGGTTAAAGTTTTGCACTTCCATTCTCTCCGCTGGCAAATAACCTTTACGTCCGGAAAATGCATACGCAATACCTAAACGATCATCCATTAATTTATCTACGTAAGCAAAACTGCCACGATAACTGTTGTCTTCGCTACCAACATCACTGCCAAGTGGATTATTTTCTACGCGCAGATTGCCGCTAAAACGCGAGCGACTTGAATCGAGTGGGCGTATTGTCCTGAGTTCGACGGTGCCCGCAACACCCCCTTCAATCGCGTCGGCAAGTGGAGTTTTGTATACCAATGCCTGCTCGATTAATTCACCGGGAAAGACCGAAAGCGTCACGCCCCGCTGACCCCTCGAGGAAGCGACTTCCCGTCCATTAAGTGTTGTCATGGTAAAGTTTGCACTTAAGCCGCGTATGCCCACCTCTTCAATACGACCATTTTCATCCAAGCCCGAAACACCCGGCAATAATTGCAGAGACTCAGCAATAGAAATACCAGGCAGTGCGCCTATATCCTCCGAAGAAATTGCATCTACAATATTTTCTGAATTTCTTTTAACATCGAGTGCTGTTTTTAATGCACTACGTACTCCGTAAACAATTACTTCTTCCTCAACAGTCTCATCTTCTTGAGCAAACGCAAACTGACTTGATAAAAAACTAAAGCTTGAAACAACAGCAAAGCAAGTCAAATTGGTTAAAACCAATTTAACGGGATAGTCAAAATTCATAGCTGCACCCCAACTAAAATTAAATTAATGATATTTTCTTAATACTTTTGTAATTAATTTTTTATTGCTCAATCATTGAACTTGTAGAACCACTTTTTTTCCAACGCGCGATTTTGTCACGAAAATGAACTTATGAACATAAAAAGTTATATAGCATTTACAACTAAGCTTATTTCAAAATCAATATGGAGGCTTTAGAGGGGAAGTTACTGCGCGCAACTAAGTATACATTAATTTCTAATTTGCGATAAATTTGAAAAGAATTGCAATTAGAAATAAACCAAGAAAGAAAAAGGAGGTTAAAATTTACTGGCTCAAGGCAATTAACATAGGCTACGACTTTAAAACGCAGCCAGCTTAAAACCGCCTTATTATTTTTTTGCCGGAAATGCGTCGATCATTCTGCAAGCAGATTGCGAAATCAATGTGCTTTAATTTTAGTTTTGCCGCAGCGCTTACATTTATAACGTGTAACGAGTTTACCTTGTTTCACGTCAAATTGGTTTTCCGTTACAACTTCCCATTTATGAAAACCTTCGCGACACAAGCTCTTTCCTTTATGCTTATCAGAAGGTTTTAGGCGTTTGAATGGTATAACGTTTGTCATAATATCAATTAGCGAGAAATCAAATCTGTTTTTGCGGCCATTATCATATCACTTTGATGCAAACCTTCTATTTTGTGGGTCCACCAACGAACCGTAACCTTGCCCCACTCGACTAAAATTGCCGGGTGATGGTTTTGTTGCTCCGCCAAAGCACCGACTTTATTGGCGAAATCTAAAGCTCCCACAAAATTTTCAAATTCAAAGACTTTACAAATTTGATCTATTCCGTCTTCAGCAATTAACGCCCAATTATCAAGAGACTCTAAATAACGAGCAATTTCTTCTGAACTTAGTTTGGGTGCACCTTTTTGGCACACTTCACACTGTTGATCTGCAAGATTCATGGCTCACCTCTGTTATCTGATAATTAACAATTTAACTAATATTGATTACGCGCTCTTCAATTTTTTGTTGCCAAATTTTCGGTCCCGTTTGATGGACCGACTCGCCGTTTACATCAACTGCGACAGCCACGGGCATATCTTTCACTTCAAATTCATAAATTGCTTCCATTCCTAAATCGGCGAAGGCAACAACCTTCGATGCAACGATAGCCTTGGAAACTAAATAGGCAGCCCCACCAACCGCCATTAAATAAACTGCTTGATTATCGCGTATCGCGTCGATAGCCAGTGGGCCGCGCTCCGCTTTACCGATCATGCCAATCAAGCCGGTTTTTTCAAGCACGGCACGGGTAAATTTATCCATACGCGTTGCGGTCGTAGGACCGGCGGGACCAACAACTTCATCGCGCACTGGGTCGACAGGGCCAACGTAATAAATAAATCGATTGCGTAAATCAACCGGCAACTCTTCGCCCTTCTCAATCATATCGATCAGCCGCTTGTGCGCCGCGTCGCGCCCGGTTAGCAACTTGCCCGATAAAAGCACGGTATCACCCGGTTTCCAATCTTTAATCGACTCCGGCGTAACTTTATCAAGATTAACTCGGCGAACGTTATCGCCGGCTTCCCACGTCAGTTTGGGCCAGTCATCTAAATTTGGAGGAGACTGGAATGCCGGCCCAGACCCGTCCAGAGTGAAATGCGCGTGACGAGTTGCCGCACAATTCGGGATAATCGCAACAGCCTTGTTGGCTGCGTGGGTCGGGTAATCCGCAACCTTAACGTCGAGCACAGTTGTCAGCCCACCGAGACCTTGAGCGCCAATTCCCAGCGCGTTCACTTTCTCAAAAAGTTCGAGACGTAATTCTTCAGCGCGGTTCGTCGCCCCAGTGGCCTTCAAATCTTGAATATTAATCGGGTCGAGCAAAGCCTCTTTCGCCAGTAGCATCGCTTTTTCCGCTGTGCCGCCGATACCAATGCCTAAAATACCCGGCGGACACCAACCCGCACCCATCGTGGGAACCATTTTCAGTACCCAATCAACCACAGAGTCCGAAGGGTTTAACATCGCAAATTTGGATTTTGCCTCCGAACCACCGCCTTTCGCCGCAACGTGTATTTCTAGTTTGTCACCTGGCACAACATTATAATGAATAACAGCCGGCGTATTATCACCGGTATTTTTGCGCCCACCATCGGGATCGGAAAGTATTGATGCACGCAACACGTTATCCGGATGCGTATAAGCTCGACGCACACCCTCGTTGATCATGTCATCGAGCGCAATGTCGCCATCTATCTGCACATTCATACCCAATTTGACGAACGCAGTAACAATGCCCGTATCCTGACAAATGGGTCTTTTCCCCTCTGCGCACATTCGCGAATTAATCAATATTTGCGCCATCGCATCTTTCGCAGCCGGGTTTTCTTCTCGCTCGTATGCCTCATTAACTGCTTTGATAAAATCGACAGGGTGATAATACGATATAAACTGCAATGCGTCGGCGACACTGGCTATAATGTCGTTCTGCTTGATCACGGAGGGCATAGTTGGCTCACTCTAGGGCAATATTTCTGGCTGACCGCAACAGTAAATAACAAATTTGCGCGCCATTTAAAAATTAGACTTGTCTAAAATATAACGGTTAATTTTATCAAATTAATGATAGTACTGCTGGAAAACATCAATCTTCACTATTGTGAAATTGACTGGGCAAGTCGCAGCAGTATTGAAATATCTCGGCCCTAGGCTTGCAAAATCGGGGATATCGTATGTACAAAGTCAACAGCCGTCTAATGCTTTTTGCGCTAGCAACGCTTTTTCAGTTCACGAGTTGCGAGGTAAGTGCCGACAACAAGTCGATAGCATGGCATTCTTTTGAAGAATCAAAATATGCAATATTGATAAATGTAAAACCCATTATCGACGACGCAGTGAAGATCTGCTCAGATCTGGAGGCGCACGTCGTTCATATAAACTCCCGCGCCGAAAACGAATTTTTACGCCAGCTTGCTTTTTCCAAACCGCTGCCCGATATGCGTGATGGCGATCAGTTTTGGATTGGTGCTGATGATAGGGAAATGGAGGGCCTGTTTGTCTGGCAGGACAATGGCACGCAAATGTGGCCTGAACAACAAGCTGGCTTCACAAATTGGGGAAAAACTAGCAAAGGTAGCCAACCAAACAATTTCTTTAAAAATGGAGAAGACGAAGACTGCGTTGTTCTTCGGAAAGACGGCAGTTGGTATGATATCGGTTGCACGAGCCGTTTCAGTTTTTTGATTTGCGAGAAGTAATTTCCGCGATAAAAATACATTTTTGCACTACATTAGCGCCTTTACGCCAATACAATTTGATTTAACTCAATAATCCACCATCACTGTTTTTTCTCTTGGAATCTTTCTGCTTAGGCAGCGCCTAATAGAAGGCATCTCTGAATAATACCAGTGTATCTCAGGCTTTCGGAAAAACCGTGGATCAAGACGAGTTCGCGAAGAAATGTTTAGCACCTTGCGAGCGAACTCAACGACGAGCCACGCTTTTTCCGAAAGCCCCGAAGGGCGTGTTTTTCAGGCCATTTGACTGTTCGCGTTCGACTACACGGAAGCAGTCGGTAGGGCGAAGCAGGAGCCAGAGCCGAAAACGACTTGAAAATGGCTGACCATTCACTGCGTCGTTTGCCTTTTCAAACTGGCCTGAAAATTTAACGCTGAGATGCACTGGTATTATTCAGAGATGCCTTTAACGCAATATGGCACTTATGGCAGTGCAGCTTGCTAAAGAAGTACTACACTTAGATTATCGAACCAGACACCCCAAGGGCTCGGCTAAGACGATTGTTAGAGGTGGATATATGAACAAGCATCAACGCAAGGAAGATGAACAAGTCAAAGCGCGAACACGCGCAATTGACGCCGATTTAGATGAGGCCGAACTTCAGTTAGCTCGCAGGCATCGACAAAAAAAACGCCTGGTACGCGATATTTGGATTGCCAGCGGCATGTTTATTATATTTATGCCACTTAATTTGCAAATTACCATGTTGCTGCTGACAACATTCGTTTCTTTTATGATTTTGGACGAGACGGAATAAACTTACGCTCGCAAAAAGCCACCTTATTCAAAAC
Organism: Marinagarivorans sp.; assembly: GCA_028281865.1. Taxonomy (GTDB): domain Bacteria; phylum Pseudomonadota; class Gammaproteobacteria; order Pseudomonadales; family Cellvibrionaceae; genus JANQJB01. The sequence goes on from JANQJB010000057.1 coordinate 27,902, forward strand.
GACACCACGCAGGTTCTAGTCGCGTTAGCAGTTTCGATCACTTAAGGGACTTCGACTCACCCTCGTTATTACCTCAAATTGGTTTTTCATACTCATCGACAATAGTGAGCATAGACTTGAAGCTCTATAAACCCGCCCCTGCATCACTCTAGATCATACTCCAACAAATTACGCAATGTGAATATTTCACAAATTCGCCGCGCGAAAATTCACTGTTGAATAACATCTGAAGCCTTAACCTAGATACTCGAATCCGAAGAAAAAATACGAGATTTAAGACGATGGAACAAGACTTAGCCCTAATAAGATGCACGCTCCGCTTGAACGGCAGTCAACTAGTGCTTGATAGAATGAGCCACTGCTACGGCAACGAACCCGACAACAGCTCCTCACCTGACGAGGAGGTTTCATCAAGCGTTTTTGGCTACTGGGTAGACGTTGTAGACGCAAGGAACAAAGTGCTTTACCGTCGGTTTTTAACTAATGCAATCCCGCTCAACCTGGGTTACACCTGCACCATTTGGGATAAACGCCGGCAGAGAACCGTACGTTTTTGTGTAGAAGTGCCCTTTATCGAAAACGCGCACGCGCTAGTGGTTTATGAACAATCCTTGCTTGCGAAGGGCGATAAAGCGCCTACACGTCGCAAGCATTTACTGATTAATCTGGAAAAAAATTTGAGACCGGTAACGTTCGGAGCACTTTGCCTGGCGCTATAAGGCAAAGCGTAGCATGAAAATAATTGACCAAGAAGGGACTCAGCTGGGGCAAAAACTACCAACCTTTCGGGAAGGTCTTTTTAATCGTTATTTGATTACGACCCAACTCGATATACCCTCCCACAACCAGTTCCTTCATAATTCGACTGACCATTTCGCGGGAAGCACCAACCATATTAGCAATTTCTTGGTGCGTTAATTTGGGCAGCGAAATCGTATCGCTTTCATCGCTCAAGCGTTCGAGCGTGTGTGCGACACGACCATAAACATCAAGCAGCGCCATGTCCTTTACGTTTTCTGTCAAATGACGAATTTTTTCGACCAGTTCGCTCATTAACACAGGATAGAGGTCGGGATTATTTTTTAAAAAAGTGTTAAAAGCATCGCGCGATACAGAATAAATTTGCGAATCCTTTATCGTCATTACCGAAGCGGAGCGAGGTTTATTATCGATTAGCGAAAGTTCGCCGAAATAATCGCCAGGGCCTAAGTAATTTAATATAAGTTGTTTACCGTCTGAGCCATCCGTGTAGACCGAGATCAACCCTGACTCAATGATATACAATTGCCCGCTCTGGTCACCTTCCATAAATAGAATGGTATTCTTGGGGATCTTGCGCAATTGACATGATTCTTGCAACTGCGCCAAGCGCTCTAAAGGGATATTGGAAAATAAACTGACGTTCTCTAGCATTTTGATCACTACGACTTATGAGACTAAACCTGTGAAACTGCGATTATTTGGCAACACAACCTTGAGCCGAACGATGCGAATTATTTTTATCGCATTGGTTTCAATCACACCAGGTTCAGCAAAGCGCCAAATTGAGCAAAAAATCGACAAAGCGCCTAAAAGTTGCAACGTGCCCTGTATTAATTTTATCTACTTATTGCTGAGTATTTTTAATACATGCAATAAGATTATTCACACAATTAAGCTAACAAACGCCTAACTGCCCTATGAATATTTTCCATAGTGGCAAAGACAATTATTCTAGCGCCATTCGACGCCAGATCATAGTCAGTTTGATTAGTTTATTGGCTTTTTGGTTGTTTATTAGCCTGTCGCCTTTTTATTTAACGTGGGAACAGGCGACAGGCCTACAGTGGTTGTTCAAAATGCGCGGGGCAAAAGATGCCCCAGAAAACGTTAACATCGTGGCAATCAACTCAAGAGCCGCAGCAGCACTAGGTCTGCCACAAAACTCACCGAGCTGGTCGCGCCGAGTCTACGCAAATGTCGTACAAAAATTAAATCAGTCCAACGCTCGGCTGATTGTTATTGATATTAACTTTAAAGAAGCGCGATCGGAAGAAGAAGACAAGGCTCTGGAAACTGCAATTGAGGCAGGTTCCAACGTCATTTTGATTACATATTTGAAACGCCAACAGATAGATACCGGCGATGGTTTTATCGACATAGAGGAAGCGATTCCACCCATCGAACGTTTTGCTCGACCAGCCGCTGGTACGGGACCCTTTACACTGCCAAAATTTCCAGCGCGAGTTGCGTCAACAGAGCTCTACGCTGAACTGACCGAGGGAATAGTGGCCGCTCAACCCCTAACCGCATTGCTGGCTTTGCATCAGAAGGAATTGGCCGAAATAGTTAAAGCAGAAAAATTGACGGCACCGAATGAAAAAAATTTATTTGAGTGGGTAAAGCTGTCATCACGCCAATTATCTCAATACCCCGAACTCAGTACTTTTTACCGCGCCGCTACTCAGTTTTCCCCCATCTACATCAATTACTATGGGCCCGACAGAAGCATCGCGACACGCGATATCGACTGGGTATTAAATGCTCCACTAAGTGAAACCAAAGCGCAGTTTCAAAATAAAATCGTCTATTTGGGCTTTTCCGATCCCGCACAAACTGAGCAGAAAGATGCTTATCGCACCGTATTTACATCAGCCAGAGGGGTTGACTTAAGTGGCGTAGAAATATCGGCAACCGTTTTTTCGAATTTAGTTGACCAGTCGTTTATTCAAGCCCCCGCGACATTTTTAAAAATCGCCATAGTGATAACGGCCTTATTCGCTTCTAGCTTTGCGGCTTTACGTTGGCATTACTCCCTGTCGATGACCATTCAAGTGGCAATACTTTCGGTGTATCTCTTTGTAGCCGCGAAACTTTTTAATACTTATTATATTTGGTTACCGCTGCTTTTGCCTTTATTGATTGTGTGCAGCCAGAATATCGTAATCGGTCTCGTTCGTTATCGTCAGCAAAAATCAAAAGTTCAGCGAATTGAAAACGCCATACGTCACTACTTACCGGGAGAAGCGGCACACCAACTCAGTCAATCAATTGTCAATTTAGAAAATCGCCATCAACTTGTAAACGGTGTTTGTTTGATGAGCGATATTCGCGGTTATACGCGACTGGCAGAAAATACCGACCCGCAAGAACTGCATCAGCTGATGAACCGCTACTATCCCATTTTGTTGAAAGAGGTGAAAGAGAGAGGCGGTATTATCGGCAACATCGTTGGCGACAGCATGCTTGCACTTTGGACCGGCGCGGAAGTTTCTGAAAGCATGTGCGAACAAGCGCTCTCTGCTGCTATTGCAATTCAAAAAAATCTGACAAAAGCTAAGCTCGATAAAACACTGCCGACAGGTTTTGCATTGCACGGCGGGCAATTCTCGCTTGGCAACCTTGGAGCACAAGAGCATTTCGAATACTCTCCTGTTGGGGATATTATCAATACAACTTCGCGAATAGAACCAATGAATCGCAAATTGGACACGAAGTTACTCTGCTCGCATTTAGTCTATAAATTGCTCGCGAATAGCTCATACCAAAAACAATTTCGCTATGTGGGGCAATTTGACATGCACAATAAGGCAAGTTCGTTTGAGCTATTCGCGTTTGAAGGAATGCAAGACGCTGTTGATTTGCTGCCAGACGGTCTACAATCGCTGTTCGCCGAGGCAATCGCGTCTTTTGAGGACGAAAAGACTGATCACGCTTTGCAACTATTTGGCAGCGTTTTAGACAAAAGCCCAAATCACGGGCCCAGTAGATATTATAAAAATTTAATTCAAAACCGCATTTAAATAGAACGGTTAACACATATTACAAGTAAAAGTTAAAGATTACTATTTGGGGGTCGCTATGACAAAAAGGAAAACAGTGCTTAAACTGACAGGGGTTTTACGGACTATTGCTTTAACGGCAAAATTAATTTATCTGGGCGCCAGCTTGTTATACGCGACCAGTATTGTTTACGCAGAGGAAAACACGCAGTCGAACTCTGCTAAACGTTGTGAGACCTTTGCCGCAACATTAGTCAGCATCGAAGGCAAGGTCACGTGGCAAGCCAGCGCGAACTCCGCTTGGCAAGACGCCAAACTTAACGATCAATTTTGCTACGGCGAAACAATCAAAGTTTTTTCAAAAAGGGCGGCACTGCGTTTAAGCAACGAGACGCTTGTTCGCTTAAACGCAAATACTACAATAAAACTCGTACCCAGCGGCCAGTCTTTTTGGGTGGAGCTGGTTGAAGGCGCAACACATTTTTTGTCGCGCACGCCGAAAAAATTTGATGTAAAAATAAAAGAACCATTTGTTAACGCATCCATTGATGGAACAGAGTTTGCGATAAGATCCGTCGACGGAGAAACCAAAATAAATGTGTTTGAAGGAAAAGTCACAACGCAATCGAGCGACGACCAAGCCGTTTTACTCGCGAGCGACGAGGCTCGCCTGGATCAGGGCTCGACACAATTTAATCGCGCAAGCAATATTCAGCTCGCCGATGCTGTTAGCTGGACGCTAAATTATCCACCCATTCTTGTTACAGATTTAGATGCCAATCCACAAGTTGAGCAAAAGCTGAAGCGCGGACAATATTCCGAAGCTCTCGATTTAATTAATGCACAAACGAGCTTAACGCAAAATGAAAAAAGTTTAGCCGCAGCACTAAGCTTGTACGTCGGCGATATTAACCAAGCAAAGCGTTTCCTTTCTGCCAATGTAGACACAGCGCTCAACCAAAGCCTTATTGCTTTGGTTGATTTAATCGAAGGCCGAAAAACCGAAGCGGAAAAAAAACTAGCGGTATTAGAGCAAAGGTTCGCTAATGACGCGGCAATATTACTCACACGATCTTACATCGAACAAGCTAATTTTAATTTAACGCAAGCATATCAATCGGCTATCGCAGCGGCACAAGCTAGTCAAAATGAAGGTTTAGTTTGGGCCCGCGTTGGAGAGCTCGCGCTACAAATAGACAAGGTTAAAAAAGCAGAGCAAGCGCTGGAAAAAGCTATCAGTTTTTCTCCACAATCGAGCCGGGTCATTTCTCTTAGCGGTTTTATATTTTTAAAGGAAGGCAAAATCAAAGACGCTCAAGTAGCTTTTAAACGCGCATCCGAGATTAACTCAAGCGATCCATTAGCTAAATTTGCTTACAGTTTAACCTTAATTCAACAAGGTAAATTAACAGAAGGCCGCGAGGGTATTGAGCTCGCAGCACTGCTTGCACCAAATGAGAGTATCTATCGCAGTTACATGGGTAAAGCGTATTTTGACGAATATCGTTTCGACCTAGCAGAAGAGCAATTCAAACTTGCACGGCAGTTTGATCCGCTAGACCCTACACCGGATTTTTATGAAGCCGTGCAGCTGCAGACACAAAACCGAGCGACCGAGGCTTTGGATAAAGTCAAAGAATCAATCGCCAAAAATGACAATCGTGCAGTCTATCGCTCGCGCATGATGTTAGACTCAGACGAAGCCGCTAGAGCAGCGAGTTTAGCCGACATTTATTTGGACCTCGGTTTTACTGAACAAGCTGTTGTAGAAGCCGGAAACTCCTTGGCACAAACGCCCAACGAATACAGTGCGCACCGCTTAATGGCGCTTGCTCTAATCGAAAATAGACGAGCGGATTCTGCCAGAGCAAACGAAATTTTGCGCGCTCAGTTAACACAACCTGCAACTGCCAACCCTATTCGATCGATACTCAGTGAACGAAATTTATTAGTTGTCGACGGGACCGGCCCGAGTCAATTCGGTATCAACGAATACAACCCTCTATTTAACCGCAATAAACACAGTGTCGAAGTCGGAGGCCTAATCGGCGGGCAAGGAATATCATCAGGAGATTTATATGTTGCGGGTAAACACAACGATTTTTCTTACTTAGCTGAAAGATATGAATATGCGATAGATGGTTTCCGAGAAAACGATGATTTATGGTATGACATTTCATCTGTTTACTTGCAGTATGCGCCAAATCAAAATTTGAGTTTCTTTACCGAAGCAAAAGAGCGCGTCGAAGGGCGCGGCGACCTTACTTTCAAATTGCTTGATGACGAGACACCGAACAACCAAAGAATCGATAAAGAAACCACATCCGGCCGGATAGGTTTGCGTTATTCTCCCAACTCAAACCTCGAGTTTCTCGCGACTTCTGAGTATATAGAGGATGAGGGAGCTACGGAAAGTCGTATCGTAATTGTGCAAAACCCCATATTTACCGCAACCCTCAATACAGATATTGAAAGTGATGACAAAGCTGTTTCGTCGTCGATAGCCGCAAATGTATTTCTCGAAAAAGTAAAGGTACTGACTGGGGCCAATAGTGCATCGTTAGAACGAATTAGATCACGCACCACTCAGACTGTAGGTTTTCCAGGGCCACCCAGGCAACCTAATATCACACCGTCATCGACAGACATTAAATTAGACGAATTTTATTTATACGCTTTGACAGAGATAACCGAAAACATCGGGCTCACTGTTGGAGGAAAATATGTCGATGTGCGTGACGATATTGCAGCGGATGAGACTTTTAATACTCCTCTCGCTAAAGCCGCATTAAACTTTAATTTTCCGCCGTATGCGAATTTAACATTGGCCCACTACGAAAATTTCAACGTGCCCAACGAGATTGAAAGGTCCTTGGAACCCACCCATTTATACTCGGTTCTGCAACAGTTCGATGATCAATACGGATCAAAGAGCAAAAACAATGCGATCAAGTTTTCCTCTTCTTTAAAAGGCATAAACGCAATATTGGGTTTTACTGACCGAGAGATTGAAATTTTAGCGACACAAGAAGATGCGCGCGAACTCGATTTAGAAGAGCAACAAGCTGTCGCAAACGTTAATATGACGATAAAAAATTTTAGTTTATCGTTAACGTACCAGTATGAATCATTTGAATTCGATAAAATAATCAGAACTGACCCTACAATACTTAAAACTAAGCAAATACCGCTTGAAGTCCAATACCACGGAGCCAATTGGCCACTGTTGAAGCTCAGTTATTCTCTAGTTAACCAGGAAGCTTATTTTGATATTGGAGAGGACGAAGTCAGTGAAAGAATAAAACAAGACACTGACTTCGGCGTGCTCGATGCGTCAGCTCGATTAATAAAAATCGATAAGCGAAACAACAATATTGAAATTGGAATTGATTTAAGAAATTTAACAGACAGGAAGTTCTTGTTTAACAATACACAATTCCAAGACGGTTCTCCGAAGCCAACCCAATATTACCCTCGCAGAACCGCTTTCTTAACCACAAAAATTAAGTTTTAATACAGCGATGATTAGTCGAATATTCTCCGAATGACTATTCGACTAATTACAGGGGATTTCGAACCAATTGCTATCAAAGCAAAGTTGTATAAAGCCGCCGTCTGGATCTTCTATCGTGATCGTATGTGTTCCTTCAGACATCACCACTGTAGTAGATTTAAACCCGGCCAGCCTTGAGCCTTTTTTAAACGCCTTACATTGGTTCTTGCCCTGCTCCTTCGAACACGTTTTCCTGATCTGTTTGCCTTTCGGTGCGAAAAAACTCTCACTGCCATCACGATTTACAACTATAACAGCAGCCGATTTTTCGATTGCCTTCATCAATTCGCGTTTTGAGTGATCCTCATTACCACCGGGATCGACAATAACGCGGTCTGAACAGGCAATATTAGAGAAACTTAGCATCAATAATGCGATCAATAATTGCACAACTTTTTTTGAAAACATATTATTCACTCCCACTTACATTGGTATATTAATTAGGCCCCAAGTCGTTTTTCACTGCACTACAAACTTGAGATAGGTAAAGCCCGGCTATGATACTCTGGCAGCAGAAAACACAAAAGCCCCAAACTGCCAGAGCTATGCCAACGAGCTAGATGAGGGAGGGAATTAAGAATGCATTGCTATTGGGAGGCAAATAGTTTCGGCCCCGAATGATAAATCATATGCTCTTTCGCTGCGTCTAAAAGCGGGCTGTCGGTGTTTTGTAATTCTTTTATCAACATTAAACGAAAGCGGTTTAATGTATCAGCGTGCTTCGCATCCTGCGCAAGATTATAGAGTTCTTCGCTATCATATTTTAAGTTGTATAGCTCCTCGACTTCGCCTTTAATCAAGTTAAGAACATATTTGTACTGCCCCTTGCGATAGCTAACCCACCAGTTCACCGCATTTACGTCGAGCTTGTCTCCCTTCGGTATTTTACTTTTTGTTTCACTACCAAAGGTCCTTTCTGTGTAAGCTAGCAAGACGCCGTGATCATGTTCTTCCTCAGGCTGCATCAAAATTGGTGAGATGTCTTTGCCATGCATTTTCCAGGGCAACTCAACTCCTGCAAACTTAAATAGAGTCGGAACGATATCATGCCCCCCGACCGGAGTATCAGTAACTTTGTTTTTAGGAATTTTTCCCGGAAAACTAAAAATAAGTGGACTGGCAAGCGAGGCATCGTAGGGCGCTAATTTGTGCTGTATACCGTGCTGTCCCCACGAAAAACCTTGATCAGAGGTATAAATAACTAGCGTATTATTTAACTGACCGGTGTCTTTTAACGTTTGAATAATTTTGCCTACGCCCTCGTCCAACCCCAAGGCTGTCTCGTGATAATTTTTTACCGACGCATGCCACTCACCATTTTTAGGCGGGCGTTTATTGCTGTAATACTTTCCATCGTCTCGCTGAACCCAAACATTGCGTTTACGCACATATTCAGGCTTGCCAACGCGCGGCGCAAACATATCGCTCGGAAATGGAATTTTTAGATTATCGTCAACGATGCTGTCGTGACGTTGCGCCGGGATAAAAGCACCATGTGTCGCGGTATAACACAGCCATAGAAACCAAGGCTTATTTTTATCTCGACCATTACCCTTAATATAATCTACGGCCCATTCAGTGTAGTTGTCTGTCGCATAACCTTTGACTAACTGTTCTTCGCCGCCATTTGTTGAAATAAGCTGATTATCATAATAAGCCCCGGCATTATGAACATTTTTCGACCGATTCCAAACTTTTTGATAATCCCACTCACGACCATAGCCTGCATTGCGATTCACATGCCATTTTCCGATTTGCGCCGTGTGATACCCTGCTTGACGAAAATACTTCGGCCAGAAAGGTTGTTTATTTGAGTCGATCACTGCTCCGGGGTATTTACCGACCATACGCAAGCTCTCGATACCGTATTGCAGCTTGCCGGTCAAAAATGTTGCGCGTGATGGCATGCACCAGGTGCCAATGTAAGCTGAGCGAAATCGAACACCCTCCCTGGCAAGCTTATCGATATTGGGAGTCTGGACTAAACGCCGGGAGCGCTCGTAACTACTGACCGTACGATCGCTTTGATCATCGGTAAATATGTACAAAATATTTGGGCGATCAGCAGCATGTAAAGCGCCACAAAAAAATACGAGCAATAGAACCAAGAATTTCAATGTTAATCTCCCCAACGGAATAAACAATCTGACGCAGTAAAAAACTGCTTACTATACATAGACTCAGATGCTAAAAAAATTGCGCCACGCATCGAAATATCATACAGAAATTTTTATCTTATTTCGAAATTAAACAGTCAAATTTCCCCAAAGGCTTACGAAAACCCTTGTGCTTTTTCGATCCAGTCTAAACTTAGTAAATATAAACATAGTAGATACAGTAATTTATGCGGGTTTTGAGTCAATTCAGCATTCTGCATCGCACACTTATTCTCGTTACGCTGCCAACCTTGGTCGTGCTATTTCAGTTCTATAGGGACTACAATGCCGTCGCAAAAAACATTCAGCGTTTAAATGACCTGCGTACAATATTTGTACTAAGTGAGTCAATTTCTGCCCTCGCGTTTGCTTTTCAAAACGAACGGCGCGCGTTCATAGTCGCTGCAAATCGCAATACAGAGAAAGCGCTAGAAAGCAAAGCAAACGCAATTGCAGACAGCGACAAGCGCTATAAAAATTTCGAACAAATATTACAAGTGTCACAGCAAGCTCTGCAGCGTCACCCCGAAGCGGCTAACTTCGCTAGTGCACTCAGTAAAAGTATCGGTGACAATGTCGCCGAATCTCGCGCTTATTTCGATGAACCCAGAGACGACATCGTCCCTTTTTTGTACCACTATCGTCTCAAGCTAATAGATAAAGCTTTCTTCTATAACTCGTATATCGTTAAACTTGCACTTTTCCCCGAAATTCGTGATCACGCCGAATCTATGGCCCACCTTTTTGACGCTGTGGAGAGGAGTGCCCAAAACGGCGACCTACTAATCGGCGCCATGCTGCAACAAAACTTAACGGCAACCCGCTTCTCTCGTTTCTCAGGTCTAAACTCATCGATTAAAAATTTTGAACGACTGACCAAGCAAAGTATTAAACCGAATGCCCAGGCCTTTCTTGATGATGCGCGAAAAAAATTTACCGATAGGGATAAATATCTGCAATACAAAAAAGAGATTACTTCGCCATCGGATACGCTTTCTTATAGTTTCTCGGTGGATGAATACGCTAAGCTTTCGTCGCAAGAAAACCAAATAAGACGAGAAACTCTATTTTATGTGTCAAGAGAAATTATTAAAGAAATTGATCATTTAATTATCAAGCAACAGCAGTCAATTACCCGTATTACTATCTTCGCGCTTGGCATACTAAGCATAATTATTGTTCTTTCATTCTTTATCGTTCAAAGCATTAAATTACCACTGCAACAGGCGGTTAGAATATTTCGACAGTTGTCTCAGACGAAATCTATGCGTTTAAACCTTCCCGAAAACGGGCGCGATGAATTGTCGGAGTTATCATCAAGTTTCAACGATCTCACAAATAATTTTAATAGTGCGCTCTTGGGGGTGCATAAGGAAGCTCACGACCTGAGCAACTTGACCGACAACCTTTCTGTAACTATTTCGGAAACACGCAAGCACATACTCAGTCAAAACAGCGCAACTGACAATGTTTCTGTGGCTATAAACGAGATGAGCGTTACTATCGATGACGTCGCTAAGAACGCTCAAAATGCCAATGTAATTGTTGATAAAGCACAACAAAAATCTGCGTTAAGCGTCGAACTCGCCGATAAAAGCCGCACGTCGATGGACGATTTAAATAACGGGTTAGATAATACGAGTGAGGTCATTCAGCAGCTCAACTCCGAGACTGACGCAATTGGCAATATCTTAAATGTGATCCAAGGCATCGCTGAGCAAACCAATTTGTTAGCCCTAAATGCTGCAATTGAAGCCGCTCGCGCTGGAGAGCAGGGGCGAGGTTTTGCCGTGGTCGCTGACGAAGTTCGCTCGCTCGCACAAAAAACTACGGAGTCAACTGTTCAAATCAGAAATCAAATAGAATCTCTGCAAAAAGGCTCTGACGGTGCAACTGAAAACATGAAAGCACTAAAAACTCAGGGCGAAAATGCCTTAAAAAGTGTACTAGAATGCTCCGAAGTCATACACGAATTACGCCAAAATTTGGACGACGTTTCATCCGTTTCTATTCAAATCGCCACAGCTTCGGAAGAACAATCAGCGGTTGCAAACGATATTAACGAGCGTGTACACAGTGTGCACGAAGATTGTAATTTTTTGTCAAACCGAGCAGAAGAGTTAGAAGGCGCGAATCAAAAACTGATATGTACAACTGACCAGCTAAACAAACTTATTTCAACATTTGAATTGAAAAACTAGCCGATATTTTAACCGTTAGCTCATGCACCTATTCAAGCGACATTGAGCGAGTAGCTTTAGCATTTTTTCCCTTTCCTAAGTAATTTTCTAATTTAATAACAACCCTTTCCGAAACTGCGCGATACGACGTGAGTTTTCCTCCACATACGGTGATATAACCTGGATACATTTTGCTTTCGGCAAGTTGAACGTCGCGCGATCGCTGATTGAGCTTTTTATCTGATGTTTTTGGAAGCACGCGCAAACCCGCAAAACTATTCACAATTGACTCACGACTAATTTTAGTGGTGGGGAAAAAACTGTTAAAGCTGTTGATTAAATAAATAATTTCCTCGTCAGTCGGCTGAACGTTCGCGGGGTCCCCTGAATACTTTTTCTCTGTCGTGCCAACTAAGGTGTACTGATACCACGGAAGCACGAAAAACGCACGCCCGTCGATGGGGGACTCCAAATACAGGCAATAATCATTTGGCTCTATATCAACAACTAAGTGCGTTCCCTGCACAAGGTCCAAATCAATTTTCCCCACAGCTGAATTAAAACAACTTGAAACTTGATTAACCCAGGGGCCCGATGCATTAACGAGCGTTTTAGCACGAAACTCTTTACCTGTTTCAGTACCACATAAGTAAAGCCCATTTTTATATTCCAGCGCGCTAACTTTTTCACCGTAGCATACGACGCTACCAAGCCGAGTAGCTGCAGAAATGACGGCAACTGTTAATTTAGCATCATCGGTTTGAGCGTCACAATATTCGAACACGGCGCTTAAGTTTTCCTGTTTTAAATTTGCAATTGAATGCCATTGTTTCTTATTTAAACGCTTAAATTTCTTAGCCCTAAAATCACCACTTAAAATGCTATAGAGCCATAAACCAATATTCACTGTAAAGGCGCTGCGTGTGGAAGAGCGATATACGGGAATCACAAAACGGCGCTCTCTTACAAGCGACGGTGCATTGCTGAGCAAGCGTTTACGTTCAAGTAAACATTCGTAAACCAAACGAAATTGAAAGGTTTCCAAATAGCGCAAGCCTCCATGTATTAACTTCGAACTTTTGCTGGATGTTCCTTGCGCAGGCTTTTGATATTGTTCTAAAACGAGCACAGACCAACCGTTGGCCGCAGCCGCCTGGGCAATCCCAGCACCCTGTATGCCCGCACCTATTATTATGACATCGTAAATCACCTGGTCCGACATAATTTATTTACTCGTCAACTGCGTTATTTTTTGTTCAAATAATTTTCGTCGCTGCTCTAATCCGCTGTTATTTCGCGGTTTAAACTCAGCCACCACTTTATTAAAGGCAGTATTACGCGTAATAAATAATGATACGCCAATCAAAGTGCTTTCACTTTCCGCTAATTCCATAACCGTACAACGGCTAGCATCTGCCAACATTTGACAATACCCTTTTATTTTTGCGACGCCGCCCGTTACATAAAGCGTTTTTATTTTTTGCGAAAGTGCTTTAACGTTGATTGCGATAAGAAAAATACTGCTCTCAACCACTGCCAGTACTTTCTGTTCAATCGAGTAAGATTGATCGCAAGGAAAATAAGGGGAAATACCTTTGGGCAGCTGAGCCCAATAGGGTGAACCCAGTCCACCAGTAAAACTTAAACACAAAGGCACTTCTTTAAATTGCTCCCACCAAGACTCTATTTGTGCATAAAACCTATCTGATTCTATTTTATATTCTTTGTTCAACACTTGTTTAAAAGACGAGCGTAAGCGCTTAAGTCCTTGCTCCGCTAACCATTCCTCCTTAATGTTATCGATGGCCAATCCAACGTTATTGACAGTACCTTCAAAAACCAAATGTTGCATTGAACTGTCGCTTTCGTAAACGCTGCACAGGAATTTATCTCGCTGCTCAGGTTTACATTCACTCAGCAAAAAAGCACCGCTGCCGATGTTTACTGCCGCACCAGGTTGCTGCCGGTTTTCACTTACCAGAGCTTGGATAGATCGATAAGCTGCATTTTGGTCTCCGCAAACAGCGGACAATTCAATCCGGGGGTTTTCGCGCAGCCGACCATAAGAAGCGCAGATCGGCAAAACACGCGGTAGCGTATCAATGCCAACTTGAAAAAGCTGACACAGCTTTGTGCTCCAGCGACGCTCATGGAGGTCCCAAAGCTGTGTTCTACCAGCATTTGCCTCATCGCACAGATAAGGGCTATCGCAGAGCAAGTTGTAGAGCACGAAACTCACTAAAGGAGCAACTTTATACTCCTGAATGCTGAAACCTTTTGCCACAACCCACTCGGTTAACCAACGAATTTTACTCGCGCCATAATGCGCAGAAAGAACTAAGCCGCTAATACGGTGAACCTGGTTTTGATGCGAAGCAAGAGAATCGACAAGAACCGTGTTACGTGTGTCTTGCCAACTCAAAATGGGCGAGCACAGTATAGGTCCATCGCGTTTTTCGTCGCTCTTATCTCGCCAAGCTACGACACTCGAGCGCTGAATTGCGAGGGCAGCTTGGGTCGGACGCGTATCAGCCGAGCAATTCTGCAAAACTGCGTCAATAACAGCCTGGGTTTTCTGCATAAGTTCATTGGCATCCTGCTCAATATGTGACTGCGATATGCTCTGTAAAGACAATGGCTCCATACAAACGTGATGAACTTCGCGATCATCCACGATGGCAGCTCTCACCGCATGAGTGCCGATATCGATTGCTAACACAGCGCTAGAATTTGGCATGGAATTATTATCGACTATCAGTTAATCAGGTCAATCGGTATATTTTTATGCTATTAGCGGGAAATACACTGGATTATGTTAGTATCAACACGCTATTCTTATAAGTGAACAGACGAAAATATAGATGATAAATCGACATCTAAACGTATGCTGTCGATGATAGATATAAACAAGATGTATGTATAAAGCTAATACGGGTAAAACCAGTACGGGCGAAGCTAGCACGGATAAATCTTCTACTGAGAAAGCCACGCAATACGCTTCTGTCCTTCCAAAAGTTATTGATTTCGCCAAACAAGCCGGCGAAGCAATCCTCACAATCTACGAACAAAGTGATTTTGATATCCAGACAAAAGTCGACAAATCACCTGTCACAAGAGCAGACTTCGCCGCACATGCGATCCTTACCGATGGTCTTAACAGCTTAGAACTGGGGCCAGTACTATCTGAGGAAGATGCTAGTGCCAGCTGGCACGAACGGCAGCAATGGCGTCGTTATTGGTTAGTCGACCCTCTTGATGGCACGAAGGAGTTTATCAAACGCAACGATCAATTTACCGTGAATATCGCGCTGATTGAAAACGGCAAACCGATTTTAGGTGTCATCTACGCACCGGTTAGCAAAGTGCTCTATTACGCGAGCAAGGGCGGCGGCGCTTACAAGGAAGCCCATGAAAGCCAATCAAAGCTTGAGGCAAAAGCACCTCCGAACGGCGAACGCCCTTGGATCATAACCATTAGCAACTCTTTTCCCTCGCCGCTTGTTAACGAGTTTATCGAACACTACAAACCCTACGAACTCATGCATTTGGGAAGCTCATTGAAAATGTGTTTGGTGGCCGAGGGCAAGGCCGATATCTATCCAAGGCTTGGGCCTACGAGCGAATGGGATACCGCTGCAGCACAAGTGATAGTTGAGGAGGCCGGCGCTAAACTTGTTAATGCTAATACTCACGAACCACTGCGCTACAACCAAAAGGAATCCCTGCTCAACCCCCATTTCTTGGTCTGCGCTTCGACAGAAATACTCGTCTAATAACATCCGTCACTTTCTTTCGGGTATGTACATTGCTCTTACGCAGACACGCCCTAGACAAGGCGTTAAAAGCCACTTATGCTGCTGCGCGAATTTTGTTGCTTAAATGCCGACTATTCTCGGCGATTGCGCTTTCTAGCAAATATTGCGGGCTACTTTCATGAAACCGATTAGGGTAATGCACCTTACGTTCGATATGGGAATCGGCGGTACCGAACAGGTTATCAAAAACTTAATTAACGGAAGCAATGCGCAACAGGTAGCTCATCATTTGTGCTGCATCGAATCGCCGCTTGGCCCCTGGGGTAGCGCACTTAGAGAAGAAGGTATTCCCACTTTCAGTTTTTCACGCCCACCAAAATTAGATTGGGCCTTGATCAAAGAAATTCGCTCCCTTATACGTGAATATAAAATAGATATTGTTCAAGGCCATCAATATACGCCTTGGATTTACGGATTTTTCGCCGCGTTTTCAACCCCGGCAAAAGTCATTTTTACGGAACACGGACGCTTTTATCCGGATATTACAAGCTTTAAGCGACGTGTGATTAATCGCATACTTTTTCCTTTTGTTGCGCGCACTACGGTCATATCCAACGCGACAAAAGCTGCCATTGTCAAAAATGAAGCGATAAAAACCTCTTCAATTGACGTAATTTACAATGGTATAGAGCCCGTCCCGTCATGCTCTAAAGAAGAGTTGGACGGGTTGCGCAACACACTAGGTTTTGAGGAAGACACACTAATTTTCGGCACCATCGCGCGTTTTGACCCGATTAAAAACCAAACAATGATGCTGCGGGCGTTTGCCAAGGCTCGAGCAAAGAATAACAACATCAAGCTAGTGTTGGTCGGCGATGGGCCGGAGCGCAATACATTGGAAGCACTAGTTGATGAACTTGAGATTCGCTCTGACGTGCGCTTTACCGGCTACCAACCACAGCCTTATCGATATGTGCAGTTATTCGATGTTTTTTTACTGTCATCTTTAAGCGAAGGAACGTCAATGACACTGCTCGAAGCAATGTCGGCAGGCAAACCTTGTATCGTTACCGATGCCGGCGGCAACCCTGAATTAATTGAGCACGAGTACAACGGTTTGGTTACCGAGAACGCAAACGAAGCCCAATTTGCTAACGCAATTGGAGAACTGGCTAATCGCAACTTATCGAGTATGCAAACAGCAGCTTTTGAAACATTCGCCAAGCGCTTTACCGTCGAGGCGATGATTCAAGCGTATTTGAAGCTCTATCGAAATATTCTGAAGTTAGATTGAATACCTCCATGGATACATGCGCAAAATAAATTGATTTATAGCACCCTCTAAACTTTTTCAGTGTTCCTTTTTTCTACGGTGTTAATGAACCAGGGGGCAATTATATAACGCTCAGCTCCAATTCACTGCGGTTCATCAAAATTCGACAAAAATTTCTTGTTCGGCACGCGAGCCTACGTTACACTTTTTCAGCAGTCGGCGATTTGCGCCGCCGCGTTAGTTTAAATAATTAATCTAGTTTAAATATTCAGTTTTGAGCTAGTTTATATCAATCACTTTATTTGTTACCGAGAAATTATGACTCGACTTATTTGCAACAAGATTAACTCGTATCCGATGGATGTTGTGGCGACCTGTCTGCGCCATAGCTCCATGCTTGCGGCCAATTGCGTAAATAGTTGAGTAATGGGGCCGCGGATAAAGCGGCCTCGAAATTAAACCTCCCCTTTATTTTCCCCTCTTTATCCGCTTTCCCCCTTCTCGGCAGGAGGGAGAACGTGCATATACTAAGTAAGTATTTGAGCATCATCTGTCGTATTTTGCGGCATGATTGCGAATTTATTAGCGAACATATTGAACAAGACTTGGGCATCACCAGCGAAGAATATATTTTTTCCGCTGGCGAGCGAGTGGTCGTAACAAAAAAAATGAAATCAGACAAAAGTGATGAAAATGATATTACTGCAGCTTGACGTTGCCTTGGCTAAAAATAGCCAGGAAGCAATACGAGACCCTAGCAAGCAGAACGGAATAAACTACAGAAGTTTATTCCGTTCTGCGTTCAGAAACAGTTTCATCATATCGACAACATGTTTATATTTACTGTCGCCGACAATGTTGACTGTTTCTTCGGGGTCTGTTTTTAAATTAAATAGCATTGTTTCCGCATCACGCTTGTCGCCAACTTTATATTCTACGTATGAATAATTTTCGGAAACAACCGCCTCGCCGGTTTTAAAACGCACAAAAACATAAGGCTTGTGCTTTTTGTCATGATTTTTTGCGAGCGCTTTGATCGTAGGAACAAAGCTACTGCCGGATATTTGCGCGCGCACCGACTCACTTAACGGTATATCCACCATCTCCGCTAGTGTTGGAAACAAATCGACAAGCTCAACTAAGGCATTCGAAGACTTATTCTGCGGCAAGTGGTCACCACTTATTATTAGCGGAATACGTATCGCATCCTGCAATAAATTATGCTTTCCCCAGTAATTGTGTTCTCCCAAGAAAAAGCCGTGATCACTCCATAAAACAATCATCGTATTTTCCCGCAGCGATAACTTTTCTAATTCTTTTAGAATATCACCAACTAACTTATCTACATAGGTCACACAGGCGTAATAGGCTTTGAGTGAAGCAATATGAAAGTCATCGCTGTTGTAAACATAATCTTTAAACGGGTAAAGTTTAATTTCTCGTGACCCTTTCAACGATTTTGGTGCGTTTAGCGGATCAGATCGCACAGAATGCGCTTTAAACTGCGTGTGTTTGTGCATATCAAAGTACGGAGTCGGCGCATAAAAAGGCAGGTGCGGTCGAAAAAATCCTGCAGCGAGGAAAAACGGCTTATTTTGTTTCGCAAGCTCATTCAAATCGCGAATCGTTCTGCGCGCCACTTGACCGTCAAAATATGCAGCGTCTTCGACATCAGCACTTTCATACCATGGGCCGAGTAAACCGAAGCCCTTGTGTTCATGGGTAAATTTTTTTGAATCCGGGTGCAAAAACTTTTCATGCCGGATCGATGGTCTCCATGCCGGTTTGCTCCAGCTCTCCTCATCCAAATCGTCGGAATGGTGAAACACCTTGCCATTTGACACGGTAAGGTATCCCGCTTGTTTAAAAATTTGCGGCAATGACACCGCACCTGGTGCATCTGTTTCCGCTCGCGATAAAAAGTTTATAAAACGCTTTTCCGTCGGCCGTACACTGGTCATCAAACTCGCCCGCGAGGCCCCACAGACGGGAATGTTGGTGTAAGCCCTATTAAAGCGCACACCATTTTGTGCGAGTTTATCGATATTCGGGGTAATGGCATCCAGGTCACCATAGGCCCCAAGCACAGGTCGCAGGTCGTCCACTGCAATCATTAAGATATTGGGTTTTTGTGCATGACTGTGAGAAGGTTTAACAGCTAGAGTCGTCAACGGGGCAGTCAATAAGGCTAAAACGAGACATACTTTCAGCAATTCGCTCGCTTTCGTTAATCGAATTGGTTTGGTTAATTGGTCTCGCTTCATGAGCAAGTTTAGTTTTATTAACATTAATTTTTGTTTATACATGATATCGCGTTCTCACAAACCTCAGAACGCAGGATAATACCGAGTATCCGCCAGAAAAAGCTAGGGCATCTTCGCATAATAGGTGGTTCGCAGCGCGAAGGATAGGTAAAATCCGTTTCACCTCACTACCTTGTCGACTTGACCCCGCATAAAAAAGTCAAATCTACCTTTCGCGCCGCGAGCGCAATTGTGGCGAGTGAGAGTCTCAAATAATGAGACTCGATATTAGTATCATGTTAGTTTTTTAGGAGCCTCCGCTGTGAATGGTTTTGATAGAATCCACGACTTACACCGCATCCTTAAAAACCGAAAGACTGCCATTTCACTGCAAGATCTTCTCACCGAACTCGAGTGCTCAAAAGCGACCTTTCACCGTATTCGTCGGCATATGACCGATTACCTGGGAGCTCCAATACAATTTAACCGCGAACTAGGCGGCTATATTTATCAAAACGATTCCAATGACATACTCGGCGGTGAAAGCTATGAATTGCCAGGTGTTTGGTTTAATGAAGAAGAGTTACACGCGCTGCTGTTGATTCAGTCTCTCGCGGCAAACTTTGGCGTATTGAAAGATGTTCTTGCACCGATTGAAGAGCGCTTTAATGAACTGCTAAGTCAAAGCTGCATCAGCCAACAACAAATCAAAAATAAGGTTCGCTTTTTGGGGGTTGCTACTCGCAAGGTGGAAAGCACTGTCTTTGTTTCGATAGTAAATGCTGCTTTGAAGCAGGAAAGAATCCATATTCTTTACAAAAAACGCGACTCAGGCGTTATAACGCAGCGCGAAATATCACCACAACGCATTATCAATTACCGTAACAACTGGTATCTAGACGCTTGGTGTCATTTGCGTGAGGGATTAAGAACATTTTCTTTAGAATGTGTACAGGATATTAAAGCAACAGAAAAGCCTCATAAATCCATTGGCGAAGAAACGCTAGACACCTACTTTCAAGCCAGCTACGGCGTCTATGCAGGAGGAAAAATTGGCACCGCCACAATCCGTTTCGCCAAAGAAATCGCGCACCGCATTGCCGACGAAGAATGGCATCCCAAGCAAAAACGCCGCGCATTGCGTAACGGAGAATATGAAATAGAAATCCCCTATAACGAGGACTCTCCGGAGGAATTAGTGCGCGACATCATTGCCCTCGGCCCACGCGCACGTGTGTTAAAACCACAAAAGCTGATAAATAAAATCAAACAAGAAATTGAGTTAACTTTGTCAGCGTATCAATAAATTTGCCGATTCAACGGTCGTAGCCCGCACCACTGCTCCGGCTAGAAAGGTTTAAACCCCTTCAAATAAGTTTGCACTGAGAACAGATAACCTCCGGCCGTAATATAAAGAGTTTTCATATCCTTACCACCAAAAACCATATTGGTAACCGGGTCCTCAAACACGGGTAAAAAATCGATTTTTTGCCCCGCCGGATCAATCACATAAACACCAGCAGGCACGGCGGTGTTATTAAAACCTGCCGCAACGTATAGGTTACCTTTAACATCGATAGCCATACCGTCAGCCCCGCGATATTTACCAAAACTATAATGAATTGACGGTGCGCCTAAACTCCCATCTTTGTTTAAAGGAAAGCGCCGCAACACTGCTTCTGAAGGTTTTCCAGGAATCACATCAGCAGAATAAAAACTCTTGCCATCTGGGCTAATAGCCAAGCCGTTAGGTTTATATATATCAGGAGCAGTCGCCATACGCTCCAAATCACCATTTGGCAAAATTCGATAAATATCTTCCGAATCGAGTTCACGTCCTTTTTGGCTTCCGTAACGCGGATCACCAAAATAAATCGAACCATCTTGAGCCACCAACAAGTCGTTAGGGCTATTCAACTTTTTATTATCGTAGTGCGATGCCAAAATCTCCTTTTCACCATTGTTAAGATTAATACGGCCAATTAACGCTTGCCCTAAACCGCGTGAACCCTCGGCGGTCAGCAAGTAGCCACGCTTATCAAAAGCCAAACCATTTGCACCGTGCGACGGGTTGACAACCTCTTGTGTATACGGGTCGCCCGATTTGTATTTTAAGATCCGTTGACCGCGCACATCGGAGAAGTAAACTGTGCCATCCTGGGCAACAGCAGGTCCCTCGGAATGCACAAATCGATAAATAGTTTCTAGCTTGGATGTGAAGACAGCACTGCCACTCACTACAACCGGTGGTTCTGGCTTGACAGACGACTGCGACAGGTAACCCGCATTAGCAGTCCTAATAGAATACAAGTGTATTCCAGAGGTAATATAAAGCGTTTTAAGATCATCTCCGCCAAATTGTGCATTTGTCACGTGATCAGTAGGTATGTTTAACAAAGTCAATAACTTGCCGTCGGGATTAAATACATATATTCCAGGTTTTACGCCCGATCCGGTCAATCCCCCTGCGGCATATAAATTCCCTGCAACATCAATAGCAAAGCCATCAATACCTCTGCCAGCAGGAAATTCATAAAACGTTGCAGCGTCGCTTAAGCTGCCATCCGGATTAACCTTAAACTTAATAATCTTTCCGTGACTTCTTCCATTTTTTGTAAGTTTTTTGGGAATAGTCTCCGCAGCATATAAAGTTTTTTCGTCAGGCGATAAAATTACACCATTGGGTTTAAAAACGTCGGGTGCCGTTGCTACACGCTTAACTTCCCCGTTTTTCTTCACGAGATAAATATCTTCTGTCTCAATTTCTCGTCCAGCCTGATTACCCCAGCGCGGGTCAGAAAAATAGATATCACCGTTTTTTGTCATAACTAAATCGTTTGGGCTATTGAATTTTTTACCGTCAATATTATCGGCAATAATTTCCCTTTCACCCGTTTGTAAATTGCGGCGCGATAATACCGGCTCGTCATAGCCATGCGCCCCTTCGCAGGCGATCAAATCGCCATTTTTATCAAACATTAAACCGTTTGCCCCAAACGACGGATTTAAATATTCAGTGACTAATTCACCAGGTCTCCACTTTAATATTCTGCGACCCAATACGTCACTAAAGTAGACGGTACCATCGGACGCCACGGCAGGCCCCTCAGAATGAACAAAACGTTTCTCTATTTTGAGCGGCGTTTTAAACATGCGTGAATAGCCAACATCCCCTGTCGGTTGGACATTGCCCGTGCAGGCCAATAGACACAAACTAAAAAAAGTGACCAATAATATTTTCATACTTCCCCCAATTAGTGATTATTATTCTAAGAACCTCTGATGAACCTCGGCATTGCTGGGGTTCATCAGCGGTTCCTCTAAATCAGAAAGAATTAAAACAGCCCAAAAACAACTATTTCGGCCCAGGAAAAAAACTCGATGTTTTACCGGTAACGTAGTAAACAGTTAACCCAACCCATTCGTAAACTGCTGTGCTCAGCGACCCAATATTATCTTGAAAACTGACATGCGCGGAAATCCCATTACCTTCGGTATTAGAATGGTCAACCGGAAACGCAATCACGTCCCAACCCTGCTTACGGAATATGCCGACCGACCGCGGGATATGAGACGCCGATGTAATCAAAATCCAATTTTCTCCCGCTTGAGGCGACACAAGTTCTTTAAGGAAACTGACATTTTCGTATGTGTTACGCGACCTATCTTCGAAAATAATTTCCTGTATATCAATCCCTTGTTCCTCTAACAGCTGTTGCACAACTGCCGATGCTGTTATTTGATCACCAGGATGCTTACCACCAGAAAACACATGTTTTGCCTCCGGATAATCGCGAATAAAGCGCATAAAAGTAAAAATTCGTTCAGCGCCATCATAAAATTCCGCTTGCTGCCAACTCTCTGAAAGACTAAGCGCTTCAGCCCCTCCAAGCGCAATCACTCCATGAATTTTTTCAGGCAACTGCGGATTTGTGGGAAAGCGCGATTCGATTGGTGCCAAGAATAGTTGGCCAAATGAAAAGAAAGTCAATAAGAGCAACATTCCTACCGAAAAAGTCAATACACGCTTGGCTGCTTTTATTTTATTTCGATAAAGGCAAACCATGCCGATTACAAGAAGCAAAATTAAAAAATGATCGGGAGAAATAAATTTCCAAACGATTTTGGAAATAGAATAAAAAATATTATCCATTGCTTAGCTATTTGTACTCGTTATCATTAACAATCAAGTCGACTGACTTTCAATACGATTTTGTGCTTCTTCTTCCTCCTGTTGATGTCGCCATAACTCGGCATACTTTCCATTTTGTGCGAGCAGTTGTATGTGCTCACCTTGCTCAATAATATGCCCATGATCCATAACAATAATTTTATCAGCATCCATGATCGTTGATAAGCGATGTGCTATTACCAACGCCGTACGCCCTTTAAAGGCCGAATTAATAGTACTGAGAATCGTCTTTTCGGTTTGTGAGTCGAGCGCCGAAGTAGCCTCATCAAATAACAAAATCGAAGGAGATTTTAAAAGTGTTCTTGCTATTGCAATACGTTGTTTTTCACCCCCAGAAACTTTTAACCCGCGCTCCCCTACCATCGTCTCATACCGCTGAGGAAGTGTTTCAATAAACTCCTCCAAATTCGCCATTTTAGCGGCGTTTTTCACTTGACTTTCGTCTGCCGAGGGACAACCGTAAGCGATGTTGTAAAAAATAGTATCGTTAAATAACACCGTATCCTGCGGCACAACGCCAATCGCACGACGTAAACTTTGCTGTGTCACATCGCGAATATCGTGATTATCAATCTTTACACTACCACTATCAACATCGTAAAAACGAAACAATAATCGTGCAATAGTCGATTTTCCTGCGCCACTGCCACCCACTATCGCGACTTTTTTTCCTGCAGGCACATCAAAACTTACGCCGTTTAAAATTTGACGATTAGCCTGATACGAGAAGCTCACATTGTCAAAATGAATACTGGGGTTTGAAACATTAAGCTCCTTGGCTTCAGCAGAGTCAACAATCGCCGCCTTTTCAGACAACAAGCCAAACATGCGTTCAATGTTGATAAGTGACTGACGGATCTCGCGATAAACAAACCCCAAGAAATTTAACGGAATAAACAGTTGAATCATAAACGCATTCACCATAACAAACTCACCTAATGTAATGCTTTCATCTGCAACACGACTTGCGGCCATCACCATCATCGCTGTCATACTTCCGGCAATTATTAGCGCTTGACCGGAATTAAGCACAGTCAACGATAAGCGATTTTTTAAGCGCGATTTTTCCCAGGCTTCTAGATTTTTATCGTAAAGTTTCTCTTCATAACTCTCGTTGTTAAAATATTTGACTGTTTCGTAATTTAACAAACTATCAATTGCCCGGGTGTTAGAGCGATTATCCTGCTCATTAGTCTCGCGCACGAATTTAGTACGCCATTCTGTAACCCACACAGAAAAACCAATATAAAGTAAAACTGACAGGACAATACCAAGGGCAAATACCGCCGAAAATTGCGCTAATAAAATAACGGCCACCATGGCAATTTCCAACAAAGTTGGAAAGATGTTAAACAGTAAAAATCGCAGCAAAAAACTAATGCCGCTGGTACCACGCTCTATATCACGGGAGAGACCGCCAGTTTTTCGTGAGAGGTGAAAATTTAAATCGAGGTTATGTAAATGTTGAAAAACTCGTAGCCCAACACGCCGCATTGCGCGTTCTGTAACTCTGGCAAACACAGCGTCGCGCATTTCCCCAAGGAACACGGTACCAAAGCGCAACAAGCCATAGGTAAACAACAGTAACAATGGAACCGTGATGATTTCACTTTTCTCGACATCTAAGTCATCAACAATATATTTGAGTACAACCGGCACTGCGACGTTGGCGAGCTTGGCGCCGATTAAAAAGGCCATCGCAATTACAACGCGGCCTTTAAATTCGAGCAAATAGGGAATCAGTGCAAAAACAATACGCCAATTTGGCGCTGTCTCTGAATAGTCGTTCTGAGGTCGCAAAATAGGTCTCGAAAAAAACTTAATTTAGAAGTCGTCGAATGAAAAACTGTTTTGCCACACAGATCTTCACATTTTCGCAAAGGCGTGCAGTCAAATAATTAATAAGTTTTGACAATCGGCGGATTATGGCACCAGCAAAATCTTGCCATAAGCGAGGCCCGATTCTAACATCTTGTGCGCCTCGTTGGCCTGCGCGAGTGGAAATTCGGAAAAAATTTCTGGCTTCAGCGCAGCACTATCGACAAAGTGTTGAAAATGCTTGCGCAAATTTTGGGCTATTTTTGACTTTTCTTGTTTACTTCGCGAACGCAGGGTCGACCCCGTCAGCATCAAACGCTTTAACATCAGGGGCATCAGATTGACATCGACCTTGGCACTTTTTTGAAAAGCAATATTCGCAATCCGGCCGTCAACACGGCACGCACTGATGTTTCGTTGCAGATAATCACCGCCAACAATATCTAAAATCACGTCAGCTCCACCGGCCTCATCTTTTAGAACATCGACAAAATTTTCACTGGTGTAATTAATGGCTCGCGCGCCAAGACTTTCGCAAAACGACACTTTCTCCTCACTGCCGACAGTAGCAAATACTTTTGCACCCGTTAAACGGGCCATTTGGACAGCGATATGACCTACACCTCCTACTCCACCGTGCACAAGTAGGGTCTCGCCCGGCATTAAACGGCATCGTTCAAAAATATTTGCCCAAACGGTAAACATAGCCTCCGGCAACGCCGCTGATTGCTTGAGCAATTGCACATTGTTCACCGGCATGCACTGACCAAACGGAACCGCTACGTATTCTGCATATCCACCACCGTTGCATAACGCACTGACGAGGTCACCGTTCGAATATTCGTTAACAGATGACCCTCTCGCAACGACTTCACCAGAAACTTCCAAGCCCAAAACAGAATCCGCATCTTTGGGCGCAGGGTACGAACCCTGGCGTTGCAGAATATCCGGGCGATTGACTCCGATCGCGTGAACCTTGATCAAGACTTCATCGGCAAGTGGCTCTGGGCGTGGTTTGCTAGCCAGGGTTAAAACTTCAGGCCCTCCCACGGATGTCATCTCGATAAAACGCATTTCGCTCGGTATTCTCTATCGATGTTTAAGGAGCTAAACGCACAATTTGCCAAGACAAACCCGCTCGCGTGTATCGAAATCGGTCGTGGAGCCGATGCGCGCCACCTTGCCAAAACTCAAAATAATCTGGTACGACCCGATAGCCTCCCCAAAAATCAGGCAAACGAACTTTTTTATCGTCAAATTCTATTTCTTTTTCTTGATAACGATTAAGCAGCGCTTGACGCGTTGGCAATTCCCGACTTTGGGGCGACGCCCATGCAGCAATCTGGCTCTCTCGAGGGCGTGTTGCAAAATATTGTTCTGATTCAGCTTGCGTTACCTTCTCGGCAGTGCCTTTGATTAGCACCTGCCGTTCTATCCCGTGCCATGGAAAATGCAAACTCACGTTACTATTGCCCACAATATCTCGGCCTTTTTGACTCTCGTAGTTGGTATAAAAAACCAGGCCCTTATTGTCGCTATGCTTTAGCAAGACAATGCGTTGGCTGGGCTGACCAGCACCGTCAACGGTTGCCAGCGTCATTGCCGTTGGATCGGGAATATTGCTGCGCAGCGCCAGAGCCAACCAGTCTTGAAATTGCTCAAAAGGATCACTTTTCAAGTTTTTACGGCGCAACCCCCCTGCTAAGTACTCACGTCTTATTTGTTCTAAGTCCAACCCCGCACCTACTGTTGTGTTAGTTTATTATTACGCGTGTCATAAACACGCAGATAGATTAAGGCAACCAAGCCAGCCCCACCAATTTGTAAAATTGGCGCAATATCAAAATGAACAGCTTACCTAAGGTCTGCGGCCTGATACTCGCCGGCGGCCAAAGTAAACGCATAACCTGCAGCGACAAGAGCCTTGCACCAATCGGCGAAACGACGATGCTAGCGCATGTGGTAAAACGTTTAAAGCCACAGGTTGAAGCGCTTGTCATCAGCGCAAGTCAAACCAATCAAGCGAATTTGAAAAAGTTTGGGCTACCGCTTGTAATCGATGAAACCAAACAATCTCTCGGCCCTATTGCCGGAATCTACGCAGCCATCAAATCTTACGCCAGGCATTACGACTGGCTTATTTCCGTCAGTTGCGACACGCCGTTTATCCCGCCCGACCTTGTATCAGCTTTATACGATACCGCTATGAAAAATTCTTCAGCAATAACGTTTGCAAAAACAGCGAGCCGGTCGCACTATGCTCTTGCACTCTGGTCAACCGCATTACTACCCAAAATCGAGCAGCAATTGCAGCACAACGATTTTGCCTTAAAACACTTCTTTCGCATGCAAAACGCAGCCACAACCGTGTTTTCAAACGAAGAAAGTTTTTTCAATGTCAATTCAGATGCAGACCTTGCGAAAGCGGAGGCGCTACTCAAAAAGGGTGGCCTTTAGCTGGCACAACGAGATTCGATAAAACTTAGCTGCAAACCTTCCTCGCGAAGGGTGGTAACGGTTTTCGAGTAAAAACCACAAAATATGGCGGTAAAATCCGTCGACTGAAGCCCAAAACAGGCGTATTATTAAAGAGGTGCGCCCTAGTTTTATGCTTCCCCTTAACACTAGGGTTTGCGATTCGAAAGCCTCAGGTCCTAGCCCTGAACACTGAGCTGATTGGTGCTTGTTGCGGATTTGCGCCAATTTAAATTGAGGAGAGGTCACACTTGGAGTTGATAAACCGGTACATAGTCACCCGTTGGCAAAAGTTATTTTTTACTTTTACAGTCTGTTTAGTCGCTGGGTTTGCGAACGCCGGGAATCAACCTTTCGGTTTCACAACTATTTGCAGTGCCGGCGAAACTTGCTCAATTACTCGGCCTACAATGGTCGCTTTCGGCACCGACAGCTTGTTTGTCTTCAAGATTATGCAAGGCACCTTTGTCTGTGACGTCAATGCATTTAATTTAGATCCTAGACCCGGTAACCCCCAAAAAACCTGTTCAGTCCCCTCTGCTCGTTCCAACGTTCCCGTTAGCTCAGAAACTCTTGCAGAACAATCTAAGACGGTTCTGCCGGGCGGTTTGGCGGATGGGCGATATGTCATTGTGTCAAAGTTCAGCGGTCGCGTTCTCGCAGTAAAAGACGCCAGCCAAGAAAATGGTGCAGAAATCGTTCAAGCTGAATATTCAGGGTCGGCCAACCAACGCTGGCTAGTGAAACGACTAACCGATGGCTATTATTCAATCCGGGCAATACACAGCCTAAAATCGTTGGACGTTGTCGGCTGGGGCCAACAGGATGGTACTCCTATTCAGCAGCTCAACTGGCTAAATAGCTGGAACCAAAACTGGAATCTTCAAGCACTTGGCGAAGGCTATTTCAGCATTATTTCGCGCTTCAGCGGCAAATCGCTAGATGTGTTTGAATTGAGCCGCGAAGACGGCGCTGAAATTCGAATCTGGACCTATTGGGGCGGCGACAATCAACAGTGGCAGTTTATTCCGGCCGAGTTACTTGACTCAGGCGAGGTAAGTTTGCCCGAACCTAACCGTAATCAACTCTCATTTTAAAAGCTCTATACCAGAGCAATTCGGAAGCGAGCCCTACCTTTTAAAATCGTTGACAACCTGCGACGATAAATTTAACGACGTGAGTAAGCTTTTTCGCATTTGATTAAACAGGTTTTTCTCTAACGCGACCAACGCAGCGTATTGCTTTTCATTTAAATGCTCTCGCGCACCTGAAAAATAACTCTTTTGATAGGTATCGACTGCAACATCAATCATCTCAATTGCATCATTATACGCTCCCATATCAATAGCGATTTGCACTTGTTCTAGCGATGCTGTGTATTGTTGCTTGAGTTTTAACTTTTGTAGCAATACGGCTTTACGTTGCTCCGCGGACAGCGCTAAAGACGAATCTAAAGACTGATTAAATTTCCTGAGCTGGTGCTGCTCAAGATCAGAATCTTTCATTTGTTCAAACAACTGAAAATTATCCGGCCCAAGCAAAGTTTCGACCTTGTGATCAAGGTCTGCTAGAAGCAACTGCTGTTGCTCAATCAACATCGTTACATCGTCAGAACGGCTGAAATAGGAGGTCGTAGGGGAATCTATAATGCGTTGGCGTTCAACCAAAAACGCTTTCAAACGCTCGCGATCAACCTGTGACACATCCAACAGCTCAAGTAAGATAGCGTATTTTTGATCAACACTTTTTTCGACCTGCTCGTCACGCAGCTGGACGAGTACCTCGTTTCCTCTGTGCGAGCGCCCTTCTTCGGGACACTCATCTGACGAGCGGCGCAAAGCAGCTTCAAATTTTTTGCGCGCACGATTTTCAATGAACAGCTCGCGCTCTAACTGCGATTTTTTAACCTGACAGTCTTTTCGCTCCTCCGCAATGCGATTTAAGCTATCGGAGCGCATTTTTTTTGCATTCAGCAACTGCTCCTCTAGCGCGGCATTTTCCGAACGCATTTGCAAGACCAAAACCACGAGGCCCAAACTTGTTATAGAGAGAACAATCGCAACCAGTTTCATGAAAACCTTATCCAAACGAGTAACAAATCATCACCTAAAACAAATCCAACACCTTTAACGGCTATGTGTCTTGCTATTATCTATTCACTAATCGAAAGACCAACTCAATTGGGAGGCGAGACAAAAGCTTGTTCCTCCAAACCCAATACCCTTACTAACTCAGCTGGGCTATTAGAAACGTCCGCCAAGCTATATTGACGCAACTCTTCAACAAACGCATTCATCGCAGAAGCGAGAACACCTTTCAGTTTACAGGTAGGAAGCAACACGCACTGAGGTTCGTAACAGTCCACAGCCAGCATTGACGGCTCTAGTGCGGTAACAATGTCGGCAAGATTCAGTTCAGTCGGATCTATATCCAGAGAGAACCCACCGCCTTTGCCACGCCGCGTGTTAATCCACCCCAAGCGACCCATGTGGTGCACAACCTTGTTAATATGATTGCGCGAGACATTGAACGTTTCACTCACGGTATCAATATTCGCCCTCTCTCCTGCAGGCAGAGCCGCGAGGTAAACGAGTAGACGCAAACCATAATCGGTATAGAGCGTAAGCTGCATTAGTTCACACCTTATAAATCTCACTAACAAGTATGCATTGTATAACATACATATAAAATGTATGTTATACATCATATGCAAAATCGTCACATTTTAAAGACTGCTTATCCAAGCGGCCCAGTATTTCTTGATAACAATCAAGAGGAAAACGATGTTGCGTGCAATGATTAAACCAAATTGCCAATACTATAACAGCAAGCTCAGGTAATTATCGGAGACAATGTTATCTTTGGCGATTGCGGCGCTCTAGCGATGATTGACTAAGGCGCAAACGTCAAGGCTGACAGCTTGCGCATGTGACTATAAGCAAAGAAGTAATTAAGGCGGCATCAATGAAAAATCAAAACCGAATTTCAGTGTTGAGACTCCTCGGCGCAGCAGCCCTTGCCTTGGTCCTTTGCAGCTGCGACGGTCTCGATGTCGAGCAACAGGCCCCAGACAAATGCGCATCCCCCGAAGGAATGGAACTTACGACTATCCAGTCGACGGTGGACTGGATCAACGCAATGGAAAAACCGCTGACGCTTCCGTGTTTTTTACGCAGTTTGCCAAGGCCATTAAACGTCAACACCTCCACGGTCCAAATAAGCGCGCAGCCAGGTTCAAAGCGCAGCCCCCGCGTATTTTTCATATTCAACGATCAATTAGTTTTGACAGTGACCACTGATCAGAACCGAGACGCCAATAAAGAAATTGACCTCCCCGCCGAACTTGAAGAGCATCTGTTGGAGATCAGTTTTATGCTCAAGGACGAAAACGGTGAGTACTTGACTGAGGGCGATTCGGATATTTTAACGGTAAAGGGCGAACTCTATTTCCCAGTAACGGGTGAATTAAGAGACAGCGCGCCCTACGAAGATATTCTATTCGGCGAAGATAAGGCACAGACAGTATGCCTATTTTGCCATTTCAACGAATCGATTCACGACTATGTTGACGGAGTACCCGTATTTAAATCCGATATAAGGCGCCTTACCAAAGTCGCATCACTTTACGAAATGCGCATTCTCAACGACGAGTGCGACCCTCAAGCTGAGCCTCACCGCTGTAATATGCTTTCAAGTATTTTGGACCACGGCTTGCTGGAATGGCAATTCTTTCCAGAAAAACCCCGGCGCAACTAGTGGTTATGGAGCACAAACCCGAGTGCCCTATGGGCTTTGGTTCAAACCTTTGAGACGCAGAAGATCGCGATTCACTTGCAAGCGGAATGAATCAATTGCTTGAATAGCTTCTTCAGCGTCGGCAATGCGCTTATTGAGATTGGTCTCTAAGATTGCCACCCGCGAGTCAATACCGCCCAACTTAGCAATCTGTTCTTGCGAAGCAATTTTCGATTCTACCAACGCCGATTGTCCCGCTTCTTGTACATCCTTTAGCACGCTTAATTCAGAGCGCAAATTTGTAATAACTTTGGTAAGACGTGCTTTTTCCGAAGACGTTTCCTTTTCAAGTTTGCTTAGAGCAGCTTTAGTGTCCTTGTCCAACTTCGCTATTGCGTTGCGGTTTCTATCGTAAGAAACGCCCCAAAGCTTGCGAATCTCAGACATATTTTCTCTGACCTGCGCCTGGATTGCGGTCAAAGACTGTGTCGATTCACCATCAGCGATTGACAGCTTCCTCTCAAGCTCAGCAATTCGTGCATCCGCCTGAGTAAGATTGGCATTACTCATAACCAGCTTTTGGCTGGTCGCGTTTGCCAGATATGCGCCAAAACCACCAATGCCAACACCGATAATACCAATCACTAACGCTACGACCGGCAGCATCGAGCTTTGCGACTCCCTCGTTTGCGGAATTCGTTCAGACTCAATTCCATAACTTGGGCGTTTGCCCTGGCGCTTTGCAGGACTCGCATCTTCGCGTGCGTGGGGAACAGCAGAAATTGTGGGTTCGCGACGTTGATTCATGAAATATTACATTCCGCCTTGGTTTTTAACGCCGAAGAATACCATTTTACGCTTCTGTTAGTCGATGCTGAGTAAACAATTTGAGGCAATGAACCTGTGGGAAGTAAAAACAATTTGCTAGGGACAATTATTGATAGTAATAAGACAAATACCTGAATATAAAAAACTGATAGCACGTAAACAAAAAAAACGGCCCTTTTGGGCCGTTTCTGCGTTAACCAAACAACTGAGCGTTTTACATCATGCCGCCCATGCCACCCATATCAGGGGCACCACCTGCTGGAGCTGCAGGCTTATCTTCTGGCAGCTCGGCAATCATCGCTTCTGTCGTAATCATCAGGCCAGCAATTGAAGCCGCTGCTTGCAACGCGCTGCGCGTTACTTTCGCGGGATCAAGAATGCCCATCTCGATCAAATCACCATATTCACCCGTCGCTGCGTTGTAGCCAAAAGAAACTGAGTCAGACTGCTTAATTTTATCAACCACTACTGAACCCTCGTCGCCCGAGTTAGCCACGATTTGGCGAAGAGGAGCTTCCATCGCGCGACGTGCAATACCAACCCCAGCGGTTTGGTCATCGTTTTCACCTTTCAAGTCACCAACTGCGTCAAGCGCACGGACTAATGCAACACCACCTCCGGCAACAACACCTTCTTCAACGGCTGCGCGAGTTGCATGCAGAGCATCTTCAACACGTGCTTTTTTCTCTTTCATTTCCACTTCAGTCGCCGCACCAACCTTAATAACGGCAACACCACCCGCTAATTTAGCCACGCGCTCTTGAAGTTTTTCACGATCGTAATCTGAAGAGGTTTCTTCGATTTGAATACGAATTTGGCTGATACGACCTTTAATCGCTTCTTGATCACCCGCACCGTCAACGATAGTGGTATTTTCTTTGGACATGTTGACACGCTTAGCTTGTCCCAAGTGCTCAAGTTCAACACCTTCAAGCTCTAGGCCTACTTCTTCAGAAATCACAGTGCCACCAGTCAACGTCGCAATATCTTGCAACATAGCTTTACGACGATCACCGAAGCCAGGCGCTTTACAAGCTGCAACTTTAACAATTCCGCGCATATTATTGACAACCAAAGTTGCAAGCGCTTCACCCTCAACATCTTCACCGATAATAACAAGTGGCTTACTGGCTTTAGCAACGGCCTCAAGCACTGGTAGTAGTTCGCGGATGTTAGAGATTTTTTTATCAACCAACAGAATGTAAGGCGCTTCGAGGTCAACGCTCATATTCTCTTGATTATTAATGAAATAAGGGGAGAGATAACCGCGGTCAAACTGCATACCTTCTACGAGGTCAAGCTCGTTCTCAAGCCCGCTACCTTCTTCAACGGTGATAACACCTTCCTTGCCCACTTTGTCCATCGCCTCGGCAATGATGTCACCTACTGCAGTGTCGGAGTTTGCAGAGATAGTACCGACTTGGGCAATCGACTTGCCGTCCTCACAGGGTTGAGAAAATGCTTTAATTTTTTCAACCGCAGCAGCAACGGCTTTATCGATCCCGCGCTTGAGGTCCATTGGGTTCATACCCGCTGCCACAGATTTAAGGCCTTCATTAACAATCGCCTGAGCAAGCACTGTTGCGGTAGTGGTTCCGTCACCCGCTTCGTCAGAAGCTTGCGATGCAACTTCTTTTACCATTTGTGCGCCCATGTTTTCGAACTTGTCTTTGAGCTCGATTTCTTTCGCCACAGAAACGCCATCTTTTGTAACTGTGGGAGCGCCAAATGCCTTATCGAGAACTACGTTACGACCTTTCGGGCCGAGTGTGACTTTAACAGCGTCAGAAAGAATGTTGACACCTGCTAACATGCCTTTACGTGCGCTATCGCCAAATTGAACGTCTTTAGCTGCCATAATTGAAATTCCTAGTTAATCGAAATTAAGAGTTAATCAAAATTAAAAGTTAAAATTAAGTTCGAGCTGGTTAGCTGAATTAACCAATTACAGCTTTGATATCGCTTTCACTAATAATAATGAGTTCTTCGCCATCAATATCGATGGTATCGCTGCCGGCATATTTGCCGAAAACGACAGTGTCGCCGACTTTTACGTCAACGGGACGAACTTCGCCGTTATCAAGCACTCGACCAGAACCAACAGCAATAACCTCACCTTGATTAGGCTTTTCAACTGCCGCACCCGGAAGTACGATTCCTCCAGCTGATTTCTCTTCTTCTTCCTTGCGACGTACGAGAACTCGGTCGTGTAAAGGACGGATATTCATCAAAGTATCTCCAACTAGTAGTGATTTAAATGATTACGACCAGGCGCATGCGCGCTGGTTTATTTTATTGCCGCCGGCAGAGGAACAAGCTAACCACCGGAAGCCTATAGCTCACAAACCGCGTGAGCGGCATAACTTTGCTGTGATCAGCAATTTGGGACCACTTTTTCTTATTTCAACAGGAAGGTGATATTTTTTTTCAAAAAAATTCGAAAAGGTGCACATATCGCAAGTGAAATCGCTACTGCCTCGCCCCCACCCCCCGGAAAACGAGTTCGTACGAGACCTATCGCAGTATCATATGGCTCGACTCAGTATCCCTAACGGGTGAGGCCAAACCAAATTAGCTGATTAGAGGCTTACCGCAGGAGATCATCTTTATCCCGCGTGTACTCACCGTCAAAGGTATCGCCTGACGGATTTTCACGAGACGTAAACGATGATCGGCGCACCACCGAAAAGCGTCCACCCGCTAAAAATCTTCGCAAGAGCCAAGCGATAATTAGATGGCGCACACCAGGAATCAGGCAAAGGCAACCAATAAAATCGGTAATGAAGCCTGGAGTCAGCAGAAGGATACCGCCGACGGCAAGAAAAATACCGTCAGACATTTCTCGGATAGGGACCGCGCCTTCAGCTGCTCGCTGACGGGCGCGATTGAGCGTTTGGTAGCCCTGGTACCTGAGCATGATTGTGCCGGCAAACGCTGTAAAAACAACGAGCCCAATGGTCGTTAATCCTCCAAGTTGTCGGCCGACTTCAATCATCAACCAAAGCTCTATCAGGGGAACAACGATAAAAAGAATAAATAGAATGGGCAACGCGCGCTCCAATTAGCCACCAATGACGTCTATTAATTGGGGCAATTATGATTTTTAAAAGGCTAACAAGTCACCAACTATACCCCAGGCCAACACGAAAGGTGGTGTCATCCTTTTCAGTATTATTCGGGGGTGTACTATCAAAATCATATTCAGCACTCAAGTCGGCAGACACACCAAAGCCTAAAGGAACGACAACGCCGGTCAAAGAGTCAAACTCCCATTCGTCCTGTTCGTCAAGCGATTGTGAAAATTCATTTTTATGAAAAACTGAGGTCCCGCGACCAATTTTATAGCGAAAATCCGTTGCCATACGCCAAGACGCAAACTCTCGCTGATCCTCGGAGAGGTTATTTAGTTCGTCAAAATATTCATGCGTGTAACGCGCACCGGCTTCAGTGCTTAAAGCCGTTTTTTTACTCTCCCAAAACTGATAACCAAACCCGCTCGAAAAACTGTATCGCTCCTGAATATTTTTAACCTCATCTTTTCGGGCCTCAATCTCGTTAAACAAATACCACTGGTCGGTCACAAACCAATCAAGCGCATAGCTACCGCGGTATTGCTCGTTAATCGGATTACGCGATGCAACGCCGTTTACTGACTCTGACTGCGTCTGTCGGCTTTTGACTTGCAAATTCCACACGTGCCGAAAATCGTGAAAGCGCATGCTAATATTAGTGTGCGCCAACCAATCACGCGCCGTGACGTTACCCTGGGACTGCGTCCCCACAACCGAAACTTTTCCGTTTACACCAAGTGTCTCTCTTTTAAAACGGCGAAAAGGAATAACTTTATCAAGTGTCATTATGGCAACTCTGTGAACATCACCATCTTCACAACTAAATTCAACTTTTTCCTGCCGAATTGAAGACCATTGACACGGAACTTTTTTGCCGCGTACCTTGAGTGCCTTAGGCGAATAAAGCGCTTGAATCTTGTGCTTCTTAATTTTTAATTCACCTAGCACGGGCGATTTCCAAATAATCGTATTGCCTTCCAAACGAATAAATTGCCCGCTGAGCTTGTCGCCGTTGTTCAACACAATCTCTCCAGCATTCGCGAGGGGAGAAAAACATTGAATCACTAAGAAAAGTAAAGGAGTGTAAATAAGGTAAGAAAGCAAAAATTTGAAACTTGCCACCGCGTCAGACCTCTTACAAAACGCTAATACGCCATTTTAATCAATTAGTCTAAATTAACTAGTGTAGCTCTGAATAATGCTACTGTATCTCAGAGGTGCGCTAAGGCACTGAACAAGCTAAGATCAAAAAATTATTTTTTTAGATTATTCTGCAATAAATTGGCAAAATTGGCTCATGCCCGCTTCTTTTCACCAAACGGTCAATTACTCGAGCACCTCTTTCATCGAGTCCGCTGACAAATACGCAACGAGAAAACGACCTCGATGAACACAAACTTAAAAATCACGCAAGCTTGCGCCATATTTTTTGAAAAACGCATTCTGAGCATTTATCTGCTTGGTATAGCGCAGGGTTTGCCCTGGGTAATTATCGGTTCGTCGTTGACCGTTTGGTTAAAAGAAGCGGGCATGAGCCGGACGAATATCGGCTTTGCAGGGTTAATTTACAGTGTTTACGCGATTAATTACCTCTGGGCTCCTCTAGTTGATCGCGTTAGGCTGCCGCTTTTCAGTCGTTTCGGCCGGAGAAAATCTTGGATAATTTTTTGCCAAACAATAATAGTGTTTTTTTGTTTTCTAATATCGCTATTAGATGCCGGAACGGACGCCAAGCTTATCGTGCTGCTTGCACTTGTTATCGCTTCGGCATCGGCCACACAAGATGTCGCAATAGACGCTTATCGCATCGACAGAATCGACCCAAAAGATAGCGCGGGCATGTCAGCCGCCGCAGGTGCTGTAACTTCGGGTTGGTGGTCTGCTTTTGCCGGCATCGGCGCTATCCCACTGATCTTATCCGACCATGGCTGGACTTGGCCGTCCCTCTATTTATTGCTCGCTGCAATCAGCGTCGCAGTATCACTCGCGGTTCTTTGCGTGAAAGATGAAGGGAAACCGATTTCGATTGCCGCCAACCCACTGGGCACTCAGATAGCAGGCGGTCAAATGCAAATAAAATTAATTTTTATCGCTGTTGTGTTGCTGACTTGGGTTGTGCCTTTTTGGGCTCTGCTCGGTGCTCCGGGGCTAGCACCATCTTTAGAAAGCCATCCACTATTTACCGCAATTGTCGTGGGTATCGTGCTATTGCTAATCGCATTTCTGATATATTTACTCACCCGACTAACACTCTTGCCAAACTCAGATACTTTCCCGAATTCGAATGCAGCAGAGCTTTCATCCCTAATCGATAATTTTCTGAGTTTTCTGATCCGTACGTTTATAGACCCACTACGTGATTTTTTCATGCGACAAGGTGTGCAAATCGCTTTGGGGATCTTAGCTTTTATTTTGCTTTTTAAAATCGGGGAAGCTTTTCTGGGGCGAATGTCAATTGTATTTTACAAGGATATCGGTTTTACAAACTCCGAAATTGCAAAATATTCAAAAATGCTCACGTGGATCATTACTGCGTTTGGGGCCGTCGTTTGCGGTATCCTCAACGCCCGGCTTGGGTTATTCAAGGGACTGATAATTAGTGGCATCGCAATGGCTGCAAGTAATCTGCTCCTAGCTTTAATCGCGGTAGCGGGGCCAAAGGTCAATTTACTCATTGTTGCAGTGGCGGTCGACAGCTTCACTGCGGCATGGGGAACAGTTGCGTTTGTATCGTTTGTATCGTCGCTGTGTAATAAAACCTTTTCAGCCACACAGTACGCGCTATTGGTGTCTCTTAGCAACCTAGGCCGCACTACAATCGCTTCTTACAGTGGCTTTGCCATTGATATGCTTGACGGCAACTGGGCAATATTTTTTATTGCAACGACACTAATGGTGATACCAAGCTTAATTATCTTGAAGAGAATCTGGCCCAAGCTGAGCATCAACAATTAAGTATTGTCTACTGGTTTTTTTAACACTCGATTCACTTCACGCCACAATTTTATGTAGGCCTCCGCCGCCCTACCCGAACGAGCGTAGCTGGTAAGCGGAGCGCGCTTCAAGCCCATTTGCTCCGCGGCGGAATCAATCGGAATCCAAGTCTTCAGCACAGGAAAAGGGAATTTACGAACACTTTTTAGCGTTTCAACATGCAGTTTTCTGCGCAAGTCCACTTGAGTGAAAAAGCCTACGATACGCTTAGGTGCCTGCTTTTTGTTGTCAAAAAAAGCTTCAACTTGTTCCATTGCTCGAATGGAAAGCGGACTGGGAATCATCGGGACTAAAACCAAATCAACACCGTTAAGCAAATACTCGATGACAGGCGATAATGTTGGCGGACAGTCATAAATCAGGTAAGCGGTGTCTTCGCCCAATGGAGCAACCATTTTTCGTATTAGCCGACGAGCACTGCCAAGCTCGGCTAATTCCTGGTCGACTTTGCGCAAGCTCAAGTCTGCGGGAATAACCTTCAAACGCGGAAAAGGAGAGTTAACTTCAATGCTGCCAATGGGCTGGCCTTTGCTTAATAACCTGATGGCTTTTTGGCGACCGGGCTCGACATGAAAATACCAGCTCGCCGCAGCCTGGGGGTCCCAGTCCCACAATACCGTGTTCTTTTTCGACTCGGCCGATAAATAAGCGAGATTGACAGCCGAAGTTGTCTTACCTACACCACCTTTTAAGTTATAAAGTGCAATTGTCTGCATAGCGAACCTTTATATTCAAAAATCCCTAAAACTCACTAAATACCGCTAGTTAGCTCGCAGGATTGTCGTTGTGATGTCAGAAGCATTAACGCGCCACTCGTTTTAGTATAACAAACAGAAATAAAATCCGCTTTTACCCGGCTAGCAGCCAGCCTGATTAAACTCTAATAACTAAGAGCAGCAGAGAAACAACTAACAGCTAAGAACACAAAACAAATATCGAATGAGCCAGAATTGCCCAGAGAGGAGGGTTAGGGTCACTTACCGGCGACGATCAGAGCAGTTCAAAGTGTAGGTGCTATGGTGGCATCCGAGCCGAGTGAGGAGAACTGTATATCTGTACAGTCAGCCGGTAAGCATCACCATGATAGTCTGCTCTTTGCAACAGGGTCAAGCAGAATTGGATAAACGTTTAAGATTGAGCCCCAATCGCCCTGAACACAATGCCCCAGACTCTTCGCAAGCCTTTGATTCTATTAAATTTATAAAAATACGCACCCAATTCGCTATTCAAGTAAACAAGTGCGCATCAGCAAGCAAAAAAGCCAAAACTAAAGACTTTCTTAGACTCAAAAGATACTTAAAACTGCAATGACAAATACCCAAAGGCTCAGCGTCCGACTAAGCAGCTTGTACGTTTCGTCCAGCTCCCGCGCAGATATCTTAACGCCTTCTTCGAACGGAGTATGGGTTATCGCTAAAGCCCCTAAGATTGCCTCGCGAATAACTACCCGACTCGGCGTGGAAAAACACTTTAGTAAGGCCTGGGCACGCTCTATGCAGCCGACAAAACTTCCGGTAATGGCAAATGACAACGCAAATACCCTGACAACAGGCCACTCTATTGCCCAGAGCCAGCGCTCGAGCATTTTGTTTGTCTCACGATCAACCGCAATTTGGCTCAAGCGGTAAACCAAAGCGCCTGCAGGCCCGAATAGTACGAACCAAAAAATGACCACGAATAGCCGCTCAAACGAGCGGTAGCCCGATTGTTCTAGCACCACCCCGTTTAACATGCCCCAATCCACCCTTTCTCCTATATCCGACCGCTCATGCCCAAGCCGGGCTAACATCACCTTTGCTAAATCGGTATCTTCAGCTTTGACAGCAGAAAGGTAGCCCTTAAAATTCTCGGTAAACTCTCCACGACCCAAGCAATAAAGCAATAAGATACTGCTAAATGAAGTCCATAAAATGAGCGAATCGCGGACGGCAAAAGATAAAAGGGCAACACCAAGTGATGGTAAAGCTATAGCAATTGCGAGCGATAGTCCGCGAAAACCTTTTAACGGTCCAATATTTGACCAAAATGCTCGCCACTTTTCGAACCAGGCATCTTGGTGCAGAGGGTTATTACCACCACCGAGCTGCAAGCATGCGATTGCAATTAATATGGCGATTAGGAACATAAATATCATCTCGCCCGCAACAAAGCGTTATCAGGAATACCTTTGAATCTTCAGCGGGTTATTATTCTTTAAGCATTGGCTGTTAAGCCATTTTTGTATATTTTCCAATCAAACGAAGGCCCTGGGTCGGTTTTTCGCTCTGGAGCAATATCACTGTGGCCAACTATTCGATCTTTGGTGATGCCCGGATAATGCATCATCAATGTTTTCGTCAGTTCGATCAAGACCAAATATTGCCTTCGGGTATAAGGCTCCTCATCGGTCCCTTCGAGTTCAATCCCTATAGAATAGTCATTACACTTCTCGCGCCCGCAGAATTCGGAATCTCCGGCATGCCACGCGCGTTCATTAAACGAAACGAACTGAGTTAAGTTACCGTCTCGAGCAATTAAACAATGCGCCGATACTCGCAGCTGAGCAATATTTTCAAAATAGGGATCTTCTTCTATCGGAAGCTGTGCTAAAAAAAACTTCTCTATGTAACCCCCACCATAAAGCCCTGGAGGCAAACTTATATTGTGAATAACCAGCAGCGACGGCGGCTCTCGTCCGGGGCGCTCGTCACAGTGGGGGGAGAGAAGCCGGCGGGCCTGATCTGTCCAGCCGGCGGAGATACTAAATTGAGCTTGGCTTTGCATTGCCCTCTCTAAATTCGCCTATTGACCCGCAAATTCTAGAGATTAAATAGCCACCAGGCAAAGTAAAAAACGCATATTAGCTGGGATCGTCTTGAGGACGTCTTAAACCCGTAACCACTTTTTGCAATGCGTCATCGTAAGCCATACCAGAGTCAAGAGGCTCCAATTCACCTCTCTTAAGCGCCAGAGCAAATTTCGTAGCTGACATTTGCACAACCTTTGCTCCGCCACGATTGACAAAAATATACGTCGCGCTTTGCTTTATCACAGCAGCCAATACACAGCGCTGCGGCTGCCGTCCTTCGACGCGATATTCGAAGCGAGCTCCACGAGCGAGCTGAGCTACATAGCGCATGTGCGCGTCGGTTTCTGGCAACGTACTAGGCTCTGAATTCGAGCTGGAGTCCGAATCGTCAGCAGCCTGGCCTGAAGTTCGGTCAAATACTGTTTCACAGACAGATTCAGCAGCATTTTTCTTATCGAAGTCGGCATCCATCCGCACTCGGCTTACGTGTATTTGGTTAATCGAATTAATCATTGCCGCAACTTCGTGCGGGTTGTAAGAAATCCCTTGCAGTGCTTGATGTAAACGCTTATTCAAATCGGGAATTGCCGCTAGCAATTTGCGGCGATGATGATCCGATTCAACCGGTTGTACGCTCCAAACCAGCTCTCTCAGTGTGCTTGCCCACAAATTCCACTGCTCGCTGTTTTTTCCATATTTGACGTATGACTGCAATAAAACCTTGCGCCAAACACGATCCACAAACATCGCAATGACACCAGGCATCTCCTTCTCACCAATATACTTGTCGACAAGCTGATCAATGGCTCCCCTGGCGACTTGTTTTTGCTCATCTGTTTCGCGTTCTATTCGGTTCCAGCGTTCGCTCAGAGCCTTATCATAGGGCTTGCTAGATTCTAATTTTGGTAATTTTCGAACCAAACGCTCAAACAAGCTCGCTTCTAAATCGAACTCACCAACTACCTGATCGACAATCGCAGTCGATAATTTGAAAACCGGATTAGTCTCATCAAGGACACGATCATCGGTACCTTGCGTCTGCCCCAGGCGTGCGAGAGCACTTACAAAAATCCTGGCGGCATGCTTAGGGTCGGTAAAAAACTTCTTGTCCTGAAGCGCCACTTTTACCAGCGGAATTTGCAAACGGTTAAGCAATAACCTGAATTTCACCGCGAGGCGATATTCTTTATAAATGCATTCGAAAAACAAGCCAACCAGTTTAATCGCTTCTGCATCTTGTCGCGCAATTTTACCTGTCGCCCCCTGAGCTTTAAGTGCGTTACTAATGACACTCAAGGTTTTTTGACCAAGCAAGCTCGCATCATCTGCTACGGTGTGTTGTGCGTTGGTAAGCAAGCTCAAAAGCGTCTCGGTAACGATGAATTCCGCTACCGAGCTATCGTCGATGAGCGACTCGATAACGCTCGCGACACGACTATCAAGCGGTTTTAGCTGATCTTTAGCCCACAAATCTGGCTTTTTCTTAACAGGCTTTAACTGCGCACTTTTGACCTTACCTAATTCTCCACGGATAGCATTTAGCTCCAGCTCCGGCAACACACCAGATTCAGCCATCACTTGATTTAAGCTAGTGTAAAGAGGCTTAAGTACATCGAGGATTTTATTTTCCAATTGCTCGTAGAGCACTAGTTTGACTTTTACGATGACATCACAGCGCTTAACCTGCAAACCAAATAAAGAGCAGATCGCGTCCGGCCCTATCGGAAGGCTTTTGAGGTTCACTGTGGTGTTCGCAGCACTGCAAAAACGTTTGCACAAACGTTCTAACTCGACTTGGTTGGCAAGGTTAGCGCGGTTGATAAAAGCTTCTTGAGCGACGACTTCGTCTAGTTCTTCTTCGTGAATGCTTGCCAAACCGTTTGCGGCTGACTCAGCGTCCTCCGGCCCATGCTCCGATTCGTCATCGATCAAACTGGCAAAATTGTGGTCTATTCCTTGGCGAAGGCGATTTAATATGTCGCCACGCTGCATGCGTAGCGAGCGCATAGCATCGAAAAAAGCGTCTTGATCAGCGACACTATCAGCGTTATCAGCTAACTCGAACA
Organism: Marinagarivorans sp.; assembly: GCA_028281865.1. Classification (GTDB taxonomy): domain Bacteria; phylum Pseudomonadota; class Gammaproteobacteria; order Pseudomonadales; family Cellvibrionaceae; genus JANQJB01. The sequence goes on from JANQJB010000057.1 coordinate 70,790, forward strand.
GTATGTCATCGACCGATTCGAAGAAAACACGAAAAAATGCCGTAAGTATCAGCTGGCTTTTCTCTCTCACTCGATTGACAGGCTGTGCCAACCGCGAGAGACGAGCTTGATCACGTCGCTTGGAATTCGGGTCAAACTGGACGATCTTTGCGCTAGTCGCCACGTTCACCTCCGGAAATCAACATACTTATTGATGTTGAACAAAAACCCGGATCGATCAATGACCCAGGATATTCTTATTGAATGATACTTCAAAACCCACCTATAAGAATGAGCAGCCACTCACACAATAGGACTTAAGTACTAACTCATATTTAAATCTATCACATACTTAAGTATATATACAGATGAAATTAGCGAAAAACTACTTATGCTAAGATTGAATTTTCAAGTAAAAACCTAAAGCTAGAACAATCGGGAATTAATGAACGAAACTAATCCAACTCAAAAGCTCGGCAAATATATGCTAGGCGGCGCGTGGATTGTGATCCTACTGATCTTGATCGCATTTTTTAATGGCTGGGGTGAGAAACAAGTTAACCCCAACCGTTCACCCGAAGCTCGTTCAGGCGGCGGCATCAATGAAGTGAAACTCTATCGTAATCGCCAACACCAATATCTTGCCAACGGAGAAATTAACGGTGTGCCAGTAACCTTTATCGTCGATACTGGGGCCTCTTCAGTTGCAGTTCCACCGAAAACAGCGGAAAGGCTCGGACTGGTAAGAGGGAGAAAGAATTTCGCCCATACGGCCAATGGCATCACAGAGATCTTTATCACTGAAATTGAATCACTCAGTTTGGGTACGATAGAGTTGAGCAATGTCCCAGCCGGCATAACCATGGGGATGGGAGAAGGTTTGGTTCTACTTGGAATGAGCGCTCTGCGCAATATCGAATTCACGCATCGCGATGGCGTTTTGACATTAAAACAGTATCGCTAAAACTTGCATTTTCGTTAAGCACGGCTAATTTGGTACCATTATTCGCGTTAGTAAAACTCCCAATATTTAACGTTATAAATAACTGTTACCGCATCTCGATATGACTATCGCGTTAGACACCCTCAAAAAAGACATCACCCGTTCAGTTGAAATTGCTCTCGCTGAGGACATCGGCAACGGCGATATGACTGTACAACTTATCCCAAAATCGCAGGTCAACATTGCAGAAGTGATAACACGCGAAGACTGTGTTGTCTGCGGCACTGCCTGGTTCGACGAAGTATTTATTCAACTCGGCGGGATCCATTCGATTAAATGGCATGTTAGAGATGGCGATCGCGTCTGTGCCAACAAATGTCTCGTTACGCTTGAAGGAAATACACGTAACCTACTTACGGGTGAGAGAACAGCGCTTAATTTTCTGCAATTACTCAGCGGAACTGCAACATTGAGCCGCCGCTTTGCTGATAAAGTGGCCAACACAAAAATTAAAATACTCGATACACGTAAGACAATTCCTGGGCTTCGAACCGCGCAAAAATACGCCGTGGCAATCGGTGGCTGCCACAACCATCGCATGGGTTTATTCGACGCCTTTCTGATAAAGGAAAACCACATCGCCGCTTGCGGAGGAATTACGCAAGCCGTAAAAAAAGCGCGCGAAATTGCCCCTGGCTTGCGCGTTGAAGTTGAAGTTGAAAACCGAGAAGAGCTGCTTGAAGCAATAAACGCTAGAGCCGACATTGTCATGCTCGACAATTTTGATCGCGATCAATTAAATGCCGCGTTTGAACTCGAAAATCACACAAGCGTATTAGAGATTTCGGGACTTGTAACTGAAGAGAATATAAATTTGGATTTTGCTAGCAAAGCTCATCGAGTCTCGAGCGGTGCTCTAACCAAAAACTGCCGTGCAGTAGATTTATCATTTCGGCTTAAGCCACTTGAATAAGCGCCCGCTTACATTTTTTCAATTTGCTGTTCTATAATTTTTTATACATTTGCTTAAATTAACAACCTTTAATTAAACAGAATCCAGTTTGAGGAAGTCATTATGTTTGTAATGCCCGAATCACGCTATACGGCATTTGCTATTCATCTAGCGATGAGTTTTTTGATTTTTCTTTTTCTTATTTCGTTAATTTATTTCGTTTGGTTTCCCGGCATGTTTATCAACTATGGCGGCTGGCAGGGAATGAAAATCGTCGCCGGTGTAGACCTGGTGCTAGGCCCATTTTTAACCTTGGTTATCTACAATAAGTACAAGAAAAAAGTCAAAATGGACCTTTGCATCATTGCCCTTGTACAGTTTGTGAGTCTTAGCGCGGGCGTCTGGCTTGTCTATCAGCAACGCCCCATGCTACAGGTGGTTAAAATCGATTTTGCAACTTTGCTGACTTATCAAGAAGTAAAAAAATATAAAATCGATCGCAACGCATTCAGTAATATTCCAGGTCCCTATCCAAAATTAGTATGGCTTGACCTCCCCGAGGACAAAAAAGCTGGGAGTTCTATGGATTTTACGTTCTATTTGGCCGACGGCATTCCGGTGGCCGCTGCGACACATTTATATAAGCAATTTAAAGACTTCCCAGAGTCGCACCAAAAGTGGCGCCTTGAACAGCTTGAACAGAAAGGCGGTTGTTATCGAATTGAAGTGGATTCGGTTCAAAATATAGGCTCTAGCTGCCTAGACCCTGAAACCGGTTTATACGGTTTTTTCCCGAGTAAATCTGGTCAAAGCCAAGATATTACGCACCAAGCAATAAATAATAATACTTCATTGCCTGGTCGTTGAGTAAAAGTGCAATACATCCCGCCAACGCGATATAGGGTCCAAATGCAATCCGCGTATCGCGCCTTAGCCGAGAAAACACCATGCCGGCAACCCCGACGCAAACACCAACAAATGAAGATAGTAAAATAAGAAGCGGGAGATATTGCCAACCCAGCCATGCCCCTAAAGCCGCAAGCAATTTAAAATCTCCGTACCCCATTCCCTCTTTGCCAGTCAATAATTTAAACCCCCAGTAGACTGACCAAAGCGATAAGTATCCAAAAATTGCCCCCAGAAAGGCACTTTCTAGCGAGGTAAATAAACCAAAATAATTACAAAGTAAGCCTAACCAGAGTAATGGTAAGGTAATCTGGTCCGGTAGCAACTGATGATCAAAATCGATCATCGTTAATGAAATTAAACTCCAAATAAAAACCAGTGCGGCAAGTGTTTGGATACTTGTACCGAATTCAATAATCACCAGAACCGACATTAGTCCGGTAAAAGCTTCGACAAACGGGTAGCGAAGAGAAATTTTCGTTCCGCAATAGGCGCAAGCACCCCTAAGCAACAGGTAACTCACAATCGGGATATTTTGATAAATTTTGATAGGTTGTTTACAGACAGGGCAATTCGAGCGTGGGACTGCTAGGTTAAATCTTCCCTCCGGCAATTCGGGCGGCAAATTTTCTTCAAAATCGGCATACGA
>JANQJB010000120.1 GCA_028281865.1 Marinagarivorans sp.
TTGTATTCCGAATCTTCGGATTTGTTAATAAAAAGAATTAAAAACTATCTACTGGATGGTTCTGAGCTGGTAATTAGTGAGCTTGGTTATGATGATGAACCAGTCTATCAAGTATTTCGAATTGAAGACGGAGAGATTAAAAAATCACGATACGCCGTTCTAAACGAAGTTGATGGGTGTTTAGAGCAAAAGATAACAGACGAAGATATAGATTGTTAATTAATGCTACCGTGCAGCATAACAAGTACATTTACCAATTAGCGCCTTCGGCGCCAAGGACTCACAAAAACTACGTTTTTGCTCGCCAGTACTGCGAACGTTAACCCCAATTTAGGAGTACCATCTTGAATCTAAATGATTTGACAGTAAATTTTGAGCATCTTGATCGGAAACAAATATTAGAAGGCTGGGAATGGCTTATTGGGAAGAGTAAAATTCCAATCATGCTAACTGCATGTGGTAATGCGTTTGTGCAAGATGAAAATTCACTATCAGTTCACTATCTAGATGTCACCGGCGGGATTCTAGAGAAAGTCGCTGAAAGTGGTGAGGAGTTTACTTCTCTGCTTGGAAACAAAGATTTTATAATTAATCATTTTGATATAAATTTAATTGGAGGAATGAGGCAACAAAATTCACACCTAGAAAAAGGTAAAGTTTATAGTTTCAAAATTACGCCCAGACTGGGTGGTAAATTCGATTTTCAAAATATTGAACAAACTGACATATTGGTTCACTATTCTTTAAATGGTCAAATAGCACACCAACTTAAAGATGTACCGGAAGGTACGCCGATTAATGAAATAAAGCATGTATTGATGATTCAGGAGAACAATTGACAATGCATTTCATTAAGATAACTTTTGCGATATTTGTTGCGTTTTTTTTATTTGGTTGTAGCGGTCAAAGTTACAAATTAAAATCTATCACACCATTTGAGCTGGAAAACTCCGAAACATGGATTTTACGATCAACTGTTAACGAAGTGGATTACAAAATCTCTGTAGCTTTGCCAGAGGGATATGATCCAAATAGTGATGAGAGTTACAGAGTTCTATATGTGGTTGATAGCAACATGCAATTTTCGACCGTTGCAGAAACCGCTCGGAACTTAGCAGCTGCAGGAAAAGTGGAAGATCAGATAGTGGTCGGTATTGGATATGCCGTACCTTCTAGCTGGCCGAATGTTCAGCCCCATCGAAGTTTCGATTTGACACCAACTAAAGATGAAAAATATATTAAAAGAACCAATAAATTCATTAGTAAAAACAAAAATCCGCTGCTTTATGGGACAGGAAATGCGCCCAATTTTAGTATTTTTCTTGAAGAAAAACTTATACCTGCAATAGCTAAGCGCTACAAAGTTAACGAGAATAGAACATTTTTCGGTCACTCTTTTGGAGGCTTGTACGGTACATATTTAGTTTTCAATCATACCGAGTTATTTACTGATTATATATTGGCAAGCCCATCGTATTGGTGGGACAACGAAATTATTTTTGATTACGAAGAGAAATATGCACAAACTCACACTGATATGCCAATTAATATTTTTTTGTCTGTTGGCGAACTTGAGCAGACTAAATGGCTAGAAAAATGGGCCGCAGTAGATAATGTTTTTCGTATTGAAAATCTATTAAAAAGTAGAGGTTACCCGACTCTAAAGGTAGGGAGCCACCTTTTTAAAAATGAGACTCATATGTCGGTTGTGCCGGCCTCAATTAGCCGAGGATTAAGATATATTGCTCAAAAAACAAAAGACAAGGTAGAAACAAAAAGTCAGAAACCTTGATCATAGGATCAATAATGTTTCAATCATGATCTCTGACCCCCATGATTTAGATTAATGAGCTAGTTATGATAAAAAGTATTTACCTTCTAATTTTATTAAGTTTGATTGCTTGTTCTCAGTCAACGTCGGTGGAAATCAATATTTCAGTTGATGAATCGTTATGGGGTGATGAGCCAATGAAAGTTGGTGAAAAAATAGGCCTCAGAGTTTGGGATGGCGACCTTAAGAAAAATATAAAACTAAGCATTCCCGAGCTAGAGAAAGCAAATTTGGATGAGATTCTTGGCATTCAATGGTTTTGGGGCAAGCTAAATAATGTGGATAGTGAGCCTAACAAGCTTTACATAAAGTGCATATTTAGCTCATCAAAGCACGATGAATTTGGTGTAAGGGCTGTAGAAATTTGTCGCGACGAAGTAAAAAGTACAATACAGAAATTGCTTAGTAAGCATGAAAAAACAAGCGATCAGAGACCTTGATCATAGGATCAATAATGTTTCAATCAAGGCCTCTGCCCCCCATGATTTCCAGATCACTGGATCCCGTGTCAAGCACGGGATGACGGATGAGTAAATTGAAAGTCATGATACCAGCTGCATTTAACAAAGCCGCCAATGTGGCTACCATTTCGTTATTTTGTATCTTCATGTCGGCACATTACGGCAGGAGTTGCGCGATTCCAAACGGTTTAGAATGCATAACAAATTAGCCAAGGTGGCGCCTGACGGCGCCCTTTATTAAAACGTTATAGGTCAAGCGAGTCCGATACATGATCCGAAAAGCCAACATTTCCGATTACACTGCTATGGATGAAGTTTTTCGGGCTTCAGCTAACGCATTCTGCACTCGCAGCTATAACAGCCAAGTCATCGAAAGCTGGGCCGGTACGCCTTGGCCTGAACGTTTTCACGAAAATAACAAAAATGGTGATGATCAATATGTTTTCACCATTAACGGAAAGGTCGTCTGCTTCGGCAGCATCAACCTTGAACGGCACACGCTCGTGTCACTGTTCGTATCTCCAGAGCAATCCGGCAAGGGAATAGGCAAAAGTATGCTAGAGTTTCTGGTGGCAAGAGCAATATCATCAGACATTCTGGTCCTTAAAATTGATTCATCTCTTAACGCTGTGAGTTTCTACAAAAGGCACGGATTCATCGAAACGGGTAGAAGCAACTACAGAACTCGGAACGGAGTAGATATCGAATCGGTACAAATGGAGCGAAAACTATCCCTATAACGAATTGCTTAAGATTTCTTCTGGCCTTCGGTCCGCCACAGCAATTAAGAGCGGTACATACATAAGTGCCTATGTAGCGCTCTACATCTTAATAGTCTCTGTTTTTGCACGAGAACCTAATTGCGTTATAGATGTAAAAGTCGCCAAAAGCAAGGTAGTAGAGGTATAGCGACGCCTGCCGTTCTTCCTCACATCACCGCATCTCGGCCAACACTATTTTTCGAACAACGAGTATTTTATATAACTTTCAATAGCCTATATTTTAATGTAGGCTTCCGATTCAAAGACACCCGCATAGAAGTCACACAGACTAAAAGGTGGGTAATGCATGCTAGCCCAAACAGAGCTCCGCTTCATTTTGGTGCAAACTGGCTGAGTTATCGGGAAAATTTTAGTTTTAGAGAGTGCAAAACTTGGATTGTGCTTTGTTAAGTAGATCGGCTCCTACGGCAAAGAGCCAAGCTTAACCAGGCTTTGTGGATATTAAGCAACTGTCGTGATTACAGATACCCGCCTTACGATCGAAACCCCAGAAGGTACCGACTTACCGCTGACTCCCGCAGGGCTCGGTGCGCGCGGTGCAGCCTATGTTCTCGACTTTCTTATCTATATGGGCGTGCTTATCGGGCTTTCAATTGTCACCAGCTTCTTTGGCTCCCTCGGTTGGGCCGCCAATGTCATCGGCGGCTTTTTAATCTTTTGGTTTTACCCTGTTTATTTCGAGGTTTGGCAAAAGGGCCAAACGCCCGGCAAAAAATACATGAAGTTGCTCGTCATAAACGAAGATGGCACTCCGATAACATTTGCCGCATCCACACTGCGTAACCTGTTGCGAGTAGTAGACGCCCTTCCCGCATTCTATTGCGTTGCAATCGTGAGCAGTATCCTGAGTAATAAATTTCAGCGACTGGGTGACATCGCAGCACAAACGCTGGTTGTTTATGCCGACGAGGAGATTTCACTTACACAGGCCAACGATCTTGGCTATCGACCGGTACCGGCAGGTTTAACCACTGATGAGCAACGTTCATTTTTAGATTTTACCGATCGCTGTAAAAAACTCTCTGTCGACCGACAAAACGAACTTGCTTCAATTTTGCAGCCCATGTTGGGCTCCAACGACCCTGTTAAAGCAATAAAACAAATCGCCAATACCATGAGCATGGGAAGCAAAAAGAAATGAAGCAAGGGCAATTTGAAGCGCAGTATGAAAAAGACTGGCAGGCGTTTGAATACACTGTTGAAAAATTAGAGGATGCAAACAACAGTTTTGTAGAGGAGCTTAAGCAAAGCGAAGCAGCGGAATTTACTCGCCTATATCGGCGCATTTGCCATTTGCACTCCCTAGTGTTAAGTCGCGGCTATTCGAGCAATTTGGCCGATAAGTTAAGCAGTCTTATTGCACGTGGCCATAAACAACTCTACCAACGAAAACACACAAGCCGCTATAAATTTATACGTTTTTTTACCGTTGAATTTCCGGTATTAATTCGTCGCGAAAGCCATTGGTTTTGGCTCGCGACACTTTTACTTTACGGGCCTGGCCTACTCTTTTTTGCCGCAACGCTTATACAGCCCGAGTTGGTTTATACAATACTCGACCCCGGCAATGTCGATAAGTTTGAAAGCATGTACAACCCGGAAAATCGGATTCTCGGCGCGGCGCGCGACTCCGAAACGAACTGGAGGATGTTCGCTTTCTACATTTCAAACAATATCGGTGTATCTTTTCGCTGCTTTGCATCGGGCTTAATGTGGTGCATAGGTAGCATCTTTTTTCTTGTTTTTAACAGCCTGCTATTCGGTGCTGTCGCAGGTCACCTCACTAATGTCGGCTATACCGAAACCTTTTTTACCTTCGTTGTCGGCCACGGTAGTTTCGAATTAACCGCGATCGCCATATCGGGCGCAGCGGGAATGAAGCTCGGTTACTCGATTTTAGTACCCGGCAATTTAACCCGTATAGAATCGTTAAAACGAGCCGCTAGCGTCGCAATAAAACTTGTTTACGGCGTATTTGCAATGCTTGTCATCGCTGCATTTATTGAGGCGTTTTGGTCGTCAAATAATTTGCTTGAGCCGTGGCAAAAATACCTCGTGGGCGCCGCGCTATGGGCGATAGTGTTTGCCTACTTATTTTTAAGTGGAAGAGGCGCAGATGGACCTGAATAGCTTAGAAGTTGAAATTCGACCACGCCGGTCATGGGAAGCGTTAGACCTTGGACTGCTTATGGCCCGGCGTTGGTTTTTCCCCTTGCTAAAGGTCTGGCTCCTGTTAAGTTTTCCATTTTATATTTGGACAGTCCTGCATCGACCAGCTTCTGACACCCTACCGTATTTCGTATTTTGGTGGCTAAAACCGCTTTTTGAATTGCCGTTGGTCTTCATGCTCGGCAATGCGGTTTTTGGCGATTTACCTACAGTAAAAGAAAGCATCAAAAAACTACCTAAAGCGGGTATTTTTCAGATTTTCTTAAACTTAACATGGAGACGTTTAAGCCCAACACGTTCAATGGACGCGGCCATCGTTGCTTTGGAAGGCCTTAAAGGAGAGCGGCGCAAACAGCGTATCAGAACTCTCCATAGCGATGGTGCGAGTCCCGCCGTCTGGATAACGGTGCTTGGACGCTGTTTAGAAACCATTTTTCCGTTTGCACTGCTAGCACTTATTTACGCACTCCTGCCCGAAAACGTCACCTTTGAATTTTCTGAGTTTTTTGAAGGTGAGCCAACGCCTTTGCAAAATTTTATTACTGCAACTTGTATTTACATATGTGCGGCTGTTACTGCTCCTTTTTACGTCGCAATGGGATTTGCGTTGTATCTGAATCGCCGAATTCAGCTAGAAGCTTGGGATATTGAAATAGCTTTCCGGCGTTTGATGCAAAAACAAGAACAAAAGAAAAAATTTAATTCTCAAATCCTGTCCACCTCGGCAGTGATACTCGTTGGATTGCTATTGTGTTTTCAAATTACGCCGAGCTCTGCCTTAGATTTGGAGGAAAAGGAAGAAGAAAAACCACAATACACCTTACAGGAGTTGCAACCCGACTCTAATTTACTTGAAGCAAAAGAAAATATTTTTGAAGTGTTAGAAGGCGATGAGTTTCACGAAACCGAAATCAAAAAAACGGCGCGCTTAAAATTTTTCAATTCGGATGACAAAGACGAGGAAGAAGAGGAGGAAAAAGAAGAAGACGATACCTGGTTGTTTAATAGCATAAAGGGTTTGGCCTCAATTTTTGGCGGCGTAGCAAGCCTAGCAGAGGTGTTGCTATGGGTTGTAGTAATCGGCTTGATCCTTTTTCTCCTCTTCAAGTACCGCCACTGGCTCAGCGACTCGTTGCGCGGTTTTAAAGCAAATCAGCGGGCCGACAAGCCAAAACCCTCCTCGTTATTCGGGCTTGAAATTACCGAGGAGTCATTGCCGGAAGATATAGGTGCTAGCGCCTTAGCCTTGTGGCAACAAGGCGAAGCACGGGCTGCAATAGCCTTGCTGTATCGGGCTAGCCTAACGCAATTGGTCAATCGCGGTCTCGAAATTTACGAGGGTTTTACCGAACAAGAATGTTTAAACACGACTAAGGATCAAGCAAAGCAACTCGCCATTAACAACGAAAAGATTCAATACCTAGCCCACCTTACGCGCGTCTGGCAAAGAATCGCGTACGGTCATCTAACACCTGAAAACGAAATCGCTACAGACCTCTGTCAACGCTGGAACCCGACCTGGGTAAGGGATTCTGAGGATGAGTGAAACTATAGGCCAAGATAAATCTAACTATTACCTAATCGGCTTTATAGTTTTTGCCATAGTTGCAACGCTTTGTTTTTATCATTTCGCGCTGGAATGGGAAGAAGAAGAAATTGACAACGGCTACTCCAGTCAAGCCAGAAAAAACGATTTTTTAGCAGCGGAATTATTCTTAAAAAAATACGATGTGGAACTCGAAAGAAGTCGCGGTTTTAGCCGTATCGATTCGCTCTCTAATGAGCAAAATTCTATCGCCACAGACGACACGATCATCATACTTAACGGTCGCGGTATGGTTCGTGGAAGACGACTAGATAAGCTTTGGCAATGGGTTGAAGGCGGCGGTAATTTAATTGTTTCTACATATAACCCCTTTATCGGCACAGAGGCCTCCGACGAATTGCTCGGCCGCTTGGAGATTGAATATTACATCGACGAGGAGCAATATGACGAACTCGACGATGAAATTGAACAATACCCCACAGAGAATATTGAAGATTACGAAAATAGTGAGGACTCGGATTTTGATGATGAGGAAATTGACGAAGCCAATCGAGCCGAAATAGAACAGAGCGAAAAACGAAAATCCTATAAATGTGATAGTTGGGATTTATTCGAATTAAAAACATCCGATTCGGGTGGCATTCGAGTAGACTTTCGCTTCCGTGGCGAAGAATTTTGGTTTCCTGAAGGGAGCGAAAATTTCGCGATGATAGCTGACGATAGCGGTTATGCAAGTGCAGGTTTCAATATCGGTCGCGGCAATATTATTGTCAATAAAAATAATCATATTTGGAAAAACAAAGCAATCGATAATTGTGACCACGCTTACCTACTGCTCGAATGGTCCAAGCCGTCAAAAAAAGTCTGGATAATCGAAAACCAAAATGCCCCGTCGCTGCTATCCATTTTTTGGGTAAATGCGCCGAACGCGATTATCGCGCTGCTAGCGGCTTTAATTTTTTGGTTGTGGCGCATCAGTATTCGCCACGGACCTTTGTTCCAACCGGCAAAAATCGAACGTCGTAGTTTCGCTGAGCACATCCGCGCAAGCGCGGTATTTTTATGGCGCAACAAGAATCAGTTCGTTTTAATCGATCAATTGCGCAACGATATTGCCTATGCGATGCAACGAAAAAATTGGCACTACGAAAACATGAGTGAAGAAGAAAAAATTAATCAATTTACTAGCCTCAGTGGTCTGGAAGCCGACTCAATTTATTTAGCAATGTTCAAACCTTCCGATGAAATTGACAAAGACTTTGTAAGGGTTATTAACCGTTTAAAATTTATTAAGGATTGTTTATGACTGATTCTGACACGACACCAAACTCCAACTCAACTCCGAGTCCGGCGCAAAATAGTTTTGAAAAAGCGAGCACCTTTACGCAGGCAATAATCACGGAAATCAAAAAGGTATTCGTTGGCCAGGATGATATTATTGAACAGGTACTAGTCGCGTTGATCGGTGGCGGACATGTTTTACTTGAAGGCGTTCCCGGTTTGGGAAAAACACTGTTAATACGCAGCTTATCGAAATGTTTTGGCGGAGATTTTTCGCGGGTCCAATTTACGCCAGATTTAATGCCCAGCGACATTACCGGACACGCAATGTTCAATGCCGCCAAACAGGAGTTTGAGATTCGCAAAGGCCCGATATTTACTAATTTACTTTTGGCTGACGAAATTAATCGTGCTCCGGCCAAAACCCAAGCGGCTTTATTAGAAGTTATGCAGGAGGGGCAAGTAACGATCGAAGGCGAATCCTTCTCCATCGACTCTCCTTTTATGGTTATGGCCACGCAAAACCCCGTGGAACAGGAGGGAACTTACCCTCTGCCCGAAGCTGAGCTGGATCGCTTCATGTTAAAAATTCTAATCGATTATCCTTCAGCAGAAAGTGAATTTGCAATGCTCGCGCAAATGAGCAATCAAAATTCTGCCGGTAATTTTAATTTAAACCCGATAAAAACGCTGATGCAAGGCAAGCACATTGAGGAACTACGATCGATAGCAAAACGCGTCACGATAGACGACGAAGTCCTCAACTATATTGTTAAGCTCACTCGTGCCACGCGCGAGTGGTCTGGAATCGTGCGCGGTGCAGGGCCGCGCGCAAGTATCGCACTGATGTCCGCATCGCGAGCACTGGCGCTTATACGCGGAGCCGAATTCGTCACACCAGATGATGTTAAACAAGTACTTCTACCGGCGTTAAGGCATCGTATTTTGCTTTCCGCCGCGATGGAAATTGAAGGCGTAAACACCGATGAAGTGTTGCGCGATATTTCAATTTCCGTAGAAGCGCCCAGGCACTAAATTGATTTGTTGGAACTAAACGCGCTATGTTCGCATTTTTACAAGGCAATAAATTTAGGCCAAGTGCACTGAGTATCAAGATACTCATTTGCCTTGGTTTGACGATATTCGCGCTCGCGTATTTAACCAGCATCAATGTCGCACCGAACTTACTAAGTTCGCTAAATTCTATTGTTAAAGCAGTCACAATTTTGCTGTTGTTTATTTTGCCACTGGATATATTGGTTTCCGCACGTCAGGAAAAGGTTCGCGTTGAACGTCGTTTAACAGGCAATATGTCAGTCAATCGTTGGCATAATATTACCCTGATTTTTCACCACCCATTTAAGCGCGAACGTGAAATTGAAATATTCGACGGTGTGCCGGACGACACTGAATTTGAAAACGCTGCATTAAGCTTAACCCTGCGTCCCAATCGTACGACGATACACACTTACCGCTTACGCCCGTTTGTACGAGGCCCCGTTGAACTCAACGAATGCCACGTGATTAGCCCCAGTGTTTTTCGTTTATGGGATATTGCTTATAAAGCACCGTGCGTATCGGAAATAAAAGTCTACCCCGATTTCAACGCACTTTCGGCCTATACAATTTTAGCTACCGATAACCACGTGAGCCAAATTGGCATAAAAAGAAAACCACGCCGCGGTGAAGGCTTGGATTTTCATCAATTGCGCGACTATCGCAAAGGCGATTCACTGCGTCAAATAGACTGGAAAGCAACGTCAAGACGACAAAATTTGATTTCAAAAGAATACCAAGACGAGCGCGACCAACACATTGTGCTGCTTATCGACAGCGGCCGACGCATGAGAACCAAGGACGATCAGCTTAGCCATTTTGATCATTCGCTCAACGCGATGTTATTGCTGGGATATATTGCGTTGCGCCAAGGAGACAACGTGAGTGTCATGAGTTTTGGCAATCAAAGCCGTTGGGTCCCGCCGCAAAAAGGCGCAACAAGTATGAACTTAATATTGAATGAGATGTACGATTTGCAAGCGGGCAATGTAGCTTCAGACTACATAGGCGCTGCACAGCAACTCGCCAGTCTACAAACCAAACGTTCGTTAGTAATACTGGTCAGTAACCCGCGCGACGAAGATTCTAATGAATTGATGATCGCTGTAAATTTATTGCGTCAACGCCATCTCGTCTTACTCGCCAATATACGCGAAAAGGTTATCGAAGACTTACAGAAAAAAGACGTCAACAATCTCGACGACGCTTTTGACTATGCGGGAAGCCACAGTTATCTCTCGTCCAGGAAAGAAGCTCACCAAAAATTAACCCGCAACGGCACTTATGCCATTGACTGCTTACCGAGCGAATTAGCTGTGTACGTAGCGAATAGTTATTTGGAAATTAAACGCGCCGGGGTTTTATAAATACTCAAGCATCATCGTTGCACTATTTTTATCTGCTTCTTGGTGCGATAAGTTATCAAAATACGGCGATCTAAGGTTATTGCTTCTATTAGCAGTTCATCAGCCGACGCGATAACATAGCGACATCATTTGAAAGGCTCTATAATTCGTTAGAGGATAACACTGAGAAAAGCAGCGCATGCAAGTGCTCAATACATTTTTTGGCAGTAAGATTACTTTGATACTAAGTTTACTTTAGCGCCAAATCTAGCATGGTATTGGTATGTTGAAACTCAAAAACTCCATTATTTTTTTAATCATTTTCCCCATCACTATTACCGCCCAAGCTGAGATATATAAGTGGGTAGATGAAAACGGTAAAGTACATTTTTCTGACAAACGTAATAGCAAATCCGACGCTACAAAACCCGTCGAAAAAGTCGAAGTCGAATCAGTAAACGAAACTTCTGCTCCACCCTCTTTTGATAATATTTATCGGGAAATGCACAAGCAAGAGCTTGCTAAGCAACGCATTCAGCGCCAACGAGTTATGCAACAACAACAATTAAAGGCAGAGCAAAATAAAAAAGCCCGCTGCGAGCGCGATGTCAAACGATTTCAGAGCTTTGGAATACGCGGTAATACAAACCAGTATATGGTAGACAAAAACGGCAAATCGCTTACCGACAAAGAACAAACGGCAAAACTAGAACAAGTTAAAAAGGATCTGATTCAACGTGGTTGTTTACCGCCAGGCACCAAGTAAAACCCACCCAGTTGCAAGCAAGCAAAGAAATGAGCATCACGCCCAAGCATCCGATACAAACAAATAACCTTTGCTTCTTATTGTTATAATTCTTTTTGCTGAGCCTTCCGAATCAGATAGTTTCTTGCGCAAAGAAACAATTTTCGTATCGACATAACGGTCAGTTCCGTCGAATTCAATTCCGCGTAATTCTTTAAACAAATAATTGCGGTCCAGCACTTCATCGGCTTGACTTGCAAGCAACCACAAAAGGTTAAACTCCGACATGGTCAGAGAGACAACTTCATCAGCAAACTTAACTTCGCGGCTTTTTTTATTCAGCCACAAACGGCCAAAGTTAAGCTGATGCAATTCTTGTTCACTGTTCATCTCGTCAGCTGCTGTTTGCTCCCTGCGTAATAGCATACGAATGCGGGCTAGGAGAACACGCATTTGAATCGGTTTAGAGACAAAATCATCTGCCCCCAATTCCAAACAAGCAACATGATCAAAGTCGTCGCCACTACCGGTCAAAAATAAAATACGACCTTTATAAAAATTGCGTAATTGACGACAAACATCAAGGCCACTTACACCGGGTAACACCAAATCAAGCAACACAACATCAGGCTCAAACTCTTTGACAGCTTCTTCAGCGGCACGGCCATCGGAAACCCATCGCACTTCAAAGCCATTTTGAGACAAATAGTCACGCTCTAACTCAGCTAGCTGCTTGTCATCCTCAACCAATAATATTCTTGTATTTTCTTCCATCGCTTTTTATGCCTTAACCAAATCTAATATGCTAATGCCACTTACCCAACTGATCAAGCAAGATTAAATCGGTATTTCTTTAATTCAAGTAAAGAACGGGGCAATCAAAAACTCCTGTGCACAAGCTCACAGATAGTGGTGAGTCAATTCGGTGGAAATTCGGAAAAAACAGGCATAATTGACAAAAATAAGGGAATTTCAGAGGACGAGGTCTGAAATTCCCTACGATCAAGTTACTGCATTCCAGCCTCCTTGGCTGAGTATCCTTACGACAATCCATTAAGCTACTTAACTCGGTGTTATCCCAATCTTCTAAATCCAACTTTAGAAGAGTTCCTCTTGCGTGTTGGCCTAATCCTATAGAACCTGACACAACAATACTTTTTCCTAAAGCTCCTAAAAAAGCAATCCTGCTTCAACGAGATATGAGAGTTATTTTAGAGACCGCCTTTAGATTGTTCTGTACCAGAATTGATACAAATTGTTCGGTTTTATAACAATTGAACCTTCTATTGTTCTGTTTTGGTTAGGATTTAGCCAAAAACAACAATTGTCGTATAAATATCATACAAACGATGCTTGAGAATCCGAGGGTTTGGCTATCAGCCAAACTTGAACAAGCTAACAACATATTGGATCTAGAGTGCAGGTCAAACAAACACTTATGGTGATTATAAAAAGAAGGTTCAATAAAGCCCGCCTCCGCTGTCAGTTTTGATGATTGCACGCGCCCAACCGGTATGCTTAGAATGCTGCAAACTCACTTAAATTGCGGAAGAAAAATATTGATGACTGCTCGCAGCCTCTTCTCCACAACTCTTGTACTACTGTTAAGTTTCATAGCCTCCGGCTGTATCTCCAACGCTAAAAAAACAGAGCGTACACCCAATATTATTTTCATTCTTGCCGACGACTGGGGCTGGACAGATTGGGAGATGAATGGTGCACAGGAGGGGTCAAATTTTTACCAAACACCGGCAATAAACGAACTCGCCCGCGCGGGCATAGCCTTCCGCCAAGCCTATGCCTACCCGCTTTGTTCTCCATCGCGCGCTGCACTTTTAACCGGACAATACCCCGGTGCCAGACTCGCTATGCATCAGGCGATTACCAAAAAGAGCGTTGCAACACCGTCTGTTTCGAAAAGCTGTGGTAAACGAGAAAAACTTTGCTTTCCGAGCAGCCGCAACCATCTCCCCCTCGAAACACTGACTATTGCGGAGGTACTGCAGTCCAGCGGATATCGCACTTTTCATTTCGGCAAGTGGCATTTAGGCGCTAAGCCATACTTCCCCGATAAGCACGGTTTTGAAAAACAATTTGCTGTTGGTGGAGCAGGACCCGGTCGCGGAGGCTATTTCGCACCTTATCAAGGTTTATCTGATATTCCTCAGGGCCCCGACGGGGAATATCTTGCCGAACGACTGACGGATGAAGTGATTAAAACATTGGCGGAAATGAAAAACGAAAAATTTTTTATCTTTCTCGCACACTACAATGTTCACTCACCCTATCAAGCAAAACCAGCTTACATTCAAAAATATCAAAATAAAAAAATAATCGACCAGCGCCACAGACACCCAGTCATGGCAGCGATGATTCAATCGCTAGATGAAAGCGTCGGCAAAATTAGTGAGGCGTTAAATCAGCTCGGTTTAGTTGATGATACAATATTGGTTTTGATGGGCGATAATGGCGGAATTCACTGGCAAAATGATAAAAAATTTCCCGATACTCCTATCACATCGAATGCCCCACTTAGATGCGGCAAAGCTTGTTTTTATGAAGGGGGAATTCGGGTACCGTTAATTATTCAATACCCCAAAAAAATCTCAGCCAATCAAATAGAAGATACTCCCGTCCATATAATCGATTTTTTTCCGACATTCGCTGAACTCGGGGATGCATACGATCAAACAGACTCCAATCAATTGGATGGAACAAGCCTAGTACCAATATTTGACGGAAAAGAAATAAAACAAAGAGCTTTGTTTGGCCATTTCCCTCGACGCAAACAAGTCGGTTCACCCGTTGGGGGTTCCTTTATTCGGCGTGGGGATTTTAAACTCTATCTGCACTATGGATACAACGACGATCGCTCTAATAAAATCGAATTATTCAATTTAAAAAACGATATTAGTGAAACTGAAAATCTCGCCAATAAAATGCCAAAAGAACGTGACGCAATGGTCAAGGAATTAAATCAATGGTTGGCTGAAACAGGCGCACTGTTGCCACAAAAGAACTTAAATTACTCACCCTAACGTCAGTATTGATACTTACGAAACCTTCGCACACATTAATTGAATTCAGCAAAGTGGAGTTTTTGCAGGCGTCATTTTTAATATGGCGATTAAAAAATAGCACCAAACTTAAAATACAGATACATCGTCGCAAGGCTTACTACAAATAAAATAAGTAAGCGTTTGACACGGCCCCTTCTGCGTTTTGGAATAACTTTAGGTGCACTATTTTGCTGTTTTAATTTAAAGCCCGCAGGGTCTGCTATTGCCGCAGGAATTTCTGTAACCTCAAGTTGCAACGCAGAACTAAACTCCTTTACCAAATTACTTTTCGCCACATTTACCATTACATAGCGGCAATGCTTAGATAACTCTGCCAGGTCGTTTGCCGTTTTTATATAAAAGCCTTCCATGGGAAAAGGCGTTTGGCATGCGGGTTTGTCGAGAGAACTGACAAACATACCGATGGCGAGATCTTCTACTTCAAAACGTTTTACCGAATCAACAGTGCCCATTTTTTTAACTCTCCAGGAAACCTAGTGCTCGAAAGTGGTGACTTTTTAGCGTTTCAAATCGTATGGCAAATTACGCGCCATTTACTGCAAAGGGCTTACAAGCAATTAACACAACTGTAATAATGCATGTAAGTATTTGAAAGTTATATATTTTTTATTATTATTCGATAAGCCGATCAAAAACCGAAGGCCTACAATACCGTGACGTAGTTTGTCACATAACGACTTACGTGCAAACTATAGCAATATTCAAAGCAATATTTAATCCAGCATTTGATCAATCGACACTCAAATTCAGTTATTTAAACCACATAAACTAGCGCCTAATAGCATTAATCCGCTAAGCTCTGGCCCACCCCAAAACTGCCGGTTTAAATTTTATGAAATTACTGCTGATTCTATCCTGTTTTTGCGCCTTATTCGCTTGCGGCGGTATGGCTACTAAACAAGCAAAGCCAATCGATTTTGAACAAATCAATAAGCAAAAACATCGCCTTATCGTGCTCGCAGATATGGGTAACGAAGAAGATGAAATGCAGCAGATGATGCATTTGCTGATGTATGCCAACGAAATCGATATCGAAGGCTTGATCGCAGTTTCCGGCAAGTTTCTCTACAAAGGGCGTCACGCAGGTCAGCACTACAAAAATGAACTACACCCCGAGCTGTTCCACGAGCTGGTAGACGCTTATAAAAAAGTGCTACCCAATTTAAAACTGCATGCCGCCGGCTGGCCTGAAGCCGAGCAGTTGCGAGAAAAAATTAAATCCGGCACGCCTGAGTATGGCATTGCAGCAGTGGGAGAAGGCAAATCAAATCAAGGTTCAAACTGGATTCTTAAGGTTTTGGAAAAAAAAGATGAGCGACCTGTTTATATTGTCGCAAATGCCGGAACTAATGTATTGGCGCAGGCACTCACCGATTACGAACGCACACATACGAAAGCAGAGCTAGACACGCTTATCAGTAAGATCGTTGTATACGAAAACGGCTCGCAGGATGATGCGGGGGCTTGGATCGTTGCGCGCTACCCTGAGCTCCATTGGATTCGCAGTAATTACCAAACCTACGGCTATATGGGGTTTCGACGCATCAATCCCGGCCCCTATGTTTGGCAACCTTATCCCAATACTCATCAAGGCCAACACGCTTGGGCTAAGGAGCACATACAAACTCAGCACGGTGCACTCGGCGCCCTTTATCCAGATCGCTTTAAAGGCAACGGTTTTTTGGAGGGCGGTGGCACAACGCCCTGGCTAGGATTGATCACACGCGGCTTATATGACCCGTACAACCCCAACTGGGGCGGCTGGTCTGGTCGATATACCGCAAACAAAATGCTCAATGTCTGGTCGCGCCACAAAGACATCATCGTCAACGAAATTACTTACAAAAATTTTTCTGTTTTCGCTGACGAAAAAGACACTTGGACGCACCAACCGAGCGGTATCACTTACTCCGATATTTTGACGCCCATTCAACGATGGCGAGAAGACATATTAAACGATTTTAAAGGCCGCATGGACTGGTGTGTGGAAACTCGCGCAAACACGAACCATAACCCGGTTGCCATCATCAACGGCATCAATAAACGTGTTATCTTGCGCACTAACGCCAATGCTGGCGCGACGCTCACTTTCGATGCATCGGGTTCATTTGACCCCGACAAAGATCAGAAAGTAAATTTCTCTTGGTGGGTTTACCCCGAAGCTGGAACCTATTACAAAACTATTGCGATTAAAAACCCTCGCGCGGCAAAACTAAAATTTCCTGTGCCTGAGGACGCCGGAGGAAAGCAAATTCATCTTATTCTGGAGGTATCCGATAACAGCGATATAGCGACAATGAAAGATTATCGTCGAATTGTTATTGATGTTGAATAGGCTTGATTAGAGAGCATTCATAGGGGCTTGGATAGTAATTAACTCAACAGTAACACGACTTCGAGCCCCTAAAACCGTTACAAATATCACGTTAGCTTGCATACACGTTGACGCAAATCAAATATTGAGTTCCCCAGTCACTCTAGCCAAAATTTGTTCTCCTAAGTTTAGAAATTCTCCATAGCGCAAAAGCTTTTCCAGCATACGCCAATATAAAAATATATTTACCTAACTTAGATTAATGATTTCTTTAACAAGGATCATTATATTATTTGGGGCCTTCACCAATTGACGCGCAGATTATGCCTAAACCATTCGGATAAAGAACTTTAGGGGACGACCATGAAAGCTCAACATATTAAGAGCCTAAGTCATATAAAAACGCTACTTTGCGTTGCCATGCTAACTCTCGGCACTCACAGCCTGGCACTCGAAGGTTACTCCAATACGCTGACTATGGAAGGCTACTTTGCCATCCTAAAAAGCGATCACCCCTTTTTTAAGCAGCAAGCCATCCAGCCTGAAATCGAAACAGAGATCCAAAAACAGATTTTGGGTGAGCGCGATTGGATTATCCGCAATACTACCCAGTACAGACATGAAGAACGCGGTGATGCGATTACTACACTCCCGCAGGAATTAGACCGGGTTGATTCGAATACCGGCGCAGACAAGGTATTTTGGGAAAACGGTAGTCGTCTGTCAATCGATTACGATTACGGTTTTAGCAATCAATTTTTTAAAGCGTCTGCTAGCGACTTGGACCAATACGGAAACGGCCTAGGCGTTCGCTACAGCGTACCGCTAATGCAAAATCGAGGCGGTATTTTGAGCCGCCTGCAATACGAACTGCAAACCTTTAATATCGAAGTCAGCAGGCTAAACCAAATTGAAAATAGCGAACAGTTTTTAGAGCAGCAAGGATTGTTATTTATCGATTGGGCCTTCGTAGACGAACAATACCGTATCGCTAAAAATAGAGAAGCACTCGCGCAACAGGAATTAACCCGCACACTCAACAAACGCAAAAGTCGCTTGGTGGCAGAAGTCGACGTCCTCCGAGCCAAAGATGCAGTTGTAAACGCACAGCTTGCAGTCAAATCGATTGCGAGTAATTGGAAAGCTATACAAGCTGAGCTCGCTAAGCAAAGTGCTTCAGCTTCGCTTTATCGCAGCAAGCCCGAATTTAATCTCTACACAATTTCACTGCCAAAACAAGAAAGCACCGAAAGCTTATCGCTGCGAAACCTAACAGCAATTGATAAGCAATTTAAACAAAGTCAGCGCCTTGAACGAGGCTTACAAAACCAATTAAAACCCACGTTGGACGTTGTGCTCGGTGCCGGTTTAGCTAGCGAGGATGATGAATTCGATAAATCGACAAAGTTTGACAAGCCTCAGTATTCGCTTGGCTTGAACTTTCGATATCCGTTGGGTAACCGCAGCGTTAAAGCAGAACTTAAAAAATCGCGCCTGCAGCAACGACAATTAAGATTTGCTCACGACACAATTAACCGTCAGACTGAATCAAAACTCAACAATTTATTTGTGCAAATGCGGGAATTGGTCGACGTGCTCAAATTAAACCAAGAGCAAATTAAAATAGCTAAGCAACGCACACAGGAAGAGTTAAATCGTCACAATCAAGGCAGAGCAGAACTCAGCTTCGTTTTGCAAAGCCGCGACAATGAACAAAATGCCTTGTTAAATTACGCCGCAAACGCAGCGACCTTTCAAAAACTACAACTGAGTTTTTTGGCCTTGAAAGACCAACTCCTCACTCAACCCATTAGCGAAAGCCATTAGAAGAGGTAGCAAATGAGTTTTTTTAGGTTTTTTGCTCAACGGCCAATGCTTGCCAATATTACAACCTTGCTTATTATTCTGATGGGTTTTGGCAGTCTAGCCACGATAAAGCGCGATGCATTTCCCTCGGTTGAATTTGGAGAGCTGTTAATAACCACTGTTTATCCCGGCGCATCCCCCGAAGACGTCGAGTTAATGGTGACCAACGAAATTGAAGAACAGCTTAAAGAAGTGACCGGATTAAAACACTATATTTCCTGGTCTCGCGAAAACGTCTCAACCGTTCATGTCGTTGTCGACCCCGATGTTAACGATGAAGATAAAGTAATTCGCGAGGTTCGCGAAGCCGTATCGCGTGTCACTGATTTACCCAAAGAAGTCACTGAAGCACCTTTAATTACTGAATTGAGTACAGCTAGTTTCCCAATGATTGAGATCGGTATCGCAGGCGATATCAATTACCGTGAGCTGCGCGAAGTCGCGCGCAATTTTCAACGCAAGCTTGAAAAAGTAACTGGGGTATCCAGAGTAGGACGGTACGGATACCAAGCTCGCGAAGTAAAAATAGAAATTAACCCGGATAAACTGGAAAGTCACGATATATCACTGGGCGAAGTTGTTCGCGCTATCGGCTTACGCAATATACGCGCTACAGGAGGTTCGTTTGAATCTTACACAAGTGAACAAAATATCGTAACCCTCGCGCAATTTCGTGAACCGGCAGAAGTGGGTGACGTTATTGTGCGCACCACATTCGACGGACCTTCGATAAAAATTTCAGATTTAGCCTATATTCGCGACGATTTTGAAGAAGAAAAAATCTTATCGCGTGTCAACGGCGAAGAAGCGATTTCACTTATCGCATTTAAATCGGAAAACGCCGATATGATACGCACGGTTGCAGAAATTCGAAAACTCGTCGAAAAACAAAGAGCCTATTTACCCGAGGGCGTCGAGATGCTGTTGTCTAACGACGAATCTCAATATGTAAGAGACCGTTTATCTATCGTTGCAAACAACGGCCTACTCGGATTATGTATGGTGCTAATCGTACTCGCACTCTTTTTAAATTTGCGCATTGCCTTTTGGGTAGCTCTGGGCATTCCGGTCACCCTGCTCGGCGCGATATTTTTGCTCCCCATTTTTGATAGTTTTCTCGATAGTATTACCATGACAGCAATGGTGTTAGTCATAGGAATAATTGTCGACGATGCCATTATTATTGCGGAAAGCATTTACCAACACTACGAAAAAGGTAAATCTGCTGTCGAAGCAGCAGTCGACGGCGTAGCGGATGTAATAAAACCCGTTGCTACTACGATACTCACAACATTGATTGTTTTTATCCCCATGTTTTTTATGCCCGGCATGCTAGGCAAGTTTGTTTACGTTATCCCCTTAGTTATTACTTTATCACTTTTCATTTCGCTGATTGAATCGACGGTGGCGCTACCTGCACACATTGCGGGAGGATTAAAAAATAAAATCGCGCCCAAATCTGATAAACCACATTTCTTTGATCGTTTAAAAGCGCGTTATGCAAAGGTTCTGAATAAGGTTTTGGTTGGGCGCCATTTCCTGCTATTACTTTTCATCGGCCTACTTTCAGGTGCAATCTACTACGCCTCACGTTATATGGATTTTATTTTGTTTCCTTCGTCGTCGGCAGAACGTTTTATCATAATGATCGAGACACCGACTGGCACGTCATTAAAAGCGACATCGGATCGCACACGTCAAGTCGAGGAAATCGTCTCGCAACTTGATAAAAACGAGCTGGACTCTTTCGTGACACGCGTCGGAACCTTTGGTGAAGTTGGTTCAAGTGAACGTGAAAATAATGCCGCTGTTTACGTAAGCTTAACCTCTTTCGCATCACGGGAAAGAACAGCTGATGAAATTGTTGCCGATTTGCGTAGCAAAACGGATAAGTTAGAAAACGTACGGATTATTTACAATATCAACAGTGGTGGGCCGCCAGTCGGACGCCCTATTACTATTCGAGTAGTAGGGCCGAATGATGACATTCGCTCAAAACTCGCCGACGATGTTGTCACTTTTTTACAGACCTTTCCCGGCGCTACCGACATCGATCGCGATGATAAAGTGGGAAAATCGCAAGTCGAGATTAAATTTGACTACGATAAACTTGCCCGCGTTGGCGTGTCAGTTGCCGATGTCGCCCGCAACGTTAGAATTGCTTACGATGGTGAAGTCGTTACCAACGTGCGCTACGGCGATGAAGATGTCGATTTTAGGGTAATTTTTACTGAGCAAGTTCGCAAAGATCCAGATTCATTAGGCAAATTAACTCTCCCTAACCGCAACGGATATTTAACCCCGCTAACTGAAATCGCACGTTTTGTGTCAACACCTGGACCAGCCAATTTTACTCACTACGATGGCGATCGCACTGTCACCATCACTGGCGATGTCGATACGGAAATCACAACATCATTGAAAGTTTCACAAAGCGTGAATGGAAAGTTTAATGTCGAACTCGACTACCCTGGTACAGAGTTACTGATTGGCGGAGAGGCCGAAGAAAGCCAGAAATCGGTAAATGAGTTAATGATTATCATGGGCATCTCTTGTGTTGGCATGTACCTGTTACTTACGCTCCTATTTAATTCCATTTGGCAGCCTATAATCGTGATGATGGCGATACCTTTTGGCTTATTAGGTGTGATTATCGGTTTCTCAATACACAACATGGCTCTCGGTTTTCTGGGTTTAATTGGCATAATTGGTTTAGCTGGCGTCGTCGTCAACGATTCGCTTGTGCTCGTCGCCCATATTAACGAACTGCGTAAAAGAGAGCCTGGTTTAAAAATTAGGCAAATCGTTGCTATCGGCACAAGCAACCGCCTGCGTGCAGTTATACTAACGACCGTATCCACTGTCGCTGGTTTATTGCCACTGGCATACGGCATAGGTGGTGCAGACCCTTACATGGGTCCGATGGCCCTCGCACTTGGTTGGGGTCTGTTATTTGCAACGCCACTGACCTTGGTTCTTATCCCCAGTTTATATCTTATCGGCGAGGATATTGTCCGACTTTTTGTAAAAAATCGAGCAAATTAAACGCGAATACAAGAGGTGTGTCCTGACGCGCACCATGCTTCACGTGTGAAGCGGTACAAGTATTCGAAAACACCACTGCCCCAGCAGCCCTTCTACATCAAGTAAGCGCAGTGCCACCGATAAGCTGATAAGTATGCGACGGAATGTAATTATGAACCTGTTAGTCATTGATTCTCAGTGAAGTCCGGCGTAAATTAGCGTCAAATATCACACCTTTAGGTTGATCATCCGGAGCTTAACTTATGAGCACAAGCGAAAATAAGAAAACACTTGATGTCTTCTATGATAAGTTTTTAGGAAAGCGCGGAATTCCAGTATTTCTCAAGCTCGGAATCTGTATTCTGCTCGGGGCAATATTTTTGTTTATTCACTATTTTAGCGCCCCCAATTTTTTTCAATACAATAGTATATTTCTTGCGGCAATAATCGCCGGCGCCATGTTGTCGCTGTATTACGCAACTCATGAACTTAAATTGGTGATTCCAGAAATGGATAAACGTATATCACCCAAAAGCACCGCAGAGGAAAGTACGGAAGTAGTTGACGAATTTAACACTATGTTGAGTACTCGAAACTTTCTTTATTGCGGCATGGGTTTTGCGGTAACCAACTGTATTTTAGGTACTCTCTTCGGAATTCCCCAAAGCGATTATTCTGAAGTGCCGGGCTATAAAGCCTACGAGCTTACGCTTTATTTTGGTTTTTTCCTATCCGGCTTTGTTTGCGGTATGGCCGTACTAGGTATTTTCTCAGTCTCAAGAGTTTTCAACCGCTACGGATCTCGGTTAAAGAACTCAATTGATTTCACAGCGCCTGACCAATGCGGAGGCACTTTATTTGTCGGTAACTCCTTAATGATTTTCGGTTCGATTACCTTGGTTGTCGGTATGTTAATTACGATATATATACTACGGACAGAGTGGAGCAAAGAAGGACCACTAGCCCAATATTTAAGAACGCTGTGGATCTTATTTCCCTATGCAATGTCACTTATGGCTTTGCTCGCACCGGCAATATCGTTAAATAAAACGCTTATCAAATACAAAAGAGGCCAAGAAGCAAAACTACGAGCCGAGTTACATGAAATAAAAAGACTTATCGACCAGCCGGGTGAACCGGTTCCATCTGAGCTTTACGAACGCTATGAATTTGTTAAAGGGCTGCGCGAACAGGTGCATAATATGCGTACATGGCCGTATGGTATTACCGCAAATATGCAGTTTTTGGGCGTCGTGATAGTGAATACCTACGCTGTTTCGCAGGCTGCACCCGAGGAGCTGAGAAAAATAGTCGGTTTTTAGTATGACGGTAAAAAACCTCAGCATAATATTGCTTGCGTTAACTCAGTTTTATCCGCCAATTGCAGTTGCACAAGAATCAAAGCCCAAATTAGACAAACAAGGGATTAAGATCTGGACCGAAAAAGTGCCAGGTTCACGATTCAAACAATTTATCGCTGAAGTGGATATCGACGCTCGAATTGATACTGTTATCTGGCTGTTGAGCGATATCAGTAGGTGCAAAGAATGGTTGCACAATTGCACAAAGGGCATCGAACTACTCCAACGCAATATTAACGACCGCCATTTATACCAAGTCAACAGCGTGCATAAATGGGCAAAAAGCCGAGATTATATTATTCACTCAAGCGTTTCCAGAAATTCGGCAACAGGTGAGATAACGATACAACTGAGTGCAGACAACGACTTTTGCACAAATAAAAAGTCTGAAGCCTGTCAATCAACCGAAGCACAACCGTATATTCGCGTAAAAGTTCTCAAGGGTTTGTTTAAGTTAACACCCATAAATGACAATAAGGTCACTGTTTTTTGGCAACAACACCTTGAGCCAGGGGGAAAGTTGCCGCCGTTTATTGTGAATAAATTATTACTCGACATTCCGTGGAACACCCTCAATAACATCAGGCATCTTGCAGAAAAAGAGCAATCAACGCCTATACGAATGCAATTTGATCACGCAGGCCAAATTCTATCTACTGAAGCCCACTAGCGAATCGACAGCAAAAAATTTGTACAAATTTCAACCACGCTGTCGGTTTTCAACAAAGCATAATATACTTGGCCCACCTCGCTAACCAAAGAGATAAGCCCATGCATATTCCAACGGCTATGAAGTTGTTTTTGCTCATATTTTTTGTTTCCGTCGGCTCAAACGCCGGCGCAGAAGATAAGACTAAACTCGAACGCGCCATGAGCGCCACAAACAAAGCTTTTAAAACCGTAAGACGCCAATCGTCTGACTCCTCAAAAAATAAGGAGTCCGCCAAGCTGGTCGGTAAAATGATCGAGAATTCCAAAAAAGCCATAAAATTAAAACCGAAATGGACAGTCGACCAACCTAAAAACGAGCAAAAAGCCTACGTTGAAGGTTATAAACAAGAAATGCAAACAACCGTTAAATTACTTGAAAGATTAAAAGTTGCTTTCGAAAAAGGAAAAAACGATGAGGCCAACGACATCATTTCGGATATTCGTAAGCAGCAAAAAAAGAATCATAAAAAATATAAAAAACCTGATGAAGATGAGTAAGCAGAACCAACCACTAACAATACCCAATCACTATAAAAACCCAATAGCTATAAAAACTTAGTTAGCTGTTTTTTAGTTAACTGTTCTAATTAGTTTCATAGATACAATAAAAACCCAAAAAGGTCTTAAACGATGAACTACTTAAAAACATTATTCTTAAGCAGCACCATTCTTCTGAGTATTGCTCTTCTAAGTGCTTGCGGTGCAAGCAATGTAAAATCTGGTGCGGATAAAAATATTGGAAAAAAATGGAGCGAAGAAAAAGCTAATGCTTGGTATGCCAAACAACCCTGGTTAGTAGGGACAAATTTTGGACCTAGCAATGCGATTAATCAATTGGAAATGTGGCAAGCCGACACATTCGATTTAGTCACCATCGAAAAAGAATTAGCGCTATCGGCGTCGCTTGGTATGAACACCCATCGCGTCTATCTGCATGACTTATTATGGGAGCAAGATTCACAAGGTCTACTTAAGAGAGTTGATCAGTTCCTCGCTGTCGCAGATAAATACAATATTAAGATTATGCTTGTTTTATTTGATGGAGTCTGGGACCCGGAACCAAAATTGGGCAAGCAACGCGCTCCTGTTCCTCACAAACACAATTCCGGATGGCTGCAAAGCCCCGGCGCTGCCGCTCTGAAAAATAAAAGTAGTTATCCGCGATTAAAACGTTATGTCCAGGGCGTTATTTCCCATTTTGCGAATGATCCACGCGTATTTGTTTGGGATATTTTCAACGAACCTGAGAACGAAAACACTATTAGCTATCCCGAAACAGAGCTAAGCGACAAATACGATAGAGCGTTTGACTTACTGAAAGCCTCCTTTGGCTGGGCGCGTGAAGTTAATCCATCGCAACCTATTACTTCAGCCGCCTGGGGTTATTTTATCGGCGCCGACGGCAAGCAACCGGATAAGTTAACCGGTATCTCTAAGTTTATGCTAGAAGAGTCAGATATCATTACGTTTCACAATTACGAGACCCCTGACGTTTTGCCCCATCAAATTGAATTCTTGAAAAAATACAATCGTCCAATTTTATGTACCGAATATCTAGCGCGCAGCCGCGATAATACTTTTGAAAATATGCTACCTATTTTCAAAAAACATAAAATCGGTGCCTATAACTGGGGCTTCGTTTCAGGAAAAACCAATACGATTTACCATTGGGATTCGTGGAAACGCAAATTTACCGCTGAACCAGAGCTTTGGCACCACGATATTTTTCGCGGCGACTACACGCCTTATCGCGAATCTGAAGTTAATCTGATTAAATCCCTTATAAAAGACTAGGACAGCAATGAAAGTTCTCTTTATCGGTGGTACAGGAATGATTAGCACTTCGGTCAGCCGCCTAGCGGTTGCCGAGGGCATCGAGTTATATTTACTCAATCGTGGCAATAATAAACAAGACGTACCTGAAGCTACGCATCTTGCAGCCGATATCGAGAACCCGGATGCCATAAAACATGCGCTTGGCGATTTAAATTTCGATGTCGTGGTTGACTGGCTTGCGTTCGAGCCACAAGACATTGAACATGCAATCAATCTTTTTAAAAATCGCACTAAACAATTTATTTTTATTAGCTCGGCTTCTTGCTATCAAAAGCCAGTTAATCATTACAAGATAAATGAATCAACTCCCCTCGCAAACCCTTATTGGGATTATTCACAAAACAAAATCGCTTGCGAAAACCGTTTAATGCAGGCCTATCGCGACGAGGGTTTTCCCGCTACCATCGTCCGACCTTCCTTGACTTACAGCAAGAATTTCCCAATTGCGATCGGTGGTTGGGGTTGCTATACACTGGCTGATCGAATTCTTAACGATAAACCGATTATTGTTCACGGCGATGGCACGTCGCTTTGGGTAGTGACTCACGCGGACGACTTTGCCAAAGGTTTTGTTCCTTTGATGGGCAACCCTCAGGCCATCGGCGAGGCTTTTCATATTACGAGCGATGAGGTCCTTACCTGGGATCAAATTTACCAGACTATTGCAGAGGCTCTCGGGAAAAAGGCAAATATTATCCACATTCCTTCAGATTTTATTGTAAACATTAAACCCGAATACGAGGGCACTCTGCTCGGCGATAAAAGTTGGAGTGTCGTATTTGATAACAGTAAAATTAAGCGTATTGTGCCCGAATTTAATGCAGTTATTCCCTTTCACAAAGGTATCCAGCTTACCTTGGCATGGTTTAATGAAGATAAAAACCGACGCTTTGTTAACGCCACTGTAAACGCAAGTATGGATGGGATAATTTCTGCGTATAAAAACACGTAATATAGGAATAAACATGAGTATTGACTCCGTTAAAGACTTGATCTCCCAATTACAAACTGAAATCGACTCGACACAGCTCGATAAAGAAACAGTTGAATATTTAAAAGCGCTTGAGCATTTAATTCACCAAAAAGTCGGCGCTATAGAATCTGACGACGGACAAGAGTCGCTGCTTGAAACGGCAAAAAAACTTGAAGTCCAATTCGCCACCCATCATCCTCGCGCGGAGGCGATAATGCGCGAAATTTTGGACACGCTCGGCCGGATGGGAATTTAAGCAAACTCCTGATTAACTCCAATCATGAGGCTTGCAATATAATATGGAAACCTTAAGAACAGAGCTAATAGAAACGCAAAAAGTCCGCAGCGACTTAATGAAATGGAAACTTCTTATCGTCGCTGGCGTCGGAGGTGCAGCTCTCGGATTCTCGAAGGATGCACCAGGCTCCGCCCACTTAGCTCACGCAGTTCTGCCGCTGGCATGCTTTTATGTCGATTTGTGCTGCCGGCATTTATCGTTGCGAAATAAAGCGATAGGTCTATTTGTCATGTTTGGCAAACACGATGATCTTGTGCTTAAAAATTATGAAGAGTTTTATTCGAAAATAAGTGGCAAGGTATGGCGAAGACTCTCACTTGAGTCTGCCGCGCTGGTAGGCCTGACCTTGTTCGTATCAATCGTGATAGTACCGGTAGGGATATTAGCTGGGGGCCATGAGTGGTATCCATTTAGCTGGCCAAGCGGTTTATTTTATTGCTCTGGAATTCTTGGAGTTCTAAGCGCGTTAGCGTTGCAATCTTGGTACATGAGCCAGCGTAAAAACATGGATAAATTAATTACGGGAAAAAAACCGAACTAAAAGAGTCCTTAATTGTAGAAACCTCTGATTAACCGCTGCAATACTGCGGTTCCTTTACGTAATCCAATCAATAGCAAGATTCGGGTCGACTAGATAATCGAGCATTAATAATATTTCGGGTTATAAAATTGATCTCGAGGAATATTGTGAATGAATGCTCTATCTGAAAAAGTCGCCATTATTACCGGTGCCAGTTCTGGCATTGGTCGAGCAAGTGCAAAGTTATTTGCTCTCGAAGGAGCCAAACTCGTTGTCGCAGCGAGAAGAAAATCCGAGTTAGACATTTTGGTTGAAGAAATTGCCATGGAAGGTGGTGAAGCCATTGCTTGTGCCGGCGATATAAAGGATGAAAGCTTCGCCAAAGATTTGGTTAACTTAGCAAGAGAGGCGTTTGGCGGAGTCGATATTGCGTTTAACAATGCGGGTATTATCGGCGAAACCGGCGCAATTTCCAGCATGACATTGGAGCAGTGGGAAGAGACGCTGCGCACTAATTTGACGAGCGCATTCCTAGGCGCAAAATATCAAGTCCCAGCGATGATCGAACGCAGCGGAGGTTCGCTAATTTTCACCTCAACATTTGTTGGTCATACAGTAGGCCTGCCTGAAATGACCGCCTACTCGGCAAGTAAAGCCGGGCTTATTGGCTTAACCCAGTCACTCGCTGTGGAACTCGGTTCATCAGGCATTCGCGTTAATGCACTTCTTCCAGGGGGAACTGATACGCCGATGGCGCAAGCATTCGCAAATACACCAGAAACCGCAGAATACGTGCGTGGACTCCACGCACTAAAACGAATAGCATCACCGGAAGAAATAGCAAAATCGGCTTTGTACCTCGCATCCGACGCCTCAAGTTTTACAACGGGTGCGGCCCTTTTGGTTGATGGAGGCGTATCGATAAATAAAACCTAGGGCCTGTTAACACTAATTTAATTGATCCTCTTATGTCTGACTACGAACGCATAGCAAAAGCTATTTCATACATTAATAGTGCGGTGAGTGAGCAACCTACCTTGGAGCAAGTGTCGGGTCATTTAAATATGAGCCCGTACCATTTTCAAAGGATGTTTTCCCGTTGGGTTGGCGTCACGCCCAAAAAATATCTGCAAGTACTAACACTAGAGCGCGCTAAAACTCTGTTATCAGAATCAAGCTCACTGCTCGAGGTTTCTGACTCGCTAGGCTTAAGCAGCGGTTCTAGGCTGTACGATCATTTTGTCAATCTCGAAGCCGTAACACCGGGAGAATTTAAAACCCGCGGCGCAGGGCTATGCATCGAATACGGCTCACACACCACACCTTTTGGAGAAGTATTTGTTGCGGCAACCGAGCGCGGTATCTGCATGTTTTCTTTTATTGATGCGGAAGGAAAAACAAATCATCTAAATTACTTGAAATCTAGTTGGCCAAAAGCGGAAATAAAGGAAAACTCAGAGAACACCCACGAAATTGTGAAAACAGTTTTTTCTAGCGAAGCAAAAATAAATAGACCACTTTCACTGCAAGTTGTGGGCACAAACTTCCAGATAAGTGTATGGCGCGCGCTGCTAAAAATTCCCCACGGCCATGTGGTTAGCTACGGGCAAGTAGCGGAAGCCATTGGAAAACCCTCATCCTCTAGAGCGGTCGGCACAGCTGTAGGAGCAAACCCAATTGCATTTATCATCCCATGCCATCGCGTGATCCAACAAAGCGGCAAATTGGGCGGTTACCGTTGGGGTGAGACAAGAAAACAGGCGATGCACGCTTGGGAAGCGGCGCGAGCCGAACGGTAATTGTTTAACCTAACTGTTTTAATTCTGGCATAGCATTAGCAAACTCAGCTAAACTGGGCAGCCGTATTAGCTAAAGTTGCCAATGTTAAATTCCATCTACAATATCTTTGTTCCCAATGATTACGCCTTTATTCCAGGTAAACTGGATATCGTTATTGTATTTGCGCTTTACGCACTTACCTATGTCATTGTGCGAAGGCTCGGCGGGCGCAGTTGGTCTCTTGTCTATGTCGCAATGATTCCGTTCTTGAATTGGTCTTTCGGAATTGTCGGCGATGTTCCCATCGTTGCACCCAATGACTGGGCCGCGCAAGGTATCTCCCTGCATCCCTTGGCACTTGTAACCGGTGCTGTTTTTGTTGTGCGCGATTTTGTGCAACGCGAAATTGGACAAAAAGTACTTATTCTTATGTTAATCGCGGTCGGCTGGTCCGTTTATTACGCACCCATTTGGCTCGCACTGGCATCCGGCATTGCATTTACTGTATCCGAAGGTTTTGACTGGTTGGTTTACACGATAGCTAAATATCGCCTATCGACAAGAATTCTTATTTCCAGTGCCGTAGCCACGCCTATTGATACCTTGATATTTCTTTACGGTGCCGACTTATCAAAACAAATCGAATTTGATGCCAATCCCGGTAATACATTGCATCTGGCAAATTTTATTGTAATTTTGACCGGCAAAATGATCGCAGCTTTTGTATTGTCGCGTTATATCCGCGCGCGCGAGGATCAGGGAAAAATTGATGCGATGGCGGTCTAGTTGCTTTAGCGATCTGATGATCTGACCACCTAATACACGTCCCGTTGGTATCGGTGCTCGCTAACAAGTTTATCCATATAAGCTTGTACACCTGATTCGTCAAACCCACCCTGCTGCGCAATAATTTCACGTAAAGCACTGTCAACGTCGGAAGCCATACGCGAGGCGTCACCGCAAATATAAATATACGCGCCCTCTTCCAACCAATTAAAAAATTCTTCGGCTCGGTTACGCATTAAATGTTGGACATAAACTTTCTCAGCCGTATCGCGTGACCAAGCTAAACTTGTCTCTGTTAATAAACCACTTTCCTGCCATTGCTGAACTTGTTCACGATAGAGAAAATCTTCCGCTTCGTGTTGATCGCCAAAAAACAACCAATTTTTGCCCTTAGCTTCTCGTGCTTCCCTTTCCTCTAAAAATGCGCGAAATGGGGCGATACCTGTCCCCGGTCCAATCATAATTAACGCTGCATCGTCATCTTCAGGAATATGGAAGTGGGCGGAGCGCTGTAAATAAACGCCTATACTGCCTCCCAAACCTAAACGCTGGCCTAAAAATGTTGACGCAACGCCTTTGCGTTTTAATTCGTTTAATTCGTAATGTACTTCGCCCACGGTTAAATGTACTTCCCCTGGGTGAGCTTTAGGGCTGGACGCAATAGAATAAAGTCGTGGCTGTAAAGGCCTTAAACCATCGACCAGCGTCTGCGCATCAATCGTATTCTGAGTATTTTTCAGTAAGTCGATTATCTGGTCGTCTTGATCTTGTTTTTCAGTTTGCCAAACTTCCAGCGTATTGGCATTTGCGGTGGCAATGTCCAGTTTCGTTAACAGCGCCGCTCGCAGTGAAGCAGGGCCGGATTTTAAAGCAACACTTTCACTACCTTTACAGCCGGCCGCATCGAGAATAGCTTGCACCTCTAAACCGCAATTTACCGGCCACACTCCCAGCGCATCGCCTACCTGATAATCTAATTCTTCTGCGCTACCTGCCAATGAAATTTCAATATGATTAACTCGCTTTGCCGAACCCGGACCGCTCAAATTTTCCGCCACCATCAAACTTGCAATACACGGATTATTTTTATCGTATTTAGGGCCGGCCTCGTCGGACTCAGAAGAACCGGATACTGCACCGGCGGCCGATTTAAATGCTTCTGTCTCAAATACGGCACTTTTCCATTCGGCGTAATCATCTTCAAACGCAACATCACACACTTTAAGCGCTTCAATACGTGTCGCACCTAATTCTACTAATTTAGTATCAATATCTTTAGCGCATTGGTTGTAATGCGCGTAACTCGAATCTCCCAAACCACACACACTAAAATTTAACGAAGCGGGAAGTTCCGACAACTCGCCCTCCATCAGTGATTTGTAAAAATTCACAGCGTTATCCGGCGGATCTCCTTCACCAAAAGTCGAGCAAATAATTACCACATGATTTAAATTAGATAACTCTGTTAAATCAATCGCATCTAATTCTTTAATTGTTCCATCAAATCCTTGAGTCTTTGCATATTTACGTAAATCTTTTGTCAACGCTTCAGCATTGCCCGACTGCGAACCGTATAGAATTGCCAGCGGTGTACCCGGCTCAGCTTCAACGTCACCCTGTGCCGCACTGGCAATGGCACTTAAGCCAGTTAATAAACCATTTAGCCACAGACGCTGCTCTTCGTTAAACGGCGCATCCTTATCTAAAAAAGCTGCAGGAGACTGGCTTTGAGTCTTGCCAATTGTTTCGGCAAGCTGTTGAATTATTTGACTACTATCTTGGCTCATTTAGTTAACTCTTTTTTACCACAGCTTTTATCAACTACAACTATCATCAGCTCGGCTAGCGAGGTAATAAAATTGATTTTAAATCTTCGATGGAATGCCGACGCGTAAAAGCAAGAAATGTTTCGTTATCGCTGCGAACATTTAAATAGGATTGAATAATATTTTCCAGCACTGCGCAGATATCTTCGGCGGCAATTGGCCCACAAAAATCCTCTGCTATACCTTGATCTTGATCTGACCCGCCCCCAAGCACAATATTGTAACCATCGCGCCCGTCAGAAGCCGCCGCTCCAATCATGCCAATATCACCAATATAATGTTGTGCGCACGAATGGTGGCAACCGGTTAGGTGAATATTAATCGGATTATCGAGTGTAAATTTACTCTCTAAATGTTTGACCAAGCGTGCAGCATCTTGCTTGGTATAAGCACCCGCAAATTTGCACCCCCATTTTCCGGTGCACGCGATAGCACCTGCTGCAAATGAAGAGGCATCAACAGACAGGCCTAATCGCTCTATTTCTGCAACTACTGTTGCGACATCCGCATCAGAAATATCGGGAATTAAAATATTTTGCCAAACCGTAAGTCGGATATCATTGCTGCCAAATTTCAAGGCAATATCGCCCAAGCCGCGCATTTGTTCTGGGGTAAGTTTTCCTAACTCCAAAGCTACACCAATATAATTCAAACCTTTTTGACTTTGTGGGTGAACACCAATATGACCTTGACGATTAATCGGAGCGCGCGGCGCGTCATATTTTTCCTCTAAACGCAGCAGCTTAACTCCCCTCCCCCATGCATCCAGTTTTTCCTGCGTGCGTTCAATAAACCAATCAAAACCGTGTTTATCTAATACATATTTTAAGCGCGCTTTTTTTCGATTGGTTCTATCACCATGCTCGATATAAACTCGGAGCATCGCTTCAGAAATTTCCGGAGTGTCTTCAGGTCGACAAATCACCCCGGTATCGCGCGCAAAATCTAAGTGACCGGTGATTCCACCAAGCAAAATTCGACAATAAATGCCCGGCTCTATTTCACGATCATTTGTATCAATTTTAACAGCAAGATAGCCAATATCATTGGTATCGCTAACACAGGAAATAGACC
Source organism: Marinagarivorans sp. (assembly GCA_028281865.1). GTDB lineage: Bacteria > Pseudomonadota > Gammaproteobacteria > Pseudomonadales > Cellvibrionaceae > JANQJB01. The sequence continues at coordinate 32,666 of JANQJB010000120.1, forward strand.
CGCCATTGTCAAAACAGATATTAAATTTCCGCGGCAAGCCGTGGAGGTCGCGGGTATTTAAAATACGATGACTTAAACGAATTCCATGTGCAGATAAATCAATTAATTCTAATGGATCAAACCCCGCCGTCGGCGACGCTGTAATATTACGTGCACTATCAGCACCGGTGCCTTTGCAACTTAAACCCGTATCATACAAACCTGCAAATAAATCTAATACACGATTAGGCGCAATTTCACGAAACTGAAGATTACCGCGCGTAGTTACGTGTGAATAACCACCGGCAACATCCTCAGATAAATCACCCAAACGCACGAGTTGATCGCCGCGCAATTTGCACGATGGAATTCGCAAGCGACACATATAACCCGGGCTATTGGGTTCAACATTAAATACGCCAAAATGACGAAACATAAATTGATCGATACCTTCAGCTATTTGGTTGCGATCATTTAATTCGACAATTTGCTGCCAAATATCCATTGGGTGGCGTTTATATTTGGCTAACTCTTCTTTAGATAATTCATCTACTGGCGTGCCGTACACATTCGCGGGTTGTTCTTTTTTGGCACTGCCCTGAAAAGCGCGATGCAAATTTAATTTCGTCAGCACATCAGTAAGATACTGCTGCTGTTCAGCCGTAAAGCCATTTTCGCTGGGTTTATCCGTTGCGATCATTTCGCTCAATTTAATCAACCGTTTTCTTAAATATATTGAAAAACAAATTACTAAAGCATGATTTAAGCGAGCCTGAATTTAGATAGAAAGGCCAAAAAACGTCGCCTTATTTGCTTGGCTTAAAACAACACCACTCATTCGCTGAGCAATATCAGTACCAAGTCGTTAGATCTGGATGGAAGGTTTAAAAGTAGTGCAAAAGGTCAAACTCGCACTAACCGACAGAGGCTTTTTGGGGCTTTCGACAGCAAAGCACGTATAAATTTGTCTTTAAAACGAGGGGAGAGCAGTTTTTGGCACCAAAAAAACACACAGTGCACCAACTAAAGCACCACAAGAAAACATAATTACTTTGAAAGAGGCTATCTTAGAGCACCATATTGTAGGCGACTCTATAAAAAATTCACCATAAAGGTGCAATTCATCCCATAAATACTCACGAATCCTGAAACCCAAGTAAAGCAAACCCATTATCCTCAATCGGATATCGCGACGTAAGCGTGGAATCGATTTCAAGCAAACGCCTTAGCTCCAGTTGCAAATCCAGCGACGTTATTTCCCTACCTGCCTCATCCGGTAGAAGGGTTGTCGGGTTGATTGTAAGACGGTTGTACCAGTCATCTGTTGCTTGGATCACTCGATCACCGGCAATGCGTTTACTCATTACAATCAAACTGGTGGTGTAAATATCATCTTTGCCATTTTCTTGATTATAGAAAGGTCCTCGACCACCTTCAGATGCTAAGAGCACAGTGAGTTTATCTGCATAGCCATAGGTCTCGGCCGCATCCCATAAGGTGTTAACAGAATCAATGACGATTTGTAGATTGCGCCATTGGGCGTTGTCATTATTCGTATGTGAATCGAAGGAACCGGGATAATAAATATTGCCGCCGAGCGACATGCCGGAAGCGAGTGCGGCAGAAACAATTTCGGCCTGGCCTTTCATTCCGTTGCTAATGGAGGCCGGCGCATAATTTAGCAGGTTCGCAACATTAGCGGCCGGATCGCTAAGCGACGCGTAGAGCTGCCCCAAGCCTCGCTGCCTTGAGACCAAAGCCTGTTCACTTTGATGCTGAGTAATCGCACGCAACCGCGCGCTTTTGATAAGAGCCGCAGCGCCGTCGCTTTGTGTTGTATTGGTTTTCGTTACCAAGTTAATTGCATCCAGGTCACTCAAACGTGTGACCGCCAACAAGCCTTGAGTGGAATCGCCAATCGGACCGCTACCAAAACTAATAAATCCGTTACTCATCGAAGGTCCGTGGGTTTGCGTGGTAAGTGCGCTGATAGAGGGGTATTCGGTCAAGCCGGATGTCGCTGCTTGCATGCCCTTAGGGTGCCCGCCGGAAACTTCGATACCATTAATCACAACCATTTTATCGCGATGAGAATTAAAGAAGGTATCAAACGCGCCGGTATCTTCGGCGTAATCGGTATCGATCGGCGCGTAGCGAATAGGACTACCCGAGCCTTCTCCCCCCGCCGTTTTTATCGCGGAAGAGGAAAATAAATTAATCTTGCCACCGTGCTCGGGCGACTCGGTATCGCCTTTTGGGTCGCACAGCATTGTCGCATCCCATCCACCTTTAGCCGCAACGGTAACAACCATATGGTTTGGCTCCGCTGCGAAAACTTTTTTGGAAACGATAGGCGTGACCAAGCTTAAACCGGTAGTCGAGAGCAGGTGCATAAAGTCGCGACGTTTCATTTTTTCTCTCTCTTTTTTCTGCGGTTACAGGTTGGTAAAGTGATAGTCGGCTAGCATATAGGTGAGTACTGCTGCCCAAGCCATTTTTATATGACGGTCGTCGCCAGCGAGTTTATGGCATTGGTTATACTGCGACACATTTTCAGTTACATTTAAATCGTACACGTCGATGAGTAAGTCGTAGGCCTCATCGACAAAAAATTCGTTCACGTCAAAAGTTTTACCCCACAACAACCAAAGCATATTTTTAATTGTTTCGCGTATGCTCGCTTCATTTTCAGCGGGAATATCGGTACTCGAAATCTGCGAGAAAAAAAGTCGACTTTCGGCATCGCGACTAAAATCGGCAACCATCGCTTCGCAGCCGATATCGAAGGCCAATAATTCCTGTACGGCAATAGTAAAACCATTTGCGTCGCGCAGTCGCTCAGTGACATCATCACTGTTAACACCACCGAGCATAACCGAGAGTTGGCCGGCTAAACCCAATGATGTTTCGAGGTAATCATCACCCCATTCGAATTCGTCACCGACTAAAATAGCAATTTTCCGAGCAAAAGTTTCGGGTGAAACAATTGAGCTGCTGCCACCAAAATAATTAAAAACACTGGCAGTTTCATTTTCGTTTAAGCCTTCAATGTAGGGCGCAATATTAGCGCTGATCGTGCTTTTTGCTTGATAAAGGTCGCTCATGATCATCGCTTTAACCAGTGCATCAATTTGATAACCGGAGTCAATAAACACCTTGGACCAATATTGAAAATAGCGTTGTTGTAAATGATAAATCGCAACATTTTCAGGCAGGCTTGCATGATTTACGCGGACCGCGTCCTGACCAAAAATTCCTTCAAATACAGTGCGCACAACGGCGCTAGCAAATCGCGGATCGTTGGCAACGGCATTGGCTAAAAATACCAGCGGCGACTCAGTACTTTCATCGGGCTGGAGCTGGTCTTTTACACCGGCCGCGGGAAACGACTCGGGCCAGGCGTTGGTGGCTTGGGGACTATACTGACCATATAAAGCCCCCCTTTCACCGGTAAAGTCTTTAAAACCGGAGGCGACTGAGTCGAGCACAAGGTGGCAAGCTCTACAGCGAGTGTCACTGAGAATATCGGTACCGGCTTCTGCATCAGCCGAGGCAACTACTTCGCCACCGAGTGACGCGACATCGGTATCAAGAAATAAATCCAAGACAGCTTTTGCCCTTTTGCGCTGACGATTCGAGGGATTAAAACCATGTTCTTCCATAAAGCTTACGGTGCTTATAATGCCAGCTTGTGGTCTTATCTCAGGGTCAACGTAACGGGGTGTAAATTCAGTAAAGCCGGTAAAATCGTAAACGTCGTAGGCGAAAAAATCATAGGCCATGTCGGTAATATTATTTGTCATCGTGTAATTCGCAGTGAGGATTTCACGAAAATCAATATCCTCACGCGTTACATATCTCACCAGCTCGACGGGCTCGCGTTGGTGACCAACAAAAACTTTGCCCGGATTGTAATTTATCGTGTTATCAACACGTCGCCACCATTGATCCGGCGCACCCGGTGTTGCAGCCGCGAAAGTCGCAACCACTTTTAGCGATACGTTTGCTGCCAGCGGATCGTTATAAATTTCCCACATACGTTGAGCGAATACGTCTTCATCCAAAAGCGCATCGACAATACTGGCTAAACCGCTTTCGCCTTGCATATTGACCAGCAGTTCTTCGCTTTCAGTAGGCAGCCGCCCTCCAAGATTCATTGCAGCTGAATGCAATGTTTCTAACAGAGGTCGTTTCTCAAAAAGATCTATTTCATTTTGGCTCTCGCAAGTTTCGGCGCGATACGCGCTTAGGTAATCGGCAATTTGAGTCGCGCAGGTATTGTCGCATTGCTCGCTTACATCCATCGGCATGGTTGTTTCAATAAGCGAAACAAGCGCTGAGTAATCGGTTGTGACCACGGGGCCATAAGCGTGGCCTTCATTATTTGCGCCATGGCACTTCGCACATTGCTTAGCCCAAAGGTCTTTTCCGGGCATGGCATACACTTCTTCCGGCATGTAATAAACATTGCAGGGACCGGTGTAAGCTTTGGCTACAGTGCCGCTACTACTGCTGGAAGAGTTGCTGGAGGAAGACGAACTACTCGAGGAACTACTAGAAGAGGACGAACTGCTCGATGATGAACTCGTGCTTCCAGAGTCATCGTTATCCTGCACTTCACCGCTACAGGCCTGCAGCAGCAGTGCAACAAGTAATAGCGATACAATTTTAAAGGGCCTAAAATGGCTTAAGGCTGTATGAGATACATCACTCAACATTTGAGTACTCTCGGTTTGGTTAATTTTGGCGGGCAAAATTAGGTCTGGCTAACCATCTGTTAATTATGGATGTTTTCTTTCTCAATCTTTAACTCAAAGTTGATAAAGGGCTCTTGTTAGCTGACGGGTAAATGGAGAATCAATAACTTGAGCAAGCTAATAATATTTAAATGTAATACAGTGAAATGTCCTAAAAAAATGGACTAAGAAATTAAATATCTTTAGGTTTGTATTTCTTATTTTTTTATAAGTTTTGTTGCTCAAAGATAAAAAGGTATAATTATTCGGCAAGATGGACACCCTCGATAAGCGCAAGGAGTGCGAAACAGCCCTCCTAAATTACTGGTATTAAGACGCTTTTAGACGAAACCGAGGTGTCCAATGCAGTATGTTAATGGTCCTTGTGTCCGTTATATTTTAGTTAGGCTCTAGTCAAAAATGCTTTCCGCATCGCCAAAGATAGAAACATATAAATTGCTCGGCCAAGTCGTTACGGGTAAACGAGAAAGGAACTTATGGGAAAAGATATAACAGAGAGATACTTCTATATTGACTTTTTAAGAGTTGCTGCGATTTTAATGATGTTCGTTTACCATGTGAACATGATATTCGTGTCTGAGTGGGGTTGGCATATAAAAGACACAAGTCAAAGCAATGTGTTAATGGAGCTCAACTACTGGATGCAGTTTTTTAGAATGCCATTGCTATTCTTTGTTTCAGGTTTTATTACCTGCATTCTACTTGAAAAATTGAGTACGCTAAAGTTTATAATTCAGCGGTTTAACCGACTCATAATACCCACAATAATCTGGACGTTCGTACTTGTAGCCCCTCAAATATATTTTGAACGCAAGCTTCAAGGTGTAGAATTCAACTATCTTGAATTCTACGGAACCTTTTTAGAATTTGAATTATATCCAACGGGTAATTTCCATTGGCTACATTTGTGGTTTATTCCTTATCTTTTTGTCTACAACCTAATATCTATTCCCGTATTTCGCGCTTTACAAAGCTATATTAGTACTACCGTTTCTGGAATATTTAATAAAAATATCCCGTTTTTAGTTTGTATTTTTTTCGCTATTGCCATACTCCCCTATACACTACTGAGTGTGCACTACCCTGTTACATACGACCTCATTCATGATTATGCCAGACACGCTCAGTTCATTCCCTTTGTACTTGCAGGAGTACTGGCATATAAATATAAACCAATAATGGACTTCCTTGAGGAAAAGAGATCCGTAATCTTACGCTTAGCTTTCCTATCGATTGTCATAATTAACATTGTGCGATGGAATGGCCTAGAACCAAAAAACATTTTTGAGGATTGGTTGAGCCAGCCAATATCTTATTGTTTTTTAGTTTTACTAAATTTTAATTCCTGGCTATGGGTGTTGGCGTTGCTAGGCTACGGAAAAAGATACTTAAACTCAGGTAGTAAGGCGCTAACCTATTGCAACAAAGCTGTATATCCATTTTATATATTGCATCAAACGGTAATAGTAGTATTAGCTTACTACGTAGTTCAAACGGCAGACAACGCTGCATTTAAGTATATCTTTTTACTCGTAGTCTGCTTTCTTGTTAGCGCGACTTTCTATCATTTATATATCCGTCCCTTTAAGTATGTGAGGTTTTTGTTCGGTGCAAAATAGCGCATTAAACTGTGTTGCTTTTTACAACTCCGAAATAATATCGAAACCACCGTATATCAAGCGTTTACCATCAAATGGCATGGGGTTATTTTCGGAGCTCATGCGTTCATCCTCCATTACTTTTTGCATGCCTTTGTTCCGTGTTTCTGCATCAGGCCATATAATCCAAGAAAATACAACAACCTCACCGGGCTCTAGTTTAACTGCCATCGGAAATGAGGTCACCTCACCGTCGGGCACATCGTCACCCCAACAGTCGACTATTTTTAATGCGCCATATTCCTTAAAAATCTCGGCGCAAATTTCCGTATGTTTAATAAAAGCACTTTTATTTTCTTCAGGCACTGCTGCTACAAAGCCATCGATATAAGACATAATCGTTCTCCTCGTTGATACATTTCAGTGTTTTATCAGTTAACTTAAATTGTGTTGTTTTAACTCAAACTTACTTTTTTAAAGCATTTCAATTGGGCGAATTTCTACCGTACCTTTTTTGGCAGGTGGTAAACGTTTGGCGATTTCAATGGCTTCGTCCAAGTGTTCGACGTCAATAATATAGTATCCGCCAAGTTGCTCTCGCGTTTCCGCAAAAGGGCCATCGGTAATTTCGCATTGGTTATTACGAATACGTAAACTCGTCGCCGTTGAAACTGACTTTAGCGGTGCCGCCGATATATACTTTCCGGCTTCTTCCAGCTCATCACAAATCGCTAAGGACTGAGTTAAACACTCGTCTATCTCGGCCTGCGTCCAAGAATTTTCATCGCTATAAATTAACAACATAAATTGCATAAGAGCTCCTAAATTCTATGCTTGGGAATAATCGGGTGCGTCGATATTTTCCGGGTCTTTGATAAACCAGGCTTTATTGTCCATCGGGTTGAACGGTACGGAAACATGTTCGTGCGTAACCTTCCACAAGCCGTTTATTTTTTCAAAACCAATCGTAACTCGCATCCATGTCTGTGCAGCCGAGTGATTGGGGTCTGCGGTAATAAAATGATGTAGGCCGCAAACAAAAGCGGTTTCGCCGGCAACGTGAACCGTTAAATCTTGATGCTCAGATTTAAATTTATCAGGAAAATAAGGCAAACACGCTTCCCATGTTTCTCGTATCGCATCGGTGCCGATGACTTTATAGGGTGGAATAGCATCAAACAAAACAGTTTCGTCGGTGTAATTAGCACAAATGCCGTCAAGATCTTTATTCTCGAGTGCTGTTGACCATCGCTCTATTAATTTTCGAATACGTGCTCGATCAATTTTGGCGTTACTCTCCTGAATTTTTTGATTGATATTCTCGTCCGCAGGTCGAATTTCAAAAGGCCCTGTCCTTAAACCGGGGTGGTTAGAAACCAGACGTATTGCTTCATTTAAATCCGATGCTTCTAAAAGCAAAATCCCGCCCAAAATTTCTTTGGTTTCGATATAGGGGCCGTCGGTCACCTCTACCTGATCATTTTTATGGCGCAACGTTACAGCACTGGACAAATCCCCCATCGCCTCACCTCCGCGGAAATATCCACCTAAACGCAGTTCATCATCATAACTGAAGCATTCCGCGATAATGGCTTCACCCTCTTCCGGCGTGTGAGCTTGCCAGGTCTCGGGGTCGAAGTAACCCATACAAATAAATTTCATTGCGTTTTCCTAGTTCGAGTTGGTTTTCCCTCTTTAGTCGAATAGCCTCACGCAAAATCGACATTGGCTCTATAAATTTCTTATTTTTTTAATAAATTAATACGCCGCTCAATAAAACGCCGCTCAGCTTGCTGGTTCACCAGGGTAAGCGCCAGTTGAAAAGCAGCCAATGCCTCGCACTCGCGTCCCGCACGCAACAGTAGCTCAGCCTTGGCCGAATGTGCTAAGTGGTAGTTTTGCAGCTGTCCGCGCTGCAGAATCGCATCAATAGCTTGGATACCTGACTCAAAATTGTCGCGCATTGCTAAGGCTACTGCTCGGTTCAACTCAATAACTGGCGAGGGGTTCACCTGCAGTAGCACTGTATAAAGTGCATAGATTTGCGCCCAATCGGTTTGCTCAGCGACATTGGCTTCCGCATGAACAGCGGCAATGGCGGCCTGCAGGCTGTAGCTACCAATGCGACCGGAACGCAGTGCTACACGCACTCGCTCTGAGCCCTCCTGGATCAAAGCTTGATCCCAGCGGCTGCGATCTTGGTCTTCAAGCAGCACGATATCACCGTGAACATCATGCCGAGTTTCACGGCGAGACTGATGTAATAGCATCAGCGCAAGCAAACCGCCGACTTCCGGGTCGGGCAATAAAGACTCCAGTAAACGCGCCAGCCGTATTGCCTCATTCGCTAGCTCTATACGAATTAAGGCTTCACCCTCAGAGGCACAATAACCCTCGTTAAACACGAGATAAATAACAGCGAGCACCGCGTCCAAACGCTCAGCTAAAGCATTTTTATCGGGAATATTAAAAGGTATTTTTGCTTTGCGTATTTTTGCTTTTCCGCGCACGATCCTCTGTGCCATGGTTGAAGGTGAGACCAAAAAAGCACTTGCTATTTCTTCGGTCGTCAAACCGCAGACTTCTCTCAAGGTCAGTGGAATTTGTACTTTAGAATCAATGGATGGATGGCAGCAGGTAAAAATCAAACGCAATTGATCGTCTTCGATGGTTTGCTCGGAAACCCTTGCATTAAATTGATGGAGTTCTTCCAAATGCGAACCGATATCTTGCGTCATTTCATTGAAACGTTTACTTCTTCGCAAAGTATCGATAGCTTTGAAACGCGCCGTTGAAATTAGCCAGGCATCTGGCCTGTCGGGAATTCCTGAGCGTGGCCAGTCCTCCAAGGCCACCAAAAATGCATCGTGCAAAGTCTCTTCGGCTAGATCAAAATCGTTTAATAAACGGATTAAGGTCGCTTTTGCCTTGGGTGCGTATGCGCGGTATATCGTTTCTATTTTATCGGTATTCGCAAGCGAGTTTGACATTCTTTTGCATCGAACTATCTAAATCTGCTCCTACCTTAGCAAAGGAAGGAATTATTTTAAGTGCGGTAAGCCGCGATAAAATATAGCCGATGTAAAAACGCAAGATGAAGTTTTATCTAACGCGAATTAAATGAGGAAAACAAAAATAGCGGCGGCTGTTTGTACTAGAGCTTATAAAAAGGGCGGCTAATTGGCCGCCCTCGTTCTATCAAGCTTAAATAATTAAAAGTCAGCGCGTACCCCGAAGGTGTAACGTCGACCGGTCCATTCGTTGTCAGTCATACGCTCAGGGTGGTCAGCGTACTCACGTACGTTTTCATTGCCGAGGTTTAGCGCCTCAAAAACTAGAGTGAAGGTATCATTGATTTGATAACTGGAGCTAAAATCAATGGCTTCATAGGCGTCGAAATGCTCTGGCAACTGACCGTTACCAACACGCACATTCATATAATCATCGCGCAAGTTGTAGGCTAAACGCGCCTGGAAACGCTCATCTTCATAAAAAGCGATAAGGTTGTAAGAATGCGGTGTGAAACCTTCCAAGTTAGAATCTGGCAAGGTAACGTTTTCTGGGTCGGGATATACGACATCTGCTGCGGATTTATCCTCACCCGATACATAGGTGTAGTTAGCTTGCAGACCGAAGTTGCTCCAAACACCGTCCAAGAAATCAAAGAATATCAATCCAGAGATCTCGAAGCCTTCAACAGTACCACCAGGGCGGTTTCTCAAGCGTCGGTCATCACCTAAAATTGGACCAAGTGCTGGATGGGAAAAACCAGAATCAAAAGGTGTTACAACAGTCGATATAAAGGAATCGATATCCTTGTAGAACAAAGTGATGCCAAAAGCATTGTTATTTTCAGCGTAGTACTCAAGACCCAAGTCAAAATTCAACGCTTCATAAGGCTCAAGGAAGGGATTGTCACCCGTTCGAGTAAAACCTTCAAAACTCCCACCATAGGTAACCGCTGTACCTAAATCTGCGGTATCAGGTCTGGTTAAAGTTTTAGAAGCCGCAACCCGCAATAGAACCTCATCAGTCAATTCGAACTTGAAGTTAGCGCTGGGTAAAACGTCTGAGTAATCATTATCGACGATTAACTCAATTTCCTCGCCAAATTGCGGATCGAGGCCTGTTGTACCGCCGGTTGGATCCCTCGGTGTAATGCCAATCAAAGGAGAAGTAAAACCGTTAGAGGAGGTTTCTGATTGTATGTAGCGAAAACCGATATCACCGGAGTATGCTACGCTACCAATCTCGCCTTCAAGGTCAAATTGGATATACGCCGCGAGGTTTGTTTCTTCAACAAAACTGCTTTCACGTGGAATAAAGGTCAAGGTACAACCTAGGTTGTTACCACTAAGCTCGGCCATTGCATCACATAAGTCATCATAGTCACGCGTAATGACCCACTGTTTGGGAAATGGCCCTTGGGCGCCCTCCAACAAATCTGGAACACTGATCACTTCGAAAAGCCCATCCGGTAAATCCAAGCGACGACCGTTAGATCTACCACCATCAGGGTCCATACCACGGAGTGTCTCAGACCAAGTCGAGCCCTCACCAAAGGGGTTCCAACCAGTGACGTTTTGATTATCGAAGCGAATATCGTCAAAGCGACGATCCAAAAACGCTGCGCCGAATTGGATGGTCGTGAGCGGACCAAATTCGAGGGCCTGATCGAAATCCACCTTAACTTCAAATATCTCGTCTTCAGTATCATCTCGAGCAGAGTTGTTAAAGTGCGACCTAAGTAAGCTGGCGTCGGTCATATCGAACGAGGTCTGAATCGTCGCGTTTTGGTGGCCTAAACGCCACTGAACAGCGTTACTTCCGTTATCGGCGTTACTTCGTGCTGGAGTACAATCAGCCAAACTTCCTTCCACTGTAGGCTCAGTCGTAATCACATATTCAGAACAGTCGTTGCGCATGCCTGGGAACATGGAAACGCCTAAATCTTCTGCAGTTGCTTTTGAGTAGGAAAGGTCAAACTCTGCCGTGAGAGTATCTGAAATATTCCAAACGATGTTGGTGCCTAATGCTTCTGTGGTGATGTCACCACCACTAAGTTCTAGACCCATATCATTTGGCTGGTCAGCCTTATTAACCGCAACTAAGGTGCCACGTTCATTAACAGTAAGAGACGAAACATTGTTTCCATCCCCAAAACGCCTACCAAACGCTACCTGCATTGGGTGCATATTGTGAACTTGCCTTTCTGAACGATTAAAATCGATCAACAAAGCGTCGACAGTTACTTCTACAGTGTCATTGGGGCTCCACTGGAAAGTTGAACTAAGGCCAAGGCGCTCTCGGTCTTCAACGGCGAAACCGAAACCAGCACGGTTCGGACGACGAATATACTCGCCTTCGTGCACACCATCATTGTTAACGTCAAATTCCCAAGCACCCCAAACACCATTCCAGGTTCTATCGATACGTTGCTCGATATCTGAATAGGAAGCGGCAAAAACAATACCCATGGTGTCATCAGCAAAGGTATTGCTCACTAGGCCAGAAAGTACAGGCGCTGTTTCTTCCGCCAAATCCTGATAACGGAGTTTGGCAGAACCTACGACTTTTAAACCTGGGTTATCCAAAGGTCGCAGAGTTTTCATATTAATAGCGGCACCAATACTGCCTTCAACAAGGCTTGCTGACGGAGTCTTCGCTACCTCGGCACCGTGAATAAGCTCAGAGGCGAGTACCTGGAAGTCAAAATCGCGTCCACCAGAGATAGTTGCCAATTGACGATTATTAACACGAACACTGTTAAATTCAGGGCCAAAACCACGCACAGTAATCGATGAACCTTCACCACCTAGGCGGTCGATGGTCACACCGGTTACACGCTGAAGAGATTCGGCGATGTTTTGATCAGGAAATTTACCAATATCTTCTGAAGATATTGCATCGACAAAACCCTTTGCATCTCGCTTAATGTCGAGTGCATTCTCAAGAGCACCCCGAATACCCGTGACAAGAACCTCTTCCTTAAGCGACTCTTCTTGAGCTTGAACTATTGATGGCAGCATCATGGAAGCCACAATTGAATACATAAGTGTATGATTAAACAGTTTATTTTTCATTTTCCCCCCGAAAATGTTGTGATTTTAAATACACGATTTAACCGCTGGCCTTAGCTTATAGTCAGCTTGGCTGATTCTGCATTAAACAAGTGCGTAAAATCAAGGGATTAGGCTGCGTATACATAGCAAGTTGAACGAGAACTACTTTTAGTGAGTCTTTTTAAAGCTGGTTCATGAAATAGCTCACCAATTGAGTGCGGAGTAAACGAAGCGGGAGTGAAACTGCACTAGTCGTTTTTGCGGGAGAAAGTAATTTGCTCCAGCTCGTCAAGCCGCAGCAAAACCTCGACACACAGCATCCAAGTAATTAAAGACAGATTCATTCTAATAACGGCTTTTATTTTTTTACTAAGCATCAATTCCTGCTAAAACCTTTTTATAATGATCAGCATTACAAAAGAATTTCACTTAGTATAAGTGCTAT
>JANQJB010000037.1 GCA_028281865.1 Marinagarivorans sp.
GCGAAAAATTTCTGAGCCCATATCCTCAACGTCTAATAATTCGCACACAGCGCCGATTTTAGCAGCTGCACCGGGCATACCGAATACAACCGAACTCTGTTCGCTTTGGCCAAGGGTATAAGCACCGCTGTTGCGCATTTCCAATAAACCCTCAGAGCCGTCCGAGCCCATGCCAGTGAGTATGCAGCCGATTGCATTTCTGCCGACATTGCGCGCGACGCTGCGGAACAAAACATCAACCGAAGGTCTATGGCGGCTGACCAATGGGCCATCGATCAACTCAGCCCGATAGACAGCGCCAATGCGCTTGACAATCATGTGCCGATTACCCGGTGCGATTAAAACTGAGCCGCTGCGTACTTCTTCACCACCACTGGCCTCGCGAATATCGAGATCAATAAAGCTATTAAGCCTGTCGGCAAATGCTTTAGTAAATTTTTCTGGCATATGTTGCACGATGACGACGCCAGGAGGGTTTTTCGGCAGGCTTTCGACAAAAATACGAATTGCTTCGGTACCGCCCGTCGAAGCGCCTACTGCGATAACTTTTTCTGTCGTCGTTAAAACACGCTTTTCTGTATCGGCCGCTGCTGTTCGCGACTGGAATTGAGTAGGGGATTTTTGTTTCCGTGTGTCTGCATGAGTTCCAGCCGCTGCAAACAAAGCGTCAGTAATACGTATTTTTGATTCTTCAAAAAATGATTTAATACCAATTTGTGGTTTGCTCACGATATCAAGAGCGCCAAGCTCAAGTGCTCTTATAGCGTTTTCAGAACTTTCCTCGGCCACCGATGAACAAACAACAACGGGAATTGGATTACTTGGCATAAACTTGCCGAGAAATGTAATACCGTCCATTCTCGGCATCTCAAGGTCGAGTAAAATGACATCCGGTGTGACGGTTTTTAATCGCTCAAACGCGATAATGGGATCGGCAGCTGTTGCACATATGGAAAAGCGCTTATCATGATTTAAAATCTCGCTCATGACTTTTCTAACCAGCGCCGAATCATCGATCAACATGACTTTCACAGTATTTTTCATGATTTACTTCTCATTGACATTTGTTTCGATGTTCTCATTGTTGCTTTTTTTCATATATGTTGAAGGGCCAATTTGCTCAAGATACCTTTCCTGCAAGTCGCGTAGGCTCTCCGATAAACCTACAAATAACAAGCCGCCTGGTTTGAGTCTTAGTAGCAGGTGGCGCAAAACTTGCTGACGTCGCTCATTGTCAAAATAAATCATGACATTTCGACAAAATATAAAATCGAAAAAATCACTTTGGGAGGGCAGGGGGCTAAGCAAATTGTGCCGAAAAAATTCCACGTTTTTTTTCAGCTCCGGTACAACAGTAATTTTCTTTTCCCGCAAATCTTTACTGTGCATAAGATACTTCAGCCGAAATTCGTTGGATAAGAAATCCATACGAACATCTTGATATATCGCTCTTTTTGCCTTTGCTATCATTCGGGCTGATATATCGCTACCGAAAACTCTCCAGCTTGGAGAAAAACCAAATTCATTGGCAAGAATCATCGCAATTGAATAGCATTCTTCGCCCGATGAACATGCGGCACTCCAAACACTAATTTGTGAATAATTTAGTGTTCCAATGTATTCTTGAAAAAAATTAAGCTGTTTTTGTTCCCTAAAGAAATATGTCTCGTTAGTGGTGAGAAGGTCGATGCACAATATGTCTTCCTGGCTCGATTTTCCCTCCGTGCTAGTAATAAACTGAAAATACGTTGCAAAGCTGTCTAGTTCAAGCTGAAGAATACGTGGCGCGAGGCGGTTAACGAGCAACTGTTGCGGATTTTTTCCTAGTTCAACTCCGATCTGCGACCGAATAAATTGCTGGAATAAACGTACCTCTTCAAAACTAATATCCGTGACCAAAACTTGGGACTTTTCACTCTGCATTAATTTGATCTAATGCTTCAATATCCTCAAACGTCAGTAGGTTTTCTACCTTTAAGATGATAATGAAGACTTCGTCTAAATCCGCCATTTTATCAATAAACCGCGAATCTATGTTGGCACCGAATTGCGGTCTAGGTTTTAAATTGTCTTCCGGAATATCAACCACTTGAAGTACTTTATCAACGATAAATCCCATAGTGATAATATTGCCTTCGATATTTAAATCCAAAATAACAATACAGGTTCTTTTTGTTTTTTCATGTTCAGGCAAATTTAATCGACTCGCTAAATTAATGACCGGAACAACGTTACCGCGCAGGTTTATCACCCCTGCAATAAAATCTGATACCAGTGGAATGCTCGTCAGTAGAGAATATTGAATGATCTCCCGCACGGGCTTAATGTAAATGCCGTATTGTTCATCAGACAAAACAAAGGTTAGAAACTGCGAGGCATTTTCGTTCGTATTTGCGTCTAATAAACTTTCTGATGCAGTCATGGTCGCCTCCATTATGAGGAATATCGTTTAAACTCTTCTGTTTCCTCACCATTATTTGCCAGGTAGTTCGAGTAGGTACCGGTAGTGCCGTTAGGCTCGTCACTAACTACTGGTGCAGGTACCTTTTTCGCCACAAACTCGCGGGAATCCGCTGCGCCAGAAGGAATTTTAAAAAACATAATGGTTTCCTCAAGTGCCTTCGTTTGCGCCTGCATTTCCTCGGCCGTTGAAGCAAGTTCTTCTGAAGAACTTGAATTACTCTGGGTAACCAGGTCAATTTGTTTCATGGCGGTCGACAACTCGTTAATACCGACGGCCTGTTCTTCGCATGACGCCGAAATCTCCTGTACTAAATCACAAGTGCGTTGAATATTGGGAACAATTTTTTCAAGCAGTCCGCCAGCTGATTCCGCAATATCGACACTATTACCTGCAAGGCTAGAAATTTCCCCTGCGGCAGATTCACTACGAGCGGCAAGTTTGCGAACTTCTGCTGCCACCACCGCAAACCCCTTACCATGTTCGCCAGCGCGCGCAGCTTCTATAGCTGCGTTCAGCGCTAATAAATTAGTTTGATAGGCAATATCTTCAATAATGCTAATTTTTTCGGAAATATCGCGCATGGCTTGAACTGTTTCTTTGACCGACTGGCCGCCCTCGCTTGCCTGCGCCGCCGCGCGAATGGCTATTGTTTCAGTTTGTTTAGCATTGTCGGCATTTTTTGCTGTTGTCGCATTGAGTTGGTCAAGTGAGGCTGCAGTTTCTTGTACGCTGGAAGCTTGTTCAGTAGCACTTTGCGAGAGCATTTGCACGCTAGAGTTAATTTCTTCTGTGCCGGTCGCAACGTTTAGTGCTGATAGCATTACCGTTCCAACGACCTCTTTGAGCTTATCCGTCATCTCGTTGGCTGCTTGAATCATCTGACCAATTTCATCCTTTCGATCAATCTTAATCGAATTAGTCAGGTCGCCCGAGGCGATATTATTAATCAGGGTTACTGCCTGCCGCAGGGGTATCGCTATACCGCGAATAATGACAAAAGATACAACCGTCGTTATGATAATCGAAGCCAACAGAACGGCGAGACTGAAAAAGAGTTGCGCCCTTGCTGAATCTTTATAGGAGCGGGTCATCGTCAGCAAATCGCTAACAAAGCTTTCTTCAAGATCCTTAAGCAAATTTATTCGATAAGTAGCAACTTTGAACCATGCTTCCGAAGTTGCATCGGGATGCTGTTTAAATGATCTCTCTTCCGCGATGCGTCTAAATTCCTGAAACTCATTTATTTTTTCGCCGCTCAAAGTCTTATTCAGACGATCGAGATGAACGTCTGTTGCAATCGAGGAAAACGCCTTTAAAAAACTATCTTGTGTGGCAACCAGTGTTGTCCACTTGTTAGCTAAACCCGGTGCAAACTTTTGTTGAGCAAAAGTGCCGGCCAGCACAGCTCTTTCTATGCCAGCATTTTCTTTGGATTGCAAAAAATTTCCAAATGCCGCAGACATAGTGCTGACTTCGCCGACGCCACTTAATTTCGGCATCCAAGCCACTGCATTAAGTAAATATCCGTTTAACTGCGTATAAAAAGAAATCGCCTTTGACGTTTCGATCTGTTGTGATGAAATCTGAGAGCGAATAGACGCAAGAACATCAATCTGAGATGATATATTTGTGAGGTTATCAAGAAATTCTTCGCTGTAGGAATCTTTATCCAATTCGCTGACAACGCGCTCGAATTTTCGCAACTGCGTATCAGTCTTTTTTCGTTGACTAATAATATCGTTGGTAAATTGCTTCCCTTTGCTACTGAGAAACCCCGCCGTCATACCTCGCTCTTTCTGTAATTCGTGGACAACTGCGCTAGCCGATTTTACGTAAGCTGCTAACGAGTCAAGCGAGCTCATTGATTCCAATCTAACTAGCTTATCTTTCACAACGACCACGGAAAAATATAATGCGCACAATAAAGGCGCAAGTAAAAGAATATAAATTCTATATTTCACATTTAGATTATTAAATTTCATGGCAAATGCTCCCTGTTAGCATTTGATGACTGGGCCCTAACATCATGTAAATTCGGATGGTAAGGGGTTGAATTAATTTTTCTTGATAAACCGGTAATATCAAATATCAATGCAACATTGCCGGCTCCAAGAACGGTAAATCCTGAAAAAATTTTCATATGATTAAAAATCATTCCCAGCGGTTTAACGACTGTTTGAATCTCGCCGAGCAGTGCGTCCACAACAAGGCCAAAACAGGTATCCCCGTGGCTAACAACTACAACTTCCTTGCGACATTGAGTCTCTTTATCGATAGACATTGGCTTTTTAGCGTCGTTAAGAAATTTTGATAACCAACACACCGGAAGCGCATCGCCGCGACTGTGAATGATTCCAGTTTCTTCTATGCTTGTGATTTCTCGCTCATCAATACCAACACATTCGATAATAGAATCAAGCGGAATAATATAATCTGCGTCGGCGACCTTGACCTGAAAACCTTCTATGATAGCCAGCGTCAACGGTAAAGTTATCGTGAACTTTGTTCCTTTATTTACCTCAGAATGCACGTGGACTTCACCGCGAAGTTTTTCAATATTGCGCTTGACAACATCCATACCAACCCCGCGTCCACTAACATCACTTGTTTGTTGCGCAGTTGAAAAACCCGCTTGAAAAATTAACGAATAGATTTTATTTTCGCTCAAATCATCGTCCGCCGGGACCAAACCGTTTTCGATTGCTCTGGCTAGAATTCGCTCGGGGTCCAGTCCACCGCCATCGTCTTCGATTTCAATCACAATAACATTCGATTGATGATAAGCATTGATAGTAATAGTAGCGCATTCTTTTTTGTTTTTTTGCTTTCTGACTTCTTCTGATTCGATGCCATGATCGATTGCATTGCGAATCATATGCGTTAATGGGTCGATAAGTTGTTCCATCATAGATTTATCGAGTTCTGTATCACCACCTACGATCTCGAGATTGACTCGTTTATTAAGTTTTTTACTCAGATCTCGGACTAGTCGTTTAAAACGAAATAGAGATTCTTCCAGTGGCACCATACGAAGTTCCATTACTTCGCTGCGCGTGCTGTCAAGCACGGTCGACATTTCGTCAACACTTTCAATAAGTTCAGAGTCTGCATGCAGCAGTGCGTTTTCATAGACCCTGGAATTTACCATAACAAGTTCACCAACTAAGTTTACCAGCCTGTCAAGTTTTGCCGCTTCGACGCGAATCATTTCTTTGTTGTCTTTTTTTAGATTTTGCGCATTGACTCCAGGTAGAGTGTCTTCGGTCAGTTCTTTCTGGGCGTTGTTTTTCGCATCGAAACTGTTATTTGAAACCGGTCTGGCAAGAGCCTCTATAAGTGGAAAAATTTCAAACGATTGTAAGAAAGAGGGAAACTCCGACAGCTCGGCAAAGCGATATTCATAAAGGTGTATCAGCGCATCTTCGGTGTCGGATGGAGAGATAAATTCCGGGTCGGCCAAAAACATGCTATCAAATAAACTTTTTATCCCTTCAATATCGGCGCTTGCTCCTATCTGCAATTCGATGCCTAAGTAACAATGTGTTGGATCCATTAAAGAAAACGCTGGCAGTTCATCAACAATGTATTTTTTATCGATTGGCGCAAGCTCTTCAATTTGTTGAACGAGCGTTTCAACACTGTAACCGGAGACAAAAAATAATGGGTCAAACCTAATCGATAGGTGATGGCTGTGCAGATCGCACGAATCACTTAATACAGGTTTGGAATACAACGAGCCATTTTTATCACCAACGGCGACGCCATGGTTTCTTTCAAACGTTTGTAGGGTTTGGGCAAGTCGTTCGAATTCTTCTTGTTGAATTGCTTTATCATTTTGATCGACATCCATCAACTGCCGCATAAAATCATTACATTCGATAGCAATTTCAATAAACTGATCGTTAACAGGTAAAATATAACTGCGGACTTTGGCTAGAGTACTTTCAAAAGCATGAGCGAAGGCTACAATGTCATTCAGAGCAAAAATACTTGCAGAGCCCTTGATTGTGTGAATCGCTCGAAACAGCGTATTGAGAGTTTCTTGGTCTGAACTATCTTCCTCTAGCCGTAACAGTGCTTTTTCAGCCTCACAAATCTGTTCTTCAAACTCGTTGTAGAAAACACCTATATTCTCCCTGAGTTTGTCGTACTCTTCGCTTTTCATACCTAAGGACTCTTTAAAATTTAGCTGCTACTTCAGGTATTTCGTTAGTTTTCAGTATATAAAATCGCATGGTGATGATTTGTATCTAATGCTATTAAAAATAC
The DNA here is from genome assembly GCA_028281865.1 of Marinagarivorans sp. Lineage (GTDB taxonomy): Bacteria > Pseudomonadota > Gammaproteobacteria > Pseudomonadales > Cellvibrionaceae > JANQJB01. The sequence continues at coordinate 6,734 of JANQJB010000037.1, forward strand.
TTAACCTATTTCATTTTTCAACTAGAAATAAGAATCAACAACTTTAATAACAAGGTCTTACAACAAACATCGAAGTGAATACACGAGCCTAAGCTGCGTACGAGATACAGGCATAAATTTCACCTTACATTTTCAAAATAGACTAATAGTCAATAGATGCAATGGATTTGCGAAAAAATTAATACAAGAAAAATTTAGAGATAATTTTACTGTGATCTATTTTGAATTTATTCGTCATAGACCATACCAATCGTGTGCAAATTTTGAAGATTATATTCACCGCGTTTGCGGTACCATCAATAACCATAGTCAGTATTGATCGTAGTCAAGAAAACTATTCTTACCGATTCTTAATAGGAAATCATATCTAAGTTTAAAAAAGTGGAATCAATATCGTTTTGCTTTCCGTACTACATCAATAATGTGATTTGTATGAATTTTGTCGGTTAGCATTGAATCGATTTTTGAAGATGCGTTCTTTTCAAGTCGAATTCATATTCAATCAGTTGTTTTATTTTTTGTATTGCCGCCATCTTTGGACAAAGCTCTATCATTCGCTTCCGGCTGCACAAACAATTTGTTTTTTCGCTTTTTAATTGAATCAATTCCTTGCATGAACAATCCACGAGTATAATCTCTGCCAACAACTGTTTTAATTAGGGCTGCATTCCTTTTCGCTCATTTAGAATCTTTTCTAGGTGTAATATTGCTTAGCTGAATGCCTGTAGGAAGTGATGTCATCTCCGCAGTTACATGGAGGTTGCACCAAAATAGTGCCGAAAATCGTTTGATCGCAACGGATTAGATTAGACTATTTTGGAGTAACGCTTTTGTAAAAACGGATATTTGTTAAGGGTTTTAAAACTTTGACTGGACTGGGTTGGGAATTGTAGGCCGATTATATGTACCAGAGGCAGGATTGGCTTGCACCATCGCCATGATGCTCGGGTTGAGCTCTGCTTGCAGGCGCCCTGCAGATTTATCGAATTGGCACGTTTTTAAGAGCGGGGGATTTTAAATCCGTTTTCGCCTTACTCACTGTTAGCCCGCATATTAATTTTATTGGCTTTTTTCTCATAAAAACACAGCAGTTCTCAAAAAAGTGGCCCAAATTTTCGTGGGCCACTTGTGTTTCGATACAGAGAAAAATTAACACATTATCGAATAGCTATCGAGCTTCATAGGCCCCGGCGTCACAAGCTGATGTTGTTCTAGCAAAACCCGTTTGATCTTTAGATTGGCAACTGAAAAATGAGTCGTTACTTGAATTCATACCAATTCCTCTCCAACCTGCATTGTGATCAGCAGGCTTAACCGAAGGTGTGTTGTCTCCCCCTGATGCTGCGACGGGTTCTTCGATTGTTTTGATGAATCTACCATTAATATATTGTTGTCTAAAAACTACTGGATCCTGATCCAAAGATCTTATTATTTCTCCACTCAACGGATACAAGGCCCAATGTACAAGCGTGTCGTTACCGATACTTCCGTTAAAGATACAAGCATTTTTCCTATTATCTTCCAGTTTAAACGCCCAGTTACTTAGTAAGTTTCCACCCATGCTTTCAAACGCAGTACCTTCACCTCCACATGCATTAAACTCTCTGAAGCCTGGCCCTACAATAATGCTGTTGCCTATCTTGAGAGATGGTGGATCAATTATACTCCCGCTACCTACTGTATTAGGCATTAAACGTTCGTCAATATAAGTGGCGATATTAAACGCGCAATCTCGATTGCATTTACCGTTAAAATACATCGTATGGTAGATTCGATCGGCCAATAATTCTACGGTAAATTTACTCATATCGAACGGGTCATTACCTTGAATATGGCAGCCAGCGCAGGCAAGTTGCTGAAATTTTATTTGTCCATTATCAACATTTCCAGTATAGGACCGCCAGTCCATAGCCCCCTGAGCCCAAATTGTGTGTGTATCGCCTGAATGCCCCTGGTGATAATTTAATGAGGATTGATTTATCCTAATGTATCCTCCCTCTGAATGGATGGCATTGCCTTTAATATCAGTCATATTATCGTCACTTTCTGCATTTGTTTTGCTATCGATAATCGTAGAATTGAAAATATCCACTTTTGCTTCCCATTCAACATATAAGGCGCCGCCATATGTAGCTTCGTTACCACTCATTAAGACTTGATTCATCCACAGCGATGAACCAAACGACGCATACACGGCTCCACCCTTATGCCTCGCAGGCCTATTATTATCAATCAGCTCCCCTGTTGCAGGGTCATAATAGTCGCCGTTATCCCTAAATATACAGCCACTTAAGCTAGCGGTAGAGTCGTTGCCCAAAAAAATTGCTCCACCCCTGGCTTCGTGCGTATGATTATTCAAAAACTGGGTGCGAAAAGCATGTAACATGCTTCCTTGACCAACCCTAATAGCGCCTCCCGCTTCGTTAGCAAATGTCCAACCATCTTTTAAGTTAACATTGGCTAGTATTAACCACTTTCCGTCTTCGATATTAAAAATACGGTGTTTATTTTCTACACCACCGCCTAAAATATTAACCACATTATCTTCAGCTAAATAGCTACTCACAAGCGTTGGGTCAGGTGCAATTGCTATGGTAGTTTCGATATTTAACTGACCTTGTGTTAACTGATAATTTCCTGGCTTTAAATAAATATTGCCGACTCCTGCCGATTGGTTAATTTGTTGTATGGCTGCCCTTAGAGTGCATGGGCTGCCCTCGAGTTTCGACTCACATTTATTATCTTGTAGGTTACTATCCTCTGAGTCATGAATAGATTCTACCCAAAAATTAAGGCTATAAGCTGGACTTGAAAGTAAATAAGCTAAAATAACAGGAAATAGAATATGAGAAATATTGAATATCTTTAATGCTGCGTTCATAGGAGTCTCTCCTTTTGTAGCTCTTAAAAATTTAGTTGGTTGTTGTGAATGGCAAACGCATTACATATATTGAAAAATCTCCTAATAATTTAATTATCTGGGAACTCTATTGTTCCGTTTAGAGATCTTCCTGGTCCCCATTCAAATGCGCCCGCGTCGCAACCCGAACCCGTTCGAGAATACCCCGTTTGATCTTGAGTAGGGCACGAAAAAAATGGGTCAGAATGTGATTCAAGAGCTTGATCAATCCAACCGGAGTTCAAATCTTCAGGAGCAGCTGTGGGAGTTTGATAAAAGCCTGAGCTAACATGGCTAACATATTTTTGACCAATTGCGAGAGGTTCTTCATCTTCAATATCGATGTCTACATTATTAGGTGGGGTGAATCTCCAAAACCTCAAATTATCTGAATTATCTGAACCCCATAATGAACAACCGTTCCCTAATTCTTCGATAGTTGAGTACCACCAACCGCTGTATACATTCCCTCCCGCTGACTGAAAGATTTCTCCAAAGCTTCCACATGCATTTTTAGTCGATAAATTTGAGCCGGATATTATGCTATTGCCAATAGTGAAAGAAGGGGGGGCTTGTATATTGCTACTACCAATTTGGCCTGGAAGTAGAATTTCGTCTATATAAGCAACGATATCGGCTGAGCATTGTCTATCGCATTTGCCACGGAAATACATGGTATGAAAAATTTTATCTTTAAGTAGGTCCAGCGAGAATTTCGTTACATCAAAGGGGTCTTGACCTGTAATATGGCAATCTATACATTCTTTACTGGCAAATAAGTTTGCACCTCTATTTGCATCTCCTTCGAATGAGCTCCAGTCCAGTGTGCCTAGACCCCAAATCGCGTTCTTATCGCGGCTGGAATTTTCTTTAACTACATTAATAGTCGAGTGATTTATCCTAACAAATCCTCCCTGCGTGTGGATTGCACTGCCCCTTTGGTTATTCTTGTTATCACTTCCAGAATCGCTAGTTTTGCTTTCGGCAATCGTGCTATTTACGATATCCACCGTTCCTTCCCAATCAACAAAAATAGCCCCGCCATAAGTTGCCTTATTACCAACCATGAGGCTATTTTGAATTTCCGCTCTCCCACCCGGAGAGACAATGATTGCTCCCCCTTCATGCCGAGCGAGCCTGTTGTTATTATGGACTGTGCCATCGGCTTCGATATAATCGCCATTGTTAATAAACATACAGCCACGCAAATAAGCATCGCCACCCCGGGCAATAGATACAGCGCCACCTCTTGCGCCAAACACATGGTTTTTTTCAAACTTTACATTAAAGGCATGCAGAACAGCATTTCGATTGACTTTGACCGCTCCGCCTGTGAAGTTTGTTATGGCCCAACCATTTTTTAAATTAACGTTTGCTAACACCAGTAACTTTTCCTCTTCGATAGCGAAAATTCTATGTTTATTTTCCTTGCCGCCTCCATAAATAGTGACGTTATTATCATGCGTGGCGGATGCTGTTGTCGCTCCGAGCGCGATGCTAGAACTAATTGTTAGTTGTCCCTCCGTTAACTGATAATCTCCAGGTTCAATATAGATAGTTCCGCCGCTCCCGGCATTTTTCTCCTCTATTGCGGCTCTTAAGGTGCACGGCGCACCTGTTAGTGTTGATTCGCACTTGCCATCACCTGGACTGGAATCGTGCGCATCACTCGTATTGGCAACAATAAAATCTAAACTGAATGCGCTATTTGCAATACTCGTGAGTAGAAGAATCAGTGGTACTTTTAAAAAAAACGAAAAATTTGAGCTGAGATACATTTTCATAAATTTTCCTTTCCTACTAAAGTTATTAAAAAGAGTGTTTCTTGTTACTACAACGCTTATCGTTAAACTAATTTAAAAATTAACGTTATTTTAAAAAGTGATAATTAAATTGCGGGACAGAGGTCGAGGTTGTTAAATATTAGGCCGTAGCTTTCGTTGTAGCTTTTCTCTACGGCCCAGGGTTTTAATAATTTGCGGGAGTACAATCGCTACAGCGATGCGGTACTATCGCCATTCATATGCGCCGGAGTCACATTGAGTCTCATCTCGAGAGAAGCCTGTTTGATCGCGAGAAGGGCAACTAAAAAACGCATCCAAATTGGAATCAATGGCGTTACCCCGCCATCCACTATTGATGTCTGTTGGTAATGCCGTTGGGGTCCCATGAAAGCTTAAAGCTTCTGGAGCAACAAAAATATTGTTGTCAAATTCAATTACATCCCCATTTATCAAGTCGATGGCGGTTCCGCTAAATGGTATATATCGCCATTGAGTGAGCAAGTCACTATTATCAAAGCCCCATAGAGAACAACTTTCTATATCATTTTCATATACGGAATATGCCCAATTACTTAACACATTTCCTCCAGCAGAAGTTAATAGCCTTCCTCTACTGCCACACGCATTAAAGTCCGTTATTGAGGAGGAGCCTCCGGATACAATACTGTTAGCGATGGTCAATGACTGTCGTTCTTCAAGGTCTATAGACCCGGCTGGGCTGACACAAGGAACCTCACTATTGTTGTTACATAGATCCGTTGCAATATATGTCGCGACGTCTACAGAACATTGTTCATCACATTTTCCCAGGGCGTACATCGTGTGACGGATTCTGTCTTTTAATGTGTTAATCGTAAATTTTGAAATATCGAATGGTTCATTACCAAGCAGGTGGCAAGATTTACACAAACGATCAAATTCATCTTTTCCATCATCCTCATTTGCAGTGTATTGACTCCAATCCATTGAGCCGTGCATAAAAATAGCTTTTTCTCCAACCGGAGCGGCTTGCTCAAGTTTATTAATTGACGAGTGATTAATTCTAATCACCCCGCCTTCTGCGTATATTGCTGCACCTTGACCGGTAGTTGATATGTTGCCAAAAATCTCTCTATGTGTACTATTGTCATTAAACGAGCTATTTTCAATGTCGACTTTTGAACCCCACGAAACAAATAGGGCACCACCTCTACTTGCTTTGTTTTTTGTAAAAACGGATTGAGATATAAGTACGTTTGTTGCGTAAGCCGCGAAAACTGCGCCGCCCCTATTTCTGTGGTGATCTCCATTGTGTTGAGGTTCGTTGTCGCCATCCATGAAGAAATCGCCATTCTCATTAAAAATACAGCCACGTATCACTGCAGAAGCATACTTGCCCACATATATTGCACCACCGGCGTCTCCAAATGTGTGATTTTTTTCGAAGTTAACATTTATTGCATGAAGCGTGGAAGATCCCTCTAAATGAATCGCGCCACCTTTTTGATTTGTTTCGGTCCAACCATTTTCCAAAGTAACAAATCCAATAACAAATGTTTTATTTGAGCGCACATTAAAAATTCTATGGCGATTACTATTCACCGTACCCGTACCGCGTATTTTAACGAGCGTTTCGTCAGCCAATGCGCGATTGATAGGCGATAATCCAATATTGGCATCGATATTTAATTCGCCCTGGGTTAAAATATACTCTCCCTCCGCAAGGTATATATTACCTCCTTGTCCACTGTTCATTCTTTCAATCGCGGCTCTTAATGTACAACGACTATCTGGAATGTTTGTTATACAGTCGTTAGCGCTAAGGCTTGTATCAACATAGTCAGATGTTGAAGTAACAAAAAACTCATTTCCGATACAAACTTGAGATATTAAAACTGTTAGACCAAATATCCATAGCCTTAAAAATTTTTTAACATTCAGTAATAACTTCATTGCTAATTTCTCCAGTTTTTAAAGATACGAAAAAATTGAAATCCCATGCTGGCTATATAAAACTATCTCTCTCTGTTGATATGTGCCTAGCAGGGTTTGTTAAAGCATATCGAGTTATATGCGCATGATTTATGGAAAAACGACAAATTGGAGTATGGATAATTTTTTAATACAAGTTTTTATAATTTGTTCTTCTTGTATCTTTCAATCCAATATTTTATTTAAGAGACTATTTTTTATGAGTATTTGATTTTGGTTCGACTTCTGAACCTCAATCTAAGTTTAATTTAAAGCAAGGTTTATTGTTTTGTTTCCTCTATTAAAAGTTAAAATCTTTGTGGAACTAGCTATTGAATATGATATCACTTGTTAAATCTTTCTCATTTAGAATTCTTGCTGTTTTATTTAGAATTCTTGCTGTCTTTCAAGGTGTAGATTATGACAATAGTGACCATAAGGAATTTTTTAGCTACATGGTGGAAATCCTATTTGGGCACTTGATTCGATAGCAGATCATCATCCTCGCGGAAACAATCAATAAATTGCGCACAGCATCAGTCGCAAATATAGCTGTACCCATCGCTGGTGTTTTAGTGGATTTTAGGATGTAGCTTCTTAAAAATTGCCTTAACAGCAAGAAGATGCCACTGCTAATTAGATCGCCGTTTTATATTTTGGCACCCGAGTCGTCGGTGGGCTTTATAGGGCAGCTGCGCAGAGTGCTAAAGGGCGCTTGCTGATGCTTAGGTAAAACATATGAACACAGAAGGCGGGTAGGGTATTGCCCTAGATACTCTAGTTCAGGCAGATAAGAAGTCCTATTTGCGAACTTGCGGCCCGCAAACGCCCAATAAAAAAGCCCCACTTATGTAAGCAGGGCTTTTTTATCTGGTACCAGAGGCCGGACTCGAACCGGCACGCTTTTAAGGGCGGGGGATTTTGAATCCCCTGTGTCTACCAATTTCACCACTCTGGCAATAATTCGAAATGTATCTTTATTAAACAGTAAGGTAATGCTGCGCATTACACCAATTTCACTGCTCTCGGACTTCCTGTCCTCCGCAGTACTTGTGCATCCTGCACATCGCACCACTCTGGCAATA
>JANQJB010000144.1 GCA_028281865.1 Marinagarivorans sp.
TTTGTTCAGCAGCTTCTATGGCAGAAGCTTTGGTTTCTTCTTCATTGATTAACTTACTAGCTTCTTCGTCGGTCAACGCTTTAAGCGCTTGTTTCACCGTCATTTTGCGTTTATTGGTCTTATTCGTCGACATCGACGAGAACATATTTTGCAGCTGATTTGTCATTTCTTCCATGCCCGGCGGTGCCATGATTTCCACTCCAACGGAAGGTGCCTTAACGTCTATTTCGATTTCTTTTTCGTCGAGATCGCCTTCGCGCAGCTTTTTGCGGAAAATTTGGCGTGTTGCCGCACCGCTATCAGAATCGCTGGCTTCACCGCGCGCCGGGGGCAATAATGCATCAAGAACGCGATCTTCGGCTGCATCTTCGGCGCGGTTTTGCACTTTTTGAATCGCTTTTTCCCGGTGCATTTTTATCGAGCCATCCACAAGGTCGCGAATGATGGATTCCACATCACGCCCTACATACCCGACTTCGGTAAACTTTGTTGCTTCTACTTTTATGAAGGGCGCATTGGCCAGTTTAGCAAGACGCCTTGCAATTTCAGTCTTTCCCACACCCGTTGGACCAATCATCAGGATATTCTTTGGTGTGACTTCCGCGCGAAGCTCTTCGTTGAGTTGCATACGGCGCCAGCGATTGCGCAGAGCGATGGCAACCGCGCGCTTAGCGGAGGCTTGTCCGACAATGTGTTTATCAAGTTCAGCAACAATTTCTTTCGGTGAATATTCGGGCATCCGCTCGTCCTATTAATCAATGTATATTGGCAATAAAGTCTACTTCGTGTCGAGCTCTTCGATAGTGAAATGGTCGTTCGTAAAGACGCAAACATCAGCGGCTATTTTAAGCCCTTTTTCGACGATTTCCTTTGCGTCGAGTTCGGTGTTTTCCAGCAGTGCACGAGCAGCCGACTGCGCAAAGGCGCCGCCGCTGCCAATCGCGATTAGGTCGTTTTCAGGTTGAATAACATCGCCGTTGCCCGTTACGATCAAAGACGCTTCGTGATTAGCTACCGCAAGCAGGGCCTCGAGCCGGCGCAATGCGCGGTCGGTGCGCCAATCTTTGGCTAGCTCAACCGCAGCGCGAATCAATTGGCCGCTGTGGGCCTCAAGCTTAGCTTCGAAGCGCTCGAAAAGCGTAAACGCATCGGCCGTGCCGCCGGCAAAACCGGCGATAACTTGATTTTGATAGAGACGTCTAACTTTACGAGCGTTACCTTTCATGATGGTATTGCCCAGCGAAACTTGCCCATCACCGCCAATCACGACTTTGTCGTCGCGGCGCACTGATAATATCGTAGTACCGTGATATTGTTCCACGTTTGATCTCGTTTGAAATTGTTCAAATTAAGTTGAAATGGCTTGTTTAAGTGCGGGCTTGCTTGGGAAATTTCAATGTAAGCAGAGCAAAGTTTATGCTTTTACTATTGATTTTCGTTTGGGTGTTTTGGTTTTGGGCGTTTGAGGCGAATACTCTCAAAATTGTTTTCATCCAATGTATTGCGGGCTTTGGCTACTTTGCTGCGCGTATTGTATGGCCCTGTGACAACGCGATGCCAAGTAACACCTTTTTTATCGGTGAATTTTTCGATTGAAGCATCTAGGTTTAGCAACAACAAGCTAACGCGTGCGGCCTCAGCGTCTTTCGGTGAATTGAATGATGCCACTTGCAACATGAAATAATAGTCCTTTTCGTCTTCGTTTATACTCAGATATTTATTGCTGTTTTCCTGAATGGGCACTTCTTCGTTTTTAAAGCGTTCGTAGAAATCGAGGATTGGTTTTGGCGGGCTTCGAGGAGCTTCATCCGGTGCTTTTGCTGTTTTCTCTTTAGATTCTATCGAATTGTTCGGCAGGCTGGATAAGTTCACCAAAAACATTATAAACGCACCGAGAAAAGCACCCGTGAGCAACCAAATCCAACCGGGAACAACAGTTTTGGGCGTAGGTTTTTTGCGTTGGCGTTTTTTGGTGGTGGATTTGGCGTAATCGCGTGTCATGGGTCTAAATCGATTGATGGTGCGCGCAAGATTAGCATGAATAAGAGGGCTAAACCCAGGCTGTTTACTTTAAGTTCTAAATTGTTCTATCCAACTTCTAAAGGGTCAACGTCCAATGCCCAGCGGCAGCGTTTGGCAATGGCTTGTCGTTCGATTTCGGGCACCAGCTTCTTTAGTAGTGCTTGCAGCTGCGCGCGGTGTTGAAATTTTATTTGTAATTGAAAGCGTAAACGATCCTCTTTGCGCTCAAGTAGTGCGGGAATTGGACCGAGGAACTCACAGGTCGTTTGAGGAGCTATCATTGTGGTAGCAATTTGCTTTAACTGCTGGATAAAGGCGGTGGCATTTTCGGCTCGCTTTGATTCTGCATGAAAAATTGCCATCGACCAATAAGGCGGCAGTTGGCAGAGTTTTCGAGTGTTCAACAAATCGCGTGCAAGTGAGTGATAGCCATCATTGAGTAATTTTTCAAAAAAAGGATGTGAAGGCTTGTAGCTTTGTAACAGCACTGTGCCTGGCTCATCTGCTCGCCCCGCTCGCCCTGCCACTTGCGTTATTAACTGTGCTGCGCGTTCAGTGCCGCGAAAATCCCCGCTTACCAGGCCGCTATCAGCGTCGACAATAATGACTAAGGTTACTTTGGGAAAGTGATGGCCTTTCGCGAGCATCTGTGTTCCAACCAAAATGCAAGGCTCCCCCGATTTCACTTTCGTCACCAGCTCTTTCATTGCTGATTTTTTACTCATGGAGTCGCGGTCAACGCGCAGAACCTCGAAATTGGAAAAATGTGCTTTAAGAAATTCTTCGGTGCGTTCTGTGCCGTGACCTTGCGGGATTAGGTTGGGGCTCTGGCACTGCGGACATATTTTAGGAGGAGCACGCCTTGCATCGCAGTGGTGGCAACGCAGATGGTAAGGCGATCGATGTAACGACATTTGTGCATCGCAGCGTTTGCATTGCACCGACCACCCACAGCTCTGACAAATAATGGCTGGTGCGTAGCCGCGACGATTAATGAAAATTAGCACTTGTTCATTTCGTTTGAGTGTAGCTTCAATCGCATCGATGCTGCATTGTGCAAACCCGTTAACAAGTTCTTGATTGCGCATGTCAACTAATTGAATTGCAGGCGGCTGGGCGGTGCCTGTTCGCCGAGTTAGTTTCAGGTGGTGAAACTTGCCAGAAATTGCATTGTTTATCGTCTCTAGCGCTGGTGTAGCAGAACCCAAAATCAGAGGAATGCCGAGTTTGCTTGCACGTACAATCGCCAAATCTCGAGCGGAATATCGCATTCCATCCTGTTGCTTGAAAGAGAGATCGTGCTCTTCGTCGATAATGATAATGCCGAGGTCTTTAAATGGCGTAAACACAGACAAGCGTGTACCGATAACGATTTGGGCTTGGTTTCGCGCAGCCGCTTGCCAGTTGTCGAAACGCGTTTTGTCGCTTATACCAGAATGTAATTCAACAACCGGCACATTAAATCGTTGTCGCAACCGATCCACAGTTTGCGGTGTGAGACCGATTTCGGGGACCAGTATCAACGCTTGTTTCCCAAGTTGTAGGGCATGTGCAATCGCTTGCATAAAGACTTCCGTTTTTCCACTTCCGGTCGTGCCTTCCAGCAAATAGCAGGCATATTCATGAAAACGGATGGCATAGAGCGCAGCTTTTTGCTCTTCGTTCAATTCAAGCGGTGCTTCCGCAAACAGACTAGCCGATGTGCTCTGTTCATTCGTTTCGGCAACGGCTTTCTTGCTGTCTTCGTAAAAGGCTTCGATTAAACCTTTTTTCTCCAGAGCTGCCGCCACGGGCTTACCTATTTCATGGGTTTTCAAGCTTTCCTCAGGCAGTGAGGCTGTGTCGAGTAGCAAGTGGAGTAGCTTTTGCTGTTTCTTGCTTCTTTTTAGGCTGTCTCGATGCAATCCCATGCCCTCTGTAGTTAGCCGCCATCGCTTGGTTAGCTTTTGGGGCGGCTCTTCAGGTATGCGTAGCGCTTTTGGAATTGCTGTATGAATTGCCTCGCCGACTGGGGTTTGATAGTAATCGGCGGCCCAAAGGCTTAAATCGAGACAGTCGTGTGGAATGGCTTGGTCGCTGTCGATCAGCTTATCAGCCGCTTTGATTTTATCAATTGGAATTGATGGTTCTCCGATGCCGGTGTAAACCCCCATTACTGTTTGACGGTTAAACGAAACTTTGAATCTTGCTCCAGGAGAGAGCGCGGCCAAGTCCTGTTCGTTGAAATTGACAGGGGGTAAATAATCAAAAACCGTGCGCAACGGAGTCGGTATTGCGAGCTTTAGTACGAGTTTGGGCGAAATCATTCAATTAGAAATCAAAAATATCTCAAGCTTTTGTTATGCGCGTAGTGAATGTCTATAGTTTGTTTTTGTGACTGACTTAATTTTGATGTAGTGCGAGATCTCTGATAGTATCCGCGCTCACTTTTTCGACCCGTTTGTGCGGTGCTTGACTCGATTGGCGATGCTCAGGTGGCGGCACACTAGATACGAGGCAAATCATGCAAGTAGATATTCAACCTAAATACGAAGAAGTTACAGCGACATGCAGCTGTGGCAATGTTATCAAAACCCGCTCAACTTTGTGCAAAGATTTCCACATCGACGTTTGTTCAACGTGCCATCCTTTTTACACAGGCAAGCAAAAAATACTTGATAGCGGTGGCCGTATAGATCGTTTCAACAAACGTTTTGGTGGCCGTCGTAAGTCGGGCTAGCTCGAACTCAGTCCTAAAAAGTCTAAACCTAAAAGAGATCGGTAGGTAGCGAATCATCGCTGCCTGTTTCTTCTATTATTGGGTTCAACACATCATCTTCGGCTTCTTCGGGCAAGTTACTTGCGCTGAATAGCTCGAATATGGCAGTTTTGTCGGTGGGAGAAGCACGCTTTCCAGAAGAGGGATTTATTTTTACGGCTACTATTCCCGGCGGTCGAGGGTAGTGCTTTTCCGGCTGGTCATCCAGTGCAATTCGCATATAGTCAATCCATATAGGAAGTGCTGCAGAACCGCCGTACTCCCGATCTCCGATTGGGCGATTGTCGTCAAAACCGAGCCATGCGCTTGTAACCACGCCGCCACCGTAGCCTGAAAACCACGCATCTGCCGGTCCATCTGTAGTGCCTGTTTTCCCGGCTATATCTCCGCGTTTCAGCACAGCAGCCCGTCTTCCTGTGCCAGCGCGAATAACGTCTTTTAGCATCGAATCCATTATATAGACTGTGTCAGGTTCAAGTATGCGCTGTGCCGGTGATACATTTATTTCGGTATTCAGATTTAAGAGGAGCAACGTCTCTTCGCTCAACGCAAATGCATCACCTTGAAACAAGAAGGGGTTGTTGTTTGCAAACATCGCTTCGCTTTCCGATGCAGAGGCTAGCTCCCTTTCGCAAATTAAACCGCAGGCGACCTTTGGTCGGGACTGGAAGACCACGTTTCCTTCGTTATCGAGAATGTGGTCGATCCAATAGGGCGTTATTTTATAACCGCCATTTGCGAAGGCGGCGTAAGCTGTTGCTATCTCAATAGGCGGCAGCGCATAACTGCCCAGTGCGAGAGATAAATCGTTTGGGAACTGGTCTGTATTAAAGCCAAAACGGGCGAGACTTTGAACGGTGTCTTTTATCCCAAGCTCTTGCATTATTCGTATGGCCACCATGTTTTGCGAAATCGTCAGTGCACGGCGCATACGCATGGGGCCATAAAATTTGCCCGATGAATTTTTGGGTCGCCATATTCCCTCCAAATTAGCGTCATCAAAAACTTTGGGTGCATCGTTGATTAATGTTGCCGCTGTCATGCCACGCTCGAGCGCGCGCGCATAGATAAAAGGTTTAAAGTTTGATCCCGGCTGACGTTCGGCTTGGGTAATACGATTGAACTTGCTTTGCTGAAAATCGAAGCCGCCAGTCAGCGCTAATACTGCGCCATCATTTGCGCGAAGCGAAACGAGAGCTGACTGAGCATCAGGTATTTGTGACAAATACCAAACCCCTTCGATTTCGCGTAGACGAATGAGATCGCCCACTTTGACGACATCTGATGCCTTGCGTGGGGGGGCGGTGCGTGCGTTCACCGTAATAAAACGTCGTGCCGCTGAAAGCCCATTTTCCCAAGGTATTTCCAGTTGTTCTCCGTTTGCGAGAACGGCTTTAAACGACTTCTCCTCGACCTCTGCGACAACTGCGGGGATCAAATTGCCGTAAACAGCGGTCTCTTTAAGCTCTGCGATCCAAGGTTCGTAATCGGCTGCGATAATGAGGTTTTCCTCAGCAGCCGCCGGTGCGTCAGTAGGAATTTCTTGCGGGTTAACGGCTTCCAGTTCTCTCTCCGGTCCCCTGTAACCGTGGCGTTTATCGTAGGCAATTACTCCATCAATAACGGCTTTTTGCGCTGCTTCCTGCAGTTGGCTTTGGAGGGTGGTGATTACGGTGTAGCCAGCCGTGGTCGCCTCTGTACCAAACAATTCAATTACGTCTTTACGCACCATTTCGCCGACATAAGGGGCGTAAAGCTCCAAACTCGCACCGTGATATTGGGCAGAGAGAGGTTCTGTTAGCGCAAATTGAAGTTCCTCTGAATCGATTTTGTCGAGATCGGCTAGCCGCTGCAAGATCCAGTCGCGCCGCTGTTTAGCGCGAACTGGGTTGGTTATCGGGTTGTTGGTGGATGGCGCTTTGGGCAGGCCCGCTAGCATCGCGAGCTGAGAAAGCGATAGCTCTGACAGCTCTTTTCCATAGTACACCTGTGAGGCTGCCTGTATGCCATAGGCCCGGTTGCCGAGAAAAATTACATTGACATAAAGTTCTAAAATTTCTTGCTTGCTTAATTCTCTCTCGATCCGTAACGCAAGTAAAATCTCGTTAAATTTGCGTTTGAAAGTTTGCCTCGCATTTAAAAAATAGTTGCGTGCAACCTGCATCGTAATGGTTGATCCACCGGAGACAATATGCCCGGACATCAATAATTGTGATGTTGCTCGCACAAGTCCTTTAATGGAGACGCCGCGATGCGAGTAGAATTGGTCGTCTTCCGCAGCGAGCAAAGCGTCGATGTATTGTTGCGGAATTTCGTCGTAGGTGACGGGGATACGCCTTTTCTCTCCAACCTGATCAATTAGCTTTTGATCGATGGAATAGATGCGAAGTGGGGTTTGAAGTTTTACTTCACGTAAACTTTCAACCGAAGGTAAAGATGGGCTTAAATAGAGGTACACACCTGCTAAGCCGACCAATGCGCCACTGCAACTGAAGGCAGTAAACCAAGCGATGGCCTTAAGCAACTTGCTTTTGATTGTCATTTGGCGAGAATAACCCGTAATTTATGTCGGTGCTTTTATTTTTGTAGATTCTTGATTATTTGCAGATTTATAGTGCTAGGAAAACGGCTCATTATAAGGCTATCTGGTTGTTTATTTCGAGATGGCATGAGTTGCAGCTCCAACTTAAAGTGCTATAACATAAAAGAACTAAGCTGGCGTAATAGTCGCACTTTCAAATGTAAAGTGAATTGATCGTTTGCAAGTTGTTGAAAATGCATGGGTTACAGGCATTGCGGTTTGTGGTCATCGCGTTTGCGGACAATACAGCTTACAAAGACTATAGTTAAGTTGCTGATAGAAGGTAATGTACCTTGTTTGGACTCTTTGAAAAGAAAACGAAGCCCATGCTGGGAATTGATATCAGCTCAACGACTGTTAAGCTGCTGGAACTCTCACGCCATGGTGACGGTTATCGCGTAGAGAACTACGCTGTTCGGCCCCTGCCAGCTAATTCAGTTGTTGAAAAGAATATCAATGATGCAGAAGCAGTCGCACAGGTGATTCGCAGCACTGTGCAAAATACGCGTAGCAAGGTAAAAGATGCTGCGGTGGCTGTTCCTGGCTCCGCTGTTATTACCAAAACTATTGATATGCCCAGTGGTTTGAATGACGATGCTCTCGAATTGCAAATTTCGCTTGAGGCAGATCAATATATCCCTTATCCACTTGAAGAAGTGGCCATCGACTTTGATATTGTTGGCCCCTCTGAAAAAGCTGCAGACCAGGTTGAGGTTTTGCTGGCCGCATGTCGCAGAGAAAACGTTGATATGCGGGCTGCGGTTTTAGAGATGGCCAGCCTCAACCCCAAGGTTGTTGATATCGAAGCTTACACAATGGAACGCGCTTTTGAATTAGTGACCGAACAGCTATCGATGCAAGACGATCAAGTTATCGCCATTGTTGATATCGGTTCGACTATGACAACTCTGAGCGTCCTAGTTGACGGCAAAACAGTTTATACGCGTGAGCAGCTCTTTGGTGGGCGACAGTTGACAGAAGAGATCCAGCGTCGATACGGCCTTTCTGAGGACGAAGCCGGGCTGGCAAAAAAACAGGGCGGTCTGCCAGACGACTATGAACCCGAGGTGCTTGAGCCCTTTAAAGACACCGTTGTACAGCAGGTTACTCGGTCACTGCAGTTTTTCTTTTCGTCCAGTCAGTACAGCGATGTTGACCATATTGTGCTTGCGGGTGGTGTTGCATCGATGACAGGCTTAAGTGAGCTTATTGAGGAAAAGCTCGGAACCTCTGTTAGTATTGCCAACCCGTTTGCCAATATGTCGGTGTCGACAAAAGTTAATTCGGCGGCACTGGCTAATGACGCTCCAGCTCTGATGATTGCAGCAGGGCTAGCACTGAGGAGTTTCGACCTACATGGCTAGAATTAACTTATTACCTTGGCGTGAAGAGTATCGCCAGGAAAAAAAGAAAGAATTTATCAGTCAGCTAATTGCTGTGTGCCTGTTTTCGGGGCTGATAGCGTTTGGCTGGATAACCATCGTTGAATCAGCGATCAAAAAGCAAAATGCGCGCAACAGCTTGCTCTCCCAGGAAATTAAGAGCCTCGAGAGTCAGGTTAAAGAGATTAATGAACTTAAAAGCGAGCGCGATAAGCTGATTGCCCGCATGAAGGTCATTCAGGATTTGCAGGGCACTCGGCCTACGATCGTCCATTATTTCGATGAAATGGTAAAAGCTGTTCCCAATGGTGTCTTTGTTAACTCGATTAAGCGCACGGGAAATATTGTCGCTATTGACGGTGTTGCGGAGTCGAATAACCGCGTATCGTCGTTTATGCGTAACCTCGATCGATCTGATTGGTTTAGCGAGCCCAATTTGAAATCCGTCGTTAGCGATGAAAAGAATGGTCCGGATGCTGTAGCTTTCTCTATGTTTTTGAACATGATTCTTCCCTCGCAGGAAACCCAAAATGAGGAGGTGGCTGGCAATGGCTGATCTCTCGGAATATGTCGAGCAGTTAAAAAATTTCGATATCTCTGATGTAGATTGGGAGCGAATTGGCGTTTGGCCGCTTCCCGGTCGCATTTTTTTGTGTATCCTTGCAATTAGTTTGATTATTGGTGGTGCATTTTTTCTTTTTGTGAAAGAGAAAAACCTCCAGCTTGAGCGGGCAGAAACAAAGGAATCCTCGTTACGTCGCGAGTTTGAAAAGAAAGCTTTTGAAGCCGCTAACCTTGAAAATTATCGTAAGCAGATGATTGAGATGCAGGAATCCCTAGGGGCTTTAGTTAAAAAGCTTCCCAGTGATACTGAGGTTCCCGAGCTTCTGGAAGATATAGATGAAAAGGCTGTTGACAGTCGATTATTGATAGTTAGTACGGATTTTGGTGAAGAAAAGCCAGCTGAATTTTATGTTGAATTGCCTATCGACATTGTAGTGAGTGGTGGTTATCACGAGTTTGGCTCGTTTGTCAGTGGGGTTGCTGGCATGCCGCGTATCGTTACATTGCATGATTTTTCGATTTTTCGAAATCGTGATAATCGGAATATCTTGACAATGAATATACAAGCTAAAACTTATCGATATCGCGAGCAGGAAGAAGAGATATGAATGCTATACGCATTGCAGTTTGTGCTAGTTTTATCGTATCGCTTTTATTAGTTAGTGCTTGTTCGACGCAAAATGAGCACGATGACTTAAACATTTATATTAATGATGTTAAGTCTAGGCCAAAGGGTCAAATTGAGCCCTTGCCCCCTGTTAGAACATATAACGCGTTTGTTTATCAGGCTGCTCAATTGAGAAGCCCATTTGAACGTCCTGCTGAGCCCACTTTGGTGACAGGCCCGGTTGACCCAAATGTGAAGCCCGATCCGACGCGCCCTAAAGAGTTTTTAGAGTCTTTTAACCTGGACTCACTCGAAATGGTGGGCATAATGGAGCAACACGGTAATCTTTGGGCGCTCATCAAAGACGGCAGTGGCGGAATACATACGGTCACGGAAGGCAATTACATGGGTAAAAATCACGGTCGAATTGTAAGTGCGAAAAGAACTTCGGTCGACTTAATAGAAATCGTTTCAGACGGCCTTGGTGGGTGGGTAAAACGCCCCAAATCGATAAAACTTTCTGAGAAGGAATAACTGGCATGTTGGCATATACAAGAAAAATCGCTGGAGTCCTGGCAGCCATACTTTTGACTCCTTTTTCGCTTTCGGCGAGTGAGCTTACTGATATTAAGTTCGCTGAGTTGCCTGGTGACAAAGTGGAGATTCGTTTGGTGTTCGACGAGCCTCCAGCGACTCCGAAAGGCTATACCATAGAAAAGCCAGCACGTATCGTCCTTGATTTTGAAGGAGTTTCTAACTCTCTCGCTCAGAAAAAGTTTTCTATGGGAATGGGCGGTATCTCAGGCGCGACCGTTGTAGCCGCCGGTAGTCGTACACGCATGATTGTCAATATGGATAACTTGGCTCCCTATTCTACGCGCACTGACGGCAACAACTTGATTATTGAAATAGGTGATGTTGGTGGCTCTAATGCCGTTGCTGCCAGTGAATCGAGCCAGTCAAGCCCTATTGGTATTGCGTCAAAATCTACAAATCGATTTGATAAGGCAAAATCTGCAATTACTAATATCGACTTTCGCCGCGGAGATGCTGGTGAAGGTAAGATTATTGTGAGCTTGAGTAATCCAAGCGTAAGCATTGATGTTGAGGAAGTTGCCGGGGGTATTGAGGTTGGGTTTTTGCGCACAGACATACCCGATCAGCTTCAGCGTAAGTTGGATGTAACTGATTTTGCCACGCCGGTACAAATGGTTAGCGCGAGTGCCGAAAAGTTACGCTCGGTTATTGCGATCGATGCGTCAGGTGAATACGACTACTTAGCCTATCAGGCCGACAACGAATATGTTGTAAGCATCAAACCACTCACTAAAGCAGAAATAGCGGAAAAGAAAGCACAGTTTGCCTATACAGGTGAGAAATTGTCACTAAATTTCCAAGATATCGAAGTGCGTTCGGTACTAGCATTAATTGCTGAGTTTACAGAATTTAACTTGGTTACAAGCGATACCGTTAAAGGCAATATTACATTGAGGTTGGATAATGTGCCTTGGGACCAAGCGTTGGAGCTGGTGCTTAAGTCTAAGGGTTTGGATAAGCGTCAAGTTGGAAATGTCTTGATGGTCGCTCCGGCGGCAGAAATTGCTGAGCGAGAGCGTCAGGAAATTGCGACTAAAAAGCAGCTGGAAGAACTTGCTCCGCTTCGAACTGAATATATTCGTATTCGTTATGCCAATGCGCGTGAACTGTTTGAGTTGTTCCTCTCGCCTGAGGACGTTGGTGGTATATCGACAAATGCGGAGGACCGAAACTCTACTGGCTCGATCTTGTCCGATCGCGGTCACGCCATTGTTGATGATCGTACAAACTCCATTATTCTTACGGACACGGAAGAAAAAATTAATGACTTCCGTCGTATTATTGATCAGGTTGATATTCCGATTCGTCAAGTCTTGATTGAAGCTAGAATCGTCATTGCTAATAACGATTTCCGCCGTGAGTTGGGCTCTAGAATCGGCGGTGCTCATATCGGCGAAGGTAATGACGGAGACCTCTTTACCACTACTGGTTCGTTAGATGGTTTGTCGGATTCATCGAACAACCACATTCGCGGCGCGTTTTTCGATAACAACGGCGACGGTAGAAGCGATGCTACATTACAGGTGCCGGGTGCCAATAATTTCGTGAATTTGAGTATTTCCGAGCCCGCGGGTTCTTTAGCTTGGAATCTAATTAATGATGATATTTTCCTTGGTCTGGAACTATCTGCGTTGGAAGAGTCTGGTTATGCGGAAATTGTGAGTCAACCGAAGGTGATTACGGGTGATAAGCAGCGCGCTTCGATTGAGAATGGTACTGAAATCGGTTTCCAAGAGGCTTCCGCCAGTGGTGCGACAACAACTTCGTTTAAAGAAGCAGTACTGAAGCTTGATGTTATTCCGCAAATAACGCCTGATGACAATATCATTATGGATCTTGAAATTACGCAAGACTCTATTGGTGGATTTACAGCTGGACAATTGGGCTCTCAAATTCCATTAATCGATATCACTCAATTAGAAACCCAAGTTTTGGTTGGTGATGGTCAGACTGTTGTTCTCGGTGGAATTTTCCAAACGACGAATCAGATGGAGTCTACTAAAGTTCCACTTTTAGGTGATATTCCTGTTCTGGGTAAGCTCTTTTCCCGCGATACTTCTAACGAGGACAAGCGCGAGCTTATTATCTTTATTACACCAAGAATCCTTTCGAATACCCTAACAAACTAGCTTTGAATCGTAATGTAGTGCTTGTCGGCCCCATGGGGGCTGGCAAGTCGACCATTGGTCGTCTCCTCTCCTCCCGCCTTGGCTATGAATTCCTCGATACCGATCACCTCATTGAGCAGAAAACTGGTGCGGATATTCCTTGGATATTCGAAATTGAAGGTGAAGAAGGGTTTCGCCAAAGAGAAACTGCTATTCTCAAGCAGTTATGCGAACTGGATAGCAGTGTAATTGCTACTGGTGGCGGTATTGTGGTCAAACAAGAAAATATTCCAATTGTACGTGAACTTGGAACTGTTTTTTATTTATGCGCTTCGATCGAGCAGTTAGTTGAAAGAACGAGTAAAGACCGAAAACGGCCTTTGTTACAGGTCCCAGACCCCAGAAAAAAAATTGAAGAAATTCTTTCTCATCGTGACCCTTTGTATCGTCAAGTTGCCGATCATGTTGTTTTGACCGAAGAACTTGGAACAAAAGCTGTTGTACAGTCGATTTATCAAATATTAAAAGACTCATAGTATTGCCGCATAAATGGCGGCTTTAATTCTCACAGATGACTTGGTAGAAACTACTGGTACATCATTTCTTATCGAGCATCGACGCGTTAAAACGTTTTGACTCTTGTATAATGTTGCGCGAAATTCGATGATATCAGCTGTAAAACCAAGCATTGATTGTAATAATCGGGCTTTAAATCGATTATTCAAAATGTGCGTTTTTAGTTAGCGCCCCTATTTTCGCGTATTTAAGTTAAACCCTCTCTCTAGGCAGATTATGCAAAAACTTACCGTAGAGCTTGGTGAGCGAAGCTACCCAATTTTTATTGGTCGTCAACTATTTGGTTCTAGCCGTTGCCTTCAATCTCTTGAAGGTTGCAAACAAGTGTTAATTGTTAGTAACAGTGTTGTAGCTCCGCTATATGCCGGCAAGATAAAAAATTGTTTAGCTGAATTGGCAAGTCCGCCTGAGCAAATTGAGTTTGCTGTTCTGCCTGACGGGGAGAAACACAAGAATCTGGCTACGCTCAATCAAATTTTTGACCAGCTACTGGAAAATCGTTTTGACCGAAAGGCACAAATTATTGCCCTCGGTGGAGGAGTGATCGGCGATATGGCGGGTTTTGCGGCCGCATGTTATCAGAGGGGAATAAACTTTGTCCAGGTACCCACAACGCTTTTGTCCCAGGTCGACTCTTCGGTCGGAGGAAAAACGGGTGTTAATCATAAATTAGGCAAAAATATGATTGGCGCATTTTATCAACCGCAAGCGGTAATCATTGATACCTCGACACTTGAGACCTTGCCTGATAGAGAAATAGCAGCGGGAATTGCTGAAATTATTAAATACGGCTTAATTTACGACGCTGAGTTTTTCCAGTGGCTCGAAAATAATTTGACGAAGTTGATTGAAAAAGATGCAGAATCGTTGGCTTACGCAATTCGTCGCTCATGCGAGATTAAAGCGCGAGTTGTTGCTGAAGACGAGAAAGAGTCAGGGCTGCGTGCGATCTTAAACCTTGGCCACACCTATGGCCATGCGATCGAAAATCAGCTTGGGTACGGTGAGTGGTTGCATGGTGAAGCGGTGGCTGCAGGCATGGTTATGGCGTGTGATTTATCTGTTGAATTAGGCTGGCTTGGGAAAGACATACTTGAACGCGCACAAACTTTAATTGCTGCCGCCAATTTGCCTACCAGGCCACCGACCTCAATGACAGCAGAGCAATTTGTGACAGCAATGTCCGTCGACAAAAAGGTTTCCGGCGGAAAGCTGCGTTTGGTTTTACTTAAGGGTTGCGGAAATGCGGTTGTGACCTCTGATTTTGACCACGCGCTTTTTAAGTCACGTTTAGCAGCATTTACTCAGTCGTAGATTTTGTTTAGGCTTGCCTAGGCATGCTCTTTTCGGAGGTGCACCGGGAGCTATTTTTGCTTGACTTCGGAACCTAAAATCAACGGCAATATGAAATGCAGAGGTAGTGCTAGATTGGAGCAAATTCATGAATTCCCCAGCATCGCGAAGCGCACAAGAGTTTAGTTCTGGCGCCGAAGATTTATCGCAAGTAGCTGAATTTATTCCGCCCTCTTGGAACGGATTGCGTCAACAGGTGCTCCATCTCGCGCAATTTGCCGGCGATATCCAAATCATACATGGGCCTAAAAACGCAGGGAAGACAGCCTTCATTAGCCTCTTGGCTGAAAAAATACCCGCTGATGAGTATCTCGGTTGCTTGAGACTCACCGAGGGTATCGTTGCGGATATCGCGCTCTCTAGCTTATTGGCTTGCTTGGGCATGCGCACACAGCCTGGCCAACAAAAAGGCCAGAGCGTTGCGGCATTGCGTAAGTATGTTCAAGCATTACATAACGAAAAGGTACGCCGGATAGTTGTGATCGACGATGCGCACCTGCTTGATGATTCAGTTCTGGCAGCGATTGCGAGTGTGTTGCAGGGAGGTATCGAAGCTGGGTTTGGCTTACACCTTATCTTTTTCGCTGAAGGCGGCTTGGCTGACCGCTTTGACGCGCTCGGCTTTATCGATATTTCCGTTCACGATAGCGAGATTCCAGTTTTTTCAATCAACGAAACTACAGAATTTTTATCGCAGTTTTATCGAGCGAGCGATGGTGAAAATTATCATTTTAGCCCTGAACAAGTTCATACCATTTGGTCACAATCAAAAGGTTTGCCTGGAAATATTATCCAACTTGCGAATTTGCTTCGGGAAGAAAATTCCGGTCACGGTTCTTCCGCCAGTGGGCTTCGTATTCCATGGCTGCATTTTGCAGCAATTTCGCTGTTGCTTGGTTTTTTGGTATGGGGTTTTATAACGGGTAAAGAAGGTGAAATGAACTTTACCCGAATTCTCTCGGGGTTTCAGAGCTTCCTCAGTAGTTCTGGAGAAAGAACTGCGGTTAAGCCAGAGCACATCGAGCCAGAAAATTCTATAACCGATAACGCTGCTGTGTCCGTGCCACAGGAGCAGTCTAATCAAGCGGAAGATGATGAACCTTCAAATACCACACATGAGATAATGCCGAGTGAACCTCAAGATGAAGACCTGCCGAAAATAGCGTTAGACGAACCAAAAATCGAAGCTCTCGAGCCTGCGATTGGCAGTGAAGAAGTTGCATTAAACGAGGTCGATGAGGAAAACGCTGCGACCCAAAAAGAAGCTGTTATAAGAGAAGTTGCTAACCAAAATTTGGGTAGTACATCCCCAGCCACTGGGGAAAAGAGTGCTGATGAAAGAGATGTACTGGCTCACGAGTCGTCAGAAACTCCTCTTATCTCGGAACAGCCTGAGCCGCGTGAAATGTCAATTGCCGAGAGCACTGAGACAGAAAGCGAAAAGCCATCAGCCACGCCTAAAGTTATTTCGACACGTGATCCACTTCAAACCCGTCCGAATTCCCAGGTCACATCCACGCAATTACCGAAAACATCTACGTCAGTTGGTGGTCTAAGCTCGGTTGACGCGTTTGTTGATGCTAGTGAGTCTCGTTTATTAGCGATGAACCCTAACGCATTTGCTTTGCAGGTGCTCGCAGCTAAGCCAGATACGCCGTTGCGTGAGTACCTTCAAACTCAGAGCAATATTAGTCGATTAATGATGTATCGAGGCCTGCGTAAAGGCAAAAAGTGGTATGTGGTAGTCGAGGGCAATTATTCGTCTAAGGACGCCGCCATCGCTGCCATTGGTAACTTACCTCCCGAACAGGTTAGAGCGGGTCCTTGGCCGAAACAAGTCAAAGCAATACAGCTTGAAATTCTCGCGTCGCGTCAACAATAGCGACGGGCACGAGCTTCGTGCAGGCGAGCGGGACTAATCTTGCCAATTTTGACTTGAGAAGTTAACATGCAGCCCCCGTTATCCGGGAAAAGCCCCTCAAAAATAGGGGCTTTTTTGTCTCTAGCCTTCTGGCGGCTTGAGAATTGCAGACACAAATCTGATGTATTTCATGCAGCATAATTGTTATTTGTAGCCTGTTCTTTTGAGCTACAAAGCCCTTTGTGTCTCTGTTATTTGGTGTGCATTTGAAGTGCAGTTAGCACCAAATTGCTGCGCAGCAGTTTCTCGCAGCGTTTGAAGAATCTTCTTAGAGAGAAATATACGTAAAGTGAACAAAGCTATGAATACGGGCTTATATCGGCTAGATGAGTTCAAAGATAACTGTGGCTTTGGCTTGATTGCTCATTTGAAAGGGCAGACAAGCCATAAGTTATTGCAAACTGCTATCGAGGCGCTCACCTGTATGACTCATCGCGGAGGTATTGCTGCAGATGGCAAGACCGGCGACGGCTGCGGTTTGCTTATTCAAAAACCCGATAGCTTTCTACGTGAGGTTGCAAAAGAGGCCTGCGGTCTCGACCTTTCTCCTCTATACGGCGTTGGCTCGATTATGCTGAGCCTCGATGAGGTGGAGCAGCAAGCTGAAAAAAGCGTTGTCGAAGAAGAGCTTGCTAAAGTAGGGCTTGACTCAGTTGGTTGGCGCTTATTGCCCACCAGCAACGACTGCTTGGGTGATATTGCTAAGGCGAGCGTGCCGGCGTTTTATCACTTGTTTGTCAATACTGATGAGTCGGCCGAACAGCAACTCGCATCGAAATTGTATTTTGCGCGTCGTGCAATCGAAAAACGACTGTCAAACTCAGAGAGCTTTTACATCAGTAGCTTGAGCTGTCGCGTGCTGTCATACAAAGGTTTGGTGATGCCGGTTGACTTACCGCGTTTTTTTGCCGACCTTGCAGATCCGCGCTTGCAAACAGCCATATGCGTATTTCACCAGCGTTTTTCGACCAACACCCTTCCGCGCTGGCCTTTGGCGCAACCCTTTAGAATGTTGGCTCATAACGGTGAGATCAATACTATTATGGGCAATCGCAATTGGTCGGTTGCGCGCACGCGAAAGTTTGAAAGTGAATTGCTACCCAATTTAAGTGCAATTCAGCCGCTGGTTAACCGTGAAGGTTCTGACTCATCGAGTCTCGACAATATGCTGGAGTTGTTAGTAACAGGTGGAATGGAGTTGCACCGAGCTGTGCGTATGCTGGTGCCGCCTGCCTGGCAGAATGTAGAGACTATGGACGAGGACCTCAAAGCTTTTTACGAATTTAACTCCATGCATATTGAGCCTTGGGATGGTCCGGCGGGCCTCGTTATTACAGATGGCCGCTATGCGGTTTGCACGCTCGATCGCAATGGCTTGCGTCCATCGCGCTGGGTAATCACAAAGGATGACGTCATCACCGTTGCGTCTGAAGTTGGCGTATACAGTTATAAAGATGAAGATGTGGTGGCTAAAGGGCGCCTCGGTCCCGGTCAGATCTTATCCGTTGATACGCTGAAAGGCCAGTTGCACCACACCGGTGACATCGATCAACAGTTGAAGTCGCGCTACCCCTATCAAGAGTGGTTGCAAGAGTCAGCTACACGTATTGAATCCAGTTTGGCGGTCGATAGCGCGGAGACACAACTCGACGCTGACTTAGTTCGTGTTTACATGAAAATGAATCAGGTCAGTTTCGAAGAGTGTGATCAGGTTTTGCGCCCGCTGGCCGAGGGTGGACAAGAGGCAGTTGGCTCGATGGGTGACGATACGCCCATGGCTGTGCTATCGCAGAGAAACCGTCCGCTTTACGACTATTTTCGTCAACAGTTTGCTCAGGTAACCAACCCGCCGATTGATCCGTTGCGTGAAGCGATTGTGATGTCGCTTGAAACCTGCCTTGGCAGAGAGCTTTCTGTATTTGACGAAACGAAGGAGCATGCCAAGCGTATTATTTTAACCAGCCCTGTTCTTTCGCCGGCAAAGTTTCGCTCGTTAATCGCACTCAATTCTCTGGACTATCCGCTCAAGTCGTACAGCTTATTGTTTGACCCCGCGACGTCGAGTTTGCAAGTTGCCTTAGATCGCCTCGTTGAACAAGTGGTAACTGATGTGCAGGCCGGTGCCGTAATAGTCGTGCTCAGTGATGCGGATTTAACGCCCGGTAAAGTTCCAATTCACGCGCTTTTGGCTACCGGTGCCGTTCATCATCGGCTGACAAATGAAGGCATTCGTTGTGATGCTAACATCGTTGTTGAAACTGCAACCGCGCGCGACCCCCATCATATCGCTACGTTGATTGGTTATGGTGCAACGGCGATCTTCCCTTACTTGAGCTATGCGGTAATCAATCAATTGATTGACTCAGGTGATGTGCTCACAAGCGTCGATACAGCTTATAAAAATTACCGCAAAGGTATCGATAAGGGCCTATTAAAAATTTTGTCGAAGATGGGCATATCAACCATCGCATCTTATCGCGGGGCACAGCTTTTTGAGGCGGTCGGACTAAGCGAAGAAGTTGTAGATTACTGCTTTGCCGGAACCGTCAGCCGCATTAAAGGTGCGACTTTTGCCGATATTGAGACGGAACAAAAGAAGCTTACCGAGTTTGCCTGGAAGGCTCGCAAACCTGTTGATCAAGGCGGTTTATTGAAATATGTCCACGGGCAAGAATACCACGCTTACAATCCGGATGTTGTGCAAGCGCTGCATCGAGCTGTGCGCTCTGGTGACTACTCGGCGTGGCGTGATTATGCTGCACTCGTTAATGAACGCCCCATCGCGACATTGCGCGATCTGTTTAAGCTAAGAAGCGATATTCAACCGATTTCCATCGACGAAGTTGAACCCGTTGAAAACCTTTATAAAGCCTTTGACTCAGCCGGAATGTCGCTTGGTGCTCTCTCGCCCGAAGCCCATGAAGCGCTTGCTGAAGCGATGAACCGTTTGGGGGGACGCTCAAATAGTGGAGAAGGTGGCGAAGATCCTGTGCGTTACAACACGCTGAAAGTCTCGAAGATTAAACAGGTGGCCTCTGGCCGATTTGGCGTTACTCCGGCTTATCTTTCCAATGCCGAGGTACTGCAAATCAAAGTCGCGCAAGGAGCAAAACCTGGTGAAGGTGGTCAGTTGCCAGGTGGCAAAGTTAACGCGCTGATTGCGCGCTTGCGCTATTCGGTTCCAGGCGTGACGTTAATATCACCTCCGCCGCATCACGATATCTATTCGATCGAAGATTTAGCTCAGTTAATTTTTGACTTAAAACAGGTGAATCCAAGCGCGCTGGTGTCGGTGAAATTAGTTTCTCGCCCTGGTGTAGGCACAATCGCTGCGGGAGTAGCCAAAGCCTACGCAGATTTAATCACGATATCGGGGTACGATGGCGGGACAGCCGCAAGCCCTCTTACATCAATACGCTATGCGGGGTCGCCATGGGAGTTAGGCTTGTCTGAAACACATCAAACCCTGTGTGCTAACGACTTGCGCGACAAAGTGCGGGTGCAAACCGATGGCGGTTTGAAGTCGGGTCTCGATGTTATCAAAGCTGCGATCCTTGGGGCCGAGAGCTTTGGTTTTGGTACCGCACCAATGGTGGCACTCGGCTGCAAATACTTGCGTATTTGCCACCTAAATAACTGTGCTACCGGTGTTGCAACTCAACAAGATAAATTGCGCCAAGATCACTATGTGGGCACAGTCGAAATGGTGATGAATTTCTTCCGCTTTGTCGCAGAGGAGACGCGTGAGTGGATGGCAAAACTGGGTGTGCGCAGCCTGCAAGAACTGATTGGCCGGGTCGATTTATTGGAAGTTATTGACGGTGTTACCGAGAAGCAAGGCAAGCTTGATTTAAGCCCGATATTGCATTCTGACGATCTGTTAAAAAGTAAGCCGCAGCACTGTTGCGTTGGTCGCAACGTTCCATTTGATAAAGGTGAGCTTGCCGAAAAGATAGTAGCGGCTACGTTGCCAGCGATCGAAAACCAGACTGGCGGCAGTTTCGATTTTAATATTACTAATTGCGATCGCTCCATCGGTGCACGTGTCAGCGGTGAAATTGCCAAGCGTTATGGCAATTTGGGTATGAGCGATAAGCCCATTCGGTTGAACCTCAGGGGTGTTGCTGGGCAGAGCCTTGGCGTCTGGAATGCCGGTGGCTTGGAAATTTATGTTGAAGGTGATGCAAACGATTATGTCGGCAAAGGGATGGCGGGTGGTAAAGTCGTAATCCGTCCTCCTGCTGCATCAACCTTTGCTAGTCAGGAGACAAGTATTGTTGGCAATACCTGCCTCTACGGTGCGACCGGGGGTCGCCTGTTTGCATCTGGTTGCGCGGGTGAGCGCTTCGGAGTTAGAAA
The DNA here is from genome assembly GCA_028281865.1 of Marinagarivorans sp. Lineage (GTDB taxonomy): Bacteria > Pseudomonadota > Gammaproteobacteria > Pseudomonadales > Cellvibrionaceae > JANQJB01. The sequence continues at coordinate 20,829 of JANQJB010000144.1, forward strand.
TTCAGGAGCATTTGCAGTTGTAGAGGGTGCAGGTGACCACTGTTGCGAGTATATGACTGGCGGAGTGATTACTGTGCTTGGGAATACGGGGGTTAACTTCGGTGCCGGTATGACGGGTGGTTTTGCCTACGTTTATGATCAGGACAATGACTTCGTTGACAAATACAACCACGAGCTTGTTGATATTACCCGTATCAACACCGAAAACTTAGAGGCGCATCGCAATCATTTGCGTAGCGTGATCAACGAATTTGTCACCGAAACGGGCAGCCTTTGGGGGCAAAAACTACTTGATGATTACGATTCAGTTATTGGTAAGTTTTGGTTAGTTAAGCCCAAGGCCGCTAGTCTCGAACATCTATTAGTTAACTTTAAAACGCGTGGTGAATAACGTGTTATGGCTTTCGTGTAAATGCCGTAGATACTGAGATTTTAATATGTCTGAAAGACTGAACAACAATTTCCAGTTTCTCGATGTTGGTCGTCATGACCCTGCCAAGAAGAACATCGAGGTACGTAAAAATAATTTCGTTGAAATATACGAACCTTATACGAAAACTGAGGTGCAAGAGCAAAGCCATCGCTGCCTCGAGTGCGGTAACCCCTACTGCGAATGGAAGTGCCCAGTGCACAACTTCATTCCCAACTGGCTGAAATTAGTGGCTGAAGGCAACCTGTTTGAGGCGGCAGAACTATCGCATCAAACTAATTCGTTGCCAGAAGTATGCGGGCGTGTTTGTCCGCAAGATCGCCTTTGCGAGGGTGCTTGCACGCTCAACGACGGCTTTGGTGCTGTGACCATCGGTAATGCTGAAAAGTATATTACCGATACAGCGCTGGCGATGGGCTGGAAGCCCGACATGTCAAAAGTTGTTTGGACAGACAAACGGGTTGCCATTATTGGCGCAGGTCCTGCGGGTTTGGGTTGTGCCGATGTTCTTGCGCGCAATGGGGTAAAGCCAGTGGTTTTCGACCGCTATCCTGAAATTGGCGGTTTGCTTACCTTTGGCATACCAGAGTTCAAATTAGAAAAGTCTGTAATGGTCCGGCGACGCGAGCTCTTTGAAGAAATGGGAATCGAGTTTCGGCTTAACACTGAGATAGGTCCTGATATCAGCTTCGAAAGCTTAGTGGCCGATTACGATGCTGTTTTCTTAGGCATGGGTACCTACACCTATATGAAAGGTGGCTTTCCCGGTGAGGATCTTGGGGGCGTTTATGACGCGCTGCCTTTTTTAGTTGCCAATGTGAATCGCAACCTTGGCTTTGAAAAAGATCCTAGCGAATTTATTAGTGTCAATGGTAAACGCGTTGTTGTGCTCGGTGGCGGCGACACAGCTATGGATTGCAATCGCACGTCAATTCGACAAGGTGCCGCTAGTGTAAGTTGCGCCTACCGTCGCGATGAAGAAAATATGCCGGGTTCACGTAGAGAAGTAAAAAATGCGCGTGAAGAGGGCGTGCAATTTTTGTTTAATCGTCAGCCTATCGAGATTGTTGGTAGCGACAAAGTTGAAGGTGTAAAAGTCGTGTCGACTCGCCTTGGAGAGCCGGATAACAATGGCCGTCGCCGCCCGGAAGCAATTCCAGGAAGTGAAGAGATTCTGCCTGCGGACGTAGTGCTAATCGCTTTTGGTTTTCGCCCGAACCCTGCGCCGTGGTTAGAAGAGCAGGGCGTCACTGTCAACGACTGGGGTGGCGTAATCGCTCCCGAAGCGCAGCAATATAAATTCCAAACATCTAACCCAAAAGTCTTTGCTGGTGGCGACATGGTGCGTGGTTCAGATTTGGTCGTAACGGCTATTTGGGAAGGGCGAGAAGCGGCTGATGGTATTCTCGATTACTTGGATGTGTGACATTAACCTGGATGTACAACTTAAAAAAATCATAAAAATAGAGCGAGATTAACCCTGTGGCCGAGCTTAAAAATGACCGATTTTTGCGCGCGTTAATGCGCCAGCCTGTAGATGTAACCCCAGTTTGGATGATGCGCCAAGCCGGTCGCTATTTGCCTGAGTATCGGGCAACTCGCGCGAAGGCAGGCAGCTTTATGGATTTATGCACAAACCCTGAGCTTGCTTGTGAAGTCACCTTGCAGCCGCTTGAGCGTTACCCCTTAGATGCGGCAATTTTATTTTCTGATATTTTGACTATCCCGGATGCAATGGGACTTGGTCTGTATTTTGAGGAGGGTGAAGGGCCGCGATTTAAAAAAGTGGTTGAAAATGCAGCGGATATCGAAGCCTTACCCGTTGTCGACACGCTAAAGGATCTCAGCTATGTGACTGACGCGGTCCGGACCATTCGGCGCGAACTTAATGGCCGTGTGCCATTGATTGGTTTTTCTGGTAGTCCATGGACACTAGCCACTTACATGGTGGAAGGTGGTTCAAGCAAGGACTTTCGCAAAGTTAAAACCATGGCTTACAACGACCCTGAGATGATGAAGGCTTTATTAAATAAGTTGGTTGCTTCGGTAACGGATTATCTAAATGCCCAAATTGACGCAGGTGCTCAAGCCGTGCAGATTTTTGATACGTGGGGTGGCGCTCTCTCTCACGACGCCTATCGCCAGTTTTCGTTGGACCCAATGGCCCGTATCGTCGCTGGATTAAAAAAAGAAAGCGAGGGCCGGCCTATACCGGTGATTCTTTTTACAAAGGGTGGGGGGCAGTGGTTGGATGCTATGGCTGATACCGGTTGTCACGCTTTGGGCTTAGATTGGACAACAGATATCGGTAACGCTCGAACCCTTGTCGGTGAAAAAGTTGCACTTCAAGGTAATATGGACCCCGCGATTCTCAATGCCAACCCTGAACGTATTCGGGAGGAAATTGCTCGTATTCTTGCGAGATTTGGTCGCGGGGGTGGGCATATTTTTAACCTAGGCCACGGTATTACACCAAAAATCGACCCAGCTAACGTCGATGTGTTTATTAATTCGGTTCACGAATTATCAGCGCCGTATCATCAATAGTCTTTCGATAGCGATAAAAAACTTATTAAAATGAAGCGCTTCAGCTAGTTGAGGGGCTTTTTATGTGCTTGTTGTGATTTTATGCGTGAAATGAGTACAGACATCCTCTAGAATCTAGCTCGTCGTATTAGCAATCCCCCTTCCCTGGATTATACTCTTTGCTGTGGATATTGTTGCTTAGGGTTACCGAACTTGTCAGTTTACGTGAATTTCTAGTTTTTGCGATGTAGCCGGCAGTTCAGCCTGAGTTCAGCAATTATATGTTAATAACACGGGCAGTCTTTCTCTAAAATTCGGGGAGGGAAGGGTGCGAAGTAGCCCCAAGCCAGGCATACAATGCTAAAAACAAATATTAGAAGAAACAACAACCGAGATGTATTTGGTGAGTTTACGGAGAACTGACCTTGGGCGTTAAACAAACAAAGATTAATGTCAACGAAATCGAAATTGGGATGTTTGTCTCGGGCCTCGATCGTCCATGGACACAAACGCCGTTTCCGATTCAGGGCTTTTTAGTGCGTGAAGAGGAGGAAATCCACCAGCTCAAAGCCCACTGTAATCACGTTTATATCGATGTAATAAAAGGCTCGAAGCCAGGTCAGGCAAACCTCAAGCAGTATACTGGGCCGAGAGGTTCAGACCTTGCTAGCAAGCATTTGCGCACAAAAGTTGATTCAAAATCATCCAGTAACAACGCTTTAAAGGGCGTTGCACCGTTAAAAGTGCGTAAGGACACCTATGAAGTAACCGAGCCGATTCGCAAAGAAGCGGAGCGCGCGCGTGAACTGCATCAGCAGGTTTACTCGGCTGTCGACCAGGTTATGAAACAGGTCGATACCGGCCATCAAGACATATCCATTCAAGAAACTAAACGTGCCGCCAGCGCCATGGTTGGTAGTGTTATTCGAAATCCCGATGCGTTTACCTGGTTAACGCGTGTGAAAGAAGTGGATGAGCATACTTATAGCCACTCTGTGCGTTCCGCAGTATGGGGAATATTGTTGGGTAGGCATATTGGTATTTCAAAAAATGACCTCGACACTTTGACGACTGGCATTCTGCTTAAAGACATTGGCAAGACAAAACTCGACAAAGCACTACTGTCATCCACCGAGCGCTCTGCGGTGGAGCAGCGTGATTACGAGAAGTTTGTCAATTTTGGCGTTGAGATTTTGCGCCAACTCCCGGGTGTTCAGCCACGCGTAGTCACCGTCGTAAAAACGCATCGTGAGCGTATCAATGGTGGTGGCTATCCAGAGGGGCTGAAGGGAGACAAGATACCGTTATTGGGCAAAATCGCGGGCATTGTTACGTTTTACGATGAGGCGACAAACCCTCGCGGTAAGCAGCCGCTATCTCCTTCTCGTACCGTGTCAAAATTGTATGAGGTGCGCGATGAATATTTTCAATCTGATTTAGTGGTTGAGTTTATCCGTGCTATTGGTTTGTATCCAACGGGTACCATTGTTGAACTTAACACCGGAGAAGTGGCGGTAGTAGTCGAACAAAATTTTGAACGCCGTTTAAAACCTAAGGTAATGGTTGTACTCGATGCAACTAAAGCACAGTTGGACGAAGAGGTATTTTTAGATCTCGCTATTCACGATCGTGAATGCCAAGAAAAAATTGATGCTGGCAAGGCGACGCCTATGGAAGTTGAGCGAATAGAAATTGCACGCGATTTGGAGCCGGGCATATACGATATAGACGTTGTGGCAATACGCGATGAGTATTTTGAACGCGGAACGAAAAAAGGGCGTGGACTATTTTCTTTCTTTAAGAAAAAACGCTAATTTCTTATTATCTAAACTGCAACCGCAAGCGCGTTTTCCCGATTTTCTGCTTCAACCCGCAAAATAGTTTGCTTTCGTGCTATTCCCCATCTGTAACCACCTAATTCTCCACTTTTGCGCAAAACTCGGTGACACGGTACTACCAGAGCAAAGGGGTTGGCACCCAGTGCTGTGCCGACAGCACGCGAACTGTCAGGTCTACTTAAGGCATCAGCGAGTTCTTCATAGTGGCGTGTTTCGCCATGCGGAATGCTTATTGCAACTTCCCAAACGTTTCGCTGAAAGTCTGTTGCTATTGCGCAAAGAGGAAACGACTTGGCTCCTTCAAACAAACCTAAAATTTGCGCTGGTACAGCGTCGACATACTGCCAATTCCGACAATGATATTTTGCTTCAGACTTTTCGTGTTCAACTTCTGGCGTTGTGTTGGTTGATTCAATAAAAGAAATTTGCCAGACGCCGCGGTGATCCCAGGCAACAAAAAGCAAACCGAATGCGTGTGTAAAAAATGTCCAATTCAGGTGTAGATTAGTGGCTTCTGGCGCAGGGAAGAGCTTGATCATTAAATTGCTCCAACGAGGGCAAATGTTTATTGGATACTGCCAAACGCTTGTCCCATTTTAACAGGTGTTCCCGCCTCAAGTGTATCTGACCATTTCGCATTTTGGGGCAACAGTACAATTGCAGTAGAACCGAGCAAAAAGCGCCCCATTTCTTCGCCTCGTTGAAGATTTGGTTGTGCAGTTGGGTAACGCCAATATGTAATTTCTCGCGTGCGCGGTGTAATTTGACCCGCCCATACTGTTTCGATACTTGCGACAATCATTGCCCCAACAAGCACAATGATCATCGGTCCGTGGTCAGTAACAAAGCCACAGACAACTCGTTCGTTGCGTGCAAAAAGATTTTCCACCCCCTCCGCTGTGCTTTGGTTGACTGAAAAAAGATCGCCTGGAACGTGCACCATATACTCAAGTTTTCCTGCAAGCGGCATGTGAACCCTGTGATAGTCTCGCGGGGATAAATAAATTGTTGCGAATTTGCCATTTAAAAAAGGTGCTGCGTAATCGTCATTGCCACCAACCAGTGCGGATAGAGAATAATTGCGACCTTTTGCTTGGAAGATTTGACCGTCTTTTATTTCACCAATTTGGCTAACTGCACCGTCAGCGGGGCAGGCGATATTGCCTTCGGGGCAAAGTGGACGAGCATCTGGCTTTAAAGCTCGTGTAAAAAACGCGTTAAAATTTGTATATGCTTCTGGGTCACTTTCCGCCGCTTCACTCATGTCGACCTGGTACTTACTAATAAACCCAGAAATAAACTGCTGCCGGATAAAAGGGGTTTCGCTTTTGGCCAAGTAGCCAATCGCTCTAGATAACAGATGTTGTGGTGTTAATCGCTGCAAAGCGATAAAAAGTTGTTCATGCATGAGTTTTTTGTCGATACCAAAAATTAACAGGTCAAATAAAAAAAAAGAACGTCTGGATTAGGCACAGAGTTTCAAAGGAAAGATCTCTTTTTTGGGCCGTCGTAAACCCATCCGTGGGGACTCTGTCAAAATCGTCCACGATTTTTACAGCCCAAAAAAGAGATCTTTCCTTTGAAACGGTCCGTCGGCGGAGGTACCTAGCTATGCTAATTACCTCCATCAACCATCTGAACCTGCTCAAGCGAATCAACGATCTGGCGAAAACTCTCAAAGCGGTCAGCACGAATATCACCAGATGCCAATGCTTCTTTCAACGCACAACCCGGTTCATTAATGTGCTTACAGTCGCGAAATTTGCATTGCCCAATAAAAGGCCGAAATTCTACAAAGGCATGCTCCACGTCTTTGGCACTTAAATGCCATAAGCCGAACTCGCGAATGCCTGGTGAATCAATGCAATCTCCACCTGCCTCGAAATGATAGAGCCGAGCGTAGGTTGTCGTGTGTCGACCCTTTTTCTCCCCTCCTGATAATTCACCAATCTTAATCGTCTCATTGGGCAGCATATAATGAATAATGGACGATTTGCCGACACCGGATTGGCCGACAAAGATACTACAGTCGTTTTTTAGAGTATCGGCCAACTGATTTAGACCATTGCCAGTGACAGTAGATGTCTCGAAGCTTTTATAGCCGAGTTGCTTATACTTGCATAGCAAGGCTTCAAAAAAATCGTGATTTTGAGTAATTAGATCACTTTTGTTCAATACCAAATTGACAGCCAAGCCACTATTTTCCGCAGCGACAAGGTAGCGATCAATTAGGTTTGCAAAAGGTTCGGGTTCAGGTGCGATGACAATACAAACGCGCGAAACGTTGGCTGCCACAAGTTTCAACTTGCCGAAAGAGTCGGGTCGGTAAAGTTCTCTATCGCGTTTGTCTACGGCTATAACTACACCTTCATCGTCACCGTGGTTGCGCCAAGTAACGCGATCACCAACAACAATATTGCCAATATTTGCGCGTAAATGGCAGCGCGTGACACATTTATCAGCCGTATTTTCGACATCCGCTTGGTTGCCAAAATGAGTAATAATCTGGCCACCCTGTTCCGGGCCTAGAGATGATTCGTCGAATTCTGGTTCGGCATTTTGCTTAGCGTTTTGTTCGCTCTGGCGCTGGCGTTCCGAAATGCGCCGTTTTTGCTGCTTACTGAGCTTCCTTCTAGACACACAAATTCCTCAAAAAAACAGCAAAAAAGGTTTGCATAAATATTAAGCGAATTATGAACATTTAAGTGCTCTTGCTAAACTGGGAGGCTGCATTCTAGAGCAAAAATTTACGGGGAAAAACCATGAGTGATTTGGTGGCGAGTGATTCTAAGCAGGGCGATTCGCCAATGTGTGATACAAACCTAATTTGGATCGACCTTGAAATGACGGGCTTAGTCCCCGAGCGTGACGTGATTATTGAAATTGCGACCGTGGTGACAGACAAAGACCTGAATCTGCTAGCGGAGGGTCCAGTGGTCGCCATTCACCAAACAAAGAAGGTGATGGATGCTATGGATGAATGGAATACCACGCAGCACGGAGGGTCTGGTTTGACGCAACGCGTTATGGATAGCCAAACGAGTATGAGACAAGCAGAGCAGGAAACACTGGCTTTTTTGCAGAAATGGGTGCCTCAAGGTAAATCGCCGATGTGTGGTAACTCAATTTGTCAGGACCGTCGCTTTCTCGCTCGCTATATGCCTGCGCTCGAACGTTATTTTCACTATCGCCATCTCGATGTATCCACATTAAAAGAGTTAGCAATGCGCTGGAAGCCTAAAGCACTGGAGGGCTTTACGAAAACGGGTACACATTTAGCGCTCGACGACATCCGAGATTCCATTGAAGAGTTAAAGCACTATCGCAAGACATTAATTCAACTTTAAATTTCATTGCTTCTCTTTTGCTTTCGACGAATAGTCCGACCGAGCTTTAATGAAAAACTATTTACTGTTCGTGCGTCATAACTGGCCTTTGCTGGGCTTTGGTTTTACTTGCGTCTTTTGCGGTAATTTTGGTCAGTCTTTCTTTCTCGGTGCTTACGGCGCTGCGTTAAAAAACGAGCTTTATCTTTCATCGCAAGCCTACGGCTCGCTGTACTCAGCAGCGACCTTATGCAGTGCCGGAATGTTGTTTGGCTTCGGCGTACTTATCGACCGATGGCCAATCCGAAAATTTTTTCTTTTTGTTATCGCAGGTTTGATTGCCGCTTCATTAGCAATGTCTAGCGTACAAAACGCTTGGCATCTCTTCGCGGCACTTTTGCTTGTGCGCATGTTTGGTCAGGGGCTTTTTCCTCATACCGGCAATACTACGATGGCTCGCTATTTTGACGAAAATCGCGGCAAAGCCTTAAGTTTATCGACTTCAGCTGTTCCGGTTGGTGAAATTGTTTTACCGCTGATGTTGCTTTTTGTGATGTCGCATTATGGTTGGCGTGCCAGCTGGTGGATAATCGCCGCGTCATTGCCGATCATAGTGCTACCTACGTGTTTTTATTTATTAAAAAAAACCGGTGCTCAGATCAAGAGCAATTTTTCTAAAAGCAAAAACTCTATTGGAGACGGTCGCAAATTATTGTTTTTTGATAGGCGCTTTTGGTTTGCGGTGCCGACACTATGGGCTTCGCCTTTTTTTCTGACAGCTATTTTTATTCATCAAGATTTCTTGTTATCGGAAAAGCAGTGGTCAGTCGAATGGATGGCCAGTTGTTTTGTTTTTTACGGTTTTGTTCATTGGTTCGCAATGTTATATGCGGGGATTTTGGTCGACCGCTTTGGCGCGGTGAAACTATTGCGTTTTTATTCTTTGCCGTTAGTGTTTGCGCTTTTCGCCATCGCCAACTTAGAGGGAGATTGGGTTTTACCGCTTGTGATGATCTTGCTCGGGTTTTGTGCCGGTGCCGCAGGTCCAGTGATTGGTTCTTTGTGGGCTGAAGTGTATGGCACAGAAAATATTGGCGGTGTGCGCTCTGCTGCGGGCACCACCTTCGTGTTGTCCACCTCCATTTCACCCATTGTTTTTGGTTGGTTGATCGATATCGACGTGAGCTTAAAGTTAATATTTAATATATCAGCACTCGTTTTACTTGTAGGCTTGGTATTGCTGAGGTTTTCTTACCGTTTGGCGCAGATGCCCGCGCTAAAGTAATTTTGCCTTTATTTTTCTGATTTTTTTTCTCTTTGGGTTTTCTTGCTGGGCGATGGCCCAGTCGATATGCTCGCGTACTAAGTCAGATGCCTGTTCACGACGTATTTTTAGCGCGTTTATTATTTTTTCTGATTGTGGCGCGTTTCCAAGGGCAACAGCTAAATTTCTCAACCAAAATTCGTAACCAACACGCCGAATCGGGGACCCCTCTGTCAACTTTAAAAATTCTTTTTCTGTCCACAAAAATAATGAGAGTAAATCTGGCGCATCAAGATTGTGCCTTGGAGTAAAATCTTTTTCGCAACTAGGCTTTGCGTATTTATTCCAAGGGCATATCGCCTGGCAGTCATCGCAGCCAAAAATTCGGTTGCCAATGGGGCCGCGAAATTCTTCCGGAATAATACCCTTAAATTCAATGGTCAAATACGAAATACAGCGCCTAGCATCTAACACGTAAGGTTTGGGAAACGCGTCAGTAGGGCAAACTTTTAAGCAGGCTGTGCACTCACCGCAGCGATTTTTTTGCGCTGGTGTATCAATTTCGAGAGGGATATTGGTGTATATTTCGCCAAGGAAAAACCAACTCCCCGCTTTCTCATGAATAATGAGTGTGTTTTTACCCGCCCAACCCAAGCCCGCTTTTTCCGCTAGTGGTCTTTCCATTACTGGTGCACTGTCTACAAATGGGCGTTGATTGGCAGTAAGACCAAATCCTTCGATAGTGTTTTCAATTTTTTTTGCCAGCTGTGCGAGGCGTTTGCGAATTAATTTATGGTAATCGCGGCCGAGCGCGTAGCGCGCGATATAAGCTTGCTCGGAGTTTTTTAATACAGCAATGTGTTTCGAGTCGCCTGGCAAGTAATCCATGCGTGCGGAAATTACCCTTACAGTTCCGGGGTGCAAAGCTTCCGGGGAAAAGCGTTTTTCTCCATGATCTTGCATCCAGGTCATTTCACCCTGATAACCTGCATTGAGCCATTGCTTGAGATAACTTTCGTGTGGTCCGAGATCGATATCTGTGATGCCAATTTGTTGAAAACCAAGCTCTCTTCCCCAGGTTTTAATCTGTTCAGTTAGTTTTTTGCTGTCGAAATCGGACAATTTAGTCTAAACCTCTAAGCGAAAGCTTTGTCGGAATCCAGTATACTGCGCGGTTTTATCTTGTTGTGGCTTTTTGCTTTGACAGGATAGGCGTAAAAATAGAGTTTGATGTGGGCTATGTTACCGAGCAAATTGTATCGATGCGAGCAAGTTCGCGCTCTTGATCGCCTGGTGATCGAAGCGCATGACACCCCAGGGATCGTTTTGATGAAACGCGCGGGACGCGCTGCATATGCCCGTTTAAATAAAACGTGGCCCGAGGCCAAAGCTGTTGTTGTCCTATGCGGCGGCGGTAATAACGGTGGAGACGGATATATCATTGCCGGTTTGGCGGCCCAACAACAAAAAATCGTTAAAGTATTGCATTTGTACGACCCCACACAGCTTACAGGCGATGCTGCACTCGCTTTCCAATTCGCGCAGCAAGAAAACGTTGAGATTCTTCCTTTCAATGATCGACAAATGGTTGCGGATGGCAGTGTGATTGTTGATGCGATGCTGGGTACTGGCTTGAGTGGGGGCGTTCGCGACGATTATAAACGCGCTATTAAATGGGTTAATAATGTTGGGTTTCCAGTACTTGCGGTTGATATCCCGTCGGGAATTTGTGGCGACACCGGGGTAGTGCTGGGAGCAGCGGTTAACGCAGATATTACGGTGACGTTTATTGGTTTAAAGCAAGGTTTATTAACTGCGCGTGCGCCGGCATTTGTAGGAGATTTGTTTTACGATAACTTAGATGTGCCGGACAATATTTTTGAGCAAATTCCTGCAGATGCTATTCGAATTGGAAAAACAGCAGTTTCCAATAATAAATTAGAGCGACCAAAAGATGCTCACAAAGGTATGTTTGGCCATGTGCTAGTTGTCGGTGGTGATATTGGTTACGGTGGTGCGGGCATCATGGCAGCGGAAGCAGCACTTGCAGCGGGAAGCGGATTGGTCGGCTTGGCAACTCAGCCGGAGCATGTTGCGCCCGCATTAGCTTGCCGGCCGGAATTGATGGTCGCAGGCGTGAAATCAGGGCAAAGTTTAGAGCCGTTGCTCGATAAACCGTCCGTGCTTGTGGTTGGCCCCGGTTTAGGGCGCTCGTCTTGGTCTGAGCAATTCTTGCAAAAAAGTCTCGATACTGATCTGCCATTGGTGCTAGATGCTGATGCGTTAAATTTGCTTGCTGGCCCTTTGCAAAGCCGAAAAAATCGCGGCAAGTGGATACTTACTCCACACCCTGGTGAAGCTGCAAGGCTATTAGGTACTTCAACGGATGGCATACAAAGTGATCGCTTCAAAGCCGCACGCGAATTGCAGTCGCGCTATGGTGGGATCATTGTTTTAAAAGGTGCCGGTACGATAATTGCCGATGAGGCGGAGCTGTATCTCGCCGATGTTGGCAACCCTGCTATGGCTGTTGGGGGAACTGGTGACATCTTATCCGGTGTGGTAGGCGCGCTGTTGGCACAGGGCTTGTCACCGTTAGCGGCAGCGAAACTCGCGGTATCAGCACACGGTGAGGCAGCTGATTGCGTGATTGCTCAGGGACCAAATCACTTGTTTGCCAGTGAATTGATTCCCGCATTACGCAAGGTGCTGCATTGAGTTTCTATCCTAAGCGTATTTTCGTATGAGAACGATGAGCGACCCTGTTCTAACGAGTTTTGTTTTAGCTGATGAGGATGAAACTGTTGCATTAGGTAAGAAAATTGCAAAGTTGGTAAACGGCCGTGGCATTATTTTCCTCGAGGGAACTTTGGGCGCGGGAAAAACGACTTTCGCCCGCGGAGTATTGGCTCAATTCGAATATTCAGGTGCAGTTAAGAGCCCAACTTATACGCTTGTCGAGAGTTATTCGTTCGATATGGGCAGGGTCAACCATTTCGATTTGTATCGCTTAGGAGAAGCTGAGGAGCTGGAATTTATTGGCATCCGAGATTACTTTGAAACAGAGGGCTTGAGTCTGATAGAGTGGCCGGAACGGGGCAGCGGCTATTTACCCCGTCCCGATATAGTCATTCGGTTTGACGTAATTAAAAATGGACGGTTAGCTAAAATACAGGGTTTGAGTGATCTGGGTTCAGCCGTGATTAAAAATTTAGAAGAATCGTAGGCACATAATCGCAAATACAACTGAGATTTTGCGTTATATAGGTGTTTCAATTGCTTGCTGCTGCGCAGCGTGATGAACAAACCAAGCCTTAAGTGCTCTGTGAGAAAACAAGGTAGGTGGAACAAAGTATTATTAAACAAGCTTCTACGCGAATTTTTAAGTTATTTGGTTGCCAATTGGCAATCGACATGGCGCCTGTCCCACCTAAAAAAATATTTTTGCTTATTACGGAGTTGTTTTGACATTGGGCTTGTCTTTGTTACAGATGCCGGCTAGGTGTAGCCATTCGTCGGCAGGTACTTCATTTAATCATTCGTTTAACAAAAAGTCTTGTCGTTGCGGGACTGTGCTTGTGAATTTGCGGCGGTTATTTTATTTACCTCTAGTTTTATTTGCTCTAAGTGCCTCTGAGTTAGTATTTGCCACGCAGGTAAACGGATTGCGTGTCTGGCGTGCGCCTGATCATACGCGCGTTGTTTTCGATTTATCTGGCCCCGTCGAATACAAGCTTTTCCCGATGTCTAAACCCGATCGTATTGTTATTGATTTGGCAAAAAGCGACGTCAAAAAAGGCTTCGATCAAGTCGATTTAGCCAATACTCCCATTATACGTGTGCGCTATGGTCGACAGGCAGGAGGCACTTTACGTGTCGTTTTTGATTTAAGGGAAAAGGTAAAAGCGCGTAGTTTTATATTGAAAAAACACGGGAATAAGCTCGATCGCTTAGTTATTGATTTGGAAGACGTAAAATCTAAATCTGATAAGCTCAAACCGATTATTACGGAGGCGACAAAAGCTAGACGCGATATTCTAGTAGCAATAGATGCGGGCCACGGTGGTGAAGACCCTGGAGCAGTTGGGCCGAATAAAATGTATGAGAAAAGAGTTGTTCTCTCTATTGCAAAGAGGCTAAAAGCACTGCTTGATGCTCAGGAGGGTTATAGCGCATACATGGTTCGCACCGGAGATTATTATATTGGTTTGAGTAAGCGGCGTGAAAAAGCGCGTGAGATAAAAGCGGACTTATTTATTTCTATCCACGCGGATGCTTTTAGACACCCATCGGCTCGAGGCGTGTCGGTTTATGCATTATCCGAGAAAGGAGCAACCAGTGAAGAGGCTCAATTCCTGGCGGACAAGGAGAATCAGGCAGATAAAATTGGTGGTCATGTCAATGGTGATGACTCGATGTTAATGGGTGTGATTTACGATTTACTTATGACAGCTACAATGAGTGACAGTTTGGAAGTGGGTGCAGATGTGTTAAAGGAAATGGGAAAAATTGCGCGTATACATAAAAAACAAGTTGAGCAGGCAAACTTTGTGGTATTAAAAGCACATGATGTTCCATCAATTTTGGTGGAAACAGGTTTTATTTCCAATCCATACGAAGCGAAAAAACTGGCGACTCAAAGCTATCGTAATTTTTTAGCTAAAGCGATATTTGACGGGGTTAAAAATTACTTTACACGCAACCCACCCACGCGCGCGACGGCGAGTGAAAAACCGGTGATGACAAAGCCTGATATTGAATATGTGATCGTGCGTGGTGATACTTTGTCTGAGATTGCGAAACGTTACAAAGTATCGGTTAATAGAATAATAAAACACAATAATCTCAAAAGTGTCAAAATTCGTGTGGGCCAGAAAATTCGCATTCCAACGGGTTAGCGCGGTGCTGAGAAACATGAGTGTTATTCTGAGACGCCTTAGATTAAATTAAAGCAAGTTTTACTTATTTGATTTTCAATTTCATTTGCTAAGTGGTTCAGGTTTGAACTGAGCTAAAGAAAAAATTATTCATGGCAAAAATTCATCTGCTAAGTCCACGTCTTGCGAACCAAATAGCTGCTGGCGAAGTTGTTGAACGGCCTGCTTCAGTTGTTAAAGAACTCTTAGAAAATAGTTTGGATGCTGGCTCTACACAACTCGATGTAGAAGTTGAATCTGGGGGCGTAAAATTAATCCGAATACGTGACAACGGCTGCGGGCTGGAAAAGGAAGACTTGCCGCTTGCTTTATCTCGACACGCGACAAGTAAGATAATTAACCTTGACGATTTGGAAGCGGTGGAGACTTTAGGGTTTCGTGGCGAAGCACTGGCGAGTATAACTTCTGTATCGCGCTTGACGCTTACCAGCAATTGCGCTGATGCAGGTGGTGCTTGGAGCGTAAAAGCTGAGGGTAGAGAAATGAAGCCTGACGTAGTACCGGCGGCGCACCCCCAGGGCACTACCGTGGAGGTGCGTGATTTATTTTTTAATACGCCGGCACGGCGTAAATTTTTACGCACGGAAAAAACCGAATTTAATCGAATAGAAGACAATTTAAAGCGCATTGCGCTGTCGCGCTTTGACGTCGGCTTCTCGTTAAAAAATGCAGGGCGTGTGTTACATATGTGGCGCCCGGCGTCGTCTGCCGTAGAGCAGGAACGACGTGTGGCGCAAATCTGTGGCCCGGAATTTATTAATAATGCCTTGTCAATTGATATAGAGCGCAGTGGGCTAAAATTATCCGGCTGGGTTGCTTTTCCGACTTTTTCTCGCAGTCAGGCCGACTTACAACACTTTTATGTTAACGGTCGCTGCATTCGCGATAAATTAGTGACGCATGCAGTGCGCCAAGCTTATCAAGATGTTTTGTTTCACGGGCGGCATCCCGCATATGTTCTTTATCTCGAGCTCGATCCTGCTAGCGTCGATGTTAATGTTCATCCGACAAAGCACGAGGTCCGCTTTCGCGATGGCCGATTAGTGCACGACTTTTTGTTTCGTTCGCTGCATCATGCGCTTGCAGATTTAAATCCCGAAATACAAAAAACAACAGCAAAACTCGAATCTGCTCTAGAAGAAGAGCCTTCTGCGGTACAAGGTTATTCGCAGGCGAGTATTAATTTTCACGACTCGGCATCTTCGACAAATGTCTTTTCGCCCGGTAATTCAAATTTTTCACCTACTCCGACATCGGTGACAAATGTAAACGAACAGTTAGCGGTTTATGCGGCTTTAACTGGTGCAGAACAAGCAGTGAGCTCGGATGAGAGTTTAAACGATGTTCCCCCTTTGGGCTTGGCGCTGGGTCAGTTGCACGGTATATATATCCTGGCGCAAAACGCGCATGGCTTAGTTGTCGTTGATATGCATGCGGCGCACGAGCGCATTACTTATGAACGAATGAAAACACAATATGCTGCAAATGGTGTTCAATCGCAGCCTCTTTTAGTGCCGCAAACACTGGCTGTAAGTGAAAAAGAGGCGAATTACGCCGAGTCCAATCAGACGCTTTTTACCTCGCTTGGTTTTGAGCTCGCGCGCGCTGGGCCTGAGTCTATTTTAGTTCGTCAGATTCCGGTTATGCTAAATCATGCCGACGTTGAGTCGCTGGTTCGCGATGTGCTGAGTGATCTTATTGAATATGGTATGAGCTCCCGCATAGAGCAAAAAATTAATGAGGTTATGGGCACGATGGCTTGCCACACGAGTGTGCGTGCAAATCGAAAATTGACGCTACAAGAAATGAATGCACTATTACGTGATATGGAGGCCACTGAGCGCAGTGGTCAATGCAATCATGGGCGCCCCACTTGGACGCAATTTTCGATTGCGCAATTGGATGCACTCTTTAAACGCGGCCAGTAATTTAAATGCACCATAAGAGCCGAAAAACGGCTATTGCGATAATGGGCCCGACCGCTTCGGGTAAGACGGCCTTGGCCGCGGATCTATGTCGCTGTTTGCCCGCTGATATTATCAGTGTTGATTCGGCTCTCGTATACCGCGGTATGAATATTGGCACAGCGAAACCAAGTTCGGAAGAATTAGCACTGGCGCCTCACAAACTTATTGATATACGTGACCCTGCAGAACCTTACTCCGCAAAAGATTTTTGCGAAGACGCAGCCAAAGAAATTCAATCGATTTTTGCAGGCGAACGTATACCTTTGCTAGTTGGCGGGACAATGCTGTACTTTAAGTCGTTGTTGGAGGGTATTTCCGATATGCCGGCGAGCGAAACAAATGTGCGTCAGGCAATTGTTAATACCGCGTTAGAAAAAGGCTGGCCTTATATTCATAAATTGTTGGCAGAAGTTGATCCCGAGAGCGCTGCGCGAATTCATCCGAATCACTCACAGAGGCTGACACGTGCATTAGAGGTTTACCGCCTTTCGGGCATTCCGTTGAGCGAATGGCAAAACAAAAGCGTCGCGGGTTTGCTTGGTGACTATAATTGGGTGCAATTGGCGATCGCGCCTCGAGACCGTAAAGTTTTGCATCAGCGAATTGAGCAGCGATTCAAATTAATGCTTGATCGGGGATTGGTTGAAGAAGTTAAACTATTATACGAGCGCGATGATCTAAATCCAGACTTGCCGGCGATTCGTGCGGTAGGCTATCGACAGGTATGGGATTATCTCGCTGGAGAAGTCGACTACGACACAATGGTCGAGCGTGGAATCGCGGCTACGCGCCAGCTCGCCAAACGGCAATTAACTTGGCTTAGAAGTTGGCACGGTTTGAGCTGGGTCTATACTCAAGATGAGCGAGGAGAATTATTAAGGTCTGATGAAATTTTGCGGAAGGCCTTGAACATTATCACCCCGATGACCATATAATAGGATCGGTAGGTGAACTCTCTCATTGCTTTTTGTGTCAATGCTTAGGCACCTTTGCCCAAACGGCGCTTGGTAATGAAGTATTACTCAATAACGAATAACAACACTGTTTGGTAAATTTTTTTTTGTTCCCTCAGGAGAATAACTATGTCAAAAGGGCACTCTTTACAAGACCCTTACTTAAATGTACTGCGTAAAGAACGTATACCCGTGTCAATCTACTTGGTGAATGGTATTAAACTCCAGGGCCAAGTGGAGTCGTTTGACCAGTTTGTCGTCTTGCTAAAAAACACCGTCAGTCAAATGGTTTATAAGCATGCCATCTCGACTATTGTTCCATCTCGACCAGTGCGCATACCCGCGTTGAACCCTGACAATCCAGGTGAAAATGAAGCCGGGGATTAACGAGGTAAAATTTGTTTTTTGAACGTCCAGAGTCAGGTGAACTGTCTGTACTGGTTCACCTGGATATTCAAAACTTATCGCAAAGTAACGACGCTAGAGAATTCGAAGAACTCTCCCTTTCAGCAGGCGCAGATCCCATTGCTTTGTTGTCGGGTGCTCGAGCGAGCCCGCATGCCAAGTTTTTTATTGGCACAGGCAAATTGGATGAATTAAAAACCTTAGTCGTTGAAAATAAAGCTGAGCTTGTGATCTTTAATCACTCTTTGACGCCTGGTCAAGAGCGTAATCTAGAACACGAACTGAAATGCCGTGTGCTCGACCGCACTGGGCTGATTCTCGATATTTTTGCGCAGCGGGCACGGACACATGAGGGCAAGCTACAGGTTGAGTTGGCGCAGTTGCGCCATATGTCGACACGCCTAGTGCGAGGTTGGACGCATTTGGAGAGACAAAAAGGCGGGATCGGCTTGCGCGGGCCGGGTGAAACCCAGCTAGAAACCGACCGCCGACTTTTGCGTGCCCGGATCAAAACTATCGAAAAGCGATTGGAAAAAGTGCGCAAACAGCGCGCTCAAGGGCGTCGGTCGCGGGCGCGCTCCGACATTGATTCGATTTCCCTTGTCGGTTACACCAACGCGGGTAAGTCAACCCTATTTAACGCACTTACGTCATCAGAGGTTTATGCTGAAGATCAACTATTCGCTACGTTGGATCCGACGATGCGGCGTATTGAAGTACCCAATATCGGCCCGGCGATTATTGCGGATACGGTTGGGTTTATTAGCCATTTGCCTCACCGCTTGGTGGAAGCCTTTCGCGCCACTTTAGAAGAGGCAGCGAGTGCTGATTTACTGCTGCATGTTGTCGATTCTGCTGACCCAGAGCGCCTGCGAAATGTTGAACAGGTTCAGGAAGTGCTTACGGAAATTGGTGCCGGCGATATCCAGCAGTTATGTGTTTTCAACAAAACCGATTTGTTACAAAACATGCCACCGCGCATTGACCGGGATGAAAATGGCAAACCCATTGCGGTTTGGGTTTCGGCAATTAAAAACCAGGGTTTCGATTTGCTTTACCGCGCGGTGTCCGAGCTACTGGGTGAAAAGCTCTGTTCGGGTTGTTTGCGTATAGCCTCAGGTATGGAGCGTTTGCGCGCTAGGCTTTATCAGGCAAAAGCGGTTGTTGGTGAAACATATTTAGATGATGGGTCGTCAGAGATAAAGATCCGATTGCCAGAAGCGGATTTTAACCGTATCCTCGCGAGCGAATCTTTCGCGGGTGATCAGTTGCAGTGGGCTGGAATAAACGGAACGGAAAAAAGTGGTAATAACCTTCTGATTTAAGCCAGCATCGCGTTCATATACTTCTTTTTATTTCGATTGAAACACTGGAGTTTTCTATGGCCTGGAATGAACCGGGTGGTAACGACAAAGATCCGTGGGGAAATAATCGTAAAGGTAATAACGATGGCCCTCCTGACTTTGATGAAATATTGAAAGACGTCGGTAATAAGGTCACGCGACTCTTTGGTGGAGGCGGAGGGTCCCGCGGCTCCAGCAGTGGTGATAATAAAGGCTCAATTATGGGCCTTGTCATTATCGCCTTGGTCGTTATTGCCGGCTTTTATATCTTTAAGGGCTTTGCTATCGTCAACGAGCAAGAGCGGGCGGTGGTTTTACGTTTTGGTTCCTATTCTGATACCAAGCCGCCGGGGCTGCGCTGGAATCCCCCCTTCGTTGATACAGTATTTACGGTAAACGTTACGCAAGTGCGTGAATGGACGACAAATGAGCAAATGTTGACCAAGGATCTCAATATTGTCGATATCAAGCTTTCGGCCCAGTACGCAATCGCCGATGCGCGAAATTTTGCGTTGAATGTAAAAGATCCCGAAGTGAGTTTGCGCCAAGCGGCCAACAGTGCCCTGCGCCACGTTGTCGGTTCAAATGCTATGCACGATGTACTCACTGAGGGCCGCGCGCAAATAGGGATTGATGTGCAACGTCGTCTGCAAGAATATTTGGATAATTACACTACAGGTATTCGTGTAGAAAAGGTTAATATCGAGGACTCTAACCCGCCACGCGAAGTGCAAGATGCTTTTGACGATGTTATTAAAGCGCGCGAGGATGAGGAACGCTATAAAAACGAGGCACAAGCCTATGCCAATGAAATTATTCCTAAGTCGCGTGGTTATGCACAGCAGATGATTGAGCAAGCCAGTGCTTACAAGGCTGAAGTCGTCGCCAAGGCCGAAGGTGAGGCACGGCGTTTTGAACTGCTGCTTTCTGAATATGAGTTGTCTCCTGAGGTGACCCGTCAACGGCTTTATCTCGATGCAATGCAGGAAGTCATGAGCCGTACGACAAAGGTTATGGTTGATGTCGAGGGCGGTAACAACATGATGTACCTCCCTCTGGATAAATTGGTTGAAACAGGCCGTTCTGTGGCTGCGAGTCAGCGCGGTGTCTCGCAAACGGATCTTGAACAATTTATCCGTCAGCAAGTTTCTGAGCAAATAAGGCGCGAAGTTGGTAATAGTTCGCGCGCCAGAGGGGGACGTTAATATGGCTTCGGGTCGTTCGGTGTTTTTATTGGCAGTGCTTTTTATTGCGGGCGTTCTTGTAGTGAACTCTGTTTATATCGTCAATGAGTTTCAGCGCGCTGTTTTATTGCGTTTAGGGAAAGTGCATAACGCGGATATTTCGACGGGCTTGTATTTTAAGTGGCCGTTTTTTGATCAGGTGCGTAAATTTGATGGGCGAATCTTGACGTTAGACGCGCCGGCAGAGCGCTTTTTGACAGTAGAAAAGAAAAGCATGCAAGTAGACTCCTTTGCTAAATGGCGCATTGTTGATGTTAGCAAATACTACACAGCAACCAACGGTGACCAAGAGCGCGCAAAAACATTATTAGCGCAGCGCATCAATGAAGGTTTGCGTAACCAGTTTGCGCAGCGTTCGTTGCAAGAGGTTGTTAGTGGTGAGCGTGATGAATTAATGGTGGATATTACCCGAGATCTCAATAACTTTACCGCCGAAGCGCTCGGAGTGGAAATGATTGACGTGCGAGTCAAGGCTATCGATTTGCCGCGCGAGGTCAGTGGCCCGGTGTTTAATCGTATGGCCGCTGAGCGTGAGCGCGAAGCCAAAGAGCATCGCGCGATGGGTCAAGAGGAGGCGACCAAAATTCGAGCAGGCGCCGATCGGCAGAAAGTTGAAATTGAGTCCGATGCCTACCGTCAGTCAGAGCTTATTCGTGGTGAGGGTGATGCAACTGCTGCAAAAATTTATGCGGAGTCGTTTAATAAGAATCCTGAGTTCTACTCGTTTTCCCGCAGCTTGAACGCCTATAAAGAATCCTTTAAGGGCAAAGAGGACTTATTGCTAGTCGACCCAGACGGCGATTTCTTCCGTTTTATGAAAAACTCCGATGGGAAAAGTGAGTAATTAAATTCTAAGGCCGTCATAACTGGGTTTAAAGTCTTCGCCCAGGCATCAGAAAATGCTAGAATACGCTCGCCGGGTTAGCCCCGGCTTTTTTGTGTCAGAAGCACAATCAACAGCCTTTGTTTGGGGAAAGCTTGTTTGAAAACCGAGCAGAAGCCTCGCTCGAATACGGAACGAAGCTTGGAAACGGCACGCTGGTTGCGTTTTACTGGCAAGCCAAAACTTTCATTGAATTAACAAATTGCACATCAGTTCATGTGGGATGACTTCTTGAGAGCTCTCTGTTTAATGTTGATATTCGAGGGAATGCTGCCATTTTTGTATCCTGCTCGTTGGCGCAAGTTAGTTGCATCTCTAGCGCTGGTAAATGACAGACAACTGCGTGTCATGGGCTTGATTTCGATGGTTGTTGGCGCGGGGGTTTTGTACGTTCTTAATCGTTAACAAAAATAAATTCCTGAATAAAACTTTGTTTAAAATGAAACCTGCCTAAGATGAACAATTTTGAACGCTGGATGTTGCCTGATGGTGTCGAAGAAATTCTGCCAGACGAGGCGCATCAAATCGAAATCCTGCGCCGCCAGATTCTTGACCTTTTCTCTCTTTGGGGGTACGACCTTGTATTTCCGCCGATGTTGGAATTTACCGAATCGTTGCTAATCGGTTTAGGGCAGGATCTCGATTTAAATACATTCAAGGTTGTCGATCAATTGAGCGGGCGTAGCATGGGTATTCATGCTGATATGACGCCCCAAGCCGCTCGAATGGATGCCCACAGTTTGAAGCGAGAAGGCGTCAGTCGTTTGTGTTATTCGGGGCATGTTTTGTATACCAGGCCGAAATCTGCTCTCGCAACCCGCACACCTTTTCAGGTCGGTGTTGAGCTTTTTGGTGAGGCCGGTATAGAAGCTGATATTGAGATTATCTCGCTTTTACTGCAGACGCTGAAAAAGGCAGAGCTTGCCGATTTGTGTATCGACCTGGGCCACGTAGCGATATATCGCACATTGACTAAAGCTGCGGGTCTAAATCAGGAGCAGGAAAACACACTGTTCAATCTATTGCAGGCTAAAGCCATCACGGATATTCGCGATTGGATTGAAGCTAATGTCGTCGACTCTAAGGCCAAACGATGGTTTTCTGAGCTGCCCAAATTATCTGGCGCTAGTAACGTCATCGGGTCCGCCCGGACGATATTTGCAGATGCGCCAGCAAATGTTGCCAAAGCGCTGGATGAACTTGAACATATTGCGGATGTTATCGGTGAGCGCTACCCTGAGGCACAGCTTTACTTTGATTTGAGCGAACTACGTGGCTACCACTATCACACCGGTGCTGTCTTTGCAGCCTTTGCCGCAGGTATCGGTAATGAAATTGCCTCCGGTGGTCGCTACGATCACGTCGGTGAAGTTTTTGGGCGTTCAAACCGTCCGGCAACGGGTTTTACCGCTGACCTTGTTGCGTTAAAACGCTTAGGGCAACCGCGATGCGATATGCGTAACGGTATCTTTGCACCGCTCTCGCAGCACTTAAAATTTTGGTCGACCGTGCAAAATTTGCGCGAACAAGGCGAGCGTTTAATCGTAGGCTTTGACGGCCAAAAATTACCTAAGGAATTTCAAAATTGCGATCGCAAATTGATTGAGCGAGACGATGCTTTCGTAGTGGAGCCGCTGACATAACCTCGATAAATAATATTGGCTTTGCGTATGAATCTCGATAACTAAACTTTGGTTGACAATACGAGTTATTTTAATGGGCAAAAATGTTGTAATTTTAGGAACCCAGTGGGGTGACGAAGGTAAGGGAAAAATTGTTGATTTGCTTACTGAGCAAGTCGATTTGGTTGCTCGCTTCCAAGGTGGTCACAATGCTGGTCACACCCTGGTGATCGACGGGAAAAAAACCGTTTTGCATCTTATTCCCTCGGGTATTTTGCGCGATGGCGTTATTTGTTTGATCGGCAATGGCGTGGTTTTGGCCCCCGATGCGTTGATGAAAGAAATTGATGAACTAGAAGCACAGGGCGTACCTGTGCGAGAACGACTGCGCCTATCGCCCGCTTGCCCACTTATATTGCGCTACCACGTTGCGCTTGATCAAGCGCGCGAAAAAGCGCGTGGGGTTGAGAAAATTGGCACTACTGGGCGTGGCATTGGCCCTGCTTATGAGGATAAAGTTGCTCGGCGGGGGCTGCGCTTGGGCGATTTGCTGGATGAACAGGCCTTCGCGGAAAAACTTTCTTCCTTAATGGAATATCATAATTTTGTCCTTACGCAATTCTTAGGTGCGAGCCCAGTAGATTATCAGACTGTGCTGGATGAGGCTCTGTCGTTAGGTGAGCAGTTAAAACCCATGATGGCGGATGTCACTTCGATACTGCATAGCGCTCGCGAAATGGGCAAACCGATATTATTTGAAGGGGCTCAAGGTTCGCTGCTGGACATAGATCACGGTACCTATCCGTATGTAACATCATCTAATACAACAGCCGGCGGAACCGCCACCGGGTCTGGATTTGGGCCGCTATACTTGGATTACGTGTTAGGGATTACTAAGGCTTATACAACGCGTGTCGGCGCCGGGCCCTTTCCAACGGAGCTCGATTGTGAAATTGGTGAGCACTTGGGTGTAAAAGGTCACGAATTTGGTGCTACGACTGGCCGGAAGCGGCGCACCGGTTGGTTTGACGCGGTCGCTGTTAGACACGCCGTGCAGATAAACAGTATTAGTGGACTTTGCTTGACTAAGCTTGATGTCCTCGACGGCTTGCACGAAATTAAAATATGCATCGGCTATGAGAACGCTGCAGGAGAGAAAATAGAACAACAACCTTTTGATGCAAAAGGCTGGGACGAGCTCAAGCCAATATATGAAACGATGCCGGGCTGGCAACAATCGACGGTTGGCGCGCGTGACTTGCATCAGCTGCCAGAAGCGGCAGTCAATTACATTCGCCGCTTGGAAGAATTGGTAAAAACCGGAGTCGACATTATTTCAACCGGCCCCGATCGGGTTGAAACAATTATTGTGCGGCATCCGTTTGATTAAACGCGCGTATATATAAAAAGCGCGCCTATAAAAGAATTTCATTATCAAAATCATAGAGGGTACTTATATGAAGCTTTCACAAAAACTTTTTGCAGTCGTCGGTGCCGTTGTGGTATCTGGCCTGTTTGCGATTGCGATCAATGCCAAAACCTCCACTGCGGAGCGCATTAAGCCGATTGGTGAGTTGTGTATGGAGGGCGAATCATGCGCATCAGCTCCTGCAGCAGCTAGCGGAGGCGCTGCGCGAAGTGCAGATTCGGTTTATCAAACAGGTTGCGCAGCCTGCCATGCTATGGGTATTGCCGGTGCTCCGAAAACAGGTGATGCGGCAGAGTGGAACGCGCGCATTGAAGCCCGAGGTTTGGAAGGTTTATACACGAATGCCTACAAAGGTTTTAACGGAATGCCGCCTAAAGGGGTGTGTGCCGACTGTTCAGAAGAAGAAATCAAAGCCACCGTTGATTACATGCTAGCGCAATCGAAATAATATCCCGCTTCTTTTTTCGTGAAAAAGGCCGTGCTGAGAGCACGGCTTTTTTTTTGCCTGTCTTTACTTCCTTGCAAAGCGTTCCCAACTATCAGATTGAGACTTGGCAAATTGAGATCTAGTGCAATCTTTGGCTTATCTAATTGAGGACATATCCCCGAGCGGTGTTTAACGAATAAATCGGCTTTTAAACACCAATAGGATTAACATAAGGAGAGTTTATGCGCTCATTATTGATAGTATTTTTTATTTTTATGCTCAATGCCTGTAGTGGCATTGACGTTAATATCGAGAGCGGCTTGCAAAATGGTGCAAACGAAAGCAAGCCAGAAAACACTCCACCCGTTATCGATATGGAAATCGACATATTGCGCTTCCAAGAATCGAAAATTAATGTTTTTGTGCCAATTTCTGATCGGGAAAATAACATTGCCAAAATAGATTTATATGGTTTAGCTGCCAATCTATTTACGTTTAAGCGCATCGCTGGCGGTATAAAGCTTGAATCAAAACAAAAAATAAGTTACCAGGAGCCACGCCCTTATACTCATAACAGTTACCCGCTACTTATTTCGGTTAGAGACAGTGATGGATTAATCACTGAGAAAGAATTGGTTATTGAAATTCTTGCTCAAGCCAAAACAACAGCAAAAATTGTGTTTCCGCCACCTAAATCAAATCTTGGTGGCAATGCTGAAACAACCACGGTAATTGTAAACGCGAAAGGGCAAGATGGTTCAAGCGAATCTGTCGTGGAAGTTTCTTGTAACGGAGTACAACTTCAACGGCAGGAATCTTCGCCACATTTATGGATGGGTAAAGTTAATATTGCTGGGCCAAAAACTGAGTTACTTGTGAGTGTATCGGACAGCTTTGGCGATATATTAGTATTGCCAAAACGTATTATTCGCAATCATGGACTTTTGTCGCAAAGCACTTCTACGATACCAGTAGAGGATCAAAAGACGGGAGTGCGTTATCGCGTTAAAATCAACCCAGATCTACCTGATGTAATTCAGGTCTATGACAAAACGGAATGGGTTGATTACATAGAGGACAGTGCACTCGATTCGTGTGGACGGAATTTCCGTTTGGCCGGCGATGGTATTCATGCTTCGATAAGTAATAATTACCAAGTGTGTATTGTGAATTTACAAAATAAAAACGTTGAACAATTGTCGTTTGATGGTTCACATATTGGAGATTGGGCACTTTCCAGCGGATCAATTAAAAGCCTATTGTGGAGCAATGAGGGAGCAAAGTTGCATCTTCTGAAAGAAAATTATTTCGAAGATGGCCATAACGGGGCAATTTTTACTTACGAATTAGGCAGAAAAAACCTGAAACTCATTTATCAGGAAAAAGCACGCGTTTATCCACTTTTTGCTTTTGATGAAGAAAAAAATCGATTTTACTTTGTTACTTCTAGCGGTAAAGAAGTTCGTGAGTACAATTTGAAAACAGGTGGTATCCAGAAAATCGTTGACGCTGAACAAACACCACATTCAATTGATAAAATTCAATTTGTTGATGGCGATTTAGAAATGTTTGATCATTATGGCTCTTATCTCGGCTATATTGATATTAAAAATCAGCAAATTATCAATGTAGATGAAATTGAGATTTCCGAAGATTATTTTAATTATCGTGTGGGCTATGGTAGTGCTGTTCATCTGAATAGAGGCGGTTTAGATTTCGACTCCTCACGACGAGAGTTATTTACAGGCCAGGGTGTAAAGATCAATCTGGATGATGGCGTAAGAGAATATATAGGGCTTCGTCTGCACAGGACGGCTTTGTTACCATTACAGCCGGGGAAACGCTATGGGTCTTTCTCGGCAAGAACAGATAAAATTTTCTTATTCGACGTTCCCGACCCTGTTCCTCATCCTTTATTTGTTGATCGCAATGCGATTCCTCAACAAACTTTGGTAAGTTTTGGTTACGACACTAAATTTGTTTCTGCTTATAGAGGCCGCCGCTTATTTCTCACAAGCTTTCATGGCTTTAGTAGTATATGCAGTCGAGAAAGTGCTCAAAACGGAGCTAGAACATTTGGTAATTTGATGAGTTATGATCATAATCGCTTGCGTTGTGATCATGTATTTCAAAAGCTCGATGAGACAGGCGGAGAGCGCTATAGTGATCTAACGTCATATAAAATTAGTGCACTTGCTGTAGATGATGAAAACTATCTTTTATTTGCTTGGTCAAGTCTTAATAATTCCATTCTTGTTATAGATTATCGCACTGTGGATTACCGTATTGCAGCAGTAATAAAAGTCAAATCACAGTCTGTAACAGATAACAACGTACGGTCTGATTTATCTATTAATACCCGTTTGAGAAAACTTTATGTCACTAATTTTGGTGAACACATTGTCGAATTGGATCTGAAAGATATTTGGCCTGAACTGTTAAATGATAATGTTGGAGTGCCTCCCGATTATTCCGTTTCTGAAAGAGTGGTAACGGGCAGAGATAGTATTTTCTCAGGACCAAAATTACATAACGAAGTTAGCGATAGAGTTGTCATTGATGGCCTTGCAATTGACGAAGATAATGAAATACTGTTTACAAATTGGGATCGATCCATTATTGGAGTGTCGGTTGCAACGGGGGATAAAGTAATAATATCGAAATAGATGTTTTCACAAGATTGCTTTTAATGGCGCGATTTTTTTTGATTGAGTTCCGTTGACCCTGCGGTGCTTGGGGGAACTTAATTAGATAGTTGTTTTCTATACAAGACTTGTTAAGCTAACTAGTAGTTTAGCTGCTAATAAATATTAAAAAATCTATGTATATTAAACAATATGAAAATTCTATCAATTATTTTATTCTTCTCTCTGGTGGCTTGTACGGCTTCTGAAATCAAAGAAGCTAAGCCTGAAAAAGTCGAAACTCCCACCAAGGTTATCCGTCATAGTGCTCGTTATAATTATGTTGATAATGAGTTTTATTTTACCTGTGTAAAAACCTCGCCAACATGCTATGTCAAAATAATTGGTGTTGAATGTAAAAATGTAGATGATTTGAGAGCAAATAATACAAGTGCATGTAAGCATAAATTGTTTGATGAGAAAATTATCAACCCAGGAGAGGAGGCGGAATTTTCAGGTCTTCCAAAACAGTTCAAGGTTTGTCGATCTGCAAAGGTTATTGATGATATTGTAGCTTGCAAGGGGCGCATAATGCCTCGGGTGAAAGCAGAGAAAATTGACGGCCCTGTTCAGGTTGCTGACCCAGATTTTAAACCTAATATAGTTAACCCTCGGTTTATCGAAGGTGACCAAAGAGCGCCTGTTGTGCGTATTGATGAGGCCCATGGGAATTTTCATACCTTGGAAGGGCGATATGCTCCGTTGGCAGGTTTGTTGAAGGCTGATGGATATCGAGTAGAAAAGAATACCCAAGCACTCTCAGTTGACTCACTGAAAAATACAGATGTCTTGTTAATTGCTAATGCGATGAATCGTCGCAACAGAGAGCATGTTTCTGCATTTACGTCGGAGGAAATTGAGGCTGTAAAAGATTGGGTTAATGAAGGTGGGTCACTTTTGCTGATTATCGACCACCCGCCCTTTGACGTAGGTAGTGAAGCACTGGCTGAAGCCTTGGGCTTTGAGTTGTTAAAAAAAGCCGTCATGCTGCCAGGGTTTGGTCGCTTTTCGAGGGAAACTGAGACTTTGTTAAGTCACCCAATAACGGATGCGAAGAGTCGCACTATTTCGTTTTATAAGACTTTCAGTGGTACTGCGTTTAAAGCACCAAAAACTGCCGAACATTTATTGAAGTTCCCGTTAGGAAAGGCTAAAAAATTTTCGCGTGAAGATGGACTTGCTACCTTAGAAGATGGCTGGAGCCCCGCTGCGGTCATGAAATATGGAAAGGGTCGTATTGCTTTTTTTGCAGAAGCGGGGGCCTTTAGCGCACAACTTGTTCGAACGCGAAATATTAAAATGGGAATGGGTCATCCACAAGCTAGTGAAAATGCTCAATTTACTTTAAATGTGATGCGATGGTTGACACCAAAGCGTTAATACGCCTAATCGTCGAAAAGCATTTTTAAATTTGTTAACGTTTCGTTACCCTTTTTTTCAACTTGGATTTCGCTTGCGTTGCCAAAGCCCTCCATTTCGGTATCATCGCCTGGGATTTCTTCTAAGAATCGACTGGGAGAAGTTTCGACTTTCTCTCCATATTGCTTGCGAGATGCCGCGAGTGTAATTGTCAGTGTTTCTTTTGCGCGGGTGATACCGACATAGGTCAAACGGCGTTCTTCTTCAATATTATTTTCTTCTATGCTCGTGCGGTGTGGGAGAATTTCTTCCTCAAAACCGACCATAAAAACGTGTGGAAATTCTAAACCCTTTGAAGCATGTAAGGTCATTAAGCTTACACGATCCTCATCGTTTTCCTCCTCTTGGCGATCGAGCATATCGATTAAAATCATTTTGCTAATCGCTTGATTTAAACGCTCCTCTCCGTCCATATCCTCCTCTAAATCATTTTCGATATTACGCTTAATTTGGTCAATCAAGTAATAAATATTCTCGACACGCTTTTCGGCGACTTTGGGTGAGCTCGCGTTTTGATGTAACCAGCCTTCGTAGTCGATATCCTCAATTAATTCACGAATTCCGGAAACGGGATTGTTGTTGTGGCAGTTTTTTTTCACACCTTCTAACCAATGATAAAATTGCTGTAGCCTCTGGATGCTTTTTTCGTTGAGTACAGCTTGTAATCCAAGATGATTGCATGCCTCTAGCATGCTTAGGCTATTTTCTGTCGCGTAGCGACCTAGGCCCTCCAGAGTTGAAGTGCCGATTTGTCTACGGGGAGTGTTGATAATTCGCAAAAATGCATTGTCGTCATCTGGGTTAATTAATAAACGCAAATAGGCCATTAAGTCTTTTATTTCGGTTTTAGCAAAAAAACTCGTGCCTCCGCTGATGTGATAAGGAATTTGTGCTTGTTGTAATTTAATTTCGAATTGACGAGCTTGATAGTTGCCTCTATATAAAATTGCAAAATCTTTAAACTGTGCCCGGCGGCGTAATTTTTGATTCAGAATTTCGTTGGCGACGCGTTCTCCCTCTGCGTCTTCGTTAACACATTTGACAACACGAATAAGTTCGCCGACACCAAGTTCACTCCACAGTTTTTTCTCAAATACATGTGGGTTGTGGCTTATAATTTCATTCGCGACTTTTAATATACGTGCTTTAGAGCGGTAATTTTGCTCCAGCTTAATGACCTTCAAATTGGGATAATCATGTGTCAGCTGAGCCAAATTCTCCGGCTTTGCACCGCGCCAGGCGTAAATACTTTGATCGTCGTCGCCAACTACTGTAAGACCGTTGCGATTACCGAGCAATAATTTAACGAGTTCATACTGGCTTGAGTTAGTGTCTTGGTATTCGTCGACGAGTAGATAGCGTATGCGTTTTTGCCAACGCACAAGCACTTCTGGAGACTGTTGAAATAATTCTGTGGGTAAACGAATTAAGTCGTCGAAGTCGATTGCGTTGTATGCCTGCAGGGCTTCGTTGTAGCGCTGATAAACTAAAGCAAATATTTGTTCAACTTGGTTTTCAGCTCGGCTTTGTATATGTCCTGGCGATTGTAATTCAGTTTTCCACTGTGAAATTTGATTTTGTATGCGGTCGAGCATATCGTTGTCGAAATCGCTTTCCTTCAACATTAATTCTTTTAATAGTGCTCGGGCATCTTCTGCATCGAAAATTGAAAACCCAGGTTTGTATCCAATTTTTGTGACTTCCTTGCGTATAATATTTAAGCCCAGCGTGTGAAATGTCGATACGGCCAGGCCATGTGATGCCCGCCCTTTGATAAGTTTACCGACGCGTGCTTTCATTTCACGCGCGGCTTTGTTGGTAAATGTTACCGCTGCAATATTGCGTGCGTGGTACCCACACTCCTCGATCAGGTACGCGATTTTCTGCGTAATAACGCTGGTTTTGCCGCTGCCTGCGCCGGCAAGGACAAGGCAAGGGCCGTCGATATAGCGTACAGCTTCGCTCTGGCGATTGTTGAGAGGCACAGTAAATCTCAGCCCATTTGGTAAGTATGGAAGAAAAGCGGAGCGCAATTCTACACGCGTGCTGTCATTGCTGGCAAAGCAAAGTGACGAAGGTCAATGTGATGGAGCCCTATTCTGTTTTGATTCAAGCTATAACCAATTAGAATAATAATACCTATTGTAGTAAGGTATAATTAAGTGATCGATTGGCAGTATGAGCGTTTGATTGATGGTGCTGCGCTAGATAACAACGGCGGCTTTCGTTAGACTGCTATACTGTTTCAGCTTGTACTATGCTTTGTTAACTTACCTCGGAGACGTATTGTGTACGGTATCATAGGCCCCGATTTAACAGGTGTTTAACCCTTACTTAGCTAAGATGTAAAGTCTATCCCTCTATACCTTTTCCTTTGGGCCTGTAGGTCATTTCCGTTATCGAAGTAGCGCGCTATTGCCAAATGCATAGATTTAATAGTATCGCTATCTCGCAAGCCAAAACGATATAAACCGTAAATGACACAGTCCATATAGTTCGCCCAGGCATTATCGCGATCTTTCTCCTCATAGCCATTTAAATAGTTATACACGAGGTCGATTACTGGCCCCCATTCGGGTTTGGCCAAGCTCAATTGCTTTTCCGACTCAGCGTTAGCGAAATAGAAAATACAGTTTGCCAAGTTGTCATTGTATTGCGATTTTGCATCGTCCTTAAGCTCGGGGTCTGATAGCTTCTTTTTAAGGAGATTAAAGTAAACATCGCTAAGCTTAATCGTCACGGCCTTTGCTGTTTCCAATAATACAGTATCTGACTTGGACAGCGCTTGGGAGCCAAGCTCTTGTCGTTTTGCTTCGAGAATATCGTAAAGCTTCCAGAAAAAATACGTCGAGCTGCCTCCCAAGTGAAGGCCGGACTGCAAACCTTCTAGGCTCGCGTCGTCTCTCAGTTTGTTGAGTTCAGCAACTCGAAGTTGATGGCTTTTTTCTTGGTCATTTTTGATATTATCGACGTGGGTTTTAAGGTCCTTGATCGTCTTTTTACTCAATTCGTCTTCAAGTTTTCGCCGAAATCCGGCAATAGAAATGCTGCCTATAGCACCGATTATTATCGCTCCTATGGAGCCTAAGTAGAGAAGGTATTCCCTGATAAATTCACGCGTGGTATTTTTTAAGCGCTCCTCCTGGCTGGATCGATCATAAGATTCTATTTTCACCGCGTGAGTGAGTAGTTCTAAGCGCTTTTCCAAATTCTCTAATTCTTCTTTCAATGCATCGTGTTTTCGCTTTGAGACCCAGGGGCTTAAACCTTGCTCTCGTTGAAGCTCTTGCAGTACCGAACGCAGGTCATCTATCTGAATTGAGGGCTGTCTTTTGTAAACGCGGGCGGCCGCCAACGTGTACTCATCGATTTTGCCTTCAACGTCAGCTGCAGGAAAACCGGCAAAGAGCAGTCTCTCCTGCAGTTCCACCGCTTCTTTTTTGCTCAATTTGTGAACGTTATCGTCAGCTAGGCCGGTGGCGGAGAGAAATAAAAAAAATACAGTAAGGCAGCAAAGCGTTTGTTTCAGCATCACTATTTAATCCTTGATTTAGGTGGCGATATTCTAAAATGGATCGAATACTGGGTGCCAATTAAATTAGTGTCGATGAAAAAGTAGCTGTGCTTTGCTGCCTAACACATTATGCGCCGGGTTTATTATGATGTCGTAATGGGTCGGTCAAGAGAGCGGTAACTGAGCGCCTCGGTTAAGTGCTGGGTATTAATCATGTGCGACCCACTCATATCTGCAAGTGTCCGCGCAACACGCAAAATTCGATCATACGCACGGCCCGAAATATTGAAACGCTTAAGCGCCATTGCCAACAACTGCTTTTCTTGTGTGCCTAGCTTGCAGAGCTGCTGCAAATTTTTTCC